>NZ_JAVHWK010000153.1:0-109212 GCF_032159775.1 Mycobacterium sp.
CGATCACCCACACCGACTTCGCCTGCCAATGCGGCCAACCCGACTGTGACGGCGCCACCGGCGAGCCGCCCGCCAAGACCACCGTGGTCTACGTCGTCGCCGACGAGAAATCCGTCAACGCCGCCACCGCCGAGTCAGCGCCCAGTGAGACGGCGCCGCCGAGGAAGTCCGAGCCAAGTGAGCCGGCGCAGGCGCCCGCCCAGTGCTCAGCTCCGCCGCCGGCGTTCGTGTTGGGCGCCGGGGTGCTGCCGACCGCACTGCTGGGCGGCATCCTGGAACGCGCCCGGATCCGCGCAGTCCGCCACCCCGGCGGCGACACCGCAGCCGAGCGCCGCTACATCCCGTCTCTTTCGCTGGCCGACTTTGTGCGGTGCCGGGATTTGACGTGTCGGTTCCCCGGCTGCGATAAACCCGCCCAGGTCTGCGATTTGGACCACACCGTCGCCTACCCGGTCGGGCCGACCCACCCGTCAAACCTCAAGTGTATGTGCCGTTTTCACCACTTGCTGAAAACCTTCTGGAACGGCGCGACGGGCTGGCGGGACCGGCAACTTCCCGACGGCACTGTCATCTGGCTCTCGCCCACCGGGCACACCTATGTGACCCACCCGGGCAGTAAGCACCAGTTCCCAACACTGTGCCAACCCACCGCCACCATCTGGGACGGCGAGTCACCGGTTCTCGAATTGGCTCCCGATCGCGGTGTGATGATGCCCAAGCGTCGCAACACCCGCGCCCACAACAAAGTCAAAGCCATCACCGCCGAACGCAAACTCAACGACGCGTACGCCGCAGTCCGGCTCGCCGAACGCAATAAGCCGCCGCCCTTTTGAGGCGCGACGGCGAAAAGATGTTAGGCCAAACGATGTTGGCGGCTGCGCGCTAGGTCTGCTTCTTCTCCAATGCCTCAGTCCGCTTGCCCATCGATCGGCCGATCGCATCGGCCTCAGCGTCCATCTGCGAGAGCAGTTCGGGCAGTCCCTTTCGCATCTGGGTTTCGGCGGCGGATGTAGTCAGCAGCGGCCGTAGCCACCGCAGCACACCCACCCATCGAGGGCAGTAGATGCGTCGCTTGCGGCGTTCGATGCCATCGACGAATGCGCCCGCACACGCCTCTACGGAGGTGGTCTTGCCCATTGGACCGGGCAGCTTGCTCAGCGCGGTTCGAAAGCTTGCAAGGTCGGAATCGATGTCCTGGATCATCGGCGTGTCGATGAAACCCATGTGCGCCGAGCCGACGTCGACGCCGAGGTGGTCCACCTCAAGCGCCAGCGCGTTGGCAAAGTGCTCGACGCCCGCTTTCGACACACAGTACGAAGCTGCACCGGGCTGCGCGGCATAAGCGAACATCGACGACACGACCAACACGTAGCCGCGCCTCTCGATTACCGATGCCAAAGCAGCGCGGACCGTGTGAAACACGCCAAGCACGTTCACGTCGATCAATGTCTTGAAGGCGGCCGGTTGCACATTGAGGACAGTCCCGTACGTGGAGATACCCGCGTTGGCGATGACGACGTCGACGCCGCCGAATTGGCCGACCGCCCGACTGACCGCAGCCTGCATCGACGCGAGGTCACGAACATCGGCGACGAGCCTCAGCACACGGTCACCGTCGAGGTCACTCGGGACGTCCTGCAACGCCGTCTCGTCGAGATCGGTCAGCACTATTTTCGCGCCCTTGGCGTACAGCTGGCGAGCTACCTCGGCACCGATCCCCCGCGCTCCCCCCGTGATAAAGACGACCTTGCCCTTGACGGAACCCATGGCCGGAAACCTACCCGCGCGGCAGGCGCCTGTTCCCACAACGAAGTTAAGCCACCACCGTTCTAAGACGCGACGGCGAACAGGTGCCAGTCGCCGGGCACACCCTTCAACTCGTGTGCGCCGCGATCGTCGAATTGCAACCCCGACCCGATCACCAGGTCGTGCAGCGTGCTCGACACCAACACCTCGTTCGGTCCGGCCAACGAGCTGACCCGTGCGCCGATGTGCACGGCGATCCCGCCGATATCGTCGCCGCGAATTTCGCACTCGCCGGTGTGCAGTCCCGCGCGCACCTCGATGCCGAGCGCGGCCACCGCATCGCGAATCGCCATGGCGCAGCGGATCGCTCGCTGCGGCCCGTCGAACGTCGCCAGGAAGCCGTCACCCGACGTGTTCACCTCGCGACCCCGAAAACGCGCCAGCTGCGCTCGGACGACAGCGTCGTGCGCATCCAGCAGCGCATGCCAGTCACGGTCACCGATCTCCGCCGCCCGGCGCGTCGAACCGACGATGTCGGTGAACATCACCGTCGCAAGAACGCGATCGTCAGCCACTTCCGCCTGGTGGCCGGTGAGAAACTCGGCGATCTCCTGGAACGACTCGCGCCACGGCTCGACGCAGTGGTACCCGTTACGGCCCGGCAGCTCGACGTACTTCGCGCCCGGCACTTCGTCTGCCACCAGTTTCCCTTGCGCGGGCGTGATGAGCGGATCATCGGCGTGTTGGAGGACAAGGGTTGGCACGCCAATTGTCGGGAGCACCGCCCGCACGTCCATCGCCGCCGTCAGACGCAGCATGAGGGCGACGGTCCCTGGGCTCGCCGCAAGGCGCTCCATACGAGCCCACGTCATTCGAACTTCGTCGTTCCACGGCATATCCGGATTCATTACGCGTTGTAATTCCCCAGTGCCCCACATGGCGATCAATGCGGCGTGCAGTCCCTCAAGGTCGGGAATGCTCGATGGATCCGCGTTGCCCTCGAGCACGACCAACGCGGTTGTGCGGGAGGGATGCGTCGCTGCGAACAGCGCCGCTGCGGGGAGCGCGCCGGTAATAGCGATGAGCACCGCTTCGCGGCTCTGTAGATCGTCGAGCACCGCGGTGATGCTGTCGGCCCATTGCTCCAAGGTCGGCAACGCGCCAGGTGAGACAGGGTCGGAGGCTCCCGTGCCCGGTTGGTCGAAGAAGATCAGTCGCCCAAGTGTGGTCATCGCGTCGACCCACCCCTGAAGTGACGGTAGTTCGGGGGCGAGCTCACAGTTTGTGAACCAGTTCGGCACAAACACGATGTCACGCGGACCTTCGCGGGAAGCGCGATAGGCGACGCGCAAGTCCCCGTTCATCGCATAGCGCATCTCCGAGAACATCGCCGAAGTCTAAGTCGTGGGCACTTCCACCACCGCCAAAAGCCATCACGGCCGGACGTCCTATCCGGCACTGTGTGCCGGGAGAGATGACCGGTCGGGGCGGTCTGTGTCAGCCCGCCGCGCAGTTTCACGATGGAGGTTGCGTATGCCGACGCGAACCGCACGGTGCGCTTGCGGCCGGGTCGAAGCCACGGTGAAAGGCGAGCCGCTGCTCGTCTACGTGTGCCACTGCGATTTCTGCCAACGGAGATCGGGAAACGTGTTCATTGCTTCGGCGCAGTTCCCTGAGGAACAAATCGGGTCGATCACGGGCGAGACGCGATGCTACAACGGCCTCGAAATCGACGGCGTCGGTGCCGTCGGCATGCCGGGAGGAATCAACTACCGCTTCTGCGCGGTGTGCGGCTCCAGCATTTACATGGACGCGATCTTCCCGCACACCGGCGGTCGCGTCTTCACCATTGCGCTCGGCAGCTTCGTCGAGACGGTATTCCCGCCGCCGACAACCGAATTCTTCACCAAATTCCGGCACCCGTGGATCCCGCCGATTCCCGACGCCGTGCAGCTCTACGATCCGCTGGATGGTTCGCTCACCGTCGAGTCCGGTTTGCAGGGTGGGTCGATCGGGCCGTCATCGAGCGACGAGACACCGTCCTAAGTCGCGACGGCGAACAGGTGCCAGTCGCCGGGCACACCCTTCAACTTGTGTAAGCCGCGGTCGTCGAATTGCAACCCCGACCCGATCACCAGGTCGTGCAGCGTGCTCGACACCCACACCTCGTTCGGTCCGGCCAACGAGCTGACCCGTGCGCCGATGTGCACGGCGATCCCGCCGATATCGTCGCCGCGAATTTCGCATTCGCCGGTGTGCAGTCCCGCGCGCACCTCGATGCCGAGCGCGGCCACCGCGTCGCGAATCGCCATGGCGCAGCGGATCGCTCGCTGCGGCCCGTCGAACGTCGCCAGGAAGCCGTCACCCGACGTGTTCACCTCGCGACCCCGAAATCGAACTAGCTGCGCTCGGACGACAGCGTCGTGCGCATCAAGCAACGCATGCCAGTCCCGGTCACCGATCTCCGCCGCCCGGCGCGTCGAACCGACGATGTCGGTGAACAACACCGTGGCCAACACCCGGTCTTCGGCCACGTCGGCGTGATGGCCGGTGAGAAACTCAGCGACCTCACGGAACGACGCGCGCCACGGCTCAACGATGTGGTACATGTTCCGCCCGGGCAGCTCAGAGTATTTCGCGCCCGGTATGCGATCGGCGATGTAGCGGCCCTGTGCGGGCGGGATGTATTCGTCGTCGCTGTGGTGCAGGACGAGGGTGGGCACGCGGATCGTCGGCAGCACCGCCCGGACATCCTGCTTGGCGAATAGTGGCCCCATAAGCGCGACCGTTCGCGGGCTCGAAGTCAAGCGTTCGAGACGGGCCCATGATGCCCGGATTTCCTCGTTCCACGGCATGTCCGGATTCGTCGCATGCAGGGTCTCGCCCGTGCCCCACGTGGCGAGGGCGGCAGCGGTGCCTTCCTCGAGGTTCGCTCCTCCGATTGTCTCGGCAAGCGGATCCGCGTAGCACTCGAGTGCGACCAGAGCTGTCGTACGTGAAGGGTGTGTCGCTGCGAAGAGCGCCGCGGGCGCGAAGGCGCCGTCGATCGCAAGTATGACGGCCTCGCGACTCCCGACGTGGTCGAGCACGGCGGTGATGCTGTCGGCCCACTGCTCCATGTTCGGCATCTCGTCCGCCGTAACGGGATCGGACGCTCCAGTGCCCGGCTGGTCGAAGAAGATCAGTCGGCCGAGCGTCGTCATCGCCTCGACCCAGCCGTGTATCGACGGCAACTCCGGAAAAACCTCGCAGTTCGTGATCCAGTTCGAAACGAACACGATGTCACGGGGACCCTCCGGCGACGTGCGGTAGGCCACGCCTAAATCCCCGTTCAGCGCATAGCGCGTCTCCGAGAACATTGCCGAAGTGTAGGCCGATGAGCGGGCCGAATTCCGGTGTCATCGCAGTACCCAACCGGTAGCGTCACCTGGCGAGGGGAGACAAGATGAAGCGCAGCATCATCGGAGGAATAGGGACCCTGCTGATGACCGCAGGGCTGATCACCTCAGCACCGCCGGCGAGCGCCGGCTGCCTGTACGGCGGGCCCTATATCAGCAAGTGCGATGGAGCCGTCCAACCCGACGGCACGTGGCAACGTTGTGTGGCAGTTCCCCGCTATATCCCGAACGGCCTCAGTTCCTACCTGGTGCCCGAAAAGCACTGCGATCTGATGGGCTCGGGACAGCAATTTGCGGATCCCGCCTTCGCCGACCCGCCAACTCACCTCGACGACTAGAGGATCACCGGCGCCACAGCTGCCAGGCTCGCCACGCACATCGACGGACCATGCGGAACCGCCGAACCGGAGCGACGATAGACGGCGGCGGCTGCCCACACCGAAGTCAGCAGCGGAGCGACGATCGCGGCCAGCGCCCACACGTCCAATCCGTAGGCGCCCGTCAGGCCACCGACACCCACCGCCAGCTTCACATCACCGGCACCCATCGAAGCAGGCGACACCAGGTGGACGACGAGGTAAACGCCGGCCAGCCCGATCGCACCCATCAATGCCGGCACACCGCGGCCCATCGCCGCGGCCACCGCGAGAATCGCCAGCGCGCCCGGCACCGTCAACCAATTGGGTAATCGCCGTTCGCGGATGTCGTACACGGTCAGCGTGACAAGCCATGCCGACACGCACGCGGCGGCAACCCCCAGCCCCATGTAACGAGGTTAATCGCCCGTAAGCGCCGCTCTCATCGCCTCTTTCGGCGCAGGCAGACCGGTGAACCGCTCAACCTGCGCGTAGGCCTGGTGTAGCAACATCTGCAGGCCGCTGATCACTCGGCCGCCTTCCGCCTCGACCGCCGCAGCAAGCGGCGTCGGCCACGGGTCGTATATGGCGTCGAGCAGTACCGGTGTGGACGACAGCACCGCTGCGTACCGTGCGGCCGCTTCAGCGGGAACGGTGTTCACCACCGCATCAGCTGATGCGACTACCTGCGCCACGTCGGCTCCGTTGATGTCACACCAGCTGGCGTCGACACCCACCCTGCCTGCGAGATCGACCACCGCGGCGACCTTCTCACGGTCGCGTGCCACCACCGTGATGCGTTGCACGCCGAGTTCGACCAGCCCGACCACGACGGCCGGCGCCGTTCCGCCGGAACCGACGACGATCGCGTGGCCCGACGCCTCACCCAGCGCACCCATCACCCCGTCGACGTCCGTATTGTCGGCGCGCCAACCGGTCGACGTCCGCACCAGGGTGTTGGCCGCACCGACCAGCTCCGCTCGCATGGTGCGCTCGTCGGCGAATGTCAATGCGGCGAACTTATTGGGCATCGTCACCGATGCGCCGACCCACTCAGGGCCGAAACCTTCTACGACGACCGGTAATTCGCCCGCCGTGCACTCGATGCGGTCGTAGGTCCAACCGTTCAGCCCCAGGGCGCGGTAGGCCGCCAGGTGCAACTGGGGCGAGCGCGAGTGCGCAATCGGCGAACCGAGCACAGCCGCCTTGCGTGCGTCAGCGGGCGCTGTCGAGGACACCGTTGCGCTTCGCGAGCTCGATGTTCGCCAGGTGCTGTGGGTAGTCCCGGGTGAAAAGCGTCGTGCCCTGCAGGTCGACGGTGACAAAGTACAACCAGTCGCCGTCCGCCGGACGTTCAGCGGCGGCAAGCGCCTCTGCCCCCGGTGAGCAGATCGGGGTCGCAGGAAGTCCTTCGCGCACATAGGTATTCCACGGCGTCGCCTTCCCACGGTCGGCGTCGGTGGTGGCAACCTCCTGGCGATCCAATGAGTAGTTCACCGTGGAGTCGAACTCGAGCCTGCGGTGATCCGGTGCGACCAAGCGGTTGTAGATGACCCGAGCCACCTTGTTGAAGTCCTGGGGTTTGGATTCCCGCTGCACCAACGACGCCACCGTCAGGATCTGGTAGGGCGTCATGCTCAGTGACTTGGCGGTGTCCAACAAACCGCCCTGCGCGTATTGATAGGCGCTGGTACCGATGAGGGTGGACAAGATGTCCTTCGGCGAAGCCGAGGGGTCGACATTCCATGAGCCCGGGGAGATCAGGCCTTCGAGCCTGCGATGGTCATCGCCCATCGCCTGCACCGATTTGGTCGCCCAGTCCGGCACGGACAACTCCGCAAGCGAAGCGCTGCCCGCCGCGTCCCGAAGATCGTCCACGGACACACAGTGACGGGCGCCGTCAAGGTCCACACAGGTGGCGTTCGAGATCAACTGGAAGATGCCATCGGTGACATCGTTGGTCTTGACATCCTGGATGTCGTCGAGCTGGCGACCTTCGGGGATGACGAGCTTGCCCACCCGGTTCTGCGCATCCGCAAGCCGCGCAACGGCATCCGCCGCCGGTATCTCTGTGCGCACCTTGTAGAAGCCGGGCTGGATGGCCTGAATGGCGGCGTTGTCCTGGGCGGCATTGACGAATGCTTTCGACGTCGCGACCACCTCGCGGTCTTCGAGCGTCTTGCCGATGGTCGTCGTGGAGTCGCCATCGTGGACCTGGATGACGATGTCCGTCTTGCCCTCGCCCGAGTAGTCAGAACCTCCGCCGAACACGCTGTGCCACAGCCGCGAACCGAGGAAGACCGCTCCGATCACGATCACGACGAAGACACAGAGCGTGACCGCGCGCACCATCCGGCGCCTGCGGCGGCGGCGAGCTTCACGCATCCGGTCCGCGCGGCTGAGTCGACGCCGCGGCGGCCCGACCGCCACCGGCTGTGGGCGTTCGCGATCCCACGCGTCAGGCATTGCCGACCTCGTTGAGCATGGCCCGCCGCTGATCCAGCCAGCTCTGCAGTATTCCGACGGCCGCGGCCTGGTCGATCATCGCCTTCTGTCCCCTCGCCCGAACGCCGGCTTCGCGCAGCGAGCGCTGCGCCGTCACAGTGGTCAACCGCTCGTCAGCCATCCGCACCGGGGTCGGCGCGACGCGTCGTCCCAGATCCTCGGCGAGGTCGATGGCGTCCTGCGCGGACGGACCGGTTCGGTCGGCGAGCGTACGCGGCAGTCCGACCACCACCTCAACGGCCTCCAATTCGCCGATGAGCTGGGTGAGCCGTCGCAGGTGACGATCGGTCTTGTCGCGGCGGACGGTTTCCACCGGTGTGGCAAGGATGCCATCGGGATCGCTCACCGCGACACCGATGCGAACGCTTCCCACATCCACGCCTACCCGACGACCCCGACCGGGATCGTCGCCTCCGGGCCGATCCGGCAGCCGGTGTTCTGGGTTGGCCACTTGGCTAGCTCCGGCCTATCTCCGCGCGGAGGGCGGCCAGTGCCGCGTCGATGCCTGCGGCCCCCTTGCCGGAGCCCTGCGCCATGTCGGCCTTGCCGCCGCCGCGGCCGTTCACTGCCGCACCCAGCCCCTTGACCAGGTCGTTGGCCTTAAACCCGAGATCCTGGGCGGCCGGGTTGACGGCTACTACGAACGGGACGCTGTCGTCCTCCCCCTCGGCGATCAACGCGACGACCGCGGGCTCGGAGCCGACCTTGCCGCGGATATCGCCGACGAGGCTGCGCAGATCCGAGGCCGACGTTCCGCCGGCCATCCGCTGCGCCACGACGCGGACTTTACCGATCTGCTCGGCGCCCGCCGCGGCGTTCACAGCAGCCGCCCGCGCATTGGCCAGCCGCATCCGGTCGAGTTCCTTCTCCGCGGTCTTCAGCCGGTCCACCAGCTGGGCGACCCGCACCGGAACCTCGTCCGAAGGGACCTTCAGCGACGACGCAAGCCCCGCCATCAGCGCGCGTTCTTTGGCGAGGTGGCGGAACGAGTCAAGTCCGACATAGGCCTCGACCCGCCGCACACCGGATCCGACGGACGACTCGCCGAGAATGGTGACCGGCCCGATCTGCGCCGAATTGCGAACGTGCGTGCCGCCGCACAGTTCAAGCGAGAACGGGCCGCCGATCTCGACCACCCGCACCTCATCGGGGTAGGCCTCGCCGAACAGCGCCATCGCGCCCATCGACTTGGCCTTCTCCAGGTCGGTGCTGAAGCTGTGCACCTCGTAATCGGCTTCGACGGCCTCGTTGGTGACCTCTTCGATCTGGGTTCGTTGTTCCTCGTTCAGCGGGCCCTGCCAGTTGAAGTCGAATCGCAGATATCCCGGTCGGTTCAGCGAACCTGCCTGAACGGCGTTGGGCCCCAATATCTGTCGCAAGGCGGCGTGCACCATGTGTGTGCCGGAGTGCCCCTGGGTTGCGCCGTGACGCCAGCGCGGGTCGACGGCGGCGACGACCGTGTCGCCCTCGACGAACTCTCCGGACTCGACGTTGATGCGGTGCGCCCACAGCGTCTTGGCGATCTTCTGCACATCGCTGACGGCTGCTTTCGCGGTCGCGGACGCCGCGGTTCCGGTGATGCTGCCTTCGTCGGCGATCTGGCCACCGGACTCTGCGTAGAACGGCGTGCGATCCAGTATCAGCTCGACGCGACCGGCCTGCTGACCGTCATGCGCCACGACCGGGACCCGCTTGCCGTCGACGAAAATACCGAGAATTCGTGCCTCGGTTGATAACTCGTCGAAACCGGTGAACTCGGTCGGACCAGTGTCGACCAACTCGCGGTACGCGGACAGGTCGGTGTGGGCCTGCTTGCGGGCGGCCGCGTCGGCCTTGGCGCGCTGCCGCTGCTCGGCCATCAGGCCGCGGAAGCCTTCCTCGTCGACGCTGAGACCGGCTTCGGCAGCCATTTCCAGGGTCAGCTCGAGCGGGAAGCCGTAGGTGTCGTGCAGTGTGAACGCGTCGGTTCCCGACAGCACGGAGGTACCGGACTTCTTCGTCGCACTGGCCGCCTCGTCGAAGAGCCGCGACCCCGACGCCAGCGTTCGGTTGAACGCCGTCTCTTCTGCTACCGCGATGCGCTGGATCCGGTCGAAATCGTTGACCAACTCCGGATATGACGGTCCCATCGCATCACGCACGGTGGCCATGATGTCTCCGACGACAGGGTCGTTGATTCCCAGCAGCTTCGCCGACCTGATCACGCGCCGAAGCAGGCGGCGCAGCACATAACCACGACCATCGTTGCCGGGGCTGACGCCGTCGGCGATGATGATCGCCGCGGTGCGGCTGTGGTCGGCGATGATCCGGTAGCGGACATCGTCTTCGTGGCTGCCCATGCCGTAGCGACGAGGGGCGATGCCTGCGACGAGGTCGATCACCGGGCGCAGCAGGTCGGTCTCGTAGACGTTGTCGACATCCTGCAGCAGGCAGGCGACGCGCTCGATGCCCATACCGGTGTCGATGTTCTTGCGCGGCAGCGCGCCGAGGATCTCGAAGTTGTCCTTCGACGTTCCCTCGCCGCGCTCGTTCTGCATGAAGACGAGATTCCAGATCTCGATGTAGCGGTCCTCGTTGGCTTCTGGGCCACCCTCGGCGCCGTACTCCGGGCCGCGGTCGTAGTAGATCTCCGAAGACGGACCACACGGACCGGGGATGCCCATCGACCAGTAGTTGTCGGCCATACCGCGGCGCTGGATCCGCTCTACGGGTATGCCGGTGACCTCCAGCCAGAGGTCGGCGGCCTCGTCGTCATCGAGATAGACCGTCGCCCAAAGCCTTTCGGGATCGAAGCCGTAGCCACCCTGGTCGACGGGGTTGGTCAGCAGTGACCAGGCCAGCTCGATGGCGCCTTTCTTGAAGTAGTCGCCGAAGGAGAAGTTGCCCGCCATCTGGAAGAACGTGTTGTGCCGGGTGGTGATGCCGACTTCCTCGATGTCGGGCGTGCGGATGCATTTCTGGATGCTGGTCGCGCGGTTCCACGGGGCGGCCCGCTGTCCGAGGAAGTAGGGGACGAACTGAACCATCCCCGCATTGACGAACAGCAGGTTGGGGTCGTCGAGGATCACAGAAGCGCTGGGCACCTCTGTGTGGCCTGCGTTCACGAAGTGATCGAGGAATCGCTTCCTGATCTCGTGTGTCTGCACCTGTCGTCCTCTTTGTTCTCGGCCTCGTCTGCTCAACCCGACCGCACTACAGTACCGGGCTGGTTTGTCGCACTCTCACTAGCCGTTTATGAAGCTCAAGCGCACTGAGCGGCGCGGATTGTCCCTGTTCAGGTCAACGAGGACGACACTCTGCCAGGTTCCCAAGAGGGGTTCTCCATCCTGCACCGGAACCGTCACCGACGGGGCGACGAGGGCGGGCAGGACGTGGTCGGCGCCGTGGCCCGGCGAGCCGTGCTCGTGCCGATAACGATCGTCGCGCGGAAGCAGGCTTTCGAGCGTGTCGACGAGGTCGTCGTCGGATCCGGCGCCCGTCTCTATGATCGCAACTCCCGCGGTCGCATGCGGCACGAAGACACTGCAGAGGCCGTCCTTATGCGCAGCGCAGAACTCGCGAACCTTGTCGGTGAGATCGACGATCCGTCGTCGCGACGAGTCGACCTCCAATACCTGTGTGTCCATGTAGTCGAGCCTACGATTCGCGGCCCCGCCAGCCTCGATTGACGCGGGCGTTTATTTGGTGGACGGCGAGGGTATCTGTCTTGCACCCCACTACGGCTCCTTGGAGGACAAATGACCATTACCGGCATCATCACCGCAATATTGATCGGCATCGTGGTCGGTGTGCTCGGCCGCCTGCTGGTGCCCGGCAAGCAGCCGATCGGCATGCTCGTCACCATTCTGATCGGCATCGTCGGAGCCTTCCTCGGCACGGCAATTGCCCGCGCACTGGGAATCCCGACCGTGACCAACGGCATCGACTGGCTAGAGCTGCTGGTGCAGGTCATCGTCGCGGCAATCGGCGTGGCCCTCGTCTCGTCGATGATGGGACGCAGGCGTACAGGCGCCATGGGCGGCGGGCGCAGGCGCTCGAGCTTGTTCCGCTGACAAACCCAAGGTGAAGCGTGCCCGGCGGCATCCCCTGGCCGTCGGGCACGCTCACGCTCGGGCGAAGATTCGGCGAGAATCACTCAAAGGCTTGGCAATCCGCCGAGCCCGATGTTCCATCAAAGAGTGACATTCACGAACGACGCGGTGTTTACGGTGGTGCAGCCCACCGAAGGTGAAGAGCCTGATCACCGCCGCTCATCGCCATCAGTACGAGGACGAGCACTCGCTGGTGATCGCAGGTGAAATCGGATTCCGATCCGATGACAACGAAGTTGTACTCGCGCCCGGTGGTTCGGTGAAGTGCTGACGTCAGGCACCGGCCCAGACCTGCACGAAACACCGGAATTCGCGGCGCTGGCAGCGAAGTATGGCCTGACCTACGGGTCGCCGAAGTGGATCAACGACATCGTGACGCGGTACGGTTTGACGCCGCCGACGCACTGACGCTGCGAGTTCTGGCCGTCGTCGCATCACGGAGACTTCAACAGTGCATCGAGCTTCTCGTAGCCCTCGGTCATGCCGCCTTCCATGCCCGAGGACAGCAGCGCGTCGCGCGCCTCGGTGTTCGGGCAGATGGACCGGCCGCGCAGCCGGCTGCGGCCCTCACCGAGATCCTCGAACCACATGAACTCGATGTTCACCATGTCCGGCGCCCCCTCGAACTCGAAGGTCTGGATGACGAGTTCGTTCTCCCGCACGGTGTGAAACGTCCCGTTGAAGCGGAAGTCGCCGTGCTCGGTGGAGTGGACGTAGCGGTATCCGCCATGGGTTTTGAAGTCCCACTCCTCGATCTTCATTTCCAGGCCGTGCGGGCCAAGCCACTGGCTGACCAGTTCCGGCTCGGCATGCGCGCGGAACAATGCCTGCACCGGTGCGTCGAAGTCACGGGTGAACTCCATCGCGAGGGTGTCGACGGGGGCCTGCAGGTTGAGGGCGTTCGTCATCGTTGGTTTCCCTTCTCGGTTGTGTCGGTCATGCCGGCCAGTAGTGCGTCCAGCCGGCGGTAATTACGTTCGGCCTCGAGCCGATACCGGTCGATCCATGCGGTCAGCCCCTCGAGCGCCGCCCCGTCGAGGTGGACGGGCCTGCGTTGCGCATCGCGGGTCCTGGTGACCAGCCCCGCCTGCTCGAGCACCTGAATGTGCTTGGACACCGCCTGTTTGGTGATGTCGAACGGCGCGGCGAGTTCGTTGACCGTCGCGGGTCCGCGGGACAGTCGCGCGACGATGGCCCGTCGGATCGGGTCGGCGAGCGCCGTGAAGGCGCGATCCATTCGCGCGTCCGCATCGCCATAGCTCGCAATAATCAACCTCCTGCTTTATCAATGAATTAGTTGACTACCAACGTAGGAGGCGGTTCACCACGTGTCAAGACCCGACTCGCGAAACTGCTGAGAGATCGCATTCTCGACGCCGGATGCGATCTGCCCGCAGGCTCGGCGACAGCTTCAGTGCGCTTTCAGCGCTTGCGGCGGATGATCGCCCGCAGCTTGTCCAACCTGCCCGAGATCTCCCGTTCGGCGCCGTGACTTGTCGGCTGGTAGTAGTCCACACCCACCAGCTCGTTAGGCGGATATTGTTGCGGCACAACACCGTCGGGGTCGTCATGGGCGTACTTGTAGCCCACCGCGTTGCCGAGCCCCTCGGCACCCGAGTAGTGCCCGTCGCGCAGGGCAGGCGGAACCAGGCCCGCCTTGCCCGCCCGGACATCGCTCATCGCAGCACCCAGCGCGGTGGTCACCGCGTTGGACTTCGGTGCGGTCGCGAGGTGGACGGTCGCGTGGGCAAGTGTGAGTTGCGCCTCCGGCATCCCTATCAGCTGCACCGTCTGCGCGGCGGCCACGGCGGTCTGCAGCGCGGTCGGATCCGCCATTCCGATGTCCTCGCTGGCGAGGATCATCAACCGACGCGCGACAAACCGCGGGTCCTCCCCAGCGACCAGCATGCGGGCCAGGTAGTGCAGGGCGGCGTCAACATCCGATCCGCGAACGGACTTGATAAACGCGCTGATGACGTCATAGTGCTGATCTCCGTCTCGGTCGTAGCGGACCGCGGCCTTGTCCAGTGACTGCTCGATCGTCTCGACCGTGACCGTCTCGCCCGCCTCGGACGCCACCTCCAGCGCCGTCAACGCCCGCCTGGCATCGCCCGCCGACAGCGCCACCATCAGCTCGATCGCGTCATCGGTGACCGTGACCTTGCCCGCCAGCCCACGAGGGTCCTCGATGGCGCGGGTGATGACGGCACGCACGCCGTCGGCAGAGAGCGGCTGCAGCTGCAGGATCAATGACCGGGATAGAAGCGGAGCGACGACCGAGAACGACGGATTCTCCGTCGTGGCGGCCACCAGGAGCACCACCCGGTTCTCGACGGCAGACAGCAGCGCATCCTGCTGGGTCTTGGAGAACCGGTGCACCTCGTCGATGAACAGCACCGTCTGCTCGCCGTACGCGGCGGCCCGGCGAGCCACGTCGATGACGGCGCGAACCTCCTTCACCCCCGCCGACAGCGCCGACAGCGCCTCGAACCGGCGGCCGGTGGCCTGCGAGATCAGCGACGCCAGCGTCGTCTTGCCGGTGCCCGGCGGGCCGTACAGGATGACCGACGCCGCGCCGGACCCCTCGACAAGGCGGCGCATCGGCGAGTTCGGCGCAAGAAGATGGTCCTGGCCGACAACCTCGTCGAGGGACGTCGGCCGCATCCGCACCGCGAGCGGGCTCGAAGCGCCGACGGGCCCGGCTGCGCCTCCAGTCGAGGTCGGCTCACCGGGGACGTCGAATAGCCCGTCGGACACGCTCTCTGCTTACCACGCCGCTACGACTGTCATTGCGTCACGAAGTCGATCAATTCCTCGACCCTGCCGATCAGTGCCGGTTCGAGGTCGTTCCAGTCGCGCACCCGGCTGCGGATCCGCTGCCACGCCCTGGCGATGTCCGCCTGCCCGCCGTGCGGCCAGCCCAGCGCTTCACACACGCCGTGCTTCCAGTCGACGCCGCGCTGGACGGCCGGCCACGCCGAGATGCCGAGCCGCTCGGGCTTGACCGCCTGCCAGATGTCGATGAACGGATGCCCGACCACCAGCGCGTGCGCGCCGCCCGGCCCCCGCAGTACCGTATCGGCGATGCGGGCCTCCTTGGAGCCGGCGACCAGATGATCCACCAGCACCCCCAAGCGGCGGCCCGGCCCGGGGTCGAACTCCTTGACGATGACGGCCAGATCGTCGACCCCGCCGAGGTATTCGACGACCACACCCTCGATCCGCAGATCGTCCCCCCACACCTGCTCGACCAATTCGGCGTCGTGTCGGCCCTCGACATAGATCCGGCTGGACAACGCGACCTTCGCCTTGGCGCCCGGCACGGCGACCGAGCCGGACGAGGTGCGGGTGCCAGCGGCCGGGGCCGCTCGGCGCGCCGGGGTCAGGATCACCGGCCTGCCGTCGATCAGGTAACCGGGGCCGACGGGAAACGGTTTGCGCCGCCCCCGGCTGTCCTCGAGTTCCATTCGGCCGTACTCGATCCGGACCACAGCGCCGACGTAGCCGGTCTGCGCGTCCTCCACGACCATGCCGATCTCGACCGGGCGCTCGGTGGATCGAGGTTTTCTGTGCGGATTGTCGGCAAGCACATCGAAGCCATAGCGGTCAGCCACCGGGTGATCGTAGGGTCACACGCGTGCTGCGCCACCGCGACACGGCGAAGGGAATCGCGAACGGCTCTAGAAGTCCGCGGGGTTCGGCCGCTCAACGGAGCGGGGGGTCAGACCGAGGCCGCGCACATGCTTCGCGATGTTCGCCAGGCTGGTCACCCAGACGTCGTCGTATGAGCGCACGTATTCGATCAGCGAGTCGAGCGCCTGCGCCCTCGATGGCCGGCCGGACAGGAAGGGATGGTTGGTCAGCACGTAGGCGGCCCCCTCGGCGCGCATCGCGTCGAACTCCAGTCGCCACATCTCGATTGCCTTGAGGGGACTTTCAATCAGCCCAGAGCCACTGAAATCCGGCACATAGCAGTACTGTTCCCAGTCGTCGAGCGCCCATTGGATCGGGATCTCCACCAACGGTCCGCCGTCGGCTACCGCCAGTTCGTAGGGATGATCGGTGTCCATCAGGCTGCTGTCGTAGAGGAATCCCCTGTCGCGCAGCAGCTTCGGCGAGTGCCAGTTGAGCTCCCACATGGGCGCGCGATAGCCGATCGGACGTGAGCCGGTCACCGACTCGAGCACGTCGAGCCCGCGGTCGAGGATGTCGGCTTCCTGCTGTTCGGTCTTGCCGCGCATCGCCTCGTGCAGGTAGCCGTGGTGGGCGATCTCGTGGCCGTGTTCGACGATCGATGAAATGACGTCCGGGTAGCGCACCGCGGTGTAGCCGGGGACGAAGAACGTCGACGTGATGCCGTGCCTGGCAAGGATTTTCAGCAGTCGCGGCACGCCGGTGAGCGGGCCGTAGGCCTGATGGCTGATCGCCGACATCCTGTCGGCATGGGACGGATCCACACCCAGCATCGCCGATTCCGCGTCGACGTCGAAGGAGAACGACGCCGCACACCTGGCGCCGTTGGGCCACGACACCGGCGGCACGCTCATGTGCGGCTCCGCGCTCTGCCGAGCAGGGCGAGGAATTCGTAAGCAAGGAACGCCGCTGCGATACCCGTCAACTCGGCGTGGTCGTACGCGGGCGCGACCTCCACGATGTCGGCGCCGACGAGGTTCAGACCGTCGAACCCGCGCACCACCTCGAGCAGTTCGCGACTGGTCATCCCGCCGATCTCCGGTGTGCCGGTACCCGGGGCATGCGCAGGGTCGAGCACGTCGATGTCGATCGACACATACAGCGGATGGTCGCCGATCGTCTGCTGTAACTGTGCGACCACGTCTGCGACGGTACGCGTCTGGAACTCGCGGCAGTGAACGACGGTGAAACCGAGTTCCGCATCCGACGAGAGGTCGTCGGGTGAATACAGGGCCCCCCGGATCCCGACGTGTGCGCTGTGCCCGGACACGAAGAGACCCTCCTCGGCGGCGCGGCGGAACGGTGTGCCGTGGGTCAGCGGAGCGTCGAAATAGGTGTCCCAGGTATCGAGGTGCGCGTCGAAGTGCACCAGCGCCACCGGACCGTGAATCCGATTGTGCGCGCGTAGCAACGGGTAGGCGATCGTGTGGTCACCCCCGATCGTGATGATCCGTGCGCCATCGGCGATCAGCGCATCGGCCTGCTCCTCGACCTGCTCCATCGCTTTGGTGATGTCGAAAGGCGTACAGGCGATATCGCCCGCGTCGACGACCTGCTGGGTGGCGAACGGCATCACCTCCATCTGCGGGTGGTAGGGCCGCAGCACCCGTGAGCACTGCCGAACATGGGCCGGCCCGAATCGCGCGCCGGGCCGATAGCTCACACCGGTGTCGAACGGAATGCCGACAACCGCAACGTCGTAGGTCGGCACATCGCCGATCCGCGGCAGCCGGGCGAATGTGGAGAAGCCCGCGTAGCGCGGCACGACCGTTCCGTCGACCGGCTGTACCGGCTCGGATTGTTGCGTCATGTCCGGCATCGTGTCGTCCCTCCGTTGATCTGGATGGTCTGGCCGACGAACGCGCCCATGTCTTCCCGGGCCAACAACGAGACCGCAGCGGCGATGTCGGCCGGCTTTCCGATGTGGCCGACCGGTATTCCGCGCGCGTACTGCTCGTGCATCTCGGCGAGTGTGATGCCCGCGTCGTCGGCGTCGACCTGCAGCTGTGGCGTGTCGATGATTCCCGGCGCGACGCCGTTGACGGTGATGTGCTCGGGCGCGAGTTCGCGGCCGAGCGACTTCGTCAATGCGATCAGGCCGGCTTTCGACGCCGCATAGGCGCCCGCATTCGGCCAGCCGATCACGCCCCACTCGGACGCGATGATGACGATGTTGCCGCCGCCTCGCCGCCGCATGCCCGGCAGCACAGCCTGCACCAGATAGACGGTGCCCGACACGTTGGTGTCGACGACCTTCCACCAGTCGTCGTCGGGGTGGTCGCAGAACGGCGCCATCGTCATATATGCCGCGTTGCACACCAGGATGTCCACCGGCCCGTGGGTGGATTCGATCTCATCGACCAGGGCCGCGACGGCTTCGGGATCCGAAACATCAGCCGCCGCAGGGAATCCGCCGGTTTGGGCGACGACGGCGTCCATCCGGTCGTCGCGCACACGTCCGTTGACGCCGACCGTCACCCCGTCGGCGGCCAGCCGGTCGGCGATGGCCGCACCGATTCCCTGCGTCGCGCCGGTGACCAAGCCGATGCGCATGTCAGATCACCGCGCCGCTGTTCGGCGAGAGCACCTCGCCGGTGCAGAATGCGGCGTCCTCGCCGACGAGGTAGCGGACCACTTCGGCGACCTCCTCGGGTCGGGCCAGCCTGCGTGCGGGCAGGGTCGCCATATACTCCGGTGCGCGCCAGGGTGAATCGGCGGCCAGCAGCGGCGTGTCGGTCGGGCCGGGAGCAACGGCGTTCACCCGGACTCCGTGACCGGCCACCTCGGCGGCGAGGCTGCGCACCAGCCCGATGATGGCGCCTTTGGCGGCCGCGTAGTGCGCCTCGCCGTCGCCGCCACCGACTGCGAGCTCGGACGTGATGGCGACGATGGAGCCACGGCGCCGCTGCATCATCGACGGCAGCGCGGCGCGGGTGACGTTGCGAAGGCCACCGAGGTGTACGCGCAGCATGCGGTGTAGTTGCCCGCGGGTGATGTCCGCGATCGGCGCCTCCTCGTAATGTCCCGCCGCACTGACCAGCGCGTCGACAGGACCCAACTCGGTGGCCACCCGGCGCATCGTCGCCTCGACGGCGGCCGGGTCGGCGACGTCCACGGAATATGGAGCGGTGTCGTTGAGGTCAAGTCCTGCAACGCGGTAGCCGTCCTGCTCCAGCGCCGCGGCGATGGCGGCACCGATACCGGATGACGCGCCGGTGACGACCGCGATACCGGTCACTGCGCGGGTGGTTGGTCGGCGAAGCGTTCACCGATCGGCGCCTGAATTCCCTTGCGCACCGACAGGTAGATCACCGCCCCGATCAACCCCAGCACCACGGTGGTCAGCACGCTGGCCCAGCTGATGTACCAGGGCACGTCGGGAGAGGTGCGCGGCCACGCGACGTTGACCGTCTCGAAGATGATCCAGAGCGAGGCGATGTAGGTGATCGGGGCACCCCACCGGCCGAGATTGAACGGACCCGGTTTCCACTTGCCGCTCAGTCGGGCGAGGGCTGCGCCGATCACCGGGACGCCGAACGCGATGTAGAAGCCGATGATGTTGAAGTTGACCAGAATGTTGTAGAACTGTGTGCCTGCCAGCAGCACGAAGACGACCGCTGCGACGCCGGTGAGCGCAATTGCGTTGACCGGCAGGCGTTCCGGTCCTGCCAGCCCGCCGAGCACCTTCGATCCGGGCAGGCTGCGGTCACGCGCCGCACCCCAGATGCACCGCGATACCGCCGCCTGCACGGCGAGGAAGCTGGACACGAAGCCGATCACGAACATGGCGAGCAGAGGCTTGGTGATACCTGCTCCGAAGTGTGTGGCCAGGGTGTCGGCAACGGTGTCGCCGGATTGCGCGGCGACCACGCCGGGCAGGTCGGGAATCGAAAGGATAAGCGCGGCAGCGGAGAACATCACCACGAGGCCGACAAGCAGCAACGCAAGGATGATCGCCTTGGGCACATTGCGTTCCGGCTCGTCGACCTCCTCGGCCACCGACCCAGCAGCCTCGAACCCGAGGAACGACCAGCCGACGTAGGCAATGGCCAGCAGCATCGGACCCGACGTCCACGATGCGGCGTCAGGTAAGCCCGCGCTGGTGAACAGCACCGAGAACGGGTTTTCGCGGTAGAACAGGAGCAGCACGGTGCCCAGTCCCAGCGAGCCGAGAACCTCGCACGTGATGCTGACGGCGACCATGATCTTGAGCACCTTGCGGCCAACCATGTTGACGCCGGATCCGATGAGGACGATGACGATTGCGACGGTTGCGATCTGCCAGCGGCTGGGCTCGCCGACCCCGAAGATGTTGAGCAGGAAGCCTGCCGCCGCATAGGACAGGGTGCCGAGCGCGAGGGTGAGGCCCCACATGTACGCCCACGCCGCCACCCAGCCCCATGTGGTGCCGCGGACGTGCCGGGACCACTGGTAGACGCTTCCCGCATACGGCCACCGGGACGCCAGCTCGCCGAATACGGCCGCGACCATCAGCTGGCCGATGAGCACGATCGGGAACGCCCAGAAGAACTTCGGGCCCGCCGCGAACAGCCCTAATGTGAAGATCGCGTACACCGCGGCGATCGGCGATACGTCGGCGAAGGCCAGTGACAGCGCCGAACGGAAGCTGAACCCACGCTGGAGGCGCTCAGGAGCCGGCTCGCCAATGGTGGTGTCGGTCGATTCGGCCATGTCGGCTCCCGTCGCTGAAGGTCTCACCCGCCGCAACTGTGGGCCGGGCAGCCGGGAAAACGGAATACGCCCAACGTCTGAAGTAGAGACGCTGCTTCATATGTTCGTCTAAGGTCAAGCTGTGTTCCGATCTCGACGGACATCGAACGGCTTGCCGTGAGGGCCGCGAACTGGCGCTTTGCGCCCGGCGGCTTTGCGAGGCAACGACGTAACCACGTGTTTCGAACAGGTGACTGATGGCGTATCGGGTTCGCGACTTGCTGGATACGCCGCACCTTCGGCTCACCCTCAAGGGCGGTGGCCGAGGCCTGGACACGCCGGTCACCTGGGCGCAGACTTCGGACCTCGAAGAGCCGTGGTCGTATCTGGCGGGCGGCGAACTGCTGATGAAGAACGGCCAGACACTGCCAGAATCCCCGCGCGGGCAGACCGCGCTGATCCGCGCGGTTGCGGAGAACGGCATGTGCGGCATGGTGATCGGGTTGGACGCGGCCACCCCTGCGCTCACTCCGGCTGCTCTGGACCTGGCCGACTCCCTCGGCTTTCCGATCATGGTGGTGCCCTACTCGGTCGGGTTCGCCTCGATCGGACGCGCTGTCGCCGATGCTGCGGGCAGCGGCCGCGTCGCCGTGACCGAACGGGTCTACAACGTGATCCGGCAGTCG
This sequence comes from Mycobacterium sp., assembly GCF_032159775.1. Taxonomy (GTDB): domain Bacteria; phylum Actinomycetota; class Actinomycetes; order Mycobacteriales; family Mycobacteriaceae; genus Mycobacterium. The sequence continues at coordinate 21,147 of NZ_JAVHWK010000153.1, forward strand.
GTGAACAATCCCGGACCCGCCAACGTGCTGGCCCAGCTGGAACGCGATCTGTCGTGTCGCATCGCTGTGCTCGACGCATTCACCGGCACCGTCGCACTGGAGGCGTCCGAACCGGCACCGGAGGATTTGCGCCGGGTCATCACGACCGAGATCTCCGGACGGCGGGGGGCGATTCCCGGCGTGCTGCACGTGAGTGCGGGCACCGAACGAGCGCTGGTCGTCGAGGTTCCAGACGAGGAGCCGACGGTGCTGGCGACGTACGCGTTCCGTGGACCGACCACCGATCTGGTTCACCTGCAGCACCTGGCGTCCGCGGTCGCTGTATTACTCGCCCAGCAGAATGCGCGCCGCGAACACGAGCGGCGCATCGGCGCCGAGGTGATGGGCCAGTTGTGCGACGGCCGAATGAGCGACCGCGAGGGCGACCGGGAGCTCGGCGAACGCGGGCTGGATCCGGCGACGTGCTGCGTCGTGGCGGCCGATGGCGTGTCGGCGGCCAGCGAACGCCAACTTCACCTGGGCCTCGGCAGGCGTTCGGTGCCACACCTGCTGCTGCGCCGCGCGACGCTGCTCTATGCGCTGATGCCCGTCACCGAACGGGCCCTCGACGTTTTGGCTCAACGACTCGGCGGCCAGGCAACGCTGGGAATCAGCGAACCCCTGTCACGGTCCTCGCGTGCCCCGACCGCCGTGCGTGAGGCGACATGGGCGGTACGCGCCGCCGTCACCACATCCAGCCAAACGGCCCGGTTCGCGGACGCCACCATGTTCTCGGTGTTGCGCGAGCCCGAGGAGGCACGTGTCGTTGTCGACCGGGTGCTGGGCAGGCTCATCGACTACGACGCAACGCATTCCAGCGATATGGTCGCCACCCTCGACACGTATCTGCGCTGCGAGCGGTCCTGGGTGCAGACGGCGAAGGAGCTCGGCCTGCACCGGCAAACCGTCGTTTATCGGATGCAACGCGTCGAGGAGATCACCGGCCGCAGGATCGCCGATACGGGAACGCTCGCCGAGTTCTGGCTGGCGCTGCGCGCGAGAGATCTACTGGCCCTTCCGAGCTGAAGTCGCGCGCGGGAACTCGTCGTCGATGACGGTGATGACCCGTTCCACCAGCCACTGTGTGAGTAGCTTTCCGATGTCGGCGCTCGCGCCCATCGGTGACGAGAGCGAGCCACTGGCCGTTGACATCCGGGTATCGATGGGCACCACGTCGTGATTGACCACACGTTGCGGGGCATCGGAAGCCATTCGCTCGGTCCGCACCGCCGCCGCGTCGTGATGCATCCACAGCGACGTCTCGATCACGGCGGCGTGTTCCAGTGCCAGTCCCGGAAAGCCCTCCGGCCAAATAGTATCCAATTGTTCGGGTGTGAAGTCCGGGAAGACGTCCTCGATCACCACGATCTTGAGTTCGGGGTGCTGCCCCGAGACGAGGAACGCAGGTTCGTAGATGAAGCCGCTGTTCTCGAAATGCCAGTTGTACAGCACGATGTTGCGGAATCCGCCACGTCTGAGCTCACTGAGCACATCCTCCAGCACGCTCATGAACGTGGTCGCCCTCAGCGACACCGTTCCGGGAAAGTGCTGCCCACCACCGCTACCCGGTCTGCTGCGGTACCCGAACGGCAGGAACGGACCGACGATCATGTCGCGTACGCGGCTCGCCTCGCAAAGCACTCGTTGCGGCAACACCCAATCGGTGCACACCGGTAGATGGCGGCCGTGTTGTTCGGTGGCGCCGATCGGGATGACGATGGGCGTATCCGCTTCCGCGGCCGCCGAGATCTCCTCCCACGTCAAGTCCTGGTAGAGGCGTGAGCCTTGTTCGGACCTCATGGCGTCGCGTCGACCGCAGTCGATGCCGTCGGACGGGGGGACCACTTTTTGGAGCCGGCCCACGCCGCCAACGCGAGCACGATCAGAATCACTTCGGCGACGAGGTATTGGGTCTCCTGGGTGGCCAGGGCGATTCCGGTGAAGCCGATCACCACCAGCGGCGGCAGCGGCCACAGCGGCAGCTTGAACGGCCGCGGTTCGTCCGGCATGGACCGGCGACTCCAGAACGCCGCCAACCCGATAACGAAGTACACCGCCGCGATCACCGTGCCCGCGAAGATGATCAGGAAATTCAGCGCGGACGTGAACACCAGCACACCGGCAGGCACGGCCAGGCACAGGATGCCCGCGCCAGGAACGCGAAACCTGTTGATGGATCCGACGACCCGGTTCACCGACGCGGGCCACATTCCGTCGCGTCCCGTGGTGTACACGCCGCGACCGAAGTACATCAGCAGTGACAGCATCGCGTTGAACAGTGCGATGCTCACGCCGACGTCGACGATGACGCGGGCCTTGTCGCCAAGCGATGCCTGCACGGAGTAGACGACGGGCGCCGGGTCGCTGAAGAACTCCTTCAGGTCGGGGGCTGCCACCACCGCAGCGATCAGCGGAACCATGATCAGCACGCACGCCAGCACCGCGGAGATGATGACCGCCTTAGCGATGTTGCGCTCGCCACCCTTGAGTTCTTCGGAGAAGCCCAGCGCCGCGTCGTAGCCGTTGATGACATTGAAGGCGGGCGCCAGCGTCGCGAGCATCACCGCGAAACCGACCGCGACGAGTTCACCGTTGTTCAGCACCGTCGGGTGAAAGGTGACCTCGGCCAGGTTCTGATGCGGATGCGCGAACGCCGCGACCGTGACGATCCCGAGCACGATGCATTCGACGATCACCATCGCACCGGTCGCCCATGCGCCGAACTCGACCTTGGTCAACCCGATGCCCGTCGCCAGCGCGAGCAACACGATCGCGATCGCCGTGTCGGGAAAACCGAGGCCAGGGAACAGGTCTCGAAGAAATCCGACCATGCCCAGCGCGATGCTGGCCGGAATGACGATGCCCTGGATCAGGTAGTTGAACATCGTGATCCATGAGAACGGTCCCGGCAAAACCTGGCGCACAAGCGAGTACATGCCGCCTGCTATCGGGAACATGCCCGCCAGTTCTGCCAGGCACAGGGAGATGAGGACCACGACGACCGAGAGCAGCAGCCCGGCCCCGATCGAGAACGTGCCGCCGATGACGAATACGCCTGCGGACAGGAACAGCACCGCCATGGTCGGTGAGACATCGGCCATCGCGAGCCCCACCACCTCCGGGATGTTCAGCCGGCGGACCAGCTGCTGGGAGTAGCCGAGTTGTTCGAGCCGGGATTCCTCCGGCGGTGGCGTCGAGACGGTTTCTTCGGTCATGACGATCCTCCGGTGGGGGTGGGCGATGATGGTGCGACACCGATCGATCCGGCGGCCACACATGTGGTGCGACCGCCGTCGGCAACAAGGTGAGTGCCGGTGATGTAGCCGGCTCGGCTCGACAGCAGAAACACGACGGCTTCGGCGATTTCGGCCGGGTCGGCGATGCGCGCCATGGCGACGCTGGCGGCGTTGTCGGCGAGCTCGGCCTCGGGATCCGCAACGCCGTCGAACTCGGCGAGGAACATCGGAGTCTTTGTCGTCCCGGGACACACGGAGTTGACGCGGATACCCCAGGACGCCAACTCGGCGGCCGCGCTGCGCGTCATGGACAGGATGGCGCCCTTGGTGGCGGTGTAGGCGACGTAGCCGGCCTGTCCGATGAGCGCCAACTCCGACGCCGTGTTGACGATCGCGCCCGCGCGGCGGGACTGCATGACGCGGGCCGCCTCCCGCAGAACGAAGAACGACCCCGCGAGGTTGGTGTCGACCAGCCGTCGGAAGACGTCATCGGTGGTGTCGGTGAGCGGGACGGCCTCCGAGATGCCTGCGTTGTTGTGGACGGCGTCGACGGGCCCCAGTTCGGCTTCCACGCGTTCGAACGCGGCGCGGATGGCAGTCGAGTCCGCGACGTCCGCGCCGATGGTGATGACCTTGCCGCCGTGGGCGCCGACGCGATGCGCCGCGGCGTCGAGATCGTCGCGCGGCAGTGAGAGCAGGGCGACGTCCGCTCCGTAGCGCGCCAGCGCTTCTGCACTGGCCAGGCCGATGCCCGATGCGGCACCGGTCACCAGGGCTACCCGGCCACTCATCTCAGCCATGGGAAGCGCGCAGCCAGTTGATCTGCTCGACGATGCCCCGCTCGAGTGTCCACGCAGGCGCGTAGCCGAGGTCCCGCCTCGACGCGGTGAGATCGTAGGTGCCCTGACTGTCCCATTGGGGCAGCAGGCCCGGCCCGATCTCGTATCGGCTGCCCGGGATCCACTGCTCGAGCAACAGCGCGGTATCGGCGACGGTGACCTGGCTTCCACCGGAGACGTTGTAGACCGACTGGGACAAGGTTGTGGAGGTCGACGCCAGCCGTGCTGCGGTGGCGACGTCGTCGACGTAGACGAACTGGAACGGGTGATCGGCGCCCGCTTCCAGTTCGAAGACCTCTCCGCGCAGCCCCGCACGGATCATGTCGCCAAGCAGGCTCGGCATCCACAGGCCCGGGCCGTAGACCTCCGTGACACGCAGCGAGACGATCTCCATGTCGTAGAGCGAGTTGTAGACGGTGCCGAACAGCTCCCCCGCAACCTTGGTGACGCCGTATGGTGTTGTGGGCCTTGGCTTGATGTCCTCGGCCACCAGCGCGTCGATCGCCACCGTGCCGACCGCGCACTCAGAGGAGAAGTTCACGATCCGGCGCACACCCGTTGCGCGTGCCGCTTCGTAAACCGCGAGTGTGCCCTCCGCATTGGCCTTGAACGTGGTCCACGGCAGTTCGATCGACACCCCGGGATGGCTCTGTCCAGCGGTGTGGATGATGCGCTCGACGCCGTACCGGCTCAATGTCTCGCTCAGTCGCGGGATGTCGAACAGCTCGCCCTGCACAGCGGTCAGGCCGGCGCGCTCGTCCACCGTGAAGTCGCGGTTGTAGCTGATGACCTTGCCGCCGTCGGCGAGCAGCTGCTCGACGAGACGGCTTCCGATGAAACCGCGCCCGCCCGTGACGAGAGTGGTCATCGCGTTCTCCTGAGGATCGGGTCGAACCAGAATGCAGCCGCCCGGACAGCAGAGCAACGGACTCATTGTCAGGTATTCGGCGCGGTCTGTGGGGCAGAATGTCCTATGACCCTGATCCTGCGGCAGATCCTCGAACACCCGTTGGTGCGGCGTGCCCAACCGTCGGTGCTGAGCGGCCACGATCACCTCGACCACGCCGTGCGGTGGGTGCATACCGCAGACCTGTATGACATCGCGCCGCTTCTGCGAGGTGACGAGATGCTCTTCACCAACGGGGTCGGGTTGCTCGGTGTCGACGAGAACGCACGACGGTTGTATGTCCGCAGGCTGGCCGAAAGTGGCGTTGCCGGATTGTGTTTCGAAGTGGGCAGGACGTTCGCTGAAGTTCCCGAGGAGATGGTCGACGAGGCTGTCGACGTCGGCTTGCCCATCATCGAACTGCAACCGGCATTGCGGTTCACCGAGGTGGCTGAGGCCGTCAACAGTGAACTCATCGACCGATCCGTGGCGCGCCTTCGTCATGCCGACGAGATATCCCGTGCCCTTTCGGAGGCACTCGCCAGGGGCGCGTCACTGACCGAACTGGTCGAACAGGTCGCGGCCGCGCTCGGCAGCTGGGCCTGCCTCAGCGACTACGCGGGCCGGACCGTCGTCGCCTCCAAAAATCCCCGCCCGGACGACGACGAACCGAGCTCAGAGGCTCCAGTGCTGGTGGAAGGCACTGCGTGGGGCCGATTGACCGCAGGTACCGCGGGCGTACCCGCTCAACTCGTCGATGCGGTGATGGACCGGGCGCCGACAGTGCTGGGCCTGTGCCTGATTCGTGAACAAAAGGACGTGGCCGGCGGCCTGCGCGCCCAGCAGGTGCTCCTTCACCATCTGGTCACCAACGAGCCGACGAACCGCTCCCTCTTGGAGGCGCGGCTCCGCGCGGCGAGCGTCGTGACGTCGGATCATCAGTACGCGTGCATCGCGGTCGACCCGGTCCGGGTGGAGTCGGCCGCTCACCTCGTCGACGTGATCGTGCGACGGGTGGGCCACGGCGTGTTCGGCCTTGTCGACGGTGTCCTGTGCGGCGTCCTGGCCGGTCCCGACGACAATGCAGCGCAGAGGCTCGCACACGTCGTACGCGGTACGGCGCTGGAAAAGCTGTGGACCCAGTCACGGTTGTGCGCGGTGGTCAGCCGCACCGTGCGTGACGTAGCCGAACTGCCCCGGGCGATGTCGGAGACGCGAGCGACGCTGCAGCTCGGCCAGGATCTGCACATCAACGATGCGGTCGTCAGTGTGCAGGCGCTGGCACTGGAGCGATACCTCGCCGCGCACGGAAACCCCGAGTCGACTCGGCAGTTCGTCGAGGAGCAGATAGGCGTGCTCGCAAAGGCGGATTCTGCAAGGAACAGCCAACTTTCGCACACCCTGGAGGTGTTCGTGGGGTGCGGCGGCAGCAAGGCCGAATCCGCAAAACGCCTACACGTGCGACGCCAATCCCTCTACTACCGCCTCGACCAGATCGCGAAACTGCTCGATGTCGACATGGACGACCCCAAACAACTGAGCACGCTGACGGTGGCGATCACGGCAAGCCGGCTGGTGGACGCGGGCAAGTAGCGGGCTTCAGCTGGTCGTCTCCTCGACGACGGCGTGGATGAACCGCATCTTCTCGAGCACCGCAGGCGGGAGCACGAACGGGTACAGGTCCGGCTTGCCCATCGACCGGTTGATCATGTTCAGCGACCACGACAGCGGCAGCCACATGTCGATGATCTGGTCGAAGCCGCTGGGGCCGAGTACTTTTCGCTCGAATGTCGCCGCCGCCGGCGCGATGCTGAAGGCCGCCGCGGTGTCCAGGGTGTCGCGGATGTGCAGGTAATGCGCAAAGGTTTCCGCCCAGTCTTCTGCGGGATGCATGGTGGCATAGGACGATACGTATTTTTCTTTCCAGTCGACCGGTGGCCCGTTCTGGTAGTGCTTGTCCAGGGCGGCCTGATAGTCGGCCTCGGCATCGCCGTACAGCTCACCAAACCGTTCCCGACGTTCCTGCGACGTGCTCACCAGACGGTAGTAGTAATAGTGGCCGATCTCGTGCCGGAAATGTCCGAGCAGCGTGCGATACGGCTCATCCATCGCGATTCGCAGTCGTTCACGATGCACGTCGTCGCCCTCGGCGAGGTCCAGCGTGATGACACCATTTTGATGACCGGTGAAAACCTTCTCGTGCTCGCTGGAGAGCAGGTCGAACGCCAGCCCGAAGTCCGGGTCCTCGTCTCGCCCGATGATCGGCAGCTTGAGCTCGAACAGCTCGGTGATCAACCGCCGCTTGGCCTTCTCGGACTCGGCGAACGCGGCGAGCGCCTTGACGTCGGAGTCGCTCGGCCTGGTGCGGGTCAGCACACACGACCTGCAGAGCCTTCTGACCGGGTTCTTCTCCACCAGCCAGTTGCATTCGGCGAGATGCAGATTCGCGCACAGCTCGTATTTGTCGGAGTCGACGAAGCCGGGTTGCGAGCTCTCCTCCCCCGACGTGATGACCAACAGTGCCATGTCGTCCAGCGAGAAGCCCAGCGAGCTGTGACAGGACAGGCACAAAGAATTCTCGAACGCCAGGTGCTGGCCGCACTTCGGACAGATGAAGTCACGCATGAAGCACTTCCCCCTCGAACGGCGCCACGTCGACCGATACGTCGATGACGCTGCTCTCGGAGTCGGTGTAGATGATGCCGCGCAGTGGCGGCACATCAGCATAATCACGGCCCCAGCCCACGACGATGTAGCGCTCGTCCACCATCTGATCGTTGGTCGGGTCCAGTCCCAGCCACTGGTTCTGCGGCGTCCACACCGATGCCCACGCGTGGGTGGCGTCGATACCGACCATCCGCTCCTTGCCCGGCGGCGGATCGGTGGCCAGGTAGCCGGAAACATAGCTTGCGGCAAGGCCATTGGCGCGCAGGCAGGCGATCGCCAACCGGGCGAAGTCCTGGCAGACGCCTTCCCCTGCGGCCAGCACGTCGTTGACGCCGGTGGATACCGTCGTCGATCCGCGGCGGTAGGTGAAGTCGCGGTGGATTCGGGAGGAAAGGTCCTTGCACACCTCGATCAGCGGCCGGCCCGCCGCGAAGCTCGGCGCAGCGTAAGCCCTTACCTCGTCGGTGATCTCCGGTGGCTGCAGGTCGAGGGTGAATTCGGTGGCCAACGCACCGTCCGGGCCGACCGGGCGCGCAATTTCCCACGGCGCGGCAGCGGATCCGGCACCGTACAATTCCCGGGCCGGCGGATCCACCTCGACGACCGAATCGCTGGTGACCGACAGCCTGCGATGCCGCTCGGTGACGTGGAAGTACGAACTCAGGTTTCCGTAGGCGTCCCTGCTCGTGGAACTGTCCGCCGGTTCGGGATCGATGTGCAGCGAGTGTGAGAGACAGCGCTGCGCGGCGGTCTCGCGCGGCGTGAGGAAGCCGCGACCGTAGGAGCTCGTCACGACGTCGGAATACCCGTAAATCGTGCTGTGAGTCACCTGGTATCGCCGGGTCGGTCTGTCTGCAGAACTCACGGCATCTCCCGCCGCTCGTCGGGTCCCCACAACGGCTGCATGCCGCCGGGAAGCGACAGATGCGTCGCGGTGATGATGCGGGACAGTTCGCGCAAGTCGGCGTGCAGACCGTTGAGTAGATCGGCCAGTTCCTCGCGGCGGCCGGCGGCGGTGGCGTCCTCGAGGTCGGCGGGATCGATTCGACGCAGCCGTGTGCCGATCTCGTCGACCAGTCGCTCCGGCCGCGACGAGCCCGACGACCCGGGCAGCGCCTTGAGGTCGGCGCGCAGCCGCTCGAACTGGTAGACCAGCGACCGCGGGTTCTCGGCGTCGAGCAACACCAGATCCGCTACGGCGACAATGTTGACCGCGCCGAGGTTGCGTCGGCGGTAGATGACCGACGACTCGCAGGCCACCAACGCCGATTCGGTGACGGTCTGCTCGGCGCCCCGGCTGCGCACCGTCGTCAGTGTCGCGCTGAGAAGCGCGGTCACCGCAAGACCGCGTTCGATGCGCTTGCCGATGTCCAACATCGTCCAGCCGACGTCCTGCACCATCGACTCGCCGACCATCCCGCACAGCGCCAGCATCCCCGACAGGGTTTCGCGGTGCGCCTTGACCAGGTAGGCCTCGCCCTCGGTGTGCGACTCCGGCAACGACCGGCCGCGGTGCAGCACCGCCCGTTCGACGGCCGCCAACACCATCCACGTGTCGTTGGACATCTGGTCGCGAATTGCCCGCGCCGCCAACCCGAGTCGCTCCACCGACTGTGCCAGCGCGCCGGGACGGTGCCGGTCGGCGGTCAGCGACCACAGCGTCGTCGGCGCGGTCGCGATCATCTCGTGCGAGTCGCCGTCCGCGCCGGTGTCGGTTCCGCTTATCCGCCCCAACGCGGCCAGTAGAACCGGTACGCACTCGCTGCCCTGCATGTCCTGCCGGTAGCGGTACTCGTGATATCGCTCGCGGGTGACGATCAACAACCTGGCGGTGTTCTCCGCACGTTCGGCGTATCGCCCCATCCAGAACATATCCGACAGCACACGCGGTGAGCTGACCGCGCGCGTCGGGCTAGGTGTTATCGCGGGCAGCTCGACAGGCGGCGACGTCAGGATCCGCTCCGCCGTGACCCGCGTCGGACTGCGGACCCAGATATCCTTGGCTGCAATGGTTTTCATTGCATATCCGGCGTTTCCCGGCATCAGTAGATAACCCAGGCCACCGATCATCGGGGCGTAGCCGCCCCGCTGTGCCACTGTGAACAGCCGCATGCCGACGCTGGCCGAAGACAGACCGCCCGGTTGGAAATCGGTGGGAGCCAGTGAGAACTGCGGCAGGTCCTGGCCGATCCACTGCCACGGGGTGGCCTCGATGCGGACACCGAGTTCTTTGCGTTGCTTGGCCGTCAGTGCGGGTCCGACGATCGCCTCGTCGCCGTTCACCGGTCTGATCAACAACGAACCCAGCCTGCTGAGCAAGTGCGAGCGCTCGGTATTGATGCCGCCCCAGTACACCGGCGCCGTCTCGAGCAGCGGCGTCTCGCCGAGCAGCGTCTCGGCCAGATCGGGTAGAAAGCGAAGCAGCCCAGGGCTTTCCAGGATGCCACTGCCGAGTGTGTTGACAACCGTCACCGCTCCCCTACGCAGCACCTCGACCAGCCCCACCACGCCAAGGCGCGAATCGGCGCGCAGATCAAGCGGATCGACGTACTCGGCGTCCACCCGGCGCAGAACGACGTCGACCCGCTTGAGCGTGCCCAGCGATCGCATCCACAGCTTTCCGTCCCGCACAACCAGATCGGCGCTCTCCACCAGTGGAAAACCCAGCACGCTCGCCAGATAGGCCTGGTCGAAGGAGGTCTCGGAATGGATACCCGGGCTGAGCACCACCACCACCGGCTCCTCGGCAGATTCCGGCGCCGCGTCGATCAGCGCCAGCCGCAGCGCCTGCGCCCACGGCGAGGCGGGACGCGGCCCGATCCGCTCGTACAGATCGGGGACGGCGTGTGCGACGACGCGCCGGTCGGCCAGTGCGTAGCCGGCCCCGGACGGCGCCTGGGTCCAGTCGGCGTTGACCCGGAACACGCCGTCTGCGGCGCGGCTGATGTCGCAGGCATGCATGAACAGCTGGTGCCTGCCAGGCACCTCGATTCCCCGTGCCGCGCGGATATAGCCGGGATGGGCGAACAGCAACTGCGGGGGCAACACGCCCCCGGTCACCGAACGTCGTTCGCCGTACAGATCGGCCAGCACCGCGTCGAGCAGCCTCGAGCGCTGCACCAAGCCGGACTCCAGGGTGTTCCAGTCGGAGGCCGAGATGACCAGCGGCAGCGCATCGAGATGCCACGGACCCGGCGCGGGGCCCCCGTCGCCGTTGGTGACCGCTTCACCGTTCGTATCGAGCTGGACGTAGGTGATGCCGTCGTTGTCCACCAGGCTGCCCACCACGGCGCGCAGCTGCTCCAACCCGCTGCGGCCGCGCTCACCGACACACTCGGCCAACTCGAGCCAGGATGGTCGGACATCGCCTGCCGCATCGACGAATTCGTCGTATCGGTTGAGGGCGCCGCCGCGCGGATCGAACAGCGCCTGCTGGGCCCGCGCCGTGCGGTAGCCGGCCAGCAGGTTGTCGATGTCGTGCGGTTTCGCAGCGGGACGTGCCATCAGTGCAGAACGGTACGCATGCGGCGCAGATCCAGGATGCCTGGCGCACCTACGTCGGAGAAGTTCCAGACCCACTCTGCGACGAGAGCACCCGGTCCTGAGCCCTCGCCGTCCTCGTCGACGGGCCGAAGGTACGGCTTGAGGTCTTCGGCCAGCGCCTTGGGATATTCGAACCCGACACGCTCGGCCCAGTCCTCGATGAAGAAGTCGATCGGGGTCCGCGAATGCGGCGCCGGGCGCAGGCGGACCACATGGGGGTGCACCTCGACCAGCCGGTCGAACGTGTAGCTGGTGCGATGCTCCAGCGCCACCTTGATTCCCATCCGCTGATCCCATCACACCGGGAGAAACCCTGCACCGCGCGAGATCAGCCCACCGGGTGCCAATGGCGTCGGTCGGCGATCCCTCGAGCCCACAGCACCAGCACCGCGGCGAGAACGATTCCGAGAAGATTGACTGCCAGTTGCACGGCGGACTTGATGGCGATGTCCCAATCGCCCACCGTCGCGGCGACAACGGCGAAACCCGCTGCTGGCACCGTCGTCACCGAGATGAAGACGCCGACGAGGGCGGCCGACTTGGCCGACACCAGGGACAGCATCCCGGCCGCACCGGCGAACAGCGCGACGACGAAAGAGAGCGGACCCACCTGAAAGATGAAGTCGACTTCGTTCAGTTCGCGGGTGCTCGTCAGGTCGATCCAGCCGACCGCCTCACCCGCGAGCACGCCGAGGGCGGTGACCAGCATGGCGACCGGGAACCCGACCAGCAATGCGAGCGCCGCGCGGCGGGCCAGGTACGTCTTGCGTCGCACCAGCGCGACCGCCAATGCCGCCAGCGGTCCGAATTCCGGCCCAACCACCATCGCGCCGACCACCGTCACGGGCGAGTCGGTGACGACGCCGACGGCGGCGATCAGGCACGCCAGACACAGGAACGCGAGGAAAGTGACGTTGAGCGTGGACTCCTCGCGCGTCCGCCCGGCCAGTTCGTCCCAGACCACCGCGTCGGCGGGGTCGCCTGCAGCCTTCTCCTCAGCGCGGTAGGCGCGCGTCGACAAGACCGTGTCGATGACGTCCAGCGTGATCGCCCCGCGCTCTTTGACGCCGAGCGCCTTCAGCGCGTTCACCACCTCGTTGGCGGATTCGCGGGCGATGTCGGCGGTGATCTCGTCGCCCACCGGGTCCCGGGCCGCGTCAGGGTGCACCACCAGATGGGCGACGCCGGGATTGTCGGCCAGGGCATCGACCACCTCATCCCGCAATTCGGTAGGTGCGATGACGCGTAAGTGCAGCATTGTCGGCAGAGTAGTGACCCGTCGACGCCTGCTGCTCTACTGTCACCTGTGTTGCCGAGTTAGTCCTGGAGGGGGATTCACATATGAAGCGCCGGTTCCTCGTCGCAGCCGCAGTTCTCGCCGCAGCCGTCGCGGGCTGCTCGAGCCCTCCCGCCGCACTCGGCAACCATGACGCCAAGGTGATGATCAACGGCAAGGCCACCAACGCGATGCAGCCCGTCACCTGCAATCAGACCGGGCAGGCCTGGACGATCAAGACCGTCGACAAGGATCCCGGGTTCACGGCGACGATCGAACTGGGCGACGAAGTGAAAGCGCAGACGGTCGAGATCCGCAACCTGGGCAATTTCACCGGCACCTACTGGGACGACAATCTCGGCAAGGCCCAGGCGAAGGTATCTCCGGGCAAGTTCAGCATCAGCGGTGAGGCGCAGGGGGCGTTCGCCGACAAACCCAACCAGAGCGCCACGGCGACGTTCGACATCACCACCACCTGCTGACCGGTGGCGTCCTGGAAGGACGTGGGCGCAGGCACCGAAGACGCTGGTCAAGCGCTACCTCGCGGGCTAGCCGCTTTTCCTGGCCACCCGCACCCCGAGTTCGCTAGCAGACACTTTGTGGCCCTTCGTGCAGCGGATCTCGACAGCGGCATCTGCCCCGCAATCTTGGTGAAACAGCCGCAGCGGCGAACGATTCGGCAAATGGCGGCGTCCCCACTCGAACATCGCCCAGACGACGGGCATGAACTCGACACCCGACGGCGTCAGCACATATTCGTCTCGGGCGCGCTGGCCGGGCTCGCGGTAGGGCCGCCGGGTGAGCAGTCCCGCATCCACCAACTCGTTCAGCCGAGCCGACGCCGCCGCCCGTGTGATGCCGACCCGCGCGCAGAAGTCGTCGAAGCGGGTGGTGCCGTAGTAGGCCTCCCGCAGAATCAGCACCGCCGACTTGGTGCCCAGTAGCGCCATCGTCTTCTCAATAGGGCACTCGCCCACCGCAGACCACGCATCTCGATCGGCGAGCTTGCCGTGCAGAACCGTCATGGAATTCACCCCACCTCTGAGTTGTTCTAAGTATACCCAGGTGGTATAGCTGGGTATAGCAAGCTTTACTCAGCGTGGAGTCACAGGAGGCAGAAATGGCCGGATATGTAGGTCGCGACGCAGTCATCGTCGGAGCGGTCCGGACCCCAATCGGAAAGGGCAAGGCCAGCGGCGCGCTGCATGACGTGTTGTCGGTCGACCTTCTGGCGCACAGCCTTTCCGAACTCGTGGCGCGCACAGGCGTCAACCCCGCCGACATCGACGACGTGATCGCGGGCGCCGTCACACAGGTCGGCGACCAAGCCGTCAACATCGCCCGCAATGCGTTGCTGGGCGCCGGATTCCCCGAGTCGGTGCCGGGCACGACCGTGGATCGTCAGTGCGGTAGCAGCCAGCAGGCGATCAGCTTCGCCGCGCAGGGAGTCATCTCCGGCGCCTACGACATGGTAGTCGCCGCAGGTGTCGAGTCGATGGGCCGGGTGCCAATGGGCTCGAGCGTGTTGCCGGGCAGCGACCCGTTCGGCGCGATGGCCCAGCGCTACCCCGACGGCCTTGTCCCGCAAGGCATCAGCGCCGAGCTGATCGCCGCCAAGTGGGGCTTCTCGCGACAGCAACTCGACGAGTTTTCGGCGGGAAGCCACGAAAAAGCCGCCACTGCAACCAAAGAGGGCCGTTTCGACAATGAGCTGGCGCCGATCGCCGGGCTGACGACCGACGAGATCATCCGTCCGGGGACGACCGTCGAGTCGCTGGCAGGCCTCAAACCCGCGTTCTACAACCCAGCCTACGAGGCACGCTTCCCACAGATCACGTGGGAGATCACCGCAGGCAACTCGTCGCCGCTGTCGGACGGCAGCGCAGCGGTGCTCATCACCACCTCGGAGGTCGCCAAGCGCCTCGGGCTGCGGCCGCTGGCCCGCATCCACACCGCCACGGTCGTCGGATCGGACCCGCTGTACATGCTGACGGGCGTCATCCCTGCCACCGAAAAGGTGTTGCACCGAGCCGGTCTCAGCCTGTCCGACATCGACCTGTTCGAGGTCAACGAGGCGTTCGCGCCCGTCGTGTTGGCGTGGGCTCATGACACCGGTGCAGACCTGGCGAAGACGAACGTCAACGGTGGTGCGATCGCCATCGGGCACCCGCTCGGCGCCAGCGGCGCACGAATCATGACCACGATGGTCAACGCCCTGGAGCAGCGCGGCGGTCGCTACGCACTGCAGACGATGTGCGAAGCCGGCGGCATGGCCAACGCCACCATCATCGAACGCTTGTAACCCATGAACCGAGGGCCGGGCCGCGGTGGTGCCTTCCGCGGTCCGGCTTCTCGTATCAGACCTTCTGGAGCTCGAACAGCGGGATGACGCGCGACGTCTTCGACTGGTATTCGCCGAAACCCGGTGCCGTCGCGACGACCTTCTCGAACGTCTCGTCGCGTTCGGTCCTCGGGAGCTCGCGGCCGGTGACGTCGTAGGCGTCAGTACCGACCTCGATGTGCGCACGCGGGTTGGCCCGCAGATTGTGCACCCAGTCGGGGTTGGTGTCGGCGCCCGCCTTCGAGCCGATGATGATCATCTTGCCGTCGATGGTGAGGTAGGCCAACGGCGCCAGCCGGGGCTGGCCCGACTTGGCGCCGGTCGTGGTCAGCAACAGCAGGTCGGCGCCTGCGAACTGACCGCCCACCGTGCCGCCGTTCGCGCGGAACTCGTCGATCAGGTTCTTGTTGAACGCCTTCATCGCGTCAGCGTCAGGGATGTCTGTCATGCCTTGTCCAGCTTCTCGGGCTTGGCATCTATTCCGGATTCCTTGCGCTGCTGCGCCGTGATCGGCGCGGGCGCGCCGGTCAGCGGGTCGACGCCGCCGCCGGACTTCGGGAACGCGATCACCTCGCGGATCGAGTCGTAGCCGCCGAGCAGCGCGGTGATCCGGTCCCACCCGAACGCGATACCCCCGTGCGGCGGCGCACCGAAAGCGAAGGCGTCCAAGAGAAATCCGAACTTCTCCTGTGCCTCGTCGTGGCCGATGCCCATCATCGCGAACACCCGCTCCTGCACGTCGCGGTTGTGGATACGGATCGATCCGCCGCCGATCTCGTTGCCGTTCAGGACGATGTCGTAGGCGTTCGCCAGCGCGGAGCCAGGGTCGGTGTCGAACGTCGCCTCGGACTCCGGCTTGGGTGAGGTGAACGCATGGTGCACCGCCGTCCACGCCCCCGAACCCACGGCCACGTCACCGGAGGCGGTCGCCTCGTCGGCAGGCTCGAACAGCGGCCAGTCCACGATCCAGACGAACTCCCATGCGGCGGGGTCGATCAGGTCCAGACGTTTGGCGATCTCGATGCGCGTCGCGCCGAGCAGCGCGCGGGCCGACTTGGCGGTACCCGCCGCGAAGAAGATGCAGTCCCCCGGTGCGGCGCCGACGTGGGCGGCCAGACCGTCGCGTTCGGCGTCGGTGAGGTTCTTGGCGACGGGCCCGCCGAGCGTGCCGTCCTCGCCGACGAGCACATAGGCCAGCCCCCTGTGCCCGCGCTGCTTGGCGAACTCCTGCCAGCCGTCCAGCGTGCGACGCGGCTGCGACGCACCGCCGGCCATCACCACCGCGCCGACGTGGGGCGCCTGGAAAACCCGGAACGGCGTTTGAGCGAAAAACTCTGTGCAGTCGACGAGTTCGACACCGAAACGCAGATCAGGCTTGTCGGATCCAAACCGTCGCATCGCCTCCGTGTAGGTCATCCGCGGGATGGGCGTCGGCAGGTCGTGACCGATCAATGCCCAGATCGCGGCGAGCACCTCCTCGGAAACGGCCATTACGTCGTCGGCGTCGACGAAGCTCATCTCCATGTCGAGTTGGGTGAATTCGGGCTGACGGTCGGCGCGGAAGTCTTCATCGCGGTAACAGCGCGCGATCTGGTAATAGCGCTCCATGCCTGCGACCATCAGCAGTTGCTTGAACAGTTGCGGGCTCTGCGGCAGCGCGTAGAACGACCCTGGCTGCAGTCGGGCGGGCACCAGGAAGTCGCGCGCGCCCTCGGGCGTCGACCGCGTCATCGTCGGTGTCTCGATTTCGACGAAGTCATGGCTCGCCAAGACACCGCGCGCAGCGGCATTGACCTTGGACCGCAAGCGCATCGCGGTGGCGGGGCCCTCGCGCCGCAGATCCAGATAGCGGTATTTCAGCCGCGCCTCCTCGCCTGCGACCTCGTCGAGCTGGAACGGCAGCGGCGCGCTTTCCCCGAGCACGGTCAGCGACGTGGCGTTGACCTCGATCTCGCCGGTGGCGATCTCGGCGTTGGCGTTGCCCTCGGGCCGCACCTCGACGACACCTTCGACGGCAATACAGAATTCGGCGCGCAGCCGGTGCGCGGCCGCCAGAACATCTGCGTCGCGGAACACCACCTGCGACACCCCGGAAGCATCACGCAGGTCGATGAAGATCACGCCGCCGTGATCGCGGCGGCGCGCAACCCAGCCGGCCAACGTCACCTGCTGACCGGCATCGGTGGCGCGTAACGAACCGGCGGCATGGCTGCGCAGCACGAAAAATCTCCCTGGGAATGGCCTGACAAGACGACTGCCACAGTGTAGAGGCAGCGAATCCGCCGGTAGCTTGGCCTGATGGGTACCTCCGTCGCGGTCGTCGGCCCCGGCGCCATCGGTTTGACAATGGCCGCGCTGCTGCACGCCGCGGGCCATCAGGTGCTGCTCTGCGGTCACACGCCGCGCGACCACATCGAGGTCAGGCCCGACGACAGGAATCCGATCGTGGTGCCGGGGCCCGTGCTCACCGACCCCGCCGACGTCGACGGCCCCGTCGACACCGTTCTGCTGGCGGTAAAGGACACCCAGAATCAGAGTGCATCGGGGTGGTTGGCGAAGCTCTGCGACCAACGAACCGTGGTTTGCGCCCTGCAGAACGGCGTCGAACAGGTCGAACGGGTGGGTCCGCTGTGCCCGTCATCGGAAGTGGTTCCCGCGGTCGTCTGGTTCTCCGCCGAACCGCACCCCGAAGGATGGATTCGCCTGCGCACCGGTGTCCGACTGGTGCTGCCCGAGACGGCAGGCGCGCGGAGAATCGCGGAACTCCTGCGCGACACCGATGTCACCGTCGAACTCGACCCCGACTTCGTCACCGCGGCGTGGCGCAAGCTCCTGGTGAACGCGCTGGCCGACCTGATGGTGCTGACCGGACGCCGGTCTGGCATGTTCCGTCGCGACGACGTCGCCGCGCTGTCACGCCGATATCTGGCCGAGTGCCTGGCCGTCGCGCGTGCAGAGGGCGCCACCTTCGGTGACGACATCGTCGACGAGGTCGTCGGCATGTTCGCGAAGGCACCCGAGGACATGACGACCTCGATGCTCACCGACCGCGAGGCGCACCGGCCGCTGGAGTGGGACATCCGCAACGGGGTGATCTCCCGCAAGGGAGCCGGCCACGGACTGGCCACTCCGATCAGCGACGGCCTCGTCGCGTTATTGGCCGCGGCGAGCGACGGACCTGGTTAGAGTGCAGACGTGCGCTGCCCTGCGTGCGGTACCACGGCGCTACGTGACGCAGCGCGGTTCTGCGACAGCTGCGGCGCGTCGCTTGGACGCGTCGACCACTCGGCCGAATACAAGCAGGTAACAATCCTTTTCGCCGACGTGGTGCGGTCGATGGACATCGCCGCTGCGTTGGGTCCGGAACGCCTGCGCGAACTCATGACCGAACTGGTCGAATGTTCTGGCGTGGTGGTTCGCCGCTACGGCGGCATGGTCAATCAGTTCACCGGCGACGGTTTCATGGCGTTGTTCGGCGCTCCGTTGGCGATGGAGGACCACGCAGTGCGAGCATGTCTGGCCGCCCTCGATATTCAGGCCGAGACACAGCGCCTTGCAACCGAATTCGAGCGCCGCTACGAAGTGGAGCTCAAGATGCGGATCGGGTTGAACTCGGGCGAAGTGGTGGCGGGCGATATCGGTTCGGGGCCAATGGCCTACACGGTTACTGGTCGGCAGGTCGGCATGGCCCAGCGGATGGAATCCGCGGCGCCGCCCGGTGGGGTGATGCTCAGCGAGTCGACCTCCCGGCTGGTGGAGCAGTCGGCCGACCTCGACGCGCCGGAGCCTGTCCGGATCAAAGGTTCAGACGCTCCGGTCACCGCGCGACGATTGCTCGCGATCAACTCTGATCACCTTTGTTTTAGGCGCGAGTCGCCGCTCGTTGGGCGAGACTCCGAAATGACCTCTATGGCTGTGATGTTGGACGAGGCTATCCACGGTCACGGCAGAATTGTCGGGATCGCCGGACCACCAGGGATCGGCAAGAGCCGCCTCGCACGCGAGGCGTCGGCGATGGCAGCGAATCAGGCAGTCCCGGTCATCCCGATGTCCTGCGAGTCCCACTTCAAAGACATCCCCTTCCACGCCGCCGCGAGCCTGCTGCGCGGCTTCTTCGGCGTCGGCGACCTTCAACCCGAGGCTGCGCGGGCGAAGACACGAGCCATGTTGCCCGATACCGACCCGCACGACATAGGACTACTCGATGACCTTCTCGGGATCAGCGACGCCGAACCATCGGACAGCGGGATCGTCCCAGATGCACGACGGCGGCGTCTGAGCAGAATTCTCAATGGGGCAATGAGAAATCGCCGCGAGCCGACGCTTTTCATCATCGAAGATGCCCACTGGATGGATCTCGTCAGCGAGTCAATCCTCGCAGAGTTTCTCTCCGCCGTTCCGCAGACACCGGTGCTGGTCTTGGTCACGTACCGCCCGGAGTATCGAGGAGCGCTTACCGGCACGTCAGGGGGCACTGGCATATGGCTGTCGCCGCTCGGCAAGGCAGGTGCGGCAACTCTTACCGCCAGACTCCTTGGTTCGGACGCTTCGGTCGCGATGCTTGCCGAACAAATCGCTGAACGCAGCGCGGGCAATCCGTTCTTCACCGAGGAGATCGTCCGCGACCTCGCGGAACGCGGCATCATCGGGGGCGAGCGCGGCGCCTATGTCAGCCGGAGCGACGGCGAGGTCGCTGTCCCCGTGACTGTGCAGGCCACCATTGCGGCCCGTATCGACCGTCTCGACGCCACGGCCAAGAGCACGCTAACCGCCGCATCGGTCATCGGTTCGCGGTTCGGCGCCGACATACTCGGCGCGGTCATCGACCGTCCAGCCCTTGCAGAGCTCGTCGATGCCGAACTCATTGAGCCGGTGTCGGACGCGCCGAGCCCGGAGTACGCGTTTCGTCATCCGCTGCTGCGCGCGGTGGCGTATGAATCGCAGCTCAAATCTGGCCGCGCCACACTGCACCGCAAGATCGCGGCCGCTATCGAGGCCAGGGATCCCGACACGGTCGAGACAAACGCGGCTCTGATCGGCACCCATGTCGAAGCGGCGGGCGACCTGCGCTCCGCCTTCGGCTGGCACATGCGAGCGGGGGCGTGGTCCACCCGCCGCGATATCAGTGCCGCGAGGATGAGTTGGCAACGTGCCGCTGTGGTGGCCGATCAGCTACGCGCGGAAGACCGGGATCGATTAGCGAAGCAGATCGCGCCGCGCACACTGTTGTGCGCAACCATCTGGCGGGCCGGCGGCGAAATAGCCGATTCGGGCTTCGACGAGCTGCGCGAGCTGACGACCGCGGCGGACGACAAGCAGTCGCTGGCGATGGCAATGACCGGTCAGGTGCAGATGCTGAGCCTGCAGGGCAAGTTCATCGAATCAGCACGCCTTGCGTCGGAGTTCGTCGATCAGCTCGAATCCATCGATGTTCCAGAGCTGAGCGTGGGCTTGTTGATCGCCGCGGTCGTACCCAAATGGTCCGCGGGTCAGATCACCGAGGCTATGCGGCTGTGCGAAAAGGCGATACGGATAGCAGACGGCAACCCGAAGATGGGAAGCCTGATTATCGGATCGCCGCTGGCGACGATGTTGGCGCTACGCGGGACTCTGCGTTGCTGCTCGGGCATCCCGGGCTGGCAACGGGATTTTGACGACGCGGTCGCCATGGCCCGCAGCGTCGACCAGTTCAGCTTCTGCACCGTCGTGCAGTTCAAGTACATCGCTATCCTGAACTGGGCACTCGAAGCTGACGACGAAGCGCTGCACGACACCGCGGAGTCCCTCGAAATCGCTCGGCAAGGCGCCGACGATTTCACGCTCGCCAACGCGGAGTTCGCCCACGGCTCGGTGCTGGTCCGCCGCGACGACACAGACCGCGAGCATGGTTTCCAACTGCTCGCCAATGCCGCTCGAATGGGGCATGAGAATCATTACACCGTTGTTGCGGTGTTCTGCTTCGACCTCGACCTCGCTGCGGAACGAACCCGCAATGGCGACTTGGACGGCGCGATCGAGCTGTCGCGCAATGTCCTCGAATCGCAAATCCGAACGGGCGAGATGATGAACCGGGGCTGGAGCACCACGATTCTGGTGGAGGCACTCCTGCGTCGGGGTGCCGACGGCGATATCGAGGAAGCGCAGGCAGCCATCGACCGATTGGCGGCGACGCCGACCGACGGCGTCTACCTCTTCCACGAACTCCCGCTTCTGAAGCTCAATGCTCTGCTGGCTCGCGCGCGCGGAGACGACGACACCTACAGGACGCTGAGGGACCGCTACCGGACCCGCGCCGAGGAGACCGGCCTGCGCGGACACATCGCATCGGGTCGTGCCATGCACTAGATCGTCTGTCCGAAGCCGAACATGGCCGCACTGGATCAGCCCGCGGCCGCGCCGGTTCGGCAGCACCCGCGCGATCGAGACGCGCAGCGGAGGAAACCGCGGTCGAAGAAGTCACCGCGTGGCACCCCCAGAAGAGGCCAGTGATGTCGTGGCTCTTCCAGAAGTTCCTTGACAACCTGCGCGGATACTCGACGAAGCGACGGCCCCAGCTAGTAGAAACCGGCCCACGCCTTTCGGCGTCCGCCGTCGGGATCAGAGACCACCTTGTCGCGAGCGGACAGGATGATCCGGGTCAGCCGTCGCTCGGTGTCATACATCGGCCAGTCCTGACCGCTCGACCATTCGATCTCGCCCGACTCCCAACCCTTCGCGGAGAAGTCCAGCCACGCCCGCTGCATGCGACGGCCGACGGAGGGCTGCAGGCGCCGCCCCAGCGGGTGCATCTTGCGCCCGAGGAACGAACCGTAGCTGTGCTGGACGTGCACGATCTCGCTGCCGTGAGTGGCGCCGAGCCCGAGCAGCCGCAGGCTGAAACCGAAGTGGTCGAACCGGTACATGTGGGTCGGCGCGTGGGCGCTGTATGCGTCGGCGAACGCCCACGCAGGCGCTCCGAACATGACGTCGGAGCCGAACGCGAGCAGCTCACGACGCGCCGGGTAGTGCGGGTAGGCCGCCAGCAGTCGCTCCCTCGCATCAGGCGCGGCCCGGTTGATGTAGGCGTCGATCGACGCCTTGGTCGTCGGCAGCATCGGCGGCTTGGTCCAGGCGAACATCGATGCCTCGTGACTGTTTGTGCCGATTATCAGGGGAATCTTGGCGACCCTGCCACCGCGCGCGGCGTCGACGGGGTGTTCGGGCAGCAGGTCGACGCCATAGGTCAGGCCGTAGGCGAGTGTCGGCGTGGTGCCGGCACTCTTCAGCTGCAACCGGCCAGCAGCGCGCCGCAATTGCCGTTGCGGCAGCGCCTTGATCTCGTCGACGCGCACCCCAAGGCGCTGGAGGAATTCGTGGGCGCGAGCGGCCCGCACCTCGCGGCCGGCGATCAGCGGCAGCGCGGGACTCTGCGCGATCGCGCGGCGGAAGAGCCCGTCTGCGGCCGGGCTGGCCAGCAGCGCCAGCACCGACGACCCACCCGCGGACTCGCCGAACACGGTCACCCGCTCGGGGTCCCCGCCGAACGCCGCGATGTTCTCCCTGATCCAGCGCAGCGCGGCCAGCTGGTCGCGCAACGCGAGGTTGTCGTCGAACCCGTCGCCGAGATCGCTGAGCTCGAATCCGCCGAAAACGCCTATCCGGTAGGTGATGTTGACCACCACGACGTTTCCGTTGACCGCCAGGCGCGACCCGTTGTAGAGCTGGAACTGGCCCGCGCCGAACACGAAGGCGCCACCGGGAATCCACACCATCACCGGCAGGGACGCGTCGGTGTCGGGTGACCACACCGTCAGCGTCAAGCAGGCCTCGTCTCGCACCTTCGGGTCGTCGCGGCCACCACCGACGAACGACTTGCTCTGCGGCGGCAGCGGTCCGTGCTCGACGGCATCCCGCACCCCGGCCCACGGCTGCAGCGGGGCAGGCGCGAGGAACCGTCGGTCGCCGACCGGCTGCTCGGCGTACGGGACGCCGCGCCAGACCCCGACCCCACCCTCGGATGTGCCGCGCAGGTCCCCCGCATCGGTGTGCACGACGGTGGAATGTCCGGCAACAACTGCCACGCCCGAATCGTAGTGTGCAAAGCTGATCGCATGACCTTCAACGAGGGTATGCAGATCGACACCAGCACGATTTCCACCAGTGGTGGAGGTCGCGGCCCCGGCCGCGGAATGGCGATCGGCGGTGGCTTTGGCGGCCTGATCATCGTGGTGATTGCGCTGTTGCTCGGCGTGAATCCGAGCTCGGTTATCCCCCAGGACCAAGGCGGATACGCCGATTCGGGTGTCGAAGCCCCCGGCGCTGACCTGAGCCAGTGCAAGACCGGCGCCGATGCCAACGCAAACGTCGACTGCCGGGTAGCGGCGACAGTCACATCTGTCGACGGCGTGTGGCAACAGTTGCTGCAGGGATACACGCGCCCGCGCGTCCGGCTGTTCAAAGATCAGGTCGACACCGGCTGTGGCCCCGCCACGAGCGACGTTGGGCCGTTCTACTGCCCCGTGGACCAGACTGCGTACTTCGATACGGGCTTCTTCGACGTGCTCCACGACCAATTCGGCTCGAGCAATGGGCCGTTGGCCCAGGAGTATGTCGTCGCCCACGAATTCGGCCATCACGTGCAGGACCTTCAAGGTGACCTCGGTCGCGCCCAGCAGGGCGCGCAGGGGTCCACCGGTAACGGGGTCCGTACCGAACTGCAGGCCGACTGCTATGCGGGTGTCTGGGCCCACTATGCGGCGATCACCAAGCAGGAGGGCACCGACGTCACATTCCTCGAGCCGTTGAGCGACAAAGACATTGCCGACGCGTTGTCGGCTGCATCATCTGTCGGAGACGACCGGATCCAGGAGCAGGCGACCGGCAGGGTGAACCCGGAGTCATGGACGCACGGCTCCTCCGAGCAGCGGCAGCATTGGTTCACTGTCGGATACCAGACCGGCGATCCGAACAAGTGCGACACCTTCTCCGCGCGCGACCTTGGGTAGGCCCACCACCGCAGTCGATGCTGTAGCCGAGCGCTACCTCGCGACGTATGCCGCGCTCGACCCCTGCGCCGCAACCGAAATGGGCATCGTCGGCCATGACGGCGAATATGACACTGAGATCACCGATTATTCGCCCGACGGTGTTGCCGCGCGCGCAGAGGCCGCCGCCCGCACGCTGCGCGAACTGGACGGCGCCACCGCCCAGGATGACGTCGATGTCGTGACAGTCGCCGCAATGCGGGAACGACTCGGCGTCCAGCTCGAGTTGCACGACGCCGGACTCGATGTCGGCGAACTGAACGTGATCGCATCGCCGCTGCAGTCGATTCGCGACGTGTTCGACCTGATGCCGACCGACACCGAAGAACACTGGCGCACGATCAGCGAGCGCCTGTCTCGGGTGCCCGACCGCGTCGGGGGATACGCCGAATCGCTTCGTGCCGCCGCGGCCGGCGACCACCCACCCGCGGTTCGCCAGGTGGCGCGAGGGGTCGAACAGGCAAGCACCATTCAGCAGCTGCTGATTGACATGGTGGCCGACGGCGCACCCGACAACGATGCGATACACGCCGACCTGCAGGCGCGGGCCTCGGCAGCGGCCGACGCGTACAGCGGGCTGGCGGCGGTGCTGCGCGAGGAGATCGGCCCGCATGCCCGCAGCGATGACGCCTTCGGCCGCGACGCCTACCGGCTTTTCTCCAGGCTCTACCTCGGTGCGGCCGTCGATCTCGACGAGACCTACGATTGGGGTCTGGATCTCCTGCAATCGATTGTGGCCGAACAGGAGTCGATCGCCCACCGGCTCTATCCCGAGTCCTCGGTGGCCAAGGCGCTCGCCAGGCTAGATGGGGAACCACGTTATATCCTGCTCGGCACCGATGCGCTACAGGCCTGGATGCAGGAGCTGTCCGATCGGGTCGTCGATGCACTGGCCGACACGCATTTCGAGATCGACGAATCGCTGCGCAACCTCGAGTGTCGGATCGCGCCGACCCAGACCGGCGGCATCTACTACACCGGCCCGTCGGAAGACCTCACCCGGCCTGGGCGGATGTGGTGGTCCGTGCCGCCTGGTGTGGACACCTTCCATACCTGGCAGGAGACCACCACCGTCTTCCACGAAGGCGTGCCCGGCCATCATCTGCAGATCGGCAGGGCCGTCGTTCTCGGCGATCAGCTGAACCGTTGGCGCCGACTGGGTTGCTGGGTTTCGGGTCACGGCGAGGGCTGGGCGCTGTACGCCGAACGGCTGATGGCCGAGCTCGGCTGGCTTGACGATGCAGGTAATCGGATGGGAATGCTTGATGCTCAGCGGTTCCGGGCCGCCCGCGTGGTCATCGACATCGGCGTGCACTGCGGTATGACCGCCCCCGACGGCGATGTATGGGATGCGGAGAAGGCGTGGATGTTTCTGCAGTCGCACAGCGCGATGAAGGAGGCCAACCTCCGCTTCGAGTTGGACCGCTACCTCGGCTGGCCGGGCCAGGCACCGTCGTATGCGATCGGACAGCGCATTTGGCAACAGCTGCGTGACGAGTCGGTCGGTCGCGGAACGCCGTTAAAGGAATTCCACCGTCGCGCACTGGATCTGGGCGGCCTGCCGCTGGACGTGCTCAAGTCGGCGTTGTCGCAGAGCTGAATTAATCGCGGGTCATCGAGCCACCTGCGAGAAGCCGGCCTTCATCATCCCGAGGTGCTTGTGGATGGGGTTCTTCAACGTGTAGGCATGCGACTTGGGTTCCGGCGTCTGGACGTTCGCCAGCGACTCGACAGTCTTCAACGCGTCCTCTTTGACCTCTCCGGCCTTGATGTCGCCCTTCAGCTCGTTGGCCTCCTGCTTGGCGGGACTATCGGGCTGCGATGCCTGCTGCTGCATCTGCAGGTCGATCGGCTTGGCGGACGCACCGTGCTCCTCCTTCTGCTCAGAGACGTACTCCGGCGACAACGTCATGCCGGATGCGTGCGCATCGACGCCGGGGATGACCGTCGACGCGTGTGCGACGGCGGACACAGCAAGCACGTTTGCGCAAATGCCTGCGGCGGCTATGGGCACGGCGACCATGGCGACGAGGCCACGCGATGCGGTTGTGTTCATGTCGAGTTCTCCTATTTGGCTCCTATGTAGCTGGTGACTCGATGAAGTTATGGGTCCCGCGGCGCGGTGGGCTCGCTTGTGTGCACTACCCGCATAACCGCTATTCCCCGGCTTTTGCGCGTTTTGCGCACAGACGCTGCAATGAGCGAAATATGTTAGGCGGCAATGGAGTTCGCCGATAGCGAATCCGTGGACCCGGTGCGACCCTTGATCTAGTGTTGGGCGATGGACTCGACGGCCATCACGTCGAACCTGACGATGTTGCGCGTCAACGGCTGGCAGGTATATGTCTGGCGCGACGGCAACTCCGCACGTTGATCGACACGGGCGCGCCGGGATCGGGTGCCGAGATCGCAGCCGCCGTGCCAGGTGTTGACCGAATCGTGTTGACACACGGCCACGTCGACCACATTGGTTCGGCGGCAGAACTACGCGAGTCGACCGGCGCTCTGTGATGGCGGGTGGACGCCAGCTATATCCGCGGCGGCGCCACGATGCCGCCTGTGGTGTTCGAGGACTGGGAAATCCCGATCTACGAACGTGTTTCGGCCGGGCTGCCCGAGGCGGCTCCCCCCGTTCCGGTGGACCGGGAGCTGACTAACGGCGACGTGCTGAACTTCGGCGGCGGTGCACACGTCCTCGCCATACCCGGGCACACCGAGGGCAGCATCGCCGTGCACCTACCCGAACACGGCGTGCTGTTCGCAGACGACACCATCGCCAACGTCGGGTCGGTGAAGCTCGGGGTTTTCAACCAGGATCGGGCGGCGCGCACTATCGCGTCGTTCAAGCGATTGGCCGTGCTCGACGTGCAGACGGCGTGCTTCGGACACGGCGACCCCATCGAATCCGGCGCGGGCGACCGGATCCGCGAGGTGGCTGTCAGACTGACGCCATGATCGAGCCCGACACCAAGGACTGGACGTGGGTCATCTCGCAACCGTGCCCGGAATGCGGCTTCGACGGGTCTGCGGTGAGCCACACGGAGGTCGCAGACCGCATCAAGGCCGACGCCGAGCAGTGGCGACGCAGGCTCCGTGCCGCCGATGTCGCCGTACGGCCCGGGCCGACGGTGTGGTCGGCGCTGGAATACGGCTGCCACGTCCGCGATGTGCACCGCATCTTCAACGACCGCGTCCGGCTCATGCTCAGCGAGGACGAGCCGCGCTTCGCCAACTGGGATCAGGACGCGACGGCCGTCGAGGATGGTTACGGCTCCCAAGACCCGGTGGTCGTCACGGCCGAACTTGTCGAAGCGGCGCGCACGGTGGCCGCCACCTATGAGCACGTGCCGTGCGACGCGTGGTCGAGGCGCGGGTTGCGCAGCAACGGCAGCGAGTTCACGGTCGCATCGATTGCCGTCTACCACTTGCACGACATCGTTCATCACGCGCACGATGTCGACCATGGCTGAAGACAAGCCGCTTGCGGGCAGGGTCGCCTACGTGACCGGGGCCGCGCGCGGGCAGGGACGTTCTCATTGTGTCCGACTCGCCCGTGCAGGCGCCGACGTCGTCGCGATCGACGCCTGCGGTCCGGTCGCCGAGCACAACGGCTATCCGCCCGCCGAACCGGCGGACCTCGCCGAGACGGTGAGCCTCGTTGAGGGCGAAGGCCGCAAGATCCGCGCCGAGCAAGTCGACATCCGTGACCTGGTCGGGCAGCAGCGGGTGGTGTCCGACGCCATCGAACAGTTCGGCCGCCTCGACATCGTCGTCGCCAACGCCGGTGTGCTCAATTGGGGCAGGCTGTGGGAGATTTCACCGCAGCAGTTCCAGGACGTCGTCGACATCAACCTGACCGGGTTGTGGAACACCATCAAGGCGGCGGTGCCCGCGATGATCGACGCGGGCAACGGCGGGTCCATCATCGCGATCAGCTCGGCGGCGGGCGTCAAGGCCGTGCCCGGTTGCGGTCACTACTGCGCCAGCAAGTTCGGTGTCGTCGGGCTGACCAATTCACTCGCAGTTGAGTTGGGCGAGTTCGGGATTCGGGTGAACTCGGTGCACCCGTACGGCACCGACACCCCGATGGGCAACGACGCGTCGATGTGGCAGATGTTCGCCGACCATCCGAACTTCATCCACAGTTTCTCGCCGGGAGCGCTGCCAACCGACTCGCTGGCCGCGCCGGATCTGGTCTCCGACATCGTGGCGTGGTTGGCCAGTGATGCGTCGTCGCTGTTGACTGCGGCTCAGATCCCCGCGGACAAGGGCTATCTCAAGATCTAGCGGGCGACCCGCGCGAGCGCTTTCACACCGCAGCGGAACAGGGCTTCCGTCGACGCCACCGGTGCGGACGGCACACCGACGGCCAGCAGCGCCTGCGCCTTGAACGCACGCGCGGCACCACTCAGCCGGTAGGAGACCGCGCTGACGTCCTCAACGAGCGACCCGGTGTCGCCCCACAGCGCGACTTCGGCGCGGCGCCGGTCTGAGCTCGACACGAACTGCCGGACACGACGATCGGCGGCGTACACGTCGGCAGCGACGGCCAGGGTGGCGGCCCGGTCGGGATCGTCGGTGATTGCCTCGAGGTCTCCGCTCAAATCCAGCACGTCTGCGCCAAGAATCCGCAGCGCACGTTCACCGGTGCGGTCGGCGAGGAGAACGTTGACCTTCCAGCCAGCCATCCTGCGGTCATATAGCCAGCCGCCGGTCGACGCCACGACGTCCGCGACGCCGGATCCGACGACGGTCATCTCGTGCTGCAGCACGGTGCTGGCACGTGCCCGAGCCCGGGCCGCCGAATGTGTGCGGTAGGTCTGCGGCGACATAGCGGGTCCAATCTCGACGTGCGTGGTGTCCGGGCGGCGACACAACCCAGCGTGACAGTTCTACCTGAATATGTAAAGGTTCGCTTTGCCAGTCACAGCCGCGACTGCTCCTTGATGGCGGTGTCGGTGGTACGCAGCGGACGGATCAGTGCGTCCTGGGTGAACGACGCGAGCAGCTCACCCTCTTCGGTGTGTACTGCGCCGCGGACGTACGACATGCCCGAGCCGACCTGCGTGCTCTCGTGCGTGTACAGAATCCATCCGCCCCAAGCAACCGGCTCGTGGAAGCTGACCGAAACCGTCATCGGCGCGGTCGACACCGTCAGGTGTGACTGGCTGGTGCCGATGCCTTCATGCGCTCGCATCGTCGTCGAAATGCCAAGGTGCCCTGTGAAGTAGGCGATCAACGCCTTGGCAAGGTCGTCGCGCTCCGGAATGGGATCGTAGTGCAGCCAGGCGTATAGCTCCGGCGGCCCGACCTCGTCGGGGCTGTTGACGTCGACGACGTCGACCAACCGCAACTCGCGGCCGGCCATCGGCATTTCGGAGACGTTTGCCTCCGCGGGGCCTGCGACCTGTGGGCATGGCAGGTGATGTCGGATCACGTCGGCGGTCGGAACGTCGGCGAGCAGCGTCGCGGTGATGCACCGCTTGCCGTTCTGCTTGGCGGACACCACGGCCGTCGCCGTCGAACGGCCCTCTCCGACAACGTCGATCTCCAACTCGACGGGGCCCGCGCTGACCATCACCGCCCGCGCGAAAACCGCGTATACCGAACGCACCGACTTCTCCGGGAACCGTTTGGCCGCTGCGACGATCATCTGCGCGAGCACCTGGGTGCCCTCGACGACCTGTCGCTCGTCTTCTCCCGCGGGTCCGGTCTGCGCGATGAAGCGATTCTCGCCGTCGGGTTTCACGTCGAACAGGTCGAGCAGTGCCTGGACCGTCCATTGCGGTTGCGCTGAGTCTGTCGCCATGGGACGGAACATTAACCGAGCACCGGCAAAACCGGTAACGTCATTACCATGGCGAAGTCCACCGGGCGATCCACCGAAACGGTCGGCGCAGAGGCCGAACCGCGCGAACGACGCTTCATGCGCTCGGCGCTGGCGATCCTCGGGGAGACGGGGCGCACCGATTTCACCGTGCTCGAGGTCGTCGAACGTTCGAAGACGTCGCTGCGATCCTTTTACCAGCACTTCTCGACGAAAGACGAGTTGCTGCTCGCCTTGATCGACAAGATCATGTCGGAGTCGACGAGGGTGTGGCGCAAGGACACCGATGACCTACCGTCCGTCGCCGCGCTTCGAGAGCTGATCAACCGGATGTGCACACCCGCCGAGACCACGACTCAGGACAAGGTCAACCGTGGCCTCACCTACTACAACGACCATCTGGCGGAGGCGCTGCCGCGCGAGTACGCCCGGGTGCTCTCCCCTTTGCACGGACTGATCAAGGACATCATCAACCGCGGGATCGCCGACGGGTCGTTCCGTGACGACATCGAAGTGGACGCCACCGCCGCCCTGATCATGCAGAGCGCACTGGGTGCCATGCGACTGCAGGTGCTCGGCGCCGAACTGAGCGGCGTGCCGG
Source organism: Mycobacterium sp. (assembly GCF_032159775.1). GTDB lineage: Bacteria > Actinomycetota > Actinomycetes > Mycobacteriales > Mycobacteriaceae > Mycobacterium. Next base: position 51,425 of record NZ_JAVHWK010000153.1, read on the forward strand.
TGGACGCCAACCACATATACGAGTTCTGCGTCGGCGCCCTCGGCGCGCCACACAACCGCGCCTGACCTGCCGAGAAGGGCCTTCTCGGGGGGTGGTGTTTTCCCTGGTCCAGCCGTGGTAATGTCATTACCACAGCAGCCCGACACGACCTTCAGGAGGCGCACATGGCAGCCCGCCAGCTCCCCTATCCGGTGTTCGACGCCGACAACCACTTCTACGAGCCGAAAGAGGCCCTCACTCAGTTCCTTCCGGAACACCGCAAGGGCGTCATCGACTACATCGACGTTCGCGGCCGCACCAAGATCATGGTGCGCAATGTGGTCAGCGACTACATCCCGAACCCGACCTTCGAGGTTGTCGCCCGGCCGGGCGCCCAGGAGGAGTACTTCCGGCACGGCAGCGGCGGCAAGAGCTTCCGCGAGGTGATGGGCAAGCCGATGAAGGCCATCCCCGCGTTCCGCGACCCCGCGGCCCGCCTCGAGGTGCTCGACAGCCTCGGCCTGGATTACACGCTGATGTTCCCGACGCTGGCCAGCCTCGTCGAGGAGCGGTTGAAGGACGATCCGGACCTGATCCTCGACATCGTTCACGCGCTGAACGAATGGATGTACGAGACATGGCAGTTCAACTACGAGAACCGCATCTTCTCCACGCCGGTCATCAACCTGGCCGTCGTCGACCGCGCACTCGAGGAGCTCCAGTGGTGCCTTGAGCGCGGTGCCAAGACCGTGCTCGTCCGCCCCGCGCCGGTGCCCGGCTACCGGGGCACCCGATCGCTCGGCCTCGAGGAGTTCGACCCGTTCTGGGACGCCTGCGTGAAGGCCGGTATCCCGGTGTCGATGCACGCCTCGGACAGCGGATATTCGCAGTATCTGAACGACTGGGAGCCCGGCGACGAGTTCAAGCCGTTCGCGCCGACCGCCTTCCGGATGGTCGCGATGGGCAAGCGCCCCATCGAGGACACCATGGCCGCCCTGGTCTGCCACGGCGCGCTGACCCGTAACCCGGATCTGCGCATCCTGTCGATCGAGAACGGCGCCGACTGGGTGCCCTACCTTTTCAAGCAGTTCAAGAACGTCTACTCGAAGATGCCGCAGGGATTCCTCGAGGACCCGATCGAGTCGTTCCGACGTGGTGTCTACGTCGCGCCGTTCTGGGAGGACGACTTCGCCCAGATGGCCGAGCTGTGCGGGGTCGACCGGGTGATCTTCGGTTCCGACTGGCCCCACCCGGAGGGCCTGGCCGAGCCGACCAAGCTGGTCGACGACCTTTCCGGCCTCGACGAAGAGGGCCAGCGAAAAATCATGGGTGGCAACATGATCGACCTGTTCAAGATTCCGAACGAGGTCGTTCACAAGCCAGACGTGCCAGCCCTGGTTCTCACCTGAGGCGCTCGTGACCGACGCCGCAAACCCCGAGGTACTGCTCTTCGCCTCGACCACTCAGTCGTTCCTGGAAAAAGAGGCATCGCTTTCTCGGCTGCGTGAACTCCACGCAGCCGGTATCGCGTTCGATACCGACTGGTGGCGACGGGCCGCCGAACTCGGCTGGACCAGCCTGCTGGTGCCGGAGGAGTTCGGGGGCGGGTCGGTGTCGGGTGACGGCGTCAAGGACCTGGCGATGGTGGCCGAACTCGCGGGTAACACTGTGGCGCCCGGGCCACTGCATCCGGTCAGCACCGTGCTCGCCGGCCTGGTCGAAGCTCACGAAAACCACGAGAACACAATCGAATCGCTGGTCAGCGGCGACGTCATCGCATCGTGGGCGGTGTATGAACCCGGCATGTCGTGGGCGCCGATGAATCCCAGTGTGACGGCGACGTCCACCGACACCGGTTACCGGCTCGACGGTGTCAAGGATCGTGTCGAAGCAGGCGCCGATTCCGGAGTGCTTCTGGTGGTGGCGAAGTGCGAGGGCGCGGTGCGACAGTTCCTGGTGCCGACGGACGCTGCCGGCGTACGAGTCGAGGCGCAGAGGTCGGTCGACTTGGTGAAGAGTTATGCCCGTGTGCATTTCGACGGTGTCGACATCGACGCTTCGGCTGTCGTCGGCGGGTCCGAGCAGACCGCGGAATTGATTTCCCGGCAGAGCCAGATCGCGCAGATTCTTCAGTGCGCCGAAGTCGTCGGCATCCTCGACGCCGTTCTCAAGTTCACCATCCAGTGGGGCTTCGACCGGCATTCGTTCGGCCGACCGCTTGGGTCGTATCAGGTGCTCAAGCACCGCTACGCCGATCTGAAGATCTGGTTCGAGGCGTGCAGGGCGGCCACCAATGCCGCTGTCGCGGAGGTCGCAGGCCGCTCCCCGGAGGCGGAGATGGCGGTCAGCGTCGCGAAATCCTATGTGGGCGAATACGCCCCGCGAATGTTGCAGGACTGCATCCAGTTGCACGGCGGCATCGGCGTGACGTGGGAGCACGATCTTCATCTGTTCCTGCGCCGAGTCATGCTCGACCGGTCGATGTTCGGCACGCCGGAAGATCACAACCTGCGCGTCTACGCGCTCACCGCGGACGCCAGGAGCGCGTGATGACCGATACGACGACAGCCCCCGCGACCACGGAGTCCGTCGCAGAGTTCGCCGCACGGGCGCGGGCGTGGCTGGCCGAGAACATGCCGCGCATCGACCCCGAGAGTCCGCCCGATTCAGACCGCGGCGAGGAAGCGCCCTGGCTACGCGCTCGCGAACTCCAGAAGAAGTTGTACGACGGCGGATTCGCCGGTATCTGCTTCCCGCGCGAGTATGGCGGCCTTGGTCTGCCCATCGAGTATCAGCGGGCATTCGACGAAGAGTCCAAGACCTACGAAATGCCCGTCATCCTGAACACACCGACGTTCACGATCTGTGCCGCCACCATCCTCGACACCGGCAGCGAGGAGCAGAAGAAGGAGCACATCTCCGGCTCCCTTCGCGGCGATGAGGTGCTGGTGCAACTGCTGTCAGAGCCAAGCGGCGGATCCGATCTGGCAGGCGTGATCACCCGCGCCGACCGGACCGGCGACAAGTGGGTGATCAACGGCGCAAAGACCTGGAGCACAAGCGCTTTCGCGGCCGACTATGGGTTGATGCTGGCCAGAACCGACTGGGACGTGCCCAAGCACGAAGGGCTGACGATGTTCCTGGTGCCGATCAACAGCCCGGGTATCACACTGCGACGGATCAAACAGGTGAACGGTTCGGTGGAGTTCTGCGAGGAATTCTTCGACAACCTCGAACTCGACGACGATGCCGTCGTCGGCGGAGTCAACGAGGGCTGGCACGTGGCGTCCCGGCAGCTGTATCACGAGCGGCGAGCCGTCGGCGGTGGTTCTGAATTCGCCAGCGGGATCGGCGCCGAAGGCAAGACCGACGTGCCGATCGACTGGGTCGAACTTCTCAGCGTTACCGGGCAAGCCGACAGCGAAAGGGCCCGCGAACGCGCCGGCCGGGCCATCGTCCACAGGGCGGTGCAGGAGCGGCTGATCGACCACGTGTACCACGGTGTGCTCGACGGCTCCTTGCCACCGGCGGCGGGGTCAATCATCAGGATCACCCACGCTGAGACCCATCAGGTGGGGTTCGACACCGCGGTTGCCCTCACCGGCGACTCGGCCGTCGTGGATGGCGATGACGACTTGATCCGGTACGGCGAGCGCTACCTGTCTCGGCAGACCGCGGCGCTCGGCGGCGGCACCACCGAGATCGCCCGCAACATCATCGGTGAACGGGTTCTGGGCTTCCCACGTGAGCCTGCCGCCGATCGCGGAGTGCCGTTCAAACAGGTGAAGCGGAACAAAAGCTAAAACAGAGTGGGCTGGGCCACCTCGGCCGTCAAGGCTGCCGGCGCCTCCGCCGCGCGGAACGACCGCCGGTCCGGGGTGAGGCCGTGCTTGCTCACCAGCGGAGTTGCCCTGGCGCGCAACATGTCTCGGTATTCGGTCGGTAGGTAGGCTCCGCGCCGGTACAACTGCCGATAGTCGGCGACCAACTCGGGGTGCGATCGCGCCAGCCACGACATGAACCAGCCCCTCGTCGACCCACGCAGATGCAGCCCGAACACCGTCACGCCGTTGGCTCCTGCGCCGGCGATCTGGCCGAGCAGGTCATCGAGGTGTTCGACCGAGTCGGTCAGTTTCGGCAGCACGGGTGCGACCATCACGTGGCAGTTCAGCCCCGCATCCCGGATCGCGGTGATCAGGCTCAGCCGGGCCTGCGGTGACGGCGTACCCGGCTCGACATCCTTGTGCAGCTCGGGATCCCCGACAGCCAGAGACACCGCGACGCTCACATCGACGCGCTTTGCCGCGTCGGCGATGAGCGGAAGGTCGCGTCGAAGCAGTGTGCCCTTGGTGAGGATGGAGAACGGTGTGCCGGAATCGGCCAGCGCACCGATGATTCCCGGCATGAGCGCGTAGCGGCCTTCCGCTCGCTGGTACGGATCGGTGTTGGTACCGAGTGCGACCGTTTCGCGCTGCCACGACTTGCGGTGCAGCTCGCGCCGAAGCACCTCGGCGACATTGGTCTTCACCACGACCTGAGAGTCGAAGTCTGCGCCGCAATCCATGTCGAGGTACTCGTGCGTGGGCCGGGCGAAGCAGTACCGGCAAGCGTGCGAACAGCCACGGTAGCCGTTGACGGTGTAGCGGAACGGCAGCATCGACGGAGCCGGGCCGTCGGGCACCTTGTTCAACGCCGACTTGCAGAGAACTTCGTGGAATGTGATTCCGTCGAACTGCGGCGTGCGCACGCTGCGGACGAAACCGATGCGTTGCAGACCGGGTAGCGCACCGTCCTCGATGCCGACGCCCTGGGTGTCCCATCGCATACCCGCTATTCGAACTCATGTTCGAACAGAAGTCAAGTATCCGAGGGCCGAATGTTGGCGACCAGAGCGGCGTTAAGGCTGACCTGCTGAATCTCCGCCCAGCTCTTCGCGAAAGATTAGTTCATTTGTATTTTCAACAGCCCATTGGTGCTATCTAGTTTTGCTTGTTAGATTGCTAGATCTGCGCCGCTGTACGGTTTTGCGAGAAGCATGGATTGCCGATCCGGTAAAGAAACAGCCCAGATGGGAGACCCGATGACCGTTGTCGAACTGCCCCGCAACGTCGCATCAACCGACGTCGACGGCGCCCTGATGAGCTGGTGGGACGCCGACGCCGAATGCACAGTCGCGATAGCGAGACCCTCCGAAAACGACGCCCTGTGGCAGGAGTATCTGCGCGGCGCCGAGCGGTCCTACCGCGCCCACGGAATCGGCAATGCGATCGACGTGGACGCGATTCACCGATCCGCGGACACGACGCTGTTCTGGACGACGCTTGACCCGACAGGAACAGTGGTCGGCGGCATCCGAGCCGTGGGCCCGCTGACGTCGCCGCTCGACACACACGCCGTCCTCGAGTGGGCGGGCCAACCCGGTTTGCCTTCGGTCAGCAAGATGATTGCGGACAGAATCCCCTTCGGCGTCGTGGAAATGAAGTCGGCATGGGTTACCGACGACCCGAACCGCAACCGCGGGCTCACCACAACGCTGGCGCGCGCCGGCTGCCAGGTGCTCGCCGTGCTCGGAGTTCAGTTCTGCATGGCCACCTGCGCGCATCACGTGCTGGCACGCTGGCAGTCATCGGGCGGTGTCGTGGCCCCGATCCGGTCTACGCCGTACCCTGACGCGCGGTTCCGCACGAAGTTGATGTGGTGGGATAGGCGCACCGTGGCCAGCCTCGCCGCGCCGAGCCAGACCGCCAAGATCATTGCCGAGATGGCGGATATCAGTCAGTCTCTACACCACTCGAGCCGCCATGCTCCGGCGGGAGGTTGAGGTCATGTTCAGCGACACACAGTGGGACCACGAGGTCGACGTCGTCTGCCTCGGCGCCGAGGGTGGGGTGCTCGCGGCAGGACTCGTCGCCACGAATGAGGACCTCGACGTTTATCTGGGCATCACCGAGTCCGCAGGCGGAGGCGATCTGGCCGCATCGTTGACCTACCGCGGTGGGGACGGACAGACGACCAAGCACCTCGCCGGCTTCGACTACGCCTTCGGCGGAGTCGGGCGCGCGCAGAGCTTCTGGCCGGTCCGCGCCGTCGAAGGCGCGGTGCCTCCGCGCCCACACCGCCGTGCCGCCGTCGAGCCGTTCTTCGGCGCGGTACTCGAGCAGTGGGCACACCGATGCGCGACGGCGCCGAACGGTCTGGTCTACAACCGGGTGACCAAACGTCAGATGACGGAGATGCGCAGCAGCACCCGCGGCGAGAAAGTGGAAGTGGCCGTCGTCGGATCGGTTGAGTTGAGCCCCAACCTGCCCGCCTTGTCGTTGCAGGAATGGCTGAGATCACAATCCAGAGATTGCGGCCTTCTACCGGAGACCGATGTGCGCTTGGTGAAGCTCGTCTTCGAGGACGACGGCGTGGCCGGGGCGCTGATCGAGACGCCGGACGGCGTGCTCGCCGTGCGCGCGCGCGAGAATCTCATCGTCGGCACCCGCGACTTGCCGACGGAACGCACGCATCCGCTCGTCAGCGCCACCGCACCGGTGAGTGCGAACGTCTGCCTGGTCAGCAAGGCGGCGAGCCGGTTCGGTGAACTCGAGATCATCACCGCACCAGGTGACGACAATCGCCTGTTGTTCGTCGATACGCCGGAGGCCGAGCTTCAGCTGGCGAGCGGGCTCTGACCACCCGGCCGGCCGGCGCTCACCAGCGGCTCAGCCTGCAGAACGCCGCAGACTCCTCAGTGTCCGACGCGGCGACCTGACCGTCGACGGCTATCTCACAATGGGGGCGTGGGCTGGCCTGCCCGCCGTGACCGGCACGGCCCGTCTGCAGGAAGGCCCACTGCGGATCCTCCAGCCTGGTGCTGAACTCCCAGGGCGTGGCGACCTCTTCCTTCTTCAAAAACGCGTACGGGTCGGCGTTGTACGCCTCCATGCTCGGTGGCTGAACGGCCAGATAGCTGACTTCCATGGTCACCCCTGTGTCCGAGGTGAGGACGTACTTGACGTTGGGGACGGGCGGCTCGGCGTACGACGTCGCAGGTGCGGATGCCACCACTGCAAGGGCGACTGCCGCTGCCGCGCCGATCTTGGCCTTCACGTTGCGCATGGTTATCGAGGTACCCCTCTTCCGTAGTACAGATGCTACCGAGACATCGCCCACCATCGGCCGACCGTTACAACCGGGGGGTTTCAGATCCCCCGAATTGTGCTCGCCAGAATCTCGTCGACGTTGCCGATGCCCCCGTCGAACGGGTTTCCGCGCTTGAGGACATGCCTTCCGCCCGGCGTGATCGCCACGAGTTGCGGTGAGCTGGAACCGATCTGCATCTGACGGGCGAAACGTACCTGGTTCAGCTGCACCAGCGCGCCGCCACGGTACGTGAAAAGTCCGAGCTTGCGGTCGATCACCGCGACGGGACGGCATTCGTGCAGCGGCTGACTGCGACGTCGACGGATCTTCCGCACCACGAGGAAGGTCAGCGCGGCGAACACCAGACCGACGGCCACGAAGACGGCGCCGAGCACTCGTGACGGCATGGCCGTCGCCAGCGCGACGGCGCCGAAGCCGCCCACGACGAGCGTGACCACTCCCAGCACGAACGCACTTGTCGTCAGCGCTCCTGTGCAGCGATCGATGACCAGCACCCGACGACCGTCATCGGTGACCAGGAGTCCGCCCGTATCGGCGAGCACTCGGGGCTCGGGCGGTGCGTTCATCACCAGACAGCATGCACAACGGGCGTGCCGAGCGACCGCTGTTGTACCAAATTCAGCCGCGTGTCGCGGACAACCGGGACAGCACATCGGCGAGCACGGCATCGGCGGCGACGTCGGCCTGCTCCCCCGTCGCAAGGTTCTTCACGCCGATGGTGCCCGCTTCGATGTCGCGGTCGCCCGCGACAAGTGCGATCGACGCGCCGGAGCGGTCCGCAGCGCGCATGGCACCCTTCATGCCGCGATCGCCGAATGCCAGATCGACGCGCACGCCCGCCGCCCGCAGTTGGGCGGCCAGCACAGACAACCGCACCCTGGCCTGCTCGCCGAGGGGAACCCCGAACACCTCGACCCTGGCAGTGACTCCGATCGTCTTGCCCTCGGCCTTCAGCGCGAGCAGCGCGCGGTCGACACCGAGCCCGAACCCGATGCCCGACAGGTCCTTGCCGCCGAGCTGGGCCATCAGCCCGTCGTAGCGCCCGCCCCCACCGATACCGGACTGCGCACCGAGACCGTCGTGGACGAACTCGAACGTGGTCTTGGTGTAGTAATCCAGCCCTCGGACCATCCGCGGATTGATCGCATACGGCACCCCAGCCGTATCGAGGTGGACAAGAACAGAATCGAAATGCTGCTTGGCCGAATCGGACAGGTGGTCGAGCATCACCGGGGCGTCGGCCGTCATCTCTTTGATGTGCGGCCGCTTGTCGTCGAGTACCCGAAGCGGGTTGATCTCGGCGCGACGACGGGTTTCCTCGTCGAGGTCGAGCTTGAACAGGAAGTCCTGCAACAGCTCTCGGTACTGCGGCCGACAGCTGTCGTCACCCAGTGAGGTGATCTCCAACCGGAACCCGTCAAGACCCAGCGACCGGAAACCGGCGTCGGCGACCGCGATCACCTCGGCGTCGAGCATCGGATCGTCGACACCGATGGCCTCCACCCCGACCTGCTGCAGCTGTCGGTAGCGGCCGGCCTGCGGCCGCTCGTACCGGAAGAACGGGCCGGAGTAGCAGAGCTTGACCGGCAGCGCACCGCGGTCGAGACCATGCTCGATCACCGCGCGGATCACGCCCGCGGTGCCCTCCGGCCGCAGCGTCACCGACCGGTCGCCGCGGTCGGCGAAGGTGTACATCTCCTTGCTGACCACATCAGTGGACTCGCCGACTCCGCGGGCGAACAGCGTGGTGTCCTCGAAGATCGGCAACTCGGCGTCGGCATAGCCTGCGCGACGTGCAGCGGCGAGCAGGCCGTCTCTCACCGCGACGAATTGCGCGGACTCCGGCGGCAGGTAGTCGGGCACCCCCTTGGGGGCTTGGAACTGGTTCACAAAGTCAGACCTTCGAGGAAGGGGTTGGCGCGGCGCTCGAAGCCGATGGTGGACTTCGCGCCGTGCCCAGGTAGTACCACGGTGTCGTCGTCGAGCACCATCAATTTCGTCATGATCGACCCAAGCAGGTCACGGCCGCTACCCCCGGGAAGGTCGGTCCGGCCGACCGACTGCCGGAAAAGCGTGTCCCCGGTGAAGGCGATCTGCGGCACATCCCCCGCGACCCGGAACACCACAGAACCGCGCGTGTGCCCCGGCGTGTGGTCGATGGTCACCACGGTGCCGCCGATGTCGATCTTGTCGCCGTCGCAGTCCAGTTCCACCACCTGCCTTGGTTCGCGGAACAGGGCGCCGAACGCGATCTGGCCGAGCCGCGGACCGAACCCCTTGATCGGGTCGGTCAGCATGAAGCGGTCCTCGGGGTGGATGTAGGCCGGGCAGCCGAAGGTGTCGGCGACTTTTTGCGCCGACCAGATGTGGTCGATGTGTCCATGGGTCAACAACACGGCGGCGGGGGTGAGCCGGTTTTCGTCGAGAATCCGGCGAAGCTGACCCATGGCCCGCTGGCCCGGGTCGACGACGATCGCGTCCGCCCCGGGACGCTGTGCGAGTACGTAGCAGTTGCAGGCCAACATGCCGGCCGGAAATCCGGTGATGAACACGTGGGCCATTTTCCCATCCCGCACGGACCGGCATTCCGCCGCCCGACCCGCCCGGGGGCTCTTGGCCCGCACTCAGCTACTGCTGGCACACTCGTTGCGGACTTACGAGCATGAGGAGGACCACGGCAGTGCCGACCAACGAACAGCGGCGGGCGACAGCGAAGCGCAAACTCGAGCGACAACTGGAGCGACGGGAGGCCCAGGCACGCAGGCGCAGGCTGTACACGATCATCGCTTCCGCCGTGGCGGTGGTCGCGGTGGTCGCCGGGGTGGCGGCCTTCTTCTTCACCCGCAGCCACTCGGACAGCGGCACGGCCAGCGCTGCCCCATCCACGCCTGGTGGCTCATCGGCGGAGCCGACGGAACCGGCACCTGCCGCCAACGGGCAGCTGCCTGCGTTCAAGGCGCCCGCCGATCTCGGCAAGAACTGCCAGTACCCGGCGGCCCAGGCGGCGAGCAAGCCCAACAAGCCACCCCGCACCGGCGAGGTGCCGACCGACCCGGCCGAGGTCAGCGTCAGCATGTCGACCGACCAGGGCAACATCGGCATTCAGCTCGACAACGCCAAGTCCCCCTGCACGGTGAACAGCTTCGCCAGCCTGGCCCAGCAGAATTACTTCAACGACACCCAGTGCCACCGGCTGACCACCAGCCCGGGTCTCGCGGTGCTGCAGTGCGGCGACCCGACCGGATCCGGCAGCGGCGGTCCTGGCTACGAGTTCGCCAACGAGTACCCGACCAACCAATTCCAGCCCGACGACCCGCAGCTTCAGAACCCTGTGACCTACCCGCGCGGCACGCTGGCGATGGCCAATGCTGGGCCTGGCACCAACGGAAGCCAGTTCTTCCTGGTCTACAAGGATTCGCAGCTGCCTCCCGGCTATACGGTGTTCGGCAAGATCGACGACACCGGCCTGGCGACTTTGGACAAGATCGCCGCGGCGGGCGTGGAAGGCGGCGGGCAGGACGGCAAGCCGGCCACGCCGGTCACTGTGAAGTCCATCGGCCTGGACTGACGCCGGATGACGCCGCCCGTGCCGCCGCCGTACGGGGCCTATCCGCCGACGTACGACCCGTACGGCTATCCACGGCCGCGTCCGACGAACGGGATGGCGATCGCGTCGCTGATCTGCGCGTTCGTGTTCGCGCCGCTGGGCATCATCTTCGGCCACATCTCGCTGTCGCAAATCAAGCGCACCGGCGAGGAGGGGCACGGGCTGGCGGTGGCAGGGCTGGTGATCAGCTACCTGATCACGGTCGGCACCATCCTCGTGATGGCCGCCGTCGTCTGGTTCACGATCGCCGTCGCGCGGCACCTGGACGACGAATCCCGCTACTACCCGGACATCACCGCGGCACCGACGACGCCGGGCGGCGGGCTGCCGGATTTCGATCCACCGCCCAATGTCGGAGCCAACTGCGCGTATCCGTCGACGACCGAGCCGGCCAGCAAGCCCAACAAGCCCCCGCGAACGGGCCGCGTCCCCACCGATCCGGCCGAGGTCAGCGCCAGCATGTCCACCAACGCGGGTGACATCGGCATCCAGCTCGACAACAACAAGGCCCCGTGCACCGTCAACAGCTTCGCGAGCCTGGCCCAGCAGGGGTACTTCGACGGCACCAGCTGCCACCGGCTGACCACCACGCCCCAACTCGGCGTGCTGCAGTGCGGCGACCCGTCGGGGACGGGAGCGGGTGGGCCGGGCTACCGGTTCGCCAACGAGTACCCCACCAACCAGTACCGGCTCGCCGATCCCGCGTTGAAGACGCCGGTAACATATCCACGCGGCACGCTCGTGATGGCCAACAAGGGGTCGGGAACCAACGGCAGCCAGTTCTTCCTCGTCTATGCCGACTCGATGCTGCCGCCGACGTTCACTGCGTTCGGGACCATCGACGCCATCGGGCTCGCCACGCTGGACAAGGTCGCCGCTGCCGGGGTGGCCGGAGCGGGGCAGGACGGCAAGCCCGCGATGGACGTGACCATCGATTCGGTGCGGTTGGACTGACGCGATTCGACGAGGTCAGCAGGAGCACACCGCCGAACACGTGGGCACGCAGACTGCGTTCACGATCGACACCCGTGTCCTGAGCGCACCGCAGATCCAGGAGGCCATTCCCGGTGGCCGCACTCAGATCACCGGACAGTTCGATGCCGAGAGTGCGCGAGCGCTGGCCGACGCGCTCAACCGCGGCGCGTTGCCGCTGACCATGACGTATGAATCGTCAACGGATGCAACGCTTCCGCAGACCGCGTCTGCCAACCTGATGCGGATCATCGTCATCGGGGCGGGCGTCTCTGTGGCAGTGCTCGTCCTCGGCGCGGCGGTGTTCGTCAGGCGGCGCTGGTAACGCGGTAGACGTCATAGACGCCTTCCACGTTGCGCACCACATTGAGCACGTGGCCCAGATGCTTGGGGTCACCCATCTCGAAGGTGAACCTGCTGATCGCGACGCGGTCGTTGGAGGTCGTCACCGACGCCGACAGGATGTTGACCTTCTCGTCGGCCAACACCCGTGTCACGTCCGACAGCAGCCGGTGCCGGTCGAGCGCCTCGACCTGGATGGCGACCAGGAACACTGACGACGGCGACGGCGCCCACTTCACGTCGATGATCCGCTCGGCCTGCTCTTGCAGCGATCCCGCGTTGGTGCAGTCGGTCCGGTGCACGCTGACCCCGCCGCCGCGGGTGACGAAGCCCATGATGTTGTCGCCGGGCACGGGGGTGCAGCACTTGGCCAGCTTGGTCAGCACGCCGGGAGCCCCGGGAACCGCGACCCCGACGTCCTCGGTGCTGCGTTGGCGCACCGGCATCGTCGCCGGTGTGGACCGCTCGGCCAACTCATCGGCCGCCTCGTCATCGCCGCCGAGTTGGGCCACCAGTCGCTGCACGACATGCCGCGCCGACACATGGCCCTCGCCGACGGCGGTGTAGAGAGCTGAGACGTCTGTGTAGCGGAGCTCGCGGGCCAGGGCCGCCATCGACTCGGCATTCATCAAGCGCTGCAAGGGAAGTCCGCCGCGGCGCACCTCGCGCGCGATGGCGTCTTTGCCGGACTCCAGCGCCTCCTCGCGGCGCTCCTTGGCGAACCACTGCCGAATCTTCGCCTTCGCGCGCGGCGACACCACGAACTGCTGCCAGTCCCGCGATGGCCCGGCGTTGAGCGCCTTGGAGGTGAAAACTTCGACCACTTCGCCGTTTTCGAGCCTGCGCTCGAGTGCGACCAGCCTGCCGTTGACGCGTGCACCGATGCAGCGGTGACCCACCTCCGTATGGACGGCATACGCGAAGTCGACCGGCGTCGAACCCGTCGGCAGCGTGATCACATCGCCTTTCGGAGTGAACACGAAGATCTCCTGCACGGCAAGGTCGTAGCGCAGCGACTCGAGGAACTCGCCCGGGTCGGCGGCCTCCCGCTGCCAGTCGAGCAGTTGGCGCATCCACGCCATCTCGTCGATCTCGGCGACTGTGCTTCCCGACGGGACGCCGTTGCGGCCCTTGGCTTCCTTGTACCGCCAGTGCGCCGCGATGCCGTATTCGGCTGTGCCGTGCATGTCGGTGGTGCGGATCTGCACCTCCAACGGCTTGCCCTCCGGCCCGACCACAGTCGTGTGCAACGACTGATACACCCCGTAGCGGGGTTGGGCGATGTAGTCCTTGAACCGCCCGGCCATCGGCTGCCACAGCGAATGCACTACGCCGACAGCGGCATAGCAGTCACGGATCTCGTCGCACAGGATGCGGACCCCGACAAGGTCGTGGATGTCGTCGAAGTCCCGGCCCTTGACGATCATCTTCTGGTAGATCGACCAGTAATGCTTCGGCCGACCCTCCACGATGGCCGCGATCTTCGACTTCGCCAGCGTGGCATTGATTTCGGAGCGAACCTTGGCCAGGTAGGTATCGCGCGACGGCGCCCTGTCGGCCACCAGCCGGACGATCTCCTCGTACTTTTTGGGGTGCAGGATCGCGAACGCCAAATCCTCCAGTTCCCACTTCACGGTCGCCATGCCGAGTCGATGAGCCAGCGGCGCAATGACTTCCAGCGTCTCGCGTGCCTTGCGGGCCTGCTTCTCCGGCGGCAGGAACCGCATAGTGCGCATGTTGTGCAGGCGGTCGGCGACCTTGATCACCAGCACCCTGGGGTCGCGGGCCATCGCGATGATCATCTTGCGGATGGTCTCGCCTTCGGCGGCGGTGCCAAGCACCACCCGGTCCAGCTTGGTGACGCCGTCGACGAGATGGCCCACCTCGTCGCCGAAGTCGGCCGTCAACGCCTCCAGCGTGTAGCCGGTGTCCTCGACGGTGTCGTGCAGCAGGGCGGCCACCAGCGTCGTGGTGTCCATGCCGAGTTCGGCAAGGATGTTGGCCACGGCCAGCGGGTGGGTGATGTACGGATCGCCCGAGCGGCGCAGCTGGTCGGCGTGCCGCTCCTCGGCCACATCGTAGGCGCGCTGCAGCAGCAGCACGTCGGCCTTCGGGAAGAACTCGCGGTGGACCGCGACGAGTGGCTCGAGTACCGGGTTCACGGCGCTGCGCTGCGACGTCATCCGCCGCGCCAGCCGGGCCCGTACGCGCCGGGACGTGGAGGTCTTCGCGATATCGGGCGCGGGCTCCGGCACAGGCATCGGCGCGGTCTCCAGACCGTCGCTGGACACCGGTGGTGATTGCACGGCCTGTCCCGTGCCCTGGTCGTCAGCCATCATCACCTCCGGATCCGCTGCTCGTCACCTATCGGCGCAGCCAGACTTCGAGGATATCGCCTCAAACGATGTGCAGGCTGTTGACGGGCAGCGGTTCGAGCAGGTCGCGGCCGTTGAGCGCGGCCAGTTCGAGCACGACGACGGCGCCGGTGACGTTCGCGCCAGCCGCGGTGAGCAGGCGCATCGTGGCGGCTAGCGTGCCGCCGGTGGCCAGAACGTCGTCAATGATCACGATGTTGCGGCCGGTCAGGTCGATTCCGTCGGCGGGAACTTCCAGCGTGGCCGAACCGTATTCCAGGTCGTAGGTCTCGCTGTAGACCGGCGGCGGCAGCTTGCCCGCCTTGCGCACGGCCAGCACTCCGATCCCGAGCTTGTGGGCGACGGCACCTCCGACCAGGAAGCCCCTGGCATCGATGCCCGCCACGAGTTCAGCGCCTGCGGCGTGCTCGGCGAGCGCGGCGGTGATGACGGCCAGGCCTCGCGGGTCGGCGAGCACCGGCGTCAGATCCTTGAATTGGATTCCCGGCTCGGGAAAGTCTGCGACCTCGCGGGTCAGCGACTCGATGACGGCGGTGACCTCTGGGCTCATGTCTCGAGCACCCACCTGTCCATGTTCCATCCCGCGCCCCACCGCGTCGGGTTACTGCTCACCGCATACATCTTCTTCGATGTGATCAGGGTGCGCTGCTGACGGTACAACGGCAGCGTCGGCACGTCGGCCCACAGAATGGGCCCCGCCTCGCCGAGCAATCGCGCCACCTCCTTGGGATCGGCGGTCACCGCGAGCGCGTCGATGGTGTCGTCGACCCGCGGGTTCGTGTAGCCCGACAGGTTGTTGCCGTTGCCGGTGTGCAGGTCGTAGGCGTCCATCGCCGACGAGCCGGTGGACCCGCTGCCGGTGGACCCGCCGGTGCTCGCCAGCAGAATGTCGATCTCGTTGTTGCGCAAGGCCAACGGCCCGGTGGTTTCAGAACTCGTGTCCTGTACGGCGATGCCCGCAGGCGCGCAGGACTTGGAAATCGCCCCGACCGTCGCGGCGAGTCGCGCATTGGGCGTCTGGTAGCCGATCCGTACCGCCAGCGGCTGATTGCCCAGTGTGTCCCGGGCGGCGTCGGGATTGGACGCGACGAACCCTTCGGCCCCAACGGCTTCGGCGCCTCCGACCGCTTCCTCGGTCACCGGATTGAGGCGGGTGTTGGCGATTGGCACCTCCGCATTGCGTGCGATCACATCGCGGGGTGTGCACAGCGCGAGCGCGCGGCGTGCCTGCGGCGCGGCGATCGGTCCCTGCGCGGCGAAGATCAACTGCTCGATTCCTGCGGACGGGCTGTCGGCCTGGGTGTAGTCCTCGGGCATGTTCAGCACACCCGATGACCCAGTGGCGACGTCGACGACGTCCACGCTGCCGTTGTTGAGGCGGTCCTGCACGTCGGCGCCTCTGGGGCTGACGATGATCTTGTTGGTGACGGGCTTTGCGCCCCACCACTTGTCGTTCGCGACGAGCACCACCGCCCCGTCGTCGCTGACCGAGTCCAGCTTGTACGGCCCCGACGACGGGAACCGTTTCAGATCAATACCCGGTGTGAGATTCCAGGTGCTGTTCCAGGCCTGCGCGATGCGGTCGATGCTCGGTCCGTCGTTGTTGATGATCGCGCTGGTGACGTCGACACCGAGTTCGTCGGCGATGACGTGTGACGGCATCAGCGCCGTCGCGGCGAACAGCTGCCCGAAGTCGACGAGTGCCCGGTCCTGGGCGAAGGACACCCGTGCCCGCTTCTGTCCCGGCGCACAGTCGACGGTGGATATTTCGCGGTAGCCTGCCTGGTTCGCCGCCTCGAAGGCCGGAAATCGGCCGGACTGCGACGCCCAGGCGAGCACGAGATCGTCGCAGGTGACCGGCTTTCCGTCGGAATACACCGCCTTGTCGCTGATCACGTAGTCGAGCACCAGCGGCGCGCGACCGACGACCGCGATCGTGCCGAAATCGTGGTCGCCGACGATCTGACCGTCGGGACCGTGATAGTTGAACCCGGTCAACACCCGCGCGAACGCCTGCGGACCACCTGACGCCGCGCCGACGACGGTGTTGGTGTTGTAGGTGCTCAGCGTCCCGTCGACCGCGTAGGTGATCTCGCCCGCCGCGCTGTCGGAGCACGATGACACGCCCAGCGCGCAGACGACAGAAACTGTCACCGCGGCCGCGGTCCCCCGCAAGCGGGCCCTCATGGACTACCGCCGCCGGGTGTTCCGCTTACCCGCGGGCCGTCCGGTCCTACTGGTCGTCGGTCGGATCGGCCGCGCGCCAGGGGCGGGCTTGTCGCCGACCGGGTGCTTCTCCGCCACTGCCGACGGTGCGACGGCGCTGACGGTTTCCTGCTCGGCCTCGGTGTCGTCATCGGGCGCTGCGCTCTCGGCTGCCCTGCGGGGCTTCTCGCCGGGCGGTTTGCGGCGGCTGAGCACGCGGCGGGTGTGGGTGCGAACCAGCTCGGTGCGTTCACGCAAGGTGACCAGAAGCGGGGTGGCGAAGAAGATCGACGAGTAGGTGCCGACGATGACGCCGACCAGCTGGACGAGTGCCAGGTCCTTCAGTGTGCCGACGCCGAGCAGCCACACCGCGACCACCATCAGGGAGATGATCGGCAGCACAGAGATCAGGCTGGTGTTGATCGACCGCATGAACGTCTGGTTGATGGCCAGGTTGGCCTGTTCGGCGAAGGTCCGCCGGGTGGTGTGCTGGAAGCCGTGGGTGTTCTCCTCGACCTTGTCGAACACGATGACGGTGTCATACAGCGAGAAGCCCAGGATGGTCAGCAGGCCGATCACCGTGGCCGGCGTGACCTCGAACCCGACCAACGAATACACACCCGCAGTGACGACCAGGTCGAAAACCAGTGTCGCCATTGCCGATAAAGCCATGTACCGCTCGTAGCGCAGGGCGATGTAGGTGGCCGCCAGCACCAGGAAGACCACGAGGGCCAGCAGCGCCTTGTCGGTGATCTGGCCGCCCCAGGTCTCAGACACCGCCGAATCGCTGATCGCCTGCTTGCTCGGCTGGCCGTCGAGCCCCTTGGGCTGGAAGGCGTCGAACAGCGCGTCGCGTAGCTTCGTCGTTTCGTCGTTGTTCAGTGCCTCCGACCGGATCTGAACTGTCGCGGATGGGCCGTTGCCGACCACCACAACGGTTTCGGTGTCCTTGCCAAGCGCCTGGCTGAACACCTCTTCGACGCGTTCGGTGGTCGCTCCCGCGGCGGGCATCGACACCTTGGTGCCGCCCTCGAAGTCGATGCCGAACGTGAAGCCGCGCACCACCATGCTGGCGATGCAGATCGCGACGATCACACCGCTGATCGAGTACCACAGCTTGCGGCGTCCGACGACTTCGAAGGCACCGGTGCCCGTGTAGAGCCGTATGAAGAAGCCGTGTTTGGGCGCGCCGGCAGCCGCGCTTTCCAGGTCCGGTGCCTCCACGGCGCCCGATTCGGTCACGTCAGAAGTGCGCTTGGCCATGGATTACCCCCGTCCCGTCATGGCGGAAACCCGGCGCTCGCGCGCGATCTGCTGCACGGCACCCAGGCCGTTGAAGGCCGGTTTGGACAGCAGCGTTGACTTCGACGCCAGGTAGACCAGCGGCCACGTCACCAGGAAGACCACCACGACGTCGAGGATCGTCGTCAGGCCGAGGGTGAATGCGAAGCCCTTGACCTGACCGATGGCCAGGACGTAGAGCACGACCGCGGCAAGGAACGTCACCGCGTTGCCGGAGATGATCGTCTTACGCGCACGCTTCCAGCCGCGAGGCACCGCCGAACGGAACGACTTGCCTTCTCGGATCTCGTCTTTGATGCGCTCGAAGAACACCACGAACGAGTCGGCGGTGGTACCGATACCGATGATCAGACCGGCGATGCCTGCCAGGTCAAGCGTGTAATTGATGTATCTACCGAGCAACACCAGGATGGCGAAAACCATTGCACCCGAAGCGATCAACGACAGTGCCGTCAGCAGACCGAGCACCCGGTAATAGAGCAGCGAGTACAGAAGCACCAGCGCTAAACCGATGGCACCGGCGATCAGACCGGCCCGCAACGACGTCAAACCCAGTGTGGCCGATACCGTTTCGGCCTCCGACGACTCGAAGGACAGCGGCAGCGAGCCATACTTGAGTACGTTGGCCAGCTCCTTCGCCTTCTCGGCGTTGAACTGCCCGGTGATCTGAGTGTTGCCGCCGGGGATGGCCTCTTCGATCTGTGGCGCGCTGACGACCTGCGAGTCGAGCGTGAACGCGGTCTGCGTGCCGACGTGGCTTGCGGTGAAATCAGCCCAGGTGCTTGCGGCGTCGGGCTTGAACTCCACCTGCACGACGTACTCGCCGCGCTGGGTGTCCATCCCGGAACTGGCGTTCTTGATCTGTTCGCCGCTGATGATCGACTTGTCCAGCAGGTAGACCTGGGAGTGGTCGGTCGAGCAGGAAACCAGGGGCAGGTTCGGATCGTCGTTGCCTGCGAGGACGTCGTCCTCGTTGCAGCGCGTCGCCTGGAACTGCAGCGCCAGGATCTGGATCTGCTGTTCGGTGCTCTGACGCAAGGCCTTCTCGTCGGTGATGCGCTGCGCGAGGTCCTTCGCCTGGGGCTTCGGACCGGGACCCGGAGGCGCGGGGCTCGGCGGTGGCGCCTGAGGGTACGGACGCGGCTGCGGCGCCAGGGGGGCTTCCGGCTCAGTCTGCCCCGCGGGTGCGCCGCCCTGCTCCGCGGGCACCTCCGCAGCGCCGCCCTCTTCGGCGGGCGCCAGTGGCGCCTCCGGCGGCTGTGCAGGCTGGCCTCCTGGTGCTCCGGGTTGGCCCGCCGGTGGGCCGCCCTGCGCTGGACCTGCCTGCGCGCCTGGCTGCTGCGCCTGCTGGGCCGCGATCACGTGGATCACCGGTCGGATGTACAGCCGCGCAGTCTGTCCGAGGTTGCGGGCCTCGCTGCTGTCGTTGCCCGGGACGGTGATCACCAGGTTGTCGCCGTCGATCACCACCTCCGACCCGGAAACGCCAAGGCCGTTGACGCGCGAGGAGATGATCTGCTGCGCCTGGTTCAGCGCGTCCTGGGTGGGCCGCGATCCGTCAGGCGTGCGGGCCGTCAGCGTGACCCGGGTGCCGCCCTGCAGGTCGATACCGAGCTTCGGCTCGGCCTTCTTGTCTCCGGTCAGGTAGACCAAGAGGTACACGCCGATCATCAGCGCGAGGAAGATTGCCAGGTAGCGGGCAGGGTGCACCGGCGTCGAAGGCGATGCCACGTTTCTTTGGTCTCCTCGAAGTCAGGTCGTCAGCACCGCAAAGGGTACGTGGCCGTGCTGAGTGCCCGACTGTCAGTCGTCAGTTCAGGCGGTTCTGGTCCTGCTGGTCGGTGATCTCGGTTGCAGTCGATTCGGGCTCGCCCGCGTCGTCGATGTCGTCGTCGAACTCGTCGTCTTCGACGATGCGGTCCCGCACGGCGAGCTTCATCCACGTTGTGACGATGCCGGGTGCGATCTCGAGCTGCACGTCGTCGTCGTTGATGGCCTTGATCTCGGCCTGCAGGCCCGACGTGGTGTGCACCCGGTCACCGACCTTCAGCGAGTTGTGCAGGTCGATCGTCGCCTGCATGGCCTTCTTCTGCCGTCGCGAAGCAAAGAACATGAACGCGCCCAGGATGACGAGCAGCGGTAGTAAGGCGACCAGATCCATGGCAGCTTGTGTCTTTCGTGTCGTTTGTGCGATGACGGCCGCCGACCGTTGGTCGATCTTGCAGCCTTCTAGGTGACCAGTGTGCCATTGCGCCAGCTGACGGCCGAGCGGCCCCGTGTTCTGGGCGGCCAATGCGCCGACCACAGGATTGCCTCGGGACTACGCTCAAGCAGCGTGAGCACCCTCGAACAGAGCCGCCATCTCGCCACCGCCATCCCAGGTCCGCGCTCCAAGGAGTTGATCGACCGCAAGCTCGCAGCCGTATCCCGCGGCATCGGCAACACGATGCCGGTGTACACAGCGCGAGCAGGCGGCGGCATCATCGAAGACGTCGACGGAAACCGCCTCATCGACCTCGGGTCCGGCATCGCCGTCACCACGATCGGCAATGCGTCGCCGCGCGTCGTTGACGCAGTGCGCGAGCAGGTCGCGGACTTCACCCACACCTGCTTCATGATCACGCCGTATGAGGAGTACGTGGCCGTCGCCGAGGCGCTCAACCGCCTCACCCCCGGCGACTTCGAGAAGCGCTCGGCGCTGTTCAACTCGGGTTCGGAAGCCGTGGAGAACGCCGTCAAGATCGCCAGGACCTACACCCACAAACAGGCGGTGGTGTCGTTCGACCACGCGTATCACGGGCGCACCAACCTGACCATGGCGCTGACCGCGAAGTCGATGCCCTACAAGCACGGCTTCGGCCCGTTCGCGCCGGAGATCTACCGTGCGCCGCTGTCCTACCCGTTCCGCGACGCCGAGTTCGGCAAGGAGATCGCCACCGACGGCGAATTGGCGGCCCGCCGCGCGATCAACGTCATCGAGAAGCAGGTCGGCGCCGCCAACCTGGCTGCCGTCATCATCGAGCCGATCCAGGGCGAGGGCGGATTCATCGTCCCCGCGGAGGGTTTCCTGCCCGCGTTGGTGGACTGGTGTGCGAACAACGATGTGGTGTTCATCGCCGACGAGGTTCAGACGGGGTTCGCGCGCACCGGCGCGATGTTCGCCTGCGAGCACGAGGGCATCGTGCCCGACCTGATCGTCACCGCCAAGGGCATCGCCGACGGCCTTCCGCTTTCGGCGGTGACCGGGCGCGCCGAGATCATGGATGCGCCGCACGTCAGCGGCCTTGGCGGGACCTACGGCGGCAACCCGGTGGCCTGCGCGGCCGCGCTGGCCACCATCGAGACGATCGAATCCGACGGGATGGTGGCGCGGGCCGCGGAGATCGAGCAGTTCATGAAGGACCGCCTGCACCGGATGCAGGCCGAGGACGACCGCATCGGTGACGTCCGCGGCCGCGGCGCGATGATCGCGATGGAGATCGTGAAGTCCGGGACCACCGAACCTGACGGCGAGCTGACCATGAAGTTGGCCGTTGGCTGCCACACCGCGGGCGTGGTTGTGCTGACGTGCGGCACGTACGGCAATGTGCTGCGGTTCCTGCCGCCGCTGAGCATCAGCGACGACCTTCTCGAGGAAGGCCTCGACGTACTCGCGCTGGTACTCGCCGACTTCTAGTCGGTCAGCTTGGCGGCGGCAGCCGTAGCAGCAGCCGGGCACCGCCCATCGGACTCCTCTCGAGCCCGGCCGTTCCGCCGTGGATCTCTGCCTGCTGGGCCACCAGCGCGAGGCCGAGACCGGAGCCCGACCGTGCCGCCGTCGATCCGCGGGAGAACCGGTCGAAGACGGCGCGCCGTTCCTCTTCGGGTACGCCCAGTCCGTTGTCGTCGACCGTGATCTCGACACCGTCGGTGGAACTGATTGCGGCCAGGCGGATTTCGGTGGCCCCGCCGTGCTTGACGGCGTTGGTGATCGCGTTGTCGATGACCAACCGCAGGCCTGCAGGCATCCCGACCATCAGCACGGTGGTGGGCGACGCGAGCGACACGTCGAGGTCGGGATAATTACGCATGGCGTCGTGGGCGGCGCGATCGAGGAGGTCGGTGATGTCGACAGGGACGAAGTCTGCGACGGTAGTCAACTCTCCCTGGGCCAGCCGCTCCAGCGCGGAGAGCGTCGCCTCGATCCGTGTCTGGGTGCGGATCACGTCGTCGATCACCTCTCTGCGTTGCTCGTCGGGAAGGTCGAGCGTGGAAAGCACCTCGAGGTTGGTCCGCATCGCGGTCAACGGCGTGCGGAGTTCGTGGGAAGCGACGGCCGCGAAATCCCGCGCGGACTCCAGTGCGGCCCTGGTGCGCTGCTGTTCGTCGCCGATGCGGGCGAGCATGCCCTCGACCGCCTCGGCGATCTCGACCGCCTCCTGAACCCCGCGCACCTTCACCTCGTCAGGGTTGGACTGCGCGTTGATCGCCCGGGCCTGCTCGGCGAGCACGCGAAAGGGGTTGATCATGATCAGCCACAGCACCGAGGCGACCAATAGAGTCGCGACGATGACTCCGCCACAGATCAGCAGCACACGTCGGTGCAATTCGTCTATCCGCCTTAGTGTTTCGGCAAGCGGAGCGCCGACGGCAATCGACGCCTTTCCGGCGGTGAATGTGCGGACCCGGTACTCCACACCGTCGATCGTCGTGCTGACATAGCCGTTGTCGAACTGCGGCAGGACGATGTCTTTGGGCAGCGAGACAGTGACACCGTCGACGCGTGCCGTCCGCACAAGCTCTCCGTTTCCAGACGGCTGGACGAGGTTCAGGCTCTCGGAGCTGCGCAGTAGTGAGCTGATGTCGCCGAGGCTGCTGACCGAATCGAGCCGGCGGTCGAGCTGGCTGTACTGGTCGTTGGTGACGCCGAACCAGACCCAGGCCCCGAGAATGATGACCAGCGCGACGACCGAGAGGGCGGCGACGATGACGATGATGCGCAGCGACATGACGCGCGCCAGCTGCTGGTAGAGGCGTTGGACGAGGCGCACTACGGCACAGTGCCACCCCGCGGGGGCAGACGCAAAGTGACTAGCGGTGGGCGAGTCGGTCGCCGCGGCCGAACATGCCGCCCAAGGTGCGGCGCCGCGGCTGCGGCTCCTCGTCGGCCGGCCGGATTTCCGTCACTTCGTCCGACGCCACCGGCTCTGTCGTCGTCATCGCCGAGCGCTCCGCGTAACGGACGTCGCGGGCGCTACGGATGGACAGCCTGCCCAGGGCAATCCCACCGAGGAAGATGATCAGGGCACCCAGCCCGTAGAAGTACGCCAACTCGAGGCCGACCCGCCCGGACTCGGTCGCCGCGATCGGAGTCCCGACGTCTCCGAGTCCCAAGGGGCCAGCGAGCGCCCGCCCCACGACGAACCACGCGCCTGCGAACACGGTCAGCCAGGCGCCGAGCATGGCGGTGAACCGGTTGCGCGAGCTCAAAAGCAAGAGTCCGCCCACAACCGTCGCCAAGCCGGGCAGCACTTCCAGCCAGCCGCGCGCAGCCGTCCATACCCACTCGCGGTCGGGGCTGAAGGCGAAGTTGAACAGCGGCCCGACGAATGGGATGAGCGCACCCCAGATGCCGAGCAGTATCAGTAGAAAGCCGCTTGCCGCGCCGCGGCTGCGGGGCATCTGCAGCCTGCCGCCGGCGGGTACGTGTTCATCTCTCATCGGGCGCCTCCTCGGGTCGACAAAGGGGTACCCGGACCCCCCGTCGGCCAACCGGAAATTGCTGCGTCCGCAACCAGCAAACGTCCTTTAGACTTCGCAAGTGGGCTGGGTGAGGAAGTGGTGGGCGCAGCCCGACCTTTAACGCTGGTTATCCGGTTACCTGGGCCACCGAAACGTTCGAGTGTTCACGCGCTACATGATGGCGGCTGTCGTTGCCTCACTCGGCGCCGTGCTGTTGTTGATCATGTGGACGCCCTTCGGCCCGACCGGACCCATCGGCCAGGCAATCAGCGTGCTGGTCATTGCATGCTGTGCCGCGATGGCAACCATGTGGTCGACCCGCTGGCCCCGCAGGCGACAGTCTGTTGTCTTCATTGTGGTGTCCAACGCAGGCATCGCCGCGACCTGCCTGCTGGTGTACACCACTCCTGGGATGTCGCTGCTGGGCTGCACCGCGTTCGCGGCACTCGCCGGTTACGTCGCCTTCTTCCACACCAGCCGCTACCTCGCCCTGGTGCTGACGACCGCGACAGCAACGTCGATCGCCTGTGCCGTGCAATTGGCGGCGTCGGAAAGCGTGCTCGCGCGTTGGCCGCGCTGCTGATCATCGCCGTCGGCGTCCTAGCCGTCCCGTTCCGTCCATGTTCTCGTCCATCTCCTCGGCGACGACGCGCTGAAGTCGCACACCGATCCCCTTACCGGACTGAGGAACCGCCGCGGCTTCTACCGTTCCGTCCGCGAACTCACCAGAGGGTCTGCTCACACGGAGCCGTATCTCTCGGTGATCATGATCGAAGGCGCGCGGTCATCGCGCGCGTCGGCGGCGAGGAATTCCTGATCGCCGAGATGACGCAGTCCGGGGAAGGGCAGACGATCGCAGAACGATTGCGGCAGGAAGCCGCCGCGATTCCCTGGGGCGCAACGGCAAGCGTCCGTCGCGAGCATCAGCAGAGACGACCTCGACACCAGGACGGTGGTCGACCGCCTCGTGGACGCCGCCGATGTGGCGATGTACGAGGCGAAACGCGCTGGTGGGAATCGAACTCGCCGGCCGAGAGCGTCGAGATTCACAGCAGATAGCCAGGCTCACGAGTTAGCGGGAATAACGTTAGCCTTGCTAACGTAGTACCTGTAGGCGCAGCGTCGCGTCATCCTTTTCCGGTTATTTCTGAGGACTTTCGATGCCGATTGATACCCGCGACGAGCGACTCGAACGCCGCATCGCCAACCTGTTAGCCACCGATCCACAGTTCGCCGCCGCGAGCCCCGACGAGGCGATCTCAGCGGCCGTCGAACGACCGGAACTTCGGCTGCCGCATCTCGTAGAGACCGTTTTCGACGGCTACGCGAAGCGCCCTGCCCTCGGCGCCCGAGCAGTCGAGTTGCACACCGACCCCGACACCGGCCGGACCTCCGCCGAGCTACTCCCTCGCTTTGACACCATTTCCTACGCCGAGCTCTCCGAACGCGTCCAGGCCATCGTCAACGCCTTGGCCAGTGACCCGGTACGCCCGGGAGACCGCGTCGCTCTGCTCGGTTTCACCAGTGTCGACTACACCTGCGTCGACATCGCGCTGATCGGCCTCGGCGCGGTCGCCGTGCCGCTGCAGACAAGCGCGCCCGTCGGGCAGTTGCGTCCGATCATCTCCGAAACAGAGCCGACGCTCATCGCGTCGAGCGTCGACTATCTCGGCGACGCAGTGGAACTGGTCCTCACCGGCTTCGCGCCGGCTCGCCTGATCGTATTCGACTACCTGCCCGCGGTCGACGACCACCGTGACGCGCTGGAAGCCGCCAAAACGCGTCTGGCGCAAGCCCGTAGCCCGGTCGTTGTCGAAACCCTGGCGGACGTCGCTGCGCGCGGAGCCCGACGTCCCGCGGTGGCGCCGTTCATCGCCGACGACCCCGACCCGCTGACGTTGCTCGTCTACACCTCGGGGAGCACGGGCACGCCGAAGGGCGCGATGTACCCCGAACGGCTGGTCGCCAACTCGTGGCGCCGGTCGGTCAGGGGAACCTGGGGTGACGAAGGCGTTCACCCGTCGATCACCTTGAGCTTCATGCCGATGAGCCACATGATGGGGCGGGGCATGCTGTACGGCACCCTCGGTGCTGGTGGCACGGTGTACTTCGCTGCCAAGAGCGACCTTTCGACGTTCCTGGACGACCTCGCCTTGGTTCGGCCCACGCAGTTGAATTTCGTCCCGCGCGTGTGGGACATGATCTTCGCCCACGTCCAGAGCGAATTGGACCGCGGCACCTCCGGTGAGGCCGCGGTTCTCGCCGATGCGCGTACGCGCCTGCTCGGGGGCCGGTACGTGATGGCGATGACGGGTTCGGCGCCGATGTCTCCCGAGATGAAATCGTTCGTCGAGACGCTGCTCGACATGCACCTGATCGACGGCTACGGCTCGACCGAGGCAGGTGCGCTGTTCGTCGACGGGCACATTCAACGACCACCGGTGATCGACTACAAGCTGGCCGATGTGCCCGACCTCGGTTACTTCAGCACCGACCGGCCCCATCCCCGTGGCGAACTGCTCGTCAAGAGCGCCACCATCATTCCCGGCTATTACAAGCGGCCCGAAGTGACCGCGGAGGTGTTCGACGACGACGGCTACTACCGCACCGGAGATATCGTCGCCGAGACGGGCCCTGACCAGTTGGTGTATCTGGATCGCCGCAACAACGTGCTCAAGCTCTCGCAGGGCGAGTTCGTCGCCGTCTCCAAGCTGGAAGCAGCATTCGGCGACAGCCCGCTGATCCGGCAGATCTATGTGTACGGCAACAGCGCCAGGTCCTACCTTCTGGCAGTCGTCGTCCCGACCGTCGAGGCGCTCTCACACTACGATGCGCCGGAGCTCAAAGCGGTTGTCGGCGAATCGCTTCAGGATGTGGCGAAGGCCGCTGGGTTGCAGTCCTACGAGATTCCGCGCGACTTCCTCATCGAGGAGACACCGTTCACCCTGGAGAACGGCCTGCTGACCGGCAT
This sequence comes from Mycobacterium sp., assembly GCF_032159775.1. Taxonomy (GTDB): domain Bacteria; phylum Actinomycetota; class Actinomycetes; order Mycobacteriales; family Mycobacteriaceae; genus Mycobacterium. The sequence continues at coordinate 78,048 of NZ_JAVHWK010000153.1, forward strand.
CCGCAAGCTGGCAAGACCGAAGCTCAAAGAGCACTACGGTGACCGCCTCGAGCAGCTCTATTGGGAGCTCGCCGAAGGGCAGGCCGACGAATTGCGCGCACTCCGACAAAGCGGTGCCGAGGTCCCAGTGCTCGACACGGTGATCCGCGCTGCGGGTGCGTTGCTCGGCGCGACGGCCGCAGACGTGGCGGCGGACGTCCACTTCACCGACCTCGGTGGTGATTCGCTGTCGGCGTTGACGTTTGCCAACCTGCTGCACGACATCTTCGACATCGAGGTGCCCGTCGGCGTCATCGTCAGCCCCGCCAGCGATCTGGCCGCGATCGCCGCCTACATCGAGACCGAACGCCGACCCGGCGCGAAGCGCCCGACATTCGCATCGGTGCACGGTCGCGGTGCCACCGAGGCACACGCCGCCGATCTGACGCTGGACAAGTTCATCGACGCCGAGACGCTCGCCGCGGCCCCGTCGTTGCCGGGTCCGAGCGCCGAGATCAAGACCGTATTGCTCACCGGCGCAACCGGATTCCTCGGTCGCTATCTCGCCCTGGAGTGGCTGCAGCGGATGGACCTGGTCGGCGGAAAGGTGATCTGTCTGGTCCGCGCGAAGGACGACGGCGCGGCCCGCCGACGCCTCGATGCCATCTTCGACAGCGGTGATCCCGAACTGCTGCGCCTGTACAGCCGTCTGGCGGCAGAACATCTCGAGGTGATCGCGGGCGACAAGGGCGAGGCGAACCTCGGGCTCGATACAGAGCGCTGGCAACGGCTCGCCGACACCGTCGACCTGATCGTCGACCCGGCCGCCCTGGTCAACCACGTGTTGCCCTACGACCAGCTCTTCGGGCCCAACGCGCTCGGCACCGCCGAGCTCATCCGCATCGCGCTCACAACACGGATCAAACCGTTCGCCTACGTGTCGACCATCGGCGTCGGTGCTGGCATCGCGCCGGGACGGTTCACCGAGGACGCGGACATCCGGATCGTCAGCGCCACCCGCAGCGTCGACGACAGCTATGCCAATGGATATTCGAACAGCAAGTGGGCCGGCGAAGTGCTTCTCCGCGAGGCGCACGACCTGTGCGGCCTGCCGGTTTCGGTGTTCCGCTGCGACATGATCCTCGCCGACACCAGCTATGCCGGTCAGCTCAACCTGCCGGACATGTTCACCCGCATGATGCTGAGCCTCGTCGCCACCGGGATCGCGCCGGATTCGTTCTACGAACTCGACGAGGGTGGGCACCGGCAGCGGGCACACTACGACGGCCTGCCGGTGGAGTTCATCGCCGAGGCGATATCCACATTGGGTGCGGGCGTCGTCGACGGGTTCGAGACCTACCACGTGATGAACCCGTACGACGATGGTGTCGGGCTCGACGAGTTCGTCGACTGGCTGATCGCCGCCGGCTACCCCGTCCAGCGAGTGGGCGACTACGCGGCATGGCTGAAGCGGTTCGAGACGGCGATACGTGCACTGCCCGAACGGCAGCGGCAGGCGTCGCTGTTACCGCTGCTGCACAACTATCAGCGGCCGGAGAAGCCCATCGGCGGGTCGATCGCGCCGACGGACCGTTTCCGCGCCGCTGTGCGGAGCGCAAGGGTCGGCTCGGACAAGGACATCCCGCATGTCACCCCGCAGGTCATCGTCAAGTACGTCACCGACCTGCAGCTGCTTGGGCTGCTGTGACCCGCTGACTGCGTCAGGTCGCCAGACCGAGAGCCAGCAGCACGACGGCGATCAAGGGGAACGTGCCCTGCGTGACGGCGGCGCGCGCCTTGTCCGGTGATGATGCGAGCAGCACGGCTGCCGCTGCCACCATCGAGCCGACGCCCGTGAAGACCAGGGCGGCACCTACTGCGGTGTGCCCCATGCAGATGGCGACGACGCCGACGGCCGTCACGATCGCAAGGAACAAGTTGTAGAAGCCTTGGTTGAAAGCCAGCAGCTTGGTGGTCTCGGCCTCCTCCTGCGTGGTGCCGAACGTAGCGCGGGTCCGTGCAGACGTCCACGTCAGCGACTCCATCACGAAGATGTAGACATGCAACAGTGCGGCGAGCCCCGCGAAAATCAGTGCGGCGGTGATCATTGCGACTCCTATGCTGTTTCGCTACTCGAACAGGCCGTGCTGCCCAAGCCCGGGCACCCCGCTGGGCGGGGTCATACCGAGGTGCGTCCACGCCTTCGGAGTGGCAACGCGGCCCCGCGGCGTGCGGGCGAGCATTCCGGCGCGCACCAGGAACGGCTCGCACACCTCCTCGACCGTGGTGGCCTCCTCGCCGACCGCGACCGCGAGCGTGGAGACACCCACCGGTCCGCCGCCGAAACTACGAGTCAGCGCCGTCAGCACGGCGCGGTCCAGCCGGTCGAGGCCGAGCTCGTCGACGTCGTAGACCGCGAGCGCATACTTCGCGATGTCGCGCGTGATCACGCCGTCGGCGCGAACCTCGGCGTAGTCGCGCACCCGGCGCAGCAGCCGGTTGGCGATGCGCGGCGTTCCCCGTGACCGGCGGGCGATCTCGGTTCCTGCGTCGGCAACGAGCTCGATACCGAGGATGCCGGCCGAGCGCGTCAGCACGCGCTCCAGCTCGGCGGGTTCGTAAAAGTCCATGTGCGCGGTGAACCCGAAGCGGTCACGCAGTGGGCCGGTGAGGGCACCCGACCGGGTGGTGGCGCCGACGAGGGTGAACGGCGCCACCTCGAGCGGGATCGATGTTGCGCCAGGGCCTTTGCCGACGATGATGTCGACGCGGAAGTCCTCCATCGCCAGGTACAGCATCTCCTCGGCGGGCCGCGCGATGCGGTGAATCTCGTCGATGAACAACACGTCGCCGTCGACCAGGTTGGACAGCATCGCGGCGAGGTCACCCGCTCGCTCCAGCGCGGGACCCGACGTCACCCGCAGCGACGAGCCCAGTTCGGCGGCGATGATCATCGCCAGCGAGGTCTTGCCGAGCCCCGGTGGACCGGACAGTAGGATGTGATCCGGTGTGCCGCCGCGGTTCTTGGCGCCCTCGATGACCAGCTGCAGCTGTTCGCGGACCCGCGCCTGCCCGATGAACTCACCGAGCGTCCGCGGCCGCAGGCTGGCGTCGATGTCACCCTCACCGACGGTCAGCGCCGCAGAGACCTCGCGGTCCTCCGATTCCTCGTCTTCAGTGAAGCGGCTCATCTGTTCCCCAGCAGCGAGAGCGCCGAGCGCAACGCCGTCGAGGTGTTCGCCTCGGGCTCGTTGGCGAGTACCTTGTCGGTGGTTTCCTCGGCATGCTTGAGCGCGAAGCCAAGTCCGACAAGGGCTTCCACCACGGGACCGCGCACCGCGTGGCCGTTGACGGCGGGCAACCCGACCGCGGCACCGGTCGGCCCGACCTTGTCGCGAAGCTCGAGCACCATCCGTTCGGCGCTGCGCTTGCCGATCCCCGGAACCCGGGTCAATGCCGTCACGTCGCTGTCGGCCAGCGCCTGCCGCAATGCGGGCGCGTCGTGGACGGCGAGGGTGGCCAGCGCGATCTTGGGTCCGACGCCCGACACCGACAGCAACGTGGTGAACAGGTCCCGTGCGTCGGAGTCGGCGAAACCGAACAACGTCATCGAGTCCTCACGCACGATCATCGCGGTCACCAGGCGGGCTTCGGTTCCGCGCCGAAGAGTGGACAGTGTGGATGGCGTCGCGTTGACGCGATACCCGACACCGCACGCCTCGATGACGACATGGTCGAGTGCCACGTCGAGAACTTCCCCGCGAATGGATGAGATCATCGTGCCGCCTTGAGTCGTGCCCGGTACTTCTTCTTCTGTTCGGCGGCCATGGCTTCGGCCTCCGCCATCCGCGCCAGCATCGGCGCGCGCCAACAGTGACAGATGGCGAGCGCCAGCGCGTCGGCAGCGTCCGCCGGTGTCGGCTTGGTCTGCAGCGTGAGGATTCTGGTCACCATCGCGGTGACCTGGGCCTTGTCGGCGTTGCCGTTGCCAGTGACCGCGGCCTTCACCTCGCTGGGCGTGTGGAAGTGAACGTCGATGCCGCGTTTGGCGGCGGCCAGCGCCACCACCCCGCCCGCCTGGGCGGTGCCCATCACCGTCGAGACGTTCTGCTGGGAGAACACCCGCTCGATCGCCACGACCTCCGGGCTGTGGGTGTCCATCCAGTGCTCCACCGCGTCGCTGATGATCAGCAGGCGCTGGTGCAGCGGAGCGTCCGACGGTGTTCGGACGACGTCGACGTCAAGCGCGATGACCTGCCGGCCACTCCCGCTTTCGATCACGGAGAGCCCGCAGCGCGTCAACCCGGGATCGACTCCCATTACGCGCACGTCAAACCCCTTCACGTGAACACCTGTTCGACGGCAGCCTAGCGCGGTTGACCGACGTCACCGGGGAAAGACACGCGCCTGCGAGGTCAGTCGTCTTCGTCGAGAAGGGCGGCGACGTCGTCCGGGATGTCGATGTTGGTGTAGACGTCCTGCACGTCGTCGCTGTCCTCCAGCGCGTCGACCAGCCTGAGCACCTTTCGGGCGGCATCGAGGTCGACGGGCACCGTCACCGACGGCTGGAAGCTGGCCTCGGCCGATTCGTAGTCGATGCCCGCATCCTGCAGTGCCGTGCGCACCGCAACGAGATCGTTGGGCTCGGAGAGGATCTCAAAGCTGTCACCAAGATCGTTGATCTCCTCGGCGCCCGCCTCGAGCACCGCGGTGAGCACATCGTCTTCGGTGAGCCCGTTCTTCTCCAGCGTGACGACGCCCTTACGGGAGAACAGATACGACACCGAACCGGGATCGGCCATGTTGCCGCCGTTGCGTGTCATCGCGACGCGCACCTCACCGGCGGCGCGGTTGCGGTTGTCGGTCAGGCATTCGACCAGAACCGCCACGCCGTTGGGGCCGTATCCCTCATAGGTGATGTTCTGCCAGTCGGCGCCGCCCGCCTCCTCGCCGGCGCCGCGCTTGCGGGCTCGCTCGATGTTGTCGTTGGGCACCGAGGTCTTCTTCGCCTTCTGGATGGCGTCGTACAGCGTCGGGTTGCCGGCCGGGTCGCCGCCACCGGTTCGCGCCGCCACCTCGATGTTCTTGATCAGCTTGGCGAAGTTCTTGCCCCGCCGGGCGTCGATGATCGCCTTCTTGTGCTTCGTGGTGGCCCACTTGGAATGGCCGCTCATGCAGGTACTACCTCTTTCACTACAACCTGTCTTACGACGATAAGTCCGATCAACGAGTCTACGTGGGCGGGTTTACCGGGCCTTACCCTCCGATGAGCAATTGCTCGGGCGGCTGCAATGATGGGAAGTTATTACGGTAGGACAGGGGGTAGTGCCTTTACTGGATTGCTACCCTGCGTAAATGCCCTGTGCGCCACGATCGATTCGCCGATGAACACGGCGCAGCGATGGTGGCACGGCCTCGATCACTACTATTGGCTCACCGCTTTTCTCGCCACCCGCGGACTGCAGAAAACCACCTGCCGCTTGATTGCGCTGGTCATATTCGGACTGAGCGCGATTTCGATAACGTTGATCTGGAGCCCCACCGGTCCGCACGGCCCGCGCAACCAGATCCTCGCGGTTGCGGTCACGGTCTGTTGCTGGGGCATGACGGTTTTATGGCTGAGGGGCCGCTGGCCGAGCGCCCTCGAGTCCCGAATATCCGTATGCCTGGGGTCGTTGTGCGTCGCCATTTCGTGCCTGATCCAGGCCGATCCGCTGGCCGGGCTGTTCGGTGCCACCGCATTCACCCTCGTCTGCATTTACGCCGCGGTTTTCCACACCACTCAGTGGCTGACGGTCAGTTGGGTGGTCACCGGCGCGACTCTGATTGTTCTCGGCTACAAATTGGCCGCCACCGATATCGCGTTCGCCGTCTCTTCGGTGCTTCTTGTCGGATTCATCGTGATGTTCGTATCGCTCACCGGAAAAGCGTCGATCTGGCTCGTGGACGCCGACATATTGCACGAGAACTTCGAACCGCTGACCGGACTGTTCAACCGAGACGGCTTCTACGAGAAAGCCACCACCCTGCTGGCGTCGCGTAGTCGCGGCGACGACCGCTTCCTGGCCATCGCCGTGGTCAACCTGGACACCTTCTCATTGGTCGGCGAGTTCTCTGGCCTCACCGGATCCAACCGGGCCAGGGTCGAGATCGCGGCCCGACTCCGCGAAACCGCGCGACGCGACGCGGTGCTGGCACACATCGCCGACTCGGAGTTCGTGATCGGGGACCTCTTCGACAGCGACGACGCGTCGGCACTCGTCGAACGCGTTCGCGGCACCGTTTCCGGTTCACCGTCTCGCCTGTCGGCCAGCATCGGGGTGGTCACCACCGCCCTTGCGCCGCTGGTGCAGTTGCCGCCCCACGATGTGCTCGATGAGCTTCTGTCCATCGCCACCAACGCGATGTACGAGTCACGCAAGTGCGGCGGCAACCAGGTCACCTATGTTCGAAGCCCCACACTGACCGTTCTCGACGATCCCGGCGGCGACGAGTGGCTCGACAACGAGGAGCTCGCCTAACCGCTAGGCACGGCCGGTGACGATGTCGACGAACAGTCGGTGGATGCGGCGATCGCCGGTCATCTCGGGATGAAAAGCCGTCGCCAGCGTTTGGCCCTGACGGACCGCGACGATATGGTCGGCGGCCCGGCCGAGCACCCGGACGTCGGGACCCACCCGCTCCACCCACGGCGCCCGGATGAACACCGCATGCACCGCGCTGTCCAGACCCTCGAACTCGATGTCGCCCTCGAAGGAATCGACCTGCCGACCGAAGGCGTTGCGCCGCACCGTCATATCGATGCCCTTCAGCGGTGCGGCGTCACGGCCCGCAACACCGGCATCGAGTATCTCGTCGGCCAGCAGGATCATTCCGGCGCACGAGCCGTAGGCCGGCATGCCATCGGCGATCCGCGATCGAAGCGGCTCGAGCAGGTCGAATTCGCGCAACAGGTGCGTCATCGTTGTGGACTCGCCACCCGGTATGACCAGTGCGTCGACGGCGTCGAGTTCACCGCGCCGGCGGACGGTGATCGCGTCGGCGCCCGCTTCACGCAGTGCGGCCAGGTGTTCGCGGGTGTCGCCCTGAAGCGCCAGCACGCCGATCAGAGGTGCGCTCATGGCGTGAAGTCACGCTTGTAGCGGGTCAGCCCTTCCTGCATGACGGCCGCCACCATTTCGCCCGTGCGAGTGAAGATCTTGCCCTGCGTCAGCGACCGGCCACCGGACGCCGACGGCGAAGACTGGTCGTAGAGCAGCCATTCGTCGGCGCGGAACGGCCGCATGAACCACATCGCGTGATCCAGCGACGCCACCATCAGGTGCTTGCGCTCCTCGATGTGGTTGACCTGCGCCGAACCCAGCAGCGTGAGGTCGCTCATGTACGCCAGCGCGCAGATGTGCAGCACCGGATCATCGGGCAGCGGGTCGCGGTGCCTGAACCACACCTGCTGTTGAGATGCCTTGGCGGGCAGCAGTTTGAGCTGATCACGCGGGACGATCCGGACGTCCCATTCGGCGAACTGCTGGAATCCGGCGTCGTCGAACACACCGCCCTTGGAAATGAAATTGGGCAGGTCGTCGGGCGGCACCGCGAACGGTGCGGCGTCCTGGTGTTCGATTCCGCTCTGGTCTGTCTGAAACGACGCCGACATCGAGAAGATGGTCTCGCCGTGCTGGATCGCGTTCACACGCCGCGTGACGAACGAACCGCCGTCCCGCAGGCGCTCGACGATGAAGACGGTGGGCGCCTGGGCATCGCCGGGCCGCAGGAAGTACCCGTGCAATGAGTGCACCTGAAAGTTGGGGTCGACGGTCCGCACCGCAGAGACAAGGGACTGACCCGCTACGTGACCGCCGAATGTCCGTTGCAGAAAGCCCGATTCGGGGCTGAACACGCCACCGCGGTAGATGTTGATCTCGAGCTGTTCGAGATCAAGGATCTCCTCGATCGCCATGCAGACTTACTACCATCCCCGCTCGGCGAGCCGATGCGGGGCGGCGATCTCCTCAACGTTGATGCCCACCATGGCCTCCCCCAGCCCACGCGACACCTTGGCCAGCACGTCGGGGTCGTCGTAGAAGGTGGTCGCCTTGACGATCGCGGCGGCCCGCGACGCGGGGTCGCCGGACTTGAAGATGCCCGAGCCGACGAAGACACCCTCGGCGCCGAGCTGCATCATCATCGCGGCGTCGGCCGGGGTGGCGATGCCACCGGCGGTGAACATCGTCACCGGCAGCTTGCCTGCGCGCGCCACCTCGGCGACGAGATCGTACGGTGCCTGCAATTCCTTTGCCGCAACGAACAACTCGTCCTCAGCCAGCGAAGAGAGCCGCCGGATCTCGCCGCCTATTGCCCGCATGTGTGTCGTCGCGTTGGACACGTCGCCGGTGCCCGCCTCACCCTTGCTGCGGATCATCGCCGCACCTTCGGAGATACGGCGTAACGCCTCGCCCAGATTCGTCGCGCCGCAGACGAACGGCACGGTGAACTTCCATTTTTCGATGTGGTGGGTGTAGTCGGCCGGGGTGAGCACCTCGGACTCGTCGACGTAGTCGACACCGAGGCTCTGCAGGATCTGCGCCTCCACGAAGTGGCCGATGCGGGCCTTGGCCATCACCGGGATGGTGACCGCCGAGATGATGCCTTCGATCATGTCGGGGTCGCTCATCCGCGACACCCCGCCCTGGGCACGGATGTCGGCCGGAACGCGCTCCAGCGCCATCACCGCGACGGCGCCCGCGCCCTCGGCGATACGGGCCTGCTCGGGGGTGACCACATCCATGATCACGCCGCCCTTGAGCATCTCGGCCATGCCGCGCTTGACGCGCGCGGTGCCCGTCTGACCGCCTGCCCCGTTCGGTCCGGCTGCGGTTTCCACTGCTATCTCCTCCCAATGGCTACTGATCCAGTCTAAGGGAGGCGGCAAATACAAAAGATTCCGCACATCACCGGATCGACTGCAACTGCCGTTGCGACCCGGCGCTCAGGCCATCGGCCAGGGAGTTCGCGTCGGAGAGCAAGTCGCCGAGCTGCAGCGGGTAGACGGTCTCCCCCTTGGCGACCAGCTCGTCGATCATTGTCTCATCGCACCAGCGGTGACCGTGAATGTAGCGCCGTTCCAGCGCCGTGCGGCCCGAGGCGGACGGTTCGAACCGGCGCGTTCGGTGCACGAAGAACATCTCCTCGCTGCGGATCACCGACCCGTTGAAGTCGATCACCGCATCCCGCCGCCACACGGGCCCGACCATGGCGGTGGGCTCGACGTGAAGTCCGGTCTCTTCTGCCAGCTCGCGGGCCGCGGCCTCGGCCAGCGTCTCCCCCGGCTGAGCCGCTCCTCCCACGGTGAACCACCAGCGCGGCGCCTGCCCGTCCTCGTTGGCGGGGTCCGACCCGCAGAAGAGCAGAACCGCCCCACCTTCGTCCAGCAGCACCACCCGGGCCGACGTGCGACGGCTGACCACGCCGACGTCACGGTCGGACTGTTCTGCAATCTCGAAATAGGTTGGCAGCGCGGCCGTTCCACCAAGCCGGAGCAGGCGCACTGCGGGTCGCTCACGCAGCGCGAGTGTGTCGCGCACCGCGTCGTTGTGAAATCGGCGGGCCAGGGTCACCCGCGCCTCCGCGTCGGCCTGTTCGGCGACGAGCGCCACCGGCAGGGACACCGGGTCGACGAGCGCGAGCGCTGCCGACAACTCGTTCTCGGCCGCCTCCCTGCCTGCTCTGGGTGTCTGCTCGGCGGCGCCTGCCAGCGCCGCGAGACGCCTGCCCTCCGGACCTGCACCGTAGGCGTCGACTGCGACGGCACGCGCGACGACGGCGCGACGGGCCAGCGCGCTGTCGAGTGCCTGCCATGAGAGGTCGTATCGGACGTGCAGCCGGTCCAGCCGGTGTGCGGTCTGATACGCCCAGACACCCACCATCAGCAGCACCGCCAGCAGCACCAGCAGGGCCGTGACCACAAGCCAGGTCACCTAGCTGACTCCTCGGGTCACGACGCTCCTGCCTCCGACGCTCTTACCTGACGTGCCGGCCACCTGGACCTTGGCCCCTGCCCCCGCGACGGTCTCGTACACCCGCAGGATCTGGCCGGCCACCACCGACCAGTCGTATTGGTGGACCGCGCCGGCCGCGGCGTCGATGAAGCGATCGCGCACCGCGTCGTTCTCGAGCACCTCGATGAGGCCGGCGGCGAGGCCTTCGACGTCGCCGACCGGAACCAACCGGCCGGCCTTCCCGTCCTCCAGCACCCGGCGAAACGCGTCGAGGTCACTGGCCACCACCGCGGTGCCCGCGGCCATCGCTTCGACCAACACGATCCCGAAGCTCTCCCCGCCGGTGTTCGGCGCGCAGTAGACGTCGGCGCTTCTCATCGCGGACGCCTTGGCCGCGTCATCGACCTGGCCGAGGAAACGCAGATGCCCGGCCAGGTCCCCGACTTCCTCCCGCAGTTCGTCCTCGTCGCCGCGGCCGACGATGAGTATCTCGATGTCGAGGAATCGCTCGACCAAAGCCGGAAGAGCCTTGATCAGCGCGTCCATCCCCTTGCGGGGCTCATCGAACCGGCCGAGGAACAGCACCGACTTGCCGGGACGCGGGTATCCGTCCATGCAGGGCGCGGAGGCGAACGAGTCGACGTCGACGCCGTTGGGAATCTGCACGGCATCCGAGCCGAGCGCCTCCATCTGCCAGCGCCGAGCCAGATCTGACACCGCGATGCGCCCGACGATCTTCTCGTGGTACGGCCGGAGAAGACCTTGAAATACGCTGAGCGTCAATGACTTTGTGGTCGACGTGTGAAATGTCGCGACGATCGGCCCTTCTGCGGCCTGTAACGCAAGCATCGAGAGGCTCGGCGCGTTTGGCTCGTGCAGGTGCAGCACGTCGAACTCACCCTCGGTCAGCCAGCGTTTGACCTTTCGGTGGGTGGCGGGGCCGAAGCGCAACCGCGCGACCGAGCCGTTGTACGGGATCGGAACCGCTTTGCCGCCGGACACCACGTAGTCGGGCAGCTGGACATGCGGCGATGACGGCGCCAGCACGCTGACGTCGTGACCGCGCTCGCGCATGACCTCCGCGAGTTGCAGCACGTGGGATTGCACGCCGCCGTGCACGTCGAACGAATACGGGCACACCATGCCGATACGCATCAGGAATCGCCCCTCAGCTTTGCCTGTCGCTCCTCCGACAGGTCGGCCAGCCATTGCGGCTGCATCATGTGCCAGTCCTCCGGATGGGCGGCGATGCCCCTGGCGAACCGGTCGGCCATCGCCTGCGTGATGGTCGAGACGTCGCCCGACGACGTGTCGAGCGCCGGCGACACATCGAACACCCAGCTATCACGCGTGTTGTAGCAGTGCGTCGGCAGTACGACGGCACCCGTCTCGAGCGCCAGCTTCGCCGAACCGGCGGGCATCCGCGTCGGCTCTCCGAAGAAGTCGACCTGCACGCCCGACCGGGTGAGATCGCGGTCGGCCATCAGGCAGACAATGCCGTTGTCGCGCAGCCGTTCGGCGAGCACCTCGAACGGCGGGCGCTCACCGCCGGTGAGCGGGAGCATCTCGAAGCCCAGGCTCTCCCGGTAGTCGATGAACCGCTGGTACAGCGATTCCGGCTTGAGGCGCTCGGCGACGGTGGTGAACGTGCCGAAGTGCGCGACCATCCACACACCGGCCATGTCCCAGTTCCCGCTGTGCGGCAGCGGCATGATGACGCCTCGCCCTGCGTCGAGGCCGGCCCGGATGTGTTCCCTGCCAAGCAGGCACGGCTCGATGCGCTCGCGCAGCTTCTCTTTGTTCATCGACGGCAACCGGAACGCCTCCCGCCAGTATCGGGCGTAGGAGGCCAGCGAAGCACGGATCAGCCCGCTCGGCACCTTGTCGGGGGTCACTTTCAGGACCCGTGCGAGGTTGCGTCGCAGCTGCGCGGGGCCGCCGTTGCGGGACGCATAGATCGCTCCGGCATCGAATGCGTTGCGCGCCACCAGCTCCGGCATGGCTCGCACCACACGCCAGCCCGCGGCGTAACCGAGATCTGCGACTTGCCCCCCGAGCGAGAAGCGGCTTTCCCCAGTCGCTTGTGGTCCCGTCGGGGTGGCCGTCACTCAGTCACCTCGGTGTCACCGGAGTTGCTCACGGCATCCGGTTCGGCCTTCTGCAGCGGCTCCATCGCGCCCGGCGAGGTCCGCACGGTGTGCACGCGCTGACCCAACGTGATCACGCTGGCCACCGCGAGCAACCACGCGGCGACATGAATCAGCCACGGCACGTGCAGGAACGGCACGCCCGACAGGCCCGCGCCGGTGAGCACGATGACCAGCCGTTCGGGGCGCTCGATGAGCCCGCCGCCACCGCGCAGGCCGCTGGCCTCGGCGCGGGCCTTGATGTAGGAGATCACCTGCGAGGTGACCAGGCAGATCATCAATGCCACCGCAAGCGAGGTGCTGCGCATCCCGAACACCGCCCACCACAGCAGGCCGCAGAACACAGCGCCGTCGCCGATCCGGTCGCAGGTGGCGTCGAGCACCGCTCCGAACCGGGTGCCGCCGCCGCTCTGGCGGGCCATTGCACCGTCGAGCATGTCGGCGAGCACGAAGACGGAGACCGCGAACGATCCCCACCACAGCTGCCCGATCGGGTACAGCGTCAGGGCGGCGACCACAGCGCCTGCGGTGCCGATGATGGTGATGCTGTCGGGCGTGAAACCTGCTCGCAGCGCGAGCTTGGCGACCGGCGTCGACAGTTTCGCGTACGCCGCCCTGGTCATCAGGTAGAAGTCACTCACGGCTGCCTCGCCCATTCCGCGGCCAGCAACTCACGGGTCTCGCGCAGCAACTGCGGGACGACCTTGGAGCCGCCGATGATCGTGATGAAGTTCGCGTCACCGCTCCACCGCGGCACCACATGCATGTGCAGATGCTCGGCCAGCGAGCCACCCGCGGACTTTCCGAGGTTGAGCCCGACGTTGAAACCGTGCGGATTCGACACCGACTTCATCACGCGAATCACCTTCTGGGTGAACGCCATCAGCTCGCTGCTCTCCTCTGTGGAGAGGTCCTCGAGCTCGGACACCCGCCGGTACGGCACCACCATCGAATGGCCCGGGTTGTACGGGTACAGGTTCAACACGACGTAGACCAGTTCGCCGCGCGCGACGACCAGACCGTCCTCGTCGTTCAGGGTCGGGATGTCGGTGAACGGCTGCGTCGATGCCGCCGACCCGCCCTTCATCGGAGCCTCGGCCAGATAGTTCATCCGGTAGGGCGTCCACAGGCGTTGCAGATGATCAGGCTCGCCCACCCCGTGGTCGACGACCTCGCGCTCATCGTTTCCCGTCACTTCGACGTATCCACCTTGACCAATTCCGCCGTCGGTGCGGCGTTTTCGCGATCGCGGATCCACTTCGCAATCGCCTCGACAGCTTCGCTGCGCGGCACGCCGTTGATTTGGCTGCGGTCGCCGAACCGGAAGCTCACCGCGCCTGCCTCGACGTCGCGGTCACCGGCCAGCAGCATGAACGGCACCTTCTGGTTGGTGTGGTTCACGATCTTCTTGGCCATCCGGTCGTCGCTGGTGTCGACCTCGAACCGGATCCCGTGCGACTTCAATTCCTCGGCAACGCTTTCCAGGTACTCGATGTGTCCGTCGGCGACCGGGATGCCGACCGCCTGAACCGGTGCCAGCCATGCCGGGAACGCGCCCGCGTAGTGCTCGGTGAGGATGCCGAAGAATCGCTCGATCGACCCGAACAGTGCGCGGTGAATCATCACCGGCCGGTGCCTGCTGCCGTCGGCGGCGGTGTATTCCAGGTCGAACCGCTCGGGGAAGTTGAAGTCCAGCTGGATCGTCGACATCTGCCAGCTGCGGCCGAGCGCGTCGCGCGCCTGCACCGAGATCTTGGGGCCATAGAAGGCAGCGCCACCTGGATCGGGAATCAGCTCCAGACCGGACGCCTCGGCGACCTCGGCCAGCGTGCTTGTGGCTTCCTCCCACATGTCGTCGGAGCCGACGGACTTGTCGTAGTCCCGCGTGGACAGCTCAAGGTAGAAGTCCTCGAGGCCGTAGTCGCCGAGCAGATCGAGCACGAACTGCAGCAGCGACGTGAGCTCTTCGCGCATTTGCTCACGGGTGGTGTAGATGTGCGAGTCGTCCATGGTGAACCCGCGCGCCCGGGTCAGCCCGTGCACGACCCCAGACTTCTCGTAGCGGTAAACGGTGCCGAACTCGAAGAGCCGCAACGGAAGTTCGCGATAGGACCGTCCGCGAGACCGGAAGATCAGGCAGTGCATGGGGCAGTTCATCGGCTTGAGGTAGTAGTCCTGGCCTGGCTTGCGCACCGTGCCGTCCTCGTCATACTCCGCATCGACGTGCATCGGCGGGAACATGCCGTCGGCGTACCAGTCCAGGTGGCCAGACGTGTGGAACAGCTGGGCCTTGGTGATGTGCGGGGTGTTGACGAACTCGTAGCCTGCTTCGATGTGCTTGCGACGCGAGTAGTCCTCCAGCTCGCGACGCACGATGCCGCCCTTGGGATGGAAGACCACCAGCCCCGAGCCGATTTCGTCGGGGAAGCTGAACAGGTCCAGCTCGGTGCCGAGTCTGCGGTGATCCCGTTTAGCGGCCTCCTCCAGCAGTTCCAGGTGCGCGTCAAGAGCCTCCTGAGACTCCCACGCGGTGCCGTAGATGCGTTGCAGACTCGCGTTTTCCTGGTTGCCGCGCCAGTACGCGGCCGAACTGCGGGTCAGCTTGAACGCCGGAATGAACTTCGTCGTCGGAATGTGCGGGCCGCGGCACAGGTCGCCCCAGACCCGTTCGCGGGTACGGGGATTGAGGTTGTCGTAGGCAGTGAGCTCGTCACCGCCGACCTCCATCACCTCAGGGTCGCCGGACTTGTCGTCCACGAGCTCCAGCTTGTACGGCTCGTCGGAGAGTTCTTCGCGCGCTTGGTCTTTGGACTCGTAGACCCGCCGGGAGAACAGCTGGCCGTCCTTGACGATCTGGCGCATGCGCTTCTCCAGCGCCTCCAGGTCCTCGGGGGTGAACGCCTCGGCGACATCGAAGTCGTAGTAGAAGCCGTCGGTGATCGGCGGTCCGATGCCGAGTTTGGCGCCGGGGAACAACTCCTGGACGGCCTGGGCCAGCACGTGGGCCGCCGAGTGCCGGATGACGCTGCGCCCGTCCTCGGTGTCAGCGGCGACCGGCGTCACCTCGACGTCGGTCTCGGGCGCCCAACTCAAGTCGCGAAGCCTGCCGTCGACGTCACGGACAACCACGACCGCGTCGGGGGCGCCGCGACTGGGTAGACCCGCTTCGCGGACCGCCGCCGCAGCGGTCGTCCCGGCAGCGACCCGGATCAGGGCTGCTGGGGCGGTACTGGGGGCGGCGCTCATCGGTCACTCTCTTCGATTTCGTGGGTGTTTACGAACGCGACCATGCTATCGGTGCGGCGGGTCAGTCCCCGACCCCGATCGGGCTGTTCAGCCAAGGATGGTCGATCCCGACGAGCTCCCCGGTCCAGTCCAGCGCGCCGAGCAGCCACAAGGTCACGGCGACGATCAGCGCGGTGAACAGGCCGCCGAGGATCTGGACGAACCTTCCTTGGCGGTGAAACCAGTCCATGACCTTGTCGTAGCGGTCCCTGGCATAGGACAGCCACCGACGCGCCCAGTCGAATTCGGTGGCCAGAATGCCCAGCCCGATGAACACGATGGCCCACCCGGGGCCGGGGTACGGGATCGCAAGGATGCCGAGTCCGAGGACTGCCAGCCCGATGACCGCGACCGCGATGCGGTAGCCGAATTCGACCTTGGGCCGTTCGCGCAGCCGATCGCGCCAGCGTGCCCAGCGCCGTTTGGTCTGCGACCACCTGGATTCGACGCCGTTCACGGCTGGCCCGGGTTGAGCTTCACGAACAGCGCCTCCGCATCGCAGAGCACCGATTCCCCGTCGAGGAGCCGTCCTGTGACGAAGATCTTGCGGCCCTCGGCACGGTCGACGCGTGAATCGACCCGCAGCTCCTTTTCGATCGGCACGACTTGGCGGTAATTCACGTGAAGGTAGGCCGTGCGCTGCTTGAGGCTGCGACTCAGCCGAAAGGCCGCGAACCCGAGCACCGAATCCCACATCTGCGCCAGGGCGCCACCGTGAACTGCTCCGTTGCGGCCGAGGTGGTAGCGGCGGAACCGCACCACACCGTCGACCTCGTCTCCGACCGTCGCCAGCTCCGACGGCACCTGCAGTAGGTTCCCGCGGTTGGGGAGGTCCATCCGCCTGCCCGACGGTGTCGTCCACTCGTCGGCTTCG
This sequence comes from Mycobacterium sp., assembly GCF_032159775.1. Lineage (GTDB taxonomy): Bacteria > Actinomycetota > Actinomycetes > Mycobacteriales > Mycobacteriaceae > Mycobacterium. The sequence continues at coordinate 94,328 of NZ_JAVHWK010000153.1, forward strand.
TATGGGGCAAGCAGCTGGTTGAGCGCTTCGACCATGTCGGCGGCCTTGCTGATCACCTCGTCGGGCGCGTCGGCTGCGCGAGTGTGGTCCTGCAGGGTGCGGACGGCTTCGACGAACCGGCCGTAGTCCGCCCCGCCGCGGGTCGTCGGTTCTGGCGGGTTGAACCCGCCACCGGCATGCGCGTCATCGAGGTCGGGGGCCACCCGCTCACCGTATTGCCTTCCCCGACTCGTCGATCGTCGTGGTCACCGACACGATCTGCGGCGCGGACGGTGCCGATGAGAATCCGAAACTGACCGGCGGTCGCAGCGGCGCGAGGCCGTCGAGTGACACACCGCGGTAGTGGCCGTCGATCGCTGTGATGCGCCGCGACCGCCGCACGCCGTAGTACTCGACCCTGCCGTTGCCCGCGGTCCCGAAGGTGTGCACACCGGGCACCACCCGCGCCGCGACCGGGTCGATGGCCCGCAGCCACCGCGGTGCTGTCGCCAGCCGTGACGGCACGAGCCGCAGCAGACGGTCGACCGGCGCTGGGCCGCCGAGACGGATCCGGGCCTCGAACTCTTCTGTCGACACGGTGAGCTGCTGCGCGTCGAGCGTCGAGGACACATCGCCCAGTTGCACCCGGTCGAAGCGGTACGTCGACGACACGAAGTCGGCGATCGTGTCGTCGGGCGCCAGCAGGACTCGTTCGTCGTCTGCGGTTTGCAGCATCACGTCGGTGAACGCGCCGAACGGCGAACGGTCCCAGGCACCGACCACGATCCGCAGCCCGGACCCACTTCCCGCGCCTGCGATGTGTCCGGTGAAAACCAGCCGCACTGCGCTAGCCGGATTCAGCGCCGGCCTTGCTCAGCGTCTCGAATTCCTCGTCGGAGAGCTCGATCTCGGCGGCGGCCACGTTTTGTTCCAAGTGGCTCACCTTTGACGTGCCGGGAATCGGCAGCATCACCGGCGAACGCTTGAGCAGCCAGGCGAGGGCGAGTTGCGACGCGGACGCGTGATGGTCTGCTGCGAGGCGCTCGAGCGGGCCGCCCGGTGCGGCCAACGGCCCAGCCGCCAACGGGAACCACGGGATGAAGCCGAGTGACTGGGCCTCACACGCCTCGAGCACCGGTTCGGCGGTGCGGGCGGTCAGGTTGTACATGTTCTGCACCGACACGATGGGCGCGACCTTCTGCGCGGCTTCCAGCTGCTCGACGCCGACCTCCGAGAGCCCGATATGGCGAATCTTGCCCTCCTGCTGCAGTGCGGCGAGCTCGCCCACCTGATCCTCCAGGGGGAAGTTGTCGTCGATCCGGTGCAGCTGGAACAGGTCGATGGTGTCCACACCCAGCCTCCGCAGGCTTGTCTCGCACTCCTGGCGCAGATAAGCCGGAAAGCCAAGCGGGGTCCAGTCATCCGGCCCGGTGCGCAACAGCCCCGCCTTCGTCGCGACGACGACGCCGTCGTAGGGATGCAACGCCTCGCGGATCAACTCCTCGGAGTAATACGGACCGTAGGAGTCTGCGGTGTCAATGAAGTTGACGCCGAGCTCAACCGCGCGGCGCAGCACGCGGATGCATTCGTCGTGGTCGTCTGGCGGGCCCCAGACGCCCTTTCCGGTTATTCGCATGGCGCCGAAACCGAGTCGATTGACGGTGAGATCACCGCCAAGGGTGAAGGTTCCGGATGCCTGGTCGGCGGCTGAAGTGGTCACCTCACAGACCGTACGCCCGGTGATGACATGGTGTCAGGGTGAGATTGGACGACTTGGCGACCCTGCACCTGACCTACCACGAGGTGGGCGCGACGGCGGGCCCGCTCCCCGACGGGTACCACCACGTGCACAAGTCAGCCGTCATCGGCCATGGGCGCCCGCGATTCGAGGAGGCGGCGGCCAAGGTCATGCGGTGGGGAATGCTGCGCGGGGCGGGCGTTCGGGTCGACGCGAGCAGCGAGGTCGCCGCCGTCGGCTCGGAGGTCCTGGTCGGCCTCGGCCCGCTGCACGCGCCGTGCCGGGTGGTCTACGTGATCGACGACGCGGACCGTCGCGGGTTCGCCTACGGCACACTGCCCGGCCACCCCGAATCCGGTGAGGAGTTGTTCGCCGTTCGCTACGACCCCGCGACCGACGAGGTGAACGCCGAGGTCGTCGCGTTCTCCCGGCATGCGACATGGTGGAGCAGGCTAGGCTCGCCGGTGACGTCGTTGGCGCAGCGCGTCATCACGACCCGGTACCTGACGGCGCTGTAACGGATGCCGCCCGGCGCCACCGAACTGCGGGTCATCGCGCGCCGATTGTGACGCCGCTTGCCGTCCGTGCCGCCTCCGCCTCACCTGGGGGTTAGCCTTAACCCAATGGAGCTCGAGGATCGGAAAATCTCGGTGAGTGATTCTGGCGAGGTGGATGCAACCCACCTTCGTATTGCGCAGATCGTCCAGGATCTGTACGGCAGGCCCGATACGGACTCTGACACCGTCATCGCCGAGCTGGCCGAGCACGCCGCCGTTGAGATCCCCGGTGCGGAGTACGCAGGCGTTACCGTCACCCGCAACGCGAAGCAGATCGACACCCCGGCGACGACGCACAAGTGGCCGCTGCTGCTCGACGAGATCCAGCAGCGCCACGGCGAGGGTCCGTGCCTGACCGCGGCGTGGGAGGAGAAAATCATCCACGTCGCCGATTTGACGACAGACGAACGGTTTCCGCTGTATGCGCGGGACGCGTTGACGGAGACGCCGATTCGTTCGGTGATGGCCTTCCAGATGTGGATCGCGGGCGAACAGATGGGCGCCCTCAATGTCTATGCCGAGATAGCTCATGCGTTCGGCCCACAGACACGTGAGATCGGGTTGGTCTTCGCGGCGCACTCCTCGGTGGCATGGAACGCGGCACGGCGCGATGAGCAGTTCAAGAGGGCACTGACAAGCCGTGATGTCATCGGTCAGGCCAAGGGCATGCTGATGGAGCGCTACGGCGTCAACGCCATCCAAGCCTTCGATCTTTTGCGCAAGCTTTCGCAGGATTCCAATACGCCGTTGATTCAGATCGCCGCCGATTTGATCGAAAAGCAGCAGTCCTCGATCGAATAGCGGGGGTTTCGTCTCAAACGCGGCGGGCAATCAACTGCGCATGAGTGTGGAATCGAAACCGGCCGCCGACGCGTCGATCGGCGAGCTCATGGGTCAGTTGTCGGCGCAAACATCGCGACTTGTCCGTGACGAAATGCGACTGGCGCAGAAAGAGCTTCAGCAGTCGGTGAAGCATGCAGGTGTCGGCGCGGGTCTCATCAGCGCCGCGGGACTGCTGGCCGTCATCGGGCTGATGACCTTGATCGCCGCCGCAGTGGCCGCGTTGGCGCTGGTCCTGCCCGTGTGGGCGGCCGCCGTCATTGTGGCCGTGGTGCTGTTCATCGGCGCCGGTATCGCCGCGTTGTTCAGTCGCAAGCAGGCGGAGGAGATCGCCCCGCCGGTGGCCGAGAGTGCCGAGAGCGTCAAGGCCGACATCAAGGAACTTAAGGAAGCACGCCAATGAGCCAGCCGCAAGCCGCCCGTCCGGAACCCGGCCCCGAGGCGGACATCGACGAGATTCAATCAGACATCGCGGAGACGCGAAAAGAACTCGGTCAGACCGTCGAGGCCTTGAGCGCCAAGATGGATGTCAAACAACGGACGAGAGACAAGGCCGCCGAGACGAAGGAGCGCGTCGCCGAGAAGGCCGCCGACACCAAGGAGGCCGTCCTGGACAAGGCGCACGCGGTTCAGCACGCGACGCTCGACGACGGTCGGGCGAAGGTCACCGTTCCGACTGCGACGTTGGTCGTCGCCGGTACGGCTGTGCTGGTGTGGTTGCTGTGGCGGCGACGCCGCTGAGCCTCTCGGCTAGGCCTTGCTCGGCACGGCGGTGACAAGACCGCCGTCCATGATGAATTCGCTGCCCGTGGAGTAGGACGACTCGTCGCTGGCCAAAAAGACGATGAACGTCGACACCTCCTCCGGCTCGGCGGGACGGCCGAGCGGGATGGTGACCATGTCCTCGGGAAGGTGCGCGGTCATCGGGGTCCGGATGAAGCCGGGGTGCACCGAATTCACCCTAATGTTCTTGGGCGCCAACTCGAGTGCCGCCGACTTCGCCAGTCCGCGCACCGCCCATTTCGACGCCACATAGGGATGCACGAACGGCGCGCCGCGCAGGCCCTCGATCGATGACACGTTGATGATCGACCCGCCGCCCGCGTCGATCATCGGTTGCACCGCGGCGCGCATGCCGAGGAACGTGCCTGTCAGGTTGACGTCGATGACCTTTTGCCATTCGTCCAGATCGAACTTTTTGAGCGGGCCGAGCGCGACGATCGCCGCGTTGTTCACCAGCACGTTGAGCTTGCCGAACTCGCTGACGGCGGTTTCGACCGCGGCCTGCCACTGGTCGGGCTGTGTGACGTCGAGGTGCACGTAGCGCACGCTGTCGCCGATCTCGTCGGCCACCGCCTTGCCCTCGGCGTCGAGGATGTCGCCGATGACGACCTTGCCGCCCTCTGCGACCAGCATCCGCGCATGCGCGGCACCCATCCCCCGTGCGCCGCCACTGATGAGCGCAACCTTGCCGTCGACGCGTCCCATGCGGTGTTCTCCTTTGTCGTTGTCGTGCGCACTAATTGACGTCGAACAGTCCCTTGCCGGTGATCAGTGGAAGGTCCAGTGTCGTCCTGATGCCCGGTGGTGCGGCCACCACCGCGGGAATCGCGTTGACCACCCTGCCTGCGCCGGCCGCGATGGCGGCGTAGTTGTGGTCACCCCTGCGGCTGGTCGGGCAGATGTCGACGGTGTACGACGGCTCGCCGACGATCTCCACCCGGTAGGACCCGCCCGGCTGTGCGGGCTGCGGCCAGTCCGGCGCCAGGTCTTCGCGAAGCCGGGTGACGTGGTCGATGACGATGACGGGCTTGCCCTTGACCAGCCCGATGATCTCGAAACGCAACGCGGCCTGCCCGCCTTTGGGGATGTGGCCGGCCGCGACGTCGAAAGCCTCCGGCGCAGGGATCCGCGTGCACGAGTCCTTGATTTCGTCGACCTCGATGCCGAAGCCCGCCGACAGTTGGCGGATCGTCGTCCCCCATGCCATCCCGAGCACGCCGGGCTGCAACAACATCGGCGTCTCGTCGAGCGTCCACCCGAAGCCCATCACGTCGAACATCACGGTGGAGCCGTCATACGTGGCGTAGTCGGCGATCTCCATGCACCGGACCTGTTCGAGGCGCTGGCAGGTGCTTGCGATCGCGAACGGAATGAGGTCGTTAGCGAAGCCAGGATCCACCCCGGAGATGAAAAGACTTGAATTACCTTGCCGCGCAGCATCTTCGATGGGCGCGATGTACTTGTCGGGCATGACGCCCCACGGATACTGGAAGACGCCGGGAGACGTTCCGACGACGTTGACTCCTGCGGTGAGGATGCGGAGAACGTCGGTCACCGCCTCGGGTATCCGGTTGTCGCCCATTGCGCAGTAGACGGCGCAGTCGGGTTCGGTGGCCAACAGCGCGTCCAGATCATTGGTCGCGGCGATGCCCGTCGACGTATCGAGTCCGGCGAGTTCGCCCGCGTCCTTGCCGACTTTGGCGTCCGAGGACACCCAGACGCCGGTCAGTTCGAAGCGGGGATCGCTGATCAGGTGGTTGAGCGCGATACGTCCTGCGTTGCCGGTGCCGATGTGTGCGACGCGAATCGCCATTGCTGTCTCCTCAAGGCCGCGGCTGGACAGCTGTCCAACTTATCGGATGCGGCCCGCGACAAACAAGGCAGGTCATAGACGTGCACTGACTGCGGCTGGTGATCGACCCCCGGGATCAGCTGGAGTGCCGGACAGTTGTCCAGCACTCCAGCTGGCGTAACTACGTCACCCGCCGCCTGCGCCCGAGGGCGAAGGCCAGACCGAGGGCACCGAAGCCAAGGCCGGCGACCAGACCGGCTGCGGCGATCAGGTACATCTGCGAGCGATCGAGATCGGCGGACTCGTCAGACGCCAACTGCATCCGATAGTCGCCGGGCAGCGGCGCTTCCTGGGGTTCGCCCAATCCGGGGTACTGCTGCGTGCGATGGACCTCGAACTGGCGCTCGCCTGTCGGCGATGTGGTCCACTGCCCCCATGCCGGCGTGGCTCCGTCGAGCAACACCTTGCGCCCGCCGTACTGCACGTCGTCGCCGAGGTCGACGATCTGGTTGACCCGGAACGGCTGGTATGTCGCGTCCGAGTACCGCACCTGAACCGGCACGTTGTCGTAGCGCAACAGCGGTGGCGGCGGCACGAACGGCGCCCCGATGGCCGGGACGTAACCGCCACCGAAGAACGTTCCGACCGCGACGTTCACCACGTCGGCTGCAACGTTCGCCACGTCGGAAACCACGTTCGCCGCGCCCAGTACGACAGCCGTGAAGCTGTACGCAGCCAACTCGGCCACATCGACGACGACCCTCGCGAGAGGCTGAATGACCAGAATCCGCGTGACGTTCGCGAGCGCGTAGACGATCCGCACCGGAGCCCGGAAAGGATTGAAGATGATCGGCCGGTAGTACCGGTCGTATTCGATCCAGTTTCGATCCCACTGACGAACCTTCTTGTCCCAGAACTTGTTGTCCCAGTCGCGGCCGTGCTCCCGGTCGCGATCGCGTCCTCCGATCGAGAAATCAGACCCCGCACCGATTTCGGACTCGAACGGTCCGAGCTTCTGCTTGCTCTGCAGGTTGATCGCGCTGGCCAGCAAGTCGACGTCTTGCTTCGACGCCGGCTCCGGCTTCACTTCGATCGGATCCGCCTTCTTGGCGAGCTGGACGTCCGCCTCGGGGGCCGTCAGCGTCTCGGGTTCCGCCGTCGCAATCCGCTGCGCGGCCTTTGATGCGGTCGGCGGGCCGCTCTGTGCCTCGTCGGCTGCCGGTGCCTGCTTTTGGTCGGCGGCGCTGCCGCCGGCGTCTGGCTTCTTCCCGGGCACAAGGTTCTTCGGAGCCTGCGCACCCTGCTGCGCGTCGCCCGGCCCGGCAGGTGGATCCACCGCGGGAGCTGAAGCGGGTGCGTCCACCTTCGGTGCATCGACCCTCGGCGCGTCGGCCTTCGGCGCGTCGCCGCCGGGCGCGTCGACCGTCGGCGCATTTGCCTTGGGTGGGTCGGCCTTGGGTGCCTCCACGACCTTGGGTGCCTCCACAACCTTGGGCGGGTCGGCTTTGGGCGCCTCCACGACCTTGGGCGCCTCGACGGCCTTGGGCGCCTCCTTCTTCGGCGCCGGCGCCTGAATCGGCGGTGCGGGCGCCACGGGCTGGGGTTGCGGTGCCTGGACCTCGGGCGGCGCCTGCACCTGCGGCGCAGGAGCGGCGGGGGCGGCGATCTCGGGAGCCGGCGCCAACTGCTGGGGCGGAGCTTCGACCTTCTGCGGGGCCGGTTGTTCCTTCGGCGCACGCGGTGCTTCTTGTTCGGGCGCGACCTGGGGCGCCTCCGGAACGATGATTTCGGGCGTTGGGATGATCGGAATGCCCGGATCGCTGTGATCCGGTTTGGCCAAGGCGGGCGCGACTCCCCCGGTGAGTGCGCTCATGGAGATGACGACCCCCGACGCCAGCACAGCGACGGTGCTACGACGGAAGCAATTCTTGATGGGGGCACGCATGTAGGTATCGACTCCTCTGCTCTCAGAGATGGCGGGTGGCCGCCACCGCTGCTATGCAGCCATCTCCCCCGACACTGGAAGTGGGCCAGCAGGCGCCGCGGTGCTTGTGTAGCCGAAGCGCCGCTTGTGGCGGGGCGACGATCCGGTTCCAACAGTTCAATCGCTCCCGATCCGGATGCGTTACAGCCGTAGGATTCCGCTCGTACCCAAACGCGATCGGAGTGCTGCCATGGAGACGCGGGACCGGCTGTTCATCGGAAACGAATGGGTGGCGCCCGCCACCAACCGCACCATCGACGTCATCTCTCCGATCACCGAAGAGGTATACGCGCGCACGCCGGACGGATCACCGGCCGACATCGACCGGGCCGTCGCCGCGGCCCGCGATGCGTTCGACAACGGCCCGTGGCCCAACTCGACGCCGGACGAACGGGCAGATGCGATTGCCGCGCTGTCGCAGGCACTGCAGAAGCGTGGAGCGCAGATCGCCGACGTCGTCACCAACGAGAACGGGTCCCCCGCGTCGCAGTCGCTGGGTATGCAGGTGTTCGCGGCCACCATGGTTCTCGACATCTACGCCGACATCGCGCGCAGCTATCCGTGGACTGACGAGCGTGTCGGTGCCATGGGCCAGAAGGTCGTGGTGCGCCGGGCACCCGTCGGCGTCGCGGCGGGGATCATTCCGTGGAACGTGCCGCTCTACATCATGGCGATGAAGCTCGGGCCGTGCCTCGCGTCGGGGTCGACGATGGTGCTCAAGCCGGCGCCCGAGACGGCGCTCGACCCGTACCTGCTCGCCGAGGCGGTCCTCGAGGCCGGGATTCCGCCTGGCGTGATCAACATCGTCACGGCGTCGCGCGAAGCCAGCGAGCACATCGTCATCCACCCAGGCGTCGACAAGGTCAGCTTCACCGGTTCGACGGCGACGGGCGCCCGCATCGGCGAGCTGTGCGGCGCGCAGATCAAACGCGTGACGCTCGAACTCGGAGGCAAGTCCGCGGCGATCCTCCTCGACGATGTCGACCTCGACGCGCACCTGCAGAACATCATCATGTCGGGAATGATGAACAACGGGCAGGCCTGCGCCGCGCAGACCCGCATCCTCGCGCCGCAATCGCGCTATCAGGAGATGGTCGACGCACTGACCGCCGGCGTGGGTGCGATGGCGGTCGGCGACCCCAACGATCCCGCCACCGCGGTCGGTCCCGTTGTGGCAGAACGGCAACGGGACAAGATCGTCGGCATGCTGGAGTCGGGCAAGGCGCAGGGCGCCAAAGTTGCGGTCGGCGGCGGTAGGCCGGCGCATCTGGAGAAGGGCTGGTTCATAGAACCGACGCTCTTCTACGACGTCGACAACGCGATGCGGATCGCGCGTGAAGAGATCTTCGGTCCTGTGCTGTCGGTCATTCCGTACGAGACCGAAGACGACGCCGTCCGCATCGCCAACGATTCGGAGTACGGGCTGTCGGGTTCGGTGTGGACCGCCGACGTCGACCACGGCGCCGAGGTCGCGGCACGCCTGCGCACGGGCACCGTCCCGGTGAACTCGGGCCTGCTCCTTGACTTCAAGTCCCCGTTCGGTGGCTTCAAGAAGTCCGGCCTCGGACGCGAGTGCGGGCCCGAGGGCGTCGATCCCTACATCGAGTACCAGTCGATCATCTACCCGAGCTAGGCGAGCTGCCGAGAAGCTGCCGGTACCGTCACGTTGTGACTGCATACGTCCGGCTCGGCGTCGCCGCCGCGTGTGTGGCGGTCACCCTGGCCGGATGCAGCCAGGCGACTGCTGTCGACGGGCGTGCCGTCTCCATGCGCTATGACCCTTATCGGGTCGCTGGTCTGCCGACCTCCGATGGGCCAAGCGGACTCCGCACGGTACCGCCATCGGCCGCCGACCGGGTGCAGAACACCGACGACGGGCAGATCGACCGCGAGGCGTTGTCGGCAGTGGACGACATCGAGGATTTCTGGTCGCAGCATTACTCGGACGCATTCGCGGGCACCTTCACACCGGTGTCCCGGCTCGTGTCGGTCGATCCGAGGACTTCGGACACGATCTGCGGTGAACAGGCCAGCGCATTCGACTTCAACGCGCTGTATTGCGCACCCGATGACCTGATCGCCTGGGACAGAGTCGATCTGATGCCCGTGGCCAAGGAGTTCTTCGGCGACATGACGATCAACGGGCTGCTGGCCCACGAGTACGGTCACGCACTGCAGACACGCGCGGGGCTGGTCGGCGAGCAGAAGTCGTCGATTCTGGTTCGCGAACAGCAGGCCGACTGCATGGCAGGCGTCTACATGCGCTGGGTGGCCGAGGGCCACTCGTCCCGATTCAGCATCAACACCACGCGCGCCCTCGATCAGGTGATGGCGGGTGCGATCGCCGGGCGCGATCCGGTCTCGACATTCGACACCATGTCGCTCGATCCGCCGTCGCACGGCACCGCCCTCGACCGGGTGAGCGCGTTCCAGACGGGATTCGACGTTGGCGTCGATGGTTGCGCCGCAATGGATTCCGGCGAGATCGAGCAGCGCCGCGGCAATCTTCCGCCGTCGTTGTTCGATCCGGCCAGCCCGCAGAGCGATATCACGATCGACGAGCAGACATTGTCGACCCTGATGGAGCTGTTGGATCAGATCTTCGCCCCGGCGAACCCGCCGACGCTCTCCACAACGGGCGAGGGCTGCTCAGCGACCCAACAACAGCCGGTCGCTTACTGCGCCGACACCAATACCATCGGCGTCGACCTGCCCACGCTTCGTCAAATCGGCGCGCCCGCCGACGAGAGCGACTTCGTGCTGTTGCAGGGTGACAACACCGCACTGTCGATGGTGACGTCGCGTTACGTCCTTGCCCTGCAGCAGAAAAAAGGCCTGGCGCTGAACACACCGGCGGCCGCGATGCGCACCGCCTGCCTGACCGGTGTCGCGCAGCGGAAGATGGCCGACCCGATCCGCGGGCCGTCGGGCAACCAGCTGGTGCTCGGTGCCGGTGATCTCGACGAAGCAGTCTCGGGTCTGCTGACCAACCCGATAGTGGCCACCGATGTCAATGGGACACCCGTACCATCCGGATTCACCCGGATACTCGCCTTTCGCACCGGTCTCCTCGGCAATGCCGACGATTGCTATCAACGGTTCGCCTGAGAGAATCGGCACGTGAGCGGACCGCGGGAGCCCAGACCCGCGGAGGAACCGTGGTGGAAGAACGCCAACACACGTGTTCCGCCGCCACCGATGCCGGCCCGGCGACCCCCGGCACGACCATCGCGGCCTCCACCACCGCCGCCGCCGGCGTCGCCACCGACGCTGGCACCCCGACCCGGCTCAGCGCCCCACCGGCACAACGAACCGGCCAGGAACCGGCATGGGAAAGCGGTATCCAGCCGCCGCAAGGGCGGACAGGTCGCGCTGTTGATCGCCGTCGGCGTCATCGCGATATCGGCGGCCGCCATCGGAATCGTGTTCGGGCTGTCGCAATTCGACGTGCTGAAAGGCAAGGTGCTCAAGGTGTCCAAGGCCGAGGCCGGCGTTCAGCGGATACTGCTGGACCCCGCCGACGGCTACGGCGTCACCAGCGTCACCGACGTCGTCTGCAACAACGGTGAAGACCCACAGATCAAGAAGGGCGGCACCTTCACGTGCGACGTGATCGTCGACGGTCGCAAACGTCAAGTGCTGGTGGCTTTTTCCGACGACAACGGCACCTACGAGGTCGACCGGCCTCGATAACGATTCACTCCGGTAGGCCGAAGAGTGCAACCACCCCGTGGTCGCGGCCTGCGGTATAGCCGCCGTCGACGGCGATCGCCTGACCCGTCACGAACGAGGCATCGGGAGACACCAGGAACGCCGCCATGGCGGCGATCTCCTCGGGCCTGCCGAGTCGCGCAAGGGCGTGCTCGTGCGTGATCGAGTCCAGCGGGCCAGACATTCCGTCAAGGCGAAACACGCTGTCCAGCATCGGCGTTGCGATGAAGCCGGGACAGACGGCGTTGGCGCGGATGCCGCTGGGACCGTAATCGAGTGCGATGTTCTTGGTGAGCAGCACGACACCTCCCTTCGACGCGTTGTAGCCGCTGCCACCCGCAGTCCCTTCGAGGCCTTCGACGCTGGCGAGGGTGACGATCGACCCACGCTCGCCATCCGCTCGTGGTTGCTTGATCATCGCGGTCAGTGCGGCCTTGGCGACCAGGAAGGTCCCGGTGAGGTTGATCGCGATCACCCGGTCCCACTCGGCCTTGTCGAGTAGGTGGACCGGACCGCCGCTGGCGATGCCTGCAGCGTGAACGACGCCGTCGAGTCGGCCGCCGACGGCGGCGAACACGTCGGCGACCGCAGATTCGTCGGACACGTCGGCCGCGACGAACGTGAACCGCTCGCCGAGGTCGGGCGGTTCATTCACGTCGGCGCCGATGACGGTGCCGCCTTCGGCGAGTAGGCGTTGTGCGCTGGCAAGGCCGATTCCCGATGCCGCGCCGGTGACGACAAAGGTGCGCGAATGGGCTCGGTCTCTTTGTTCTGTCACGGCGATCACATTAACCGCGAGGGATGAATTCGGGCTGTCTGCGGGTTCTCTCATGCATTGAGCGATCTTGACCAACCGAAAAGAGCCGACGATGCGCAGCCGCAGATTTGTCACACCAACGCCCCGCACGCTGCGCTGGCTGGCAGCCGCCGTCGTTTCCGTCGCGGCACTCATCGGGCCGCAGGCCAGCGGACTCGCGTCGGCCGCCGGAGACTCCTCGTGTTCGGACGTGGAGGTCGTCTTTGCCCGCGGTACGTTCGAGGCGCCTGGCGTCGGAGCGACCGGGCAGGCGTTCGTCGACTCGCTGAACGCGCGCCTCAGCGGCAAGACCGTCGAGGCCTACGGCGTCAACTACCCGGCGTCGCTGGACTTCCAGGCCGCCGCGAGTGGCATTGCCGACGCCGCCAACAAAGTCGAGGCGATCGCAGCCAACTGCGCGAACACCCAGATCGTGCTGGGTGGCTACTCGCAGGGCGCGGCCGTGGCCGGCTACACCACCACTGACACAGTTCCGGCCGGGATTGCCCTGCCCGACGGCGTCGCAGGCACGCTGCCGCCCGCGGTCGCCTCGCACGTCGCGGCCGTCGTGTTGTTCGGCACTCCGTCGGACTGGTTTCTGAATCTGGTCGCGCACGACGCACCGCCGATCACCATCGGTCATCTGTATACGGCCAAGACCCTCGAGCTGTGCAATACCGGAGACCCGATCTGCTTCCCCGGTGGCAGTGACCGCTCCGCCCACAGCGCCTACAGGAGCAACGGAATGGCCGACCAGGCAGCCGATTTCGCGGCGCACGCTCTCACCGCGCGGCTGTAATCAGTTGATCAGTTCGCGTGGCCCGGTCGGCAGGCGCCAGTGAAAGATCATGGCCGCCGCCAACCGTAACGCGGTGGCCAGCACGGTGCCCACGACCAACGCGACCCATTGCTCTGCGACGTAGTCGACGCCGACGTAGGTGATCGCTCCGAGCATCGCCGGGATGGCATACAGGTCGTCGGGTCCCATCACCATCGGAATGTCGCGGGCCAGAACATCTCGGATGATGCTGCCCGTGATCGCCGACAGCATGCCCAGCAGGCACGCGGCGAACCAGCTGGCGCCGTTGTCGACCGCCAGGGCGGCACCGGAGGTGGCGAAGAAGCCCATGCCGAACGCGTCGAGCACAAGGATGCCGGTGTTCAGGCGAATGACGACGTTGGCGAAGACCGTGCCAAGTGCGACGGCACCGAGAGCGACGGTCATGTTCCCCCAATGCTGAATCGAGTACGGCGGGCTGATGTCGAGGAGCAGGTCGCGAAGGATTCCTCCGCCGACGCCCGTCAGCACACCCATGACCGCTATCCCGAACAGATCGAAGCCTTTGCGCACTCCGACCACTGCCCCTGAAGCCGAGAACACCGCGATTCCGGCGAAGTTGAGAATTGTCTGCAACACGGGTCGAACCGTAACCCGGTTTGGAGACCCCACGATGGCATCCGAGATGTGGGTTGGAGTGGTCCCGACTGGGATCGAACCAGTGACCTTCCGCGTGTGAGGCGGACGCTCTCCCCCTGAGCTACGAGACCGGGGACGACGTCGAAGATTAGCACGCAACCGCACGGCCACCGGAACGCAGTCGATGTCCAGGAATCACTCAGCAAAGGCGCGGGAACCAGGTAGCGTCGAATCGTCTGAGGTGGCGCTCACCGGTGGCGGAAGGGATTTGTGTGGCTCCGCTGCGGTGGACTATCGTCGTCCTTCGCGACGGGCGACGATCTCGCCCGTGGCGTGCGGATGTAGCGCAGTTGGTAGCGCATCACCTTGCCAAGGTGAGGGTCGCGGGTTCGAATCCCGTCATCCGCTCGAAGGTGCGGTGGCATCAACCCCATTGGTGGAGTGGCCGAGTGGTGAGGCAACGGCCTGCAAAGCCGTGCACACGGGTTCGATTCCCGTCTCCACCTCCAAGGTTTCAGGCGCGATTAGCTCAGCGGGAGAGCGCTTCCCTGACACGGAAGAGGTCACTGGTTCAATCCCAGTATCGCGCACCAAGTTCGATGCAGGTCAGAGGTAGTTTCTCAGACCAGATGCGGACCGCATGAACTCTATGTGAACTGGTCAATCGGGGCGCTAGCAACCGACACGAGAGGTAGCTAGCCATGACCACCACATCCACAACCCCTCCACATCCGGCACTAGTTGCACTGCCAGCCAAAGCCGTACGGACCGACGAATGGGAGCCGGACGACGACGACGGCCGGTACTACCGGTACTTCGCAGGCGAGGACCGCCAGGTGGTCGCCTGCACGAAGTACGGCAAAGACCTCGCCGTCTGCGCCAGCGGCTTCCAGCACGACGACGGAAGCATCGCGGACGGATCGGACGAGTTCTACTCCGCTCCCGACATCTCCATATGCACCTTCGACGTCGAGGACGGCGGCCAAACAGAAACCGGCATCAGCCTCACCGGGGAAGCCGCCCGCCGCTTGGCCGATGTTCTTGTCACGGCGGCCGACGAACTGGATGGGTGGTCGGCGCGATGACCGCCACAGTGAACGGGCATCAGGAGAAGATGGTCGCCAACCATTCGCACTGCATCGTGTCGTGCGGATGGGCTGACTGCGACGGCGGGCACGGGGACTACTGCGAGCGCACTGTAGGCGGTAGTGCTAACGCCGTGACCGAACCAGGTTGGGCCGCAACGCAGGTCTGGTGTTCCGTGATCTCGTCGTACATTCGTGGCACA
>NZ_JAVHWK010000155.1:0-2752 GCF_032159775.1 Mycobacterium sp.
TACCACCTCAACGCCGAGGAGGAACCGGAGAACGCGGACTACCCCACTGCCGAAGAGGCGCCGGTCTTGCGCGCCAAGCTACTACCGCGCGGCGTGATTCATTCCTGGGCCACCGACGAGGACTCGGGTGAAGTCGATGAACGGTACGGCCCGGTCGGCAAGCAGCGGATCGAGGACACCGGACCGCTCACCAAGAAACGCATGGAAACCATAGACGACGAAACCACCGGTGCGTGTATCGACTTCATCAAGCGACAACACGAGGCCGACACCCCGTTCTTCGTATGGATGAACATGACCCACATGCACTTCCGGACGCACACCAAGCCGGAGAGCCTCGGCCAGGCGGGCCGCTGGCAGTCGCCGTACCACGACACGATGATCGACCACGACCGCAACGTCGGCACGTTGCTCGACCTGGTCGACGAACTCGGGATCGCCGAGGACACCATCGTCATCTACTCCACCGACAACGGTCCGCATGCGAACAGCTGGCCCGATGGCGCGACCACACCGTTCCGGAGTGAGAAGGCCAGCAACTGGGAAGGCGCATTCCGGATTCCCGAGATGATCCGGTGGCCAGGAAAGATCAAGCCGCGCAGTGTGTCCAACGAAATCGTCCAGCACCACGACTGGCTTCCGACGTTTCTGGCCGCTGCAGGCGACACCGACATCATCGACAAGCTCAAAACCGGCCACACCATCGGCGACATGACCTACAAGGTGCACATCGACGGCTACAACCTGATCCCCTATCTCACCGGCGAGGTCGACAAGAGCCCGCGCCGCGGGATGATCTACTTCTCTGACGACTGCGACGTGCTCGGGATCAGGGCGGAGAACTGGAAGGTCGTGTTCATGGAGCAGCGCTGCCGGGGCACGTTGCAGATCTGGTACGAACCCTTCACCCAACTGCGGGCACCGAAATTGTTCAACCTGCGGACCGATCCCTACGAACGCGCGGACATCACGTCCAACACGTACTGGGACTGGGTGATCGATCGCATCTATCTTGTCCTCTACGGCTCCGCGATCGCGACCCAGTTCCTGCAGACCTTCAAGGAATTCCCGCCGCGGCAAGAGCCGTCGTCGTTCACGATCAAGAACGCCGTCGAGGAGCTCGAGAAGTTTCTCTCGACTCGCGGCGGGTGAGTATGGCGGAACTCGAGTGCTGGACAGACGGGCCTACGAAGTCGGCGATCGTCGACTTCGTTGGTCGCGTCACCGCTGGCGGCGGCCCCGATTTCGTCGCGCCGGAGGCACGCGTCGCGGTCTTCGACAACGACGGCACGCTGTGGTGCGAGAAGCCGATGTACATCCAGCTCGACTTCTTGTTACGTCGATTCAAGGAACAGGCTGAAGCGGACCCGTCGCTGCGCGACCAGCAGCCGTACAAAGCGGCCTACACCGGCGATTTGCAATGGCTGGGCGATGCGGTCACCAAGCATTACCAGGGCGACGACACCGACATCAAACCGCTGGTGGCGGCGATACTTACGTCTCAGCATGAAATCACTGTCGACGAACTCGCCGGCCGGTTCAATGCCTTCTTCGCCGAAGCTAAGCACCCGACGCTGGGTCGCCCCTACACGTCGTGCGGGTATGCGCCGATGGTCGAGCTTCTGCGCTACCTCGAGGCCAATGGATTCACCAACTACATAGTCTCCGGTGGCGGGCGAGATTTCATGCGCCCGATCACTGGGCAACTGTATGGGATTCCACCCGAGCGCGTGGTGGGCAGTTCGGTGGGTCTCGTCTATCGCGACGGTCAGCTCTACACGACCGCGCAGCCGGAATTCCTCGACGACGGACCCGTCAAGCCGACCCGGCTGTGGAGCCGGATCGGACGCCGGCCGATATTGGCCGCAGGTAATTCCAACGGCGATATCGAAATGCTCGAGTTCACCCGAGGTCTTCGGCTACTGGTCCTGCACGATGACGCTGAGCGCGAATTCGACTACACCGCAGGAGCAGAACGTGCACTGGACCATGCTGAGCAGTTCGGCTGGACCGTCGTCAGCATCAAAAACGACTGGACGACCGTCTTCAGTGACTGACACCCTCCCCGAGACTGCGGAGAGATCGCGTTGACGCACGAAACGGCGATCTCTGCGCAGTCTCGGCATTTGGTGCGCATTCCGGCGCAGACCGCTGTCGTCGGGTCCGATCGGCACTACCCTGAAGAGGCGCCCGCGAACTCCGTCACCGTCGAGGAGTTCTGGATCATGCCCCATCAGGTGACCAATGCCGAGTTCGCCGAGTTCGTCGACGCCACGAGCTATGTCACCCTCGCCGAGCGAGCCCTCGACCCCGATGACTATCCCGACGCGCCCGCAGACAACCTGCAGCCCGGTTCGATGGTCTTTCACCGCACTGCGGGGCCGGTGGATCTGCGGCACATCAACCAGTGGTGGACGTGGACGCCCGGCGCATGCTGGAACCACCCACGCGGTCCGCGCTCCTCGTTCAAGGGCAGCGAGCACCACCCGGTGGTGCACGTCGCATTCGACGACGCCGAAGCGTATGCGAATTGGGCCGGTTTGCGATTGCCGACCGAGGCACAGTGGGAGGTCGCGGCCCGCGGCGGCCTGGACGGCGCGGCCTACACCTGGGGCGACGAGCCGGAGCGACCGGGCCAGCGGATGGCCAACTACTGGCACGGGGAGTTTCCGTATCTACCCGACACCGGCTACGGCACGACCGCCGCCGTCGGAAGTTTCGCGGCCAACGGCTACGGGCTGTTCGACATGGC
>NZ_JAVHWK010000181.1:0-57740 GCF_032159775.1 Mycobacterium sp.
CTGATGCAGCGCTTCATCATCAGGTGGCGGGTGTGGCTCACACATCGCCTGACCGGTGACTGGCTCGACGGGGACGCCTACTACCGGTCGCGGTTCATCGATGCGCCCATCGACAACGCGGACCAGCGCATCCAGCAGGACATCGACATATTCACCACGGGGACCGGACCGGAAACGAACACGCCGACCGTCAGCACTGCCCAGACTTTGCTATTCGGAACGGTTTTCGCGATCGTTTCGGTGGTCGAGTTCACCCCGATCCTATGGAACCTGTCCGGCCCGCTGCCCATTTTCGGACTCACAATTCCCAAGGCACTGTTTTGGATTGCGTTGCTGTTCGTGGCTGCCACAACGGTGATCGCGTTCTGGATCGGTCGCCCGCTGATCCGGCTTTCCTTCCGCAACGAGTCAACCAACGCCGCATTCCGCTATGCGCTGGTGCGGTTGCGCGACGCCGGCGAGGCCATCGGCCTGTATCGCGGCGAGCGTGCCGAACGCAGTGAGCTGATGGCCAGGTTCGCGGCGATCATCGCCAATTACCGGGCGTTCGTCCGACGGAACATCGCGTTCCTCGGCTGGAACAGGTCGATGAACGACATCGTCGATCCACTGCCGACGATCATCCAGGCGCCGCGACTGTTCGCCGGTCAGATTCAGTTCGGCGACGTCACGCAATCGGCGAGCGCCTTCAACCAGTTGCAGGGTTCCCTGTCGTTCTTCCGTTCCGTCTACGACGCGTTCGCCAGCTATCGCGCCGCCATCATCCGTCTGCACGGCTTGGTCGTCGCGAACGAAGACGCAAGGGAGCTACCGTCTTTGACCGCGGAGCCGAGTACCGATGGCTCGATCCAACTCGACAAGGTCGAGGTTCGAACGCCTGCTGGGGTACGCCTGATCGACCCGATCGATGTGCGGCTCGACGCGGGCCAGTCACTGGTGATCTCCGGCGTGTCGGGCAGCGGTAAGACCACCCTGCTGCGCAGCCTGGCGCAGCTGTGGCCGTTCACGTCGGGGACGTTGCGCCGCCCGCAGGACGACACCATGTTCTTATCCCAGCTGCCCTACATGTCCCTGGGGAATCTGCGCAGGGCTGTGTCCTACCCCGACGATGAAGGCGGCTACTCCGACGACGAGATCCGGTCGGCCCTGGAAACGGTCGCCCTCGGGCATCTGGGCGGCCGACTGGACGAGGTGAACGACTGGGCGAAGGTGCTGTCGCCCGGCGAGCAGCAGCGCGTCGCGTTCGCCCGGGTGCTGCTGAAGAAGCCGAAGGCCGTGTTCCTCGACGAGGCCACCTCGGCCATCGACGAAGGCCAGGAGTTCGCGCTGTACCGCGCGCTGCGTGACCGGCTGCCGGACTGCATCGTGGTCAGCGTCAGCCACCGCCCGACCCTCGACCAGCACCACGACCGGCGGCTCGAACTGCTCGGCGGCGGCCCGTGGCGGCTTGAACCGGTCGGCTGATTGGCTGCGTTAACCTCATCTCAGCCGTCATATCGGTGAGGGGATCCTGTGCCGCAGACACAGTACGCACGCAGTGGCGAAATCCATATCGCGTATCAGGTCATGGGCGATGGACCTGCCGACCTTGTCTTCATACCCGGCTGGGTTTCGCATCTCGAGCTCGAAATGGAGATGGTGCTGCCGCGTCGCTTCTATGAAGCGCTGGCGTCGTTCACCAGGCTGATTCGGTTCGACAAGCGCGGCACGGGCATGTCGGATCGCGTTATGGGGGCGATGTCTCTGAACGAGAGAATCGACGACATTCGTGCGGTGCTTGACTCCGCCGGCGTCGAGCGCGCGTCGCTACTCGGATTCTCCGAGGGCGGCACGATGGCAGCTGTGTTCGCAGCCCGCCACCCCGACCGCGTTGAGAAGCTGGTGCTGCTCGGCAGTCATGCAGGCAAAGTATCGGGCAGTGCGGACTTCCTGTGCGGCTATGAGGTCGAGGCGAGAATCCGCTGGATCACCGAGGTGGTCGAAACCCGATGGGGTACAGGTGATTCGCTCGAGCACCTTGCTCCTTCGTTATGGAGACATCGACAATCGGATCGAGCACGTGCGGCGCAGGCGCGCTTCGAGCGGACAGCTGCCACACCAGGGGCCGCACTGGCGCACCTGCGCTTCAATCTCGGCAATGACGCGCGTTCGGTCATGCCGGATGTGAGCGCTCCGACACTTGTGCTCCACCGGGCCGGTGACCATTTCGTCCCACTCTGCAACGGCGAGCACCTCGCGTCGGCGATTCCCGACGCGCATTTGATAGTTGTGGATGGCGACGATCACCTCCCCTATGTCGGTGACGTGGCGGCCGTAGTCGAGGAAATCGAGCGGTTCCTTGTTGGCACGACAAGCCACGCCGAATCGCTGCGCGGCCACAGGCGCGCCGCGAGCGACCCGCTGACTCTGCTCACCGTGGCGGAACTGCGCGTCGCCGAATGCGTTGCTCAGGGGATGGCGAACCCGGCGATCGCCGACGCCTTGCACCTCTCCAGGCACACGGTCGAGTCGCACCTCAAGCGGATCTACACGAAGTTCGGAGTTACGCGCCTCCAGCTTGCCAGCGTCGTGTCGAAGTCGGTGAACGGCTGAGGTTGGCCGAGTTCGGGGATGTGGCCGGGGGCGCTCCTGGAAATACTCAAAGCATGACCATCCACACCACCATTCCCATCGAGGGCTATCTCCTACTCGAGCCTGACGGCGGCGAGCGACTGCGCTTTCTTGGCAACAGCCACATGCGACTGAAGATTGACGGCACCGACACGGGTGACGCTCTGTCGTTCTACGAGTATGTCTCAGAACCCGGCGTCATCGGACCTCCTCAACACATCCACCACGGTCATGACGAAACGTTTTACATCGTCGACGGCACATACGAATTCACCTTCGGCACCGAACAAGTGACCGCCGGACCGGGTGCCTTCTTGTTCGTTCCGCGAGGGCGGCCGCATACCTTCCGAAACGCCGGCACCGGGTCAGGGCGCTTCGTCGGGACGTTCGCGCCCGCCCGGTTCGCCGAATATTTCCGCGAGCTGGCGGACATCATCGAACGCACGGGTGCGCCTCCCGAACGCGAGCAGTGGGCCGAACTGTACGGACGCTACGACACCAAGTTCTTCGACGGCGGCTAGCTCTGCGACGCCGCGTGGGTCCCGGCGCGGCGGCCGAAGAAGGAACCTTCGCCAAGCTGGGTGCCGCTGGCATACCCCTTGCCGTCCTGGGCGATGGTGGAGGCGCAGGCGCCTGCGGCGTACAGACCGGGTATCACGTTACCGTCCTCTGTGAGCACTTGGCCGTCGACGGTGACGGCGAGGCCGCCCATGGTGAACCCCGAATACATCGCCCGACCCAGCGACAGATCGAACGCCGCCCACGGTCCTTTCGTCTGCGGGGCAACGTATTCCGGTTGTTTGTGGAAGTCCGGATCCTGGCCGTGTACCGCGTGTTCGTTGTACCGTTCGAGGGTCTCGACCAGGTTGCCTTCGGGAATCTCCAGCGCGGCTTCCATCTCATCGACGGTCTCCCACCCGTCGATGAACTTGATCAGCGGCATCTCCGGCATCTGCATATGGTCCTCGTCGACGATGAGGTAGGCGATCTGGTCGGGCTGCTCGAGTACGAATGCCGAGGTGCGGGAGTGGTAGGAGTCCTCGGCGACGAACCGCTTGCCGTCCCTGTTGACGATGATTCCTGTGAGCAGGATCTCCGGTGGGTAGGCCGCAGCGGTGATGAACATCTGGTCCAAGTTCTTGGCCACTCCGCCGGCGGACACACCCATTCGGATGCCGAGCCCGTCGTCGTTCGGGTTGCCGAGGATGTAGGGCTCCACGACGCCGTGATGTTTGGTGCGCCGCTTCTGACCCAGCGCAGGGGTGTGCTCGGCGACCATCTCCGGGTTCATCGCGAACCCGCCCGCTGCGACGATGACCGACTTGGCTTTGATGGCACCGGTTTCGGTGAAGTGCTTCCAGCGCACACCCACCACGGCGCCGTCCTCCACGATCAGGTTCGTAGCGCCGGTCTCGTAGCGGATCTGCACGCCGAGTTCGTCGGCGCGCTTCACCAGCAGATCGATGACCATGGCGGCACCGCCGAGCTCGCCGGGCACGGGAACCGAGTGGCCGCGCGGCGCGGGCTTGGCCTTCTCGGTAAACGGAAAAACCTTCTCGTTGCCCGTGTAGGACAGCCCTTCGGTGCCGGGCGGCACGACGACTTTGCCGGGGTAGAAGCTGCGCTCGAATTGAAAACCCAACTCCTCCAACCAGTTGAAGTGCTCGACGCTGCCGTCGCAGTAAGCCCGGATTTTTTCGTGGTCCGGCTCGGGGGAAACGGCGACCAGGTAGGAGTACATCTCTTCGGGACTGTCGTCGTGTCCCGTCGCCTTCTGCACGGCGGTGCCGCCGCCGAGGTAGAAGTGGCCACCAGCCATCGCGCTCGTGCCGCCTGCGGCAGCAGCCTTCTCCAGCACCAGAACCCGCGCCCCATCGGCCGCGGCGGCGACAGCAGCGGATCCGCCCGAGATGCCGAAGCCGATCACCACGACGTCCACCTCGTCGGACCAACTCGGCACATCGGCGGCCTCGACGGTATCCGGGATCTCAGTACTCACTGCTGCTGCTCCTGCTTCACATAGTCGAAGAACGCCCGGATCTCGGACGGGATGTGCGCGATCTCGATATAGGGCACCCCTGCCGCCTCCGCGGTGACGTAGGCGAACTCCATGCCGCCCGGCATGACGCCACGCTGCAGTACCTCTGCGGTGCCGACCGCCGCGTCGACGTCGTCGACCTCCACACAGATGTGGTGCAGTCCGGGGCCTGCCCGGTCGAGGAACTCGGTGTAGACGCTCTCGCCCGAAACCGGGAAGATCAGCTCGAGCTGGGTGTCGCCGGCGTAACTGAACGAGATGCTGGCGACGAAATCGGCCGGTTGCCCGCGGTACGTGCACGAGTCGGGGCCGAAGTGCACGTCCGGCACGCGAATCCACTTGCTGGCGCCCAACAACGTGGTCAGGGCCTCTTCGGTGGCGGTGAGATCCGTCGTCACCCACGCGATCTGGACAGGTGTCTGGGCATGCATCGAAACGAGGATATCGCCGCCGTGCCTCGCTGGCTAGAACGTGTTCTAGTTTTCCCCCAGGTAGGCCGCCAGGCAGCGATCCGCGGCGGACTTCGCCCATGCCGGGTCGGCCCCAGCGGCTACGTTGGCGTTGCGCCAAGCTTCACCGGAACGCGTCATGAACCGGCGGCCGTCCTGGGACGCCATCCATTCCTGACCGGTCGATGGGTCGACGGCCTCGCCGGTCGACAGATGGATGGTCAGACCGACCAGTGCGCCGTCGTAGCCCATCCCGACTGCGCCAGGCCCGAATTGCTCCCAGCGGTCGTCGACATGCGAGATGTGTGCGAGCTCGAACCGAGACCGGTCTGGCCCTTCGGCGGCGATCCGCACCTCGATCCAGCTGACGTCGCCGCCGTATTCCCACGTCGCGGTGAATTCGCGCGGCGGGTCGCAGGTCAGGATCGTCCCGTTGGCATTGCCCTCGAGCGCATAGTGGCCGCCGACGCGAAGGTCGCCGGTGATAGGCAGGAACCACCGACGGATACGGTCGATGTCGGTGCAGGCGTCCCAGAGATCTGCCGCATTGGTGGCGTATGACTGGCTGATCGTGACGACACGGGCCTCACCCGCCTCCAGCGTTCGGTCACCCACAGTGCGCCGCACGGCGTTGATCTGCTTTTCGACGTCGATCATGGTGTGCTCCTACGTCTTTGTCGCTTCCCGCGCGCGACTTCGGTGCCAAGTGCATCGAGGTGTGGCGTCCAAAATCGGCGGAACCCGGCGAGCCATTCATCGACATCGCGCAACGCCTGCCCGTCGACGGCATAGAGCCGACGCTGGCCATCCGGGCGCACTGAGGTGAACCCGTTGTCCCGCAACACTTTCAAGTGTTGGGATACCGCGGGCTGGCTAATGTCGAACTCGCCATGGATGGTCGCTCCGATGGCGCCCGCCGCCAATTCGCCATCTGCCAGAAGTTCGAGAATGCGCCTACGGACCGGATCACCCAGTACGTCGAATGCATGCACCATCCGACACTAAAAGCTGGCGCTTATATAAGTCAAGCGTGAATCAACACCGGTTCAGCCGGGTGCGATGTTCCCCGAGGCGGACTGCACGACGTCCTCGCGCGCCTGCTGGCTGGCTGTCTGCCAGGACACCGCGGCCGGGTAATTACCCCAGGTGCTGTTGAACATCCCGACGATCGCCGCGCGGCCGTCGGGTGTGACGACGTAGACCGGGCCACCGGAGTCACCCTTCTGGCTGACCACGCCGTTCGCCATCGTGAACCAGCCGTTGTTGACGGATTCGATGTTGCCGCAGCTCTCTCCCGTGATGACACCGAAGTGACAGACCCCGAGGCCAGGTGTCGGCACGATGCCCGCATCGGAGACCAGGACGCGTCCACCGGGCAGGACGTCGTTGATCTCGACGTCTGGTGCCAGACTGATGGCCTCCCAGTCGGAGATCATGTGATCGGTGGCCACCGTGGCCCCGTCGGGGGTGTTGTCCCGGAACACTGCCAGGGCACCGATCGGGTAGCCCACCCTGTCCACCACCGGCCCGTCACCGCGGCAGTGACCCGCGGTGAACGCCGTGCGTGCGCCCGGATCGACGAATCCGAGTGTGCACACGTTGGAACCCTGGTGGATCTCCATTCCCGGGTAGACGAGGACGCCGGGAGTGGCATGTGCCGGCGCCGCTGGCATGGTCAGCGCAAAGATCGGCGCGATCGCCGCCACGGCCAGTGAGCGCAACCATTGTCGGCGCAACGTCATCTCCGATTCCTTGGGGTCAGTGGGCCCCTACCCTACCGGCGCGCGGGCACACAGCAAGGCAGCCCGGGCTAAGCGCCCAGGCTGCCCGCGTCGTCGTCAGCTACGGAATGGTCAACACCTGTCCGGGATGTATGAGGTCAGGGTTGCTGATCCCACTGGCGTCGGCGATGCGCTGATACTTGCTGCCGTCGCCGTAGAAGCGCTCCGCGATGGCCCACAACGTGTCGCCGGAAACCACTGTGTGGGTGCGAGGTGCGGGTGGCGGAGGCGGTGGTGGCGGAGGCGGCGGTGGTGGCGGGGCCGGAGCCTCGGCAGGCGGCAGCGGCTCTTCGACAGCGGCGGGTGCGACTTCGGGCGCCGCCTCGGGTGCCGCGGCGTCACCAACCATTGGCGGTGGTGGTGGCGAAACCTCGTCGGTGTTGGTGCCCGACGCCCATGCGACGCCGTCGAATCCGTACACCACGACGTTGCGGTCGTCCTGCAAGATGAGACGCACATCCTTGGCGCCCTCGGTGTCGGTGTGCCAGATGGGTTTGTCCGACGTGTAGAGCACGACATTGCCGTCCTTCTGCACTTCGAGGCGCTGAGCGTCCTGACCGTTGGTGCCGGTCGACCACACCGCATCACTACCCGAGTACAGCACCAGGTTGCCGTCGTCCTGCAGGGTCAGCGTGTAGGCCCCGTTCCTCGACGTCAGCGATTGCCCACGTTCGAGCTTCTCGCCTATGGCGAGCCTGTCAGTCACGTGATTGTCCCTTTCTGAAGGCGACATCCCGCCGTGTCGGCCAGACGTCTATTCCCCGAACCCCGCGCCGGTGAGCTTACTGATCTGGGTTGGGCACGTGGGCGGTTCGGATCGCGCCCATCCAAACGGCATGTGAACGATCAGTGCACGTTCAGGAATCGAAGCCGAGCCCGAGTCCATCGAGCGTGCGGAGCAACAGATTGCGCCGCCCGGCAGAGTGGTCGGCGCGGTCGAGTGACCATCGGGTCGCCTGGATTCCGATGCTGGCCAACGGCTCAGGCGGGAAAGGCAACGGGCGCTTGCGCACCATCTCCAGTTCGGTGCGCGCTGTCGGCCGACCGTCGAGCAGGTCGAGGCAGACATCGGCGGCGAAGCGCGCCGCGCCGACACCCAGCCCGGTGAAGCCGTTGGCGTAAGTCACCCGGCCGCCGTGCGCCAGGCCCCAATGCGCACAGAACCGGGTGTTGGTGTCGATCGCGCCGGCCCAGCGGTGGCTGAACCGGACGTCATCGAGTTGGGGGAAGGTGATGAAGAAATGCGCTGCGAGCCGACGATAGCTGGCGGGCCTGTCCTCGTAGGCGGGCTTCACCATGCGACCGAACTTGTAGACGGCGTCGTAGCCGCCCCACACGATGCGGTTGTCGGCGCTGAGCCGGTAATAGTGAAACTGGTTGGCGGAGTCGCCGATTCCCTGACGGTTCGCCCAACCGATGCGGTCGAGTTGGGCATCGGTGAGTGGCTCGGTGGCCAGCACGTAGTCATACACCGGCACTGTCTGCAGCCGGTTGCGCATGATCAGGCTCGGAAAGACGTTCGTGGCAAGCACCGCGCGATCGGCGGTGACTGTCCCGTGGCCCGCCGCGAACCGGACGGCCGGACCTGAGCTGTCGATCGACGTGACGTTCGTCTTCTCGAAGATTGCCACGCCTGCCTCGACGCAGGCGCGGGCGAGTTCGATCGCAAGCTTGCCAGGATGGACGATGGCCAAGGTGTCGGGGCTGAACAGTCCCGCCAGGTATGTCGGCGACGCCACCTCGGCGCGCACCTCGTCCTGTGCCATGAACCGGCCCTCGCCGTCGTCGGCCGCCTCCCGCAGCCAGGCCACCTGATGTGCTTCGGTGGCCACGGCGAGCATCCCGGTGCGCTGCCATTCAACGTCGAGGCCGAGCCGCATGATGTCGTCCTGCATGCCATCGAGGTTCTCCCGGCCCATCTCCTCGAGCGTCTCGATTTCGTTGGGCCAGCGAGCCTTTCCGTTCGCCCGGCCGTGGGTCAGGCTGGCGTCGACGAAGCCGCCGTTACGCCCCGATGCCGCCCATCCGACCCGGCCGGCATCGACCACGACGATCTTCTGGCCCGGATTGCGCTGTGCGGCATGCAATGCCGTCCACAGACCGGTATAGCCTGCGCCGACCACCAGCAGGTCCGCGGTGACCGAATCCGAAAGGGCGTCGTAGGAGGTCCGCGGTATGTCCAGCCACACCGAATGAAACGAGCTCGCCGAAAGAGACCGTTCGACGAGCCCTGGATCGACGTGGGAATCGAACACCGTCTTCACACCGCGACACTACGGGGTGGGTGCGGCCCGCGCCGCTGAATCGATTGCGGGCGCCGCGATGATTAGTGCCGTGCTGCTTCTCATTTCCGGCGCCAGTTGCGCGGGCAAGACGTCGGTCCGGACGGCGATCGCAGCCAAACTCCAGTCTGCCGTGACGGCTGTCGAGCTGCGCCAACTCGGTGCGGTACCCGATCCCCCGACGACTGGATGCGGCAACACGCCCGCGACCCCAGGCATATGCCGCACGTGCTGAGCACCGGCAATTGGTCGGATATGCGATGGGCACGTCTGACGAGCATGCCTGCCGACGAATGGCGGATCGGCATCATCGACGGCTCGGATATGACCAGGGCCGAAGCGAATCGGGCTGCGCTGCAGTGGGTCATGGACGCCATAGCGGGTCGGGCACCGGTGTTCCGACGCAGCGCTACTTAGACGCGGTGACCGGCGCCGGGATGTCGGGCTGCACCGACTGTCGTGGCTGCCAGCCGGGCGGGCCGAAGACGAAGCCGAGCCGGTCTCGCCACCGACGCGCGGCGCGGAGGTCCCGCGCGATCGCGACGTATTCGTGGGTCTGCAGCTTCCAGATGTTGTAAGTGTCCACCTGTTTGGTCAGGCCGTAGTGCGGTCGGAACTCTTCGGCCTGGAAGCTGCGGAACATCCGATCCCAGATGATCAGGATGCCGCCGTAGTTCCTGTCGAGGTAGATCTCGTCCATGCCGTGATGCACCCGGTGGTGCGACGGTGTGTTGAAGACGAATTCGATTGGCCGCCAGAGCTTGCCGATCCGCTCGGTGTGGATCCAGTATTGGTAGATCAGGTTGATGGAGAAGCTGGCGAACACCATCCAGGGCGGCACGCCGAACAGCGGAAGCAGGGCGCGCAGGAAGACGTCGCCGCTGATGTTCCACTTCTGCCTTACCGCAGTCGCCAGGTTGAAGTACTGGCTGGAATGGTGCGCCTGGTGCGTCGCCCAGAAGATGCGGACGCGATGGGCCATCCGGTGATACCAGTAGTACAAGAAGTCCACGCCGACGATGGCGATCACCCACGTGTACCAAGCGTTGTCAGGCAGATGCCATGGCGCGACGTAGACGTACAGCGCGGCATAGCCGAACAGCGCAATCCCGTTCATCACCGCACTGGTGCCGACCGAGACCACGCCCATCCAGATGCTGGCCCATGCGTCGGGTCTCAGGTAGGCGCCCGAGGCTGGAGGCTCGTCCTCGGAGTGGGCGAGCTTGCGCGCGGCGGCCCACTCGATGATCAGGAGGACCAGAAAGAACGGAACGGCGAAAGTCACGGGGTCGTGCATCAGCGGCGGCAGCACGTGCTCCCACGCCTTCACCCAGTCCACAGCGACACCTCCGGGGAGATTCTAGCGAGGCCGGTTCCGGCTACCGGAAGTTGAGCACCTGGGTGCCCCAGGTGGCGCGGATATGCGTATCGATGTCGCCGGCGACGTCGTCCTGCCGGTCGATCAGCAGGCACGCGCGGTCGGGTTCGGTGTAGGGCGGCCACTCGGGCTCACCGGGCAGGCCGGTCGGCTCGCCGTGGCAGGCGAAGTTCAGCCAGCGGGTCCTGATGCGCTCCGACACCACCGCCCCGGTCTTGAGGCCGCCCAGCTTGAATGTCGGATCCTTCGGGCCGGTAACGAGGTTGCCCCAGACGAAGGGCAACTCGGTGGCGTGCGCGGCGGCGATGCGCAGTAGCTTGAGCATCGGGGTGGCGAAGTCGAACCGGTACAGATAAACGGGTGCGACGGCGCTGTGTCCTTCGGCCAGCCACACCGAGGGCATCCGGAACCCGACGTCGCGGGCGACACCCATCCCGCGGGCCTTCCCGCGCAGGCCGGCGTAGGCCGTTCCGATCTTGTCCTCGGTGGGCAGTTCCAGCATCGGCTGCTCGGCGGCGATCTCGGTGAACATCGCGTTGATCGCCTCCGGCGTAATGGGCATCAGCGGCGACTTCATCCACTTGAACAATGCCGCTTCGTGCTTGTTGGTGCCGATGATCAACGGGACGGGATGGCTGCGACCCTCGCGGGCGAGCTTCACCGGATAGTCGGGCACGATGTCGCCGTCGACGATCGGCGCGAACGCCAGCGTGCCGGGGTTGCGCACGGGCACGTCGTAGAAGACGTCGGTGGCGGCCGCGACGATGACGTCGGTGGGAACGTCGGGCAGTCGGTCGACGTCAGATGCCGTCATGCCCAGCTTGTCCAGGACCAGGCGGGTGATGCCGTGGGCCCGGGTGACGTCGTAAACCGATGTGGCGGGCGAGCTTTGCGCGATCGCGGCCGAGAAAAGACCCTCGGCCGCCGGGCTGGTGAGCAGCGTGGTGATGATGCCCGCGCCAGCCGATTCGCCGAACAGCGTGACACGGTCGGGGTCTCCGCCGAACGCGGCGATGTTGTCCTGCACCCAGCGCAGCGCCGCAAGCACGTCACGTAGACCGAGATTGGAGTCGAACCGGCGCCGCGGAGTGTCAAATTCGGTCAGGTCCAGGAATCCCAGTCCGCCGACCCGATAGTTCACGGTGACGACGACCGCTTCGCCGCCGGCGGTCAGCGCCCGCCCGTCGTACAGTGGCTGGCTCGCCGAGCCGATGATGTACGCCCCGCCGTGCACCCAGACCATCACCGGCTTCCCGTCGCCCGCCGCGGTGTCGGAGGACGCCCAGACGTTGAGGGTCAGGCAGTCCTCGCCTTGGGGCGCTCCGAGGTCGATCGGGATCCTGGGGTCGACCGGCTGCGGACAGACCGGGCCGTATCTGGTGGCGTCGGCGACGGCGGTCCAGCTGCGCGGTGGCTCGGGTGCCCGCCACCTCAGGTCGCCGACCGGCGGCGCGGCGTATCGCACGCCCTTCCACGCGGTGACTCGCCCGTCATCGAAGCCCTGGACGGGTCCGTTCGAGGTTTCTACCAGGGTGTTGTCGCGTGCCATCAGTCGACAGGCTACCCGGCCGACGGCCATTGACACGGCATGGGCGACACGGAATGGTATATCCAAGACTGCGAATGTAACATTCATACCAAAGGACGGTCAAATGAACGCTCTTCGTCGCTGGATGGTCGATGAGTTCGAAAAGGGTGCCGGTCGCCACGACGATCCAGCGGTCTACGGTGGCCCGCCGGGTGACCCCGGGCTGATCGGGCCCGGCAGCATGTCGTGGGAGATCAACGCCGATCTCGCCTCGGTGGCGCAGGCCGGATTGCCCGCGATCGTGCTCGAGATCCTGCACCCCTCGGTCATCGCGGGAGTCCAGGACCTGTCGAACTATCAGCAGGACCCCTTTGCGCGGGCCCGTGCCACCCTCGGCTATGTACTGGCCACTACCTTCGGCAACACGGAGGCCGCCACCGCCGTGATCGACCGCGTCAAGCATGTGCATTCGTTCGTCAACGGCACCCGCCCGGACGGTGTCCCCTACCGCGCGCTCGACCCGGAACTCATCGCATGGGTGCACACATGCATTCCGTGGATGATCCTGCGGGTCTTCGAAGAGACGAAAAGACCGCTGTCGCAACGGGAAAAGGATCGCTACCTCACGGAGCAGGCGGTGATCGGCCGGATGGGCGGCGCCGAATGGGTGCCCGAGACGGCAGCCGAACTCGGCGAGTATGTGGAGGAGATGCGTCCGCGTCTCTCGGTCAACGCGCAGACCCGGCAGTTCATCGACTTTCTGATGACATCGCCGTTCTTCCCCGACCTCCCCGAGCGGGTCGATCGGCAATTGCACAGGTTCACCATTTACGCGGGCATGAGCAGGGCGCCGAAGTGGGCGCAGGAGCTCATCGGCTACGACCGGCCGTCGATGGCGACAAGGGCATTGGCCGGGCCGATGCTGCGCCTCGATGCACAACGGTTGCGCTGGGCGCTCGGCGTTCCGCGCTATCTGCAACTGGCTCAGCAGCGCGCGGCAGGTGCGGTGCGGCCGAGAGTTGGCACGTCGTGATCGATGCCCAGCTCATCGAGGTCGTCGGTGGGGCAAGCGCAGGCGGACGGGTCGACGAGGCGGCCGACAGGACAAGCCAGCGCATCCTCGATGCCGCGCTGACCGAGGCGGCAGCCGTTGGGCTGCAACGTATTACGGTCGAGGATGTGGTTCGCCGCGCCGGTGTCGCGCGGATGACGGCATATCGCCGGTACCCGCGCCGGGACGATCTGGTTGAGGCTCTGGTGCGCCGCGAGACACAGCGCTTTCTCGGCGCCGTCGCCGACGCGATCGAACGCGTCGAGGACCCGCAGGAGGGCGTCGCGGAGGCCTTCATCGCCGCGGTCTCGTTCGCGCGCGAGCATCCGATCCTGCGCAGGGCCGCCCAGAGCGAACCCTCCCCGATCGCCGACTCCGTCGGCCTTGTGACGATGGGCTCGGCGTTCATCGCCAACTACATCCACGGCGAGGCGACCGGCCGGCCGTCACAGCGGGTGCGTTGGGTGGCAGACGTGTTCGCGCGGCTGTTCTTCACCTATCTCTCGATGCCGCCCCCCGACCCCGATTTCGGCGACGACGCCGAACTCCGGCGATTCGCCCACGAGGTCCTGACGCCGATGGTGGAGCGCGCCGTCGGTTAGCTTGTAGGCGTGCGGAAATGGGTGCTGCTCGGCACGGCGATCGTCGTCGAGGTGGCGGCCACTCTGTCTCTGCGTGCCTCCCAAGACCATTCGGCTTGGCTGATCGCGGTCGTGGCGGGTTACACCGGTGCCTTCGTGTTGCTCACGTTGGTGCTTCGCACCGGTCTATCCATCGGGGTCGCCTACGGAATCTGGGGGGCGCTGGGCACCGTCGGCACCGCTGTGCTGGCCGCCGCCATCTTCGGTGACCCGTTCACCTGGCCCATCGCCGTTGGCATCGGGCTGATCATCGCCGGAGTACTGCTCGTCGAATTGGGATCTAGGCACAAGGTGGCGCCGTGATGTGGGCCGCGCTTGCGGGCGCCATCGGATTCGAAGTGCTCGCCACGATCGCGCTGCGGGCATCGGAAGGTTTTCGCAAGCGGATCTGGATCTTCCCCGTCACGGTTGGATACCTGGTGTCGTTCTACCTTCTGTGGCTGACGCTGACGCTGGGCATGCACGTCGGCATCGCATACGGCATCTGGACCGCGTGCGGCGTGGCACTGGTCGCGGTCGCCGCGAGGCTCCTCTTCCGCGAACCGCTGACCTGGTTGATGGGGTTGGGCATCGCGTTGATCGTGGCGGGGGTGCTGACTATCGAGATGGCGGGCGCCGCGGGTTGAGGGCAACGGCGAGCGCCATCGCGGCGACACCCGCGATCGGCACCGCCAGCAGCCCGACCCGAAGGCTCGTCGCATCGGCGACCAACCCGACGAGCGGGGGCGACGAGACCGACCCGACGCGCAGCAACCACGACACCACCATCAACCCGGTACCGGCCCGAAGACCCGGCAGCTGATCCGCGGCGTGCATTGCCGCAGGCACCAGTGTGGCCACGCCGAATCCGGCGGCGGCGAACCCCGCGACGGTGCCGGGCACACTGGGAAAAGCCAGCGCCGTGCCCATTCCGACGGCGGTGATGAGTCCGCCCACCCTGGCCACCGTGCGCTCGCCGAACCGGTCGACGAGCCGGTCGCCGAACAGCCGGCCGATGAATTGGAATGCCACCATCGCGATGTAACCCAAGGCGGCGATGGCGCCGGGTGTACTGAGACTGTCCCGCAAATAGACTCCTGCCCAGGAACTTGCGGCATCTTCGACCACCGCCCCGGCGATCGCGATGAAGACCAGCGCGATGAGCGTCGCGTAGACACCGAACCCCGGCCGCCCGACAACGCCCGCCCGCGTCGACGGGTGATCGTCGGTGTCCTTGCCGCGGAGCAGAAACGGGTAGGCCGTGAGCACCACGGCGCTGAACAACACCGCCGACACCGCCAGATGTGTCGTGCGCGGGATGCCCAGCGCGATCGCGGCCGCACCCATCGCGCCGCCGAGCACCGCCCCGGCCGACCACACCGCGTGCAGGGAGTTGATGATCGAGCGGCCGTAGTTGCGTTGGAGACGCAAGGCGTGAGCGTTCTGTCCGACGTCGGTGATCGCATCGAACGCGCCGGCGATGAAGAGAGCCGCGGCAAGTGCGACGGCCGACGGTGCAAGCGAGGCGGCGAACAAGAAGACCGCGATGCCAATGCTCCCGGCGACCGCGGCGACAGCGGAGCGCAAACGCCGGATCACTGCGGCCGCCGCAGGCCCGGCGACCAGCGCGCCAGCCGAGAACGCCGCAATCGCGATGCCGTACGCCGAGTTGGACAGCGCCAGGTCGGCCTTGATCTCGGGGTAACGAGGCAACAAATTGGCGAACAGCGCGCCGTTCGTCAGGAACAACGCGGCGACCGCGACCCTGGCCCGCCGGTCACCCACCGCGACGCTGACGTCGTCGAACCGTCGGGGCGCCATGGGCACCGACGTTACCGACGAGTCGCCCACCGCCGACGCGGCGGAGTGGGACGCTGGGGCGATGCACACCCAGCCCACCGCAGAAGACCTGCTGAGCCTGTTCCCGCCGGGATCCCGAACCGATGACGACGGCACCCTCATGGTGGGCGGGTGCCGGCTCGATGACGTGGCCGGCGAGTTCGGCACCCCCGCCATCGTGGTCGCCGAGGACGCGCTGCGGAATCGCGCGCGCGACTATCTCGACGTGTTCCGTAGCCGCTGGCCGCGCGCGGACGTGGCCTTCGCGTCGAAATCGTTCCCCTGCACCGCGGTTCAGCGCGTGATGGTGCAAGAAGGTCTCCATCTCGACGTGGCGGGCGGCGGCGAGATACTCACCGCTATCAAGGCGGGTGCCGATCCGGACCGACTGGTCTTGCACGGCAACGCCAAGACCGACGAGGAGCTCGAGCTGGCGGTCAAGCACGGACTCGGGCTCGTCGTCATCGACAACTTCGACGACATCGACCGGCTGGAACGCATCGTGCCGCACGGTCGCACGCAGCGCTGCCTGGTCCGGGTCATTCCCGGTGTCGAGGCCGTCACCCACGCGTCTCAGGCGACCGGGCACGCCGGTTCCAAGTTCGGCCTGATGCCCGACGACGCCAGAGATGCGATCGCGCGGATCGGGCGAAGCGCCGTCTTGGCGCTGGACGGCGTCCATACCCATGTCGGGTCGCAGCTGCTCAACGTCGACCAGCTGGCCGCCGCCGTAGAACCGATCGCGAAGCTCGGCACATTCGACACCTACGATCTCGGCGGCGGACTCGGCGTCCGCTACACCTATGACGAGCAGTCGCCCACGCTCGACGAGTACGCCGAGGCGATGGTGGCCCAGGCACGCGCGCTTCTACCCGAGGGCAGCCGCATCATCGTCGAGCCGGGTCGCAGCATGGTCGCCACCGCCGCGTGCACGGTGTACCGCGTCACGACCATCAAGCGCGGTGTCGTCACGCATGTCGCGGTCGACGGCGGAATGGGTGACAACCTCGAGGTGTCGCTGACCGGACAGCGATTCGAGGCGACGATGGTAGGTCGGGTCGGCGGCAGCGGCGAGACGGTCAGCGTTGTGGGGCGGCACTGCGAATCCGGCGACGAACTCATCGACCAGATCGCGTTGCGCGAGCCCGCGATCGGTGATCTGCTCGCGCTGCCCGTCACGGGCGCCTACTGCTACACGATGTCCAACCAGTACA
The DNA here is from genome assembly GCF_032159775.1 of Mycobacterium sp. GTDB lineage: Bacteria > Actinomycetota > Actinomycetes > Mycobacteriales > Mycobacteriaceae > Mycobacterium. Next base: position 16,791 of record NZ_JAVHWK010000181.1, read on the forward strand.
ACGGGGCTCGCCGCGTGCCCGTGGTATTCGCCCGTGACGGCGAGGCCCGCCTGGTGGTGCGTCGGGACACCTGGGACGACCTGTTGAGCCGCGATGTCGGTTGAGATCGGCGCGAAGCAGGCAAGATGACCCCATGGTCGAGACCCCGCACTCGTTAGGCGAACTTGCCCGCCGCTACGGCGTCGCAACCGAGTACGAGGATTGGACCGGTCGGCATGTCGATGTGCCGGAAACGACGCTGGTTTCGGTGTTGGCGGCGCTGGGAGTGCCCGCCGCCACCGAGGACGATCGAGCGGCGGCGCTGGACACCCACGACCGCGACTACTGGAGTCGTGCCCTGCCGCCCACCATCGTCGCCCGCGCCGACAGCGACTCGTCGTTCTGGGTGCACGTCACCCACGGCGATCCGGTCGGCCTGTGGATTCGACTGGAAGACGGCAGTGTCCGCGCGGGCATGCGCCAGCTCGAGAACCACACTCCCCCATATGATCTGGGCGACAAGCTAATTGGAGAGGCATCCTTCGAGCTGCCGGATGATCTTCCGTTGGGCTATCACCGGCTCTACATTCAGGCCGGTTCGACCGAATCGAGCACAACGCTGATCGTCGTTCCGGCAAAGCTCGAGATGCCGCCCCGGCTCGGTGCCAAGAGGACGTGGGGGCTGGCTACCCAGCTCTACAGTGTGCAGTCCGAAAGATCCTGGGGTGTTGGTGATTTGACCGATCTGACTGACCTCGCGGTGTGGTCAGGCGCGTGTTACGGCGCCGGGTACATCCTGGTCAATCCCCTGCATGCCGCGGCCCCGGTTGCGCCGATGGAGCCGTCGCCGTACCTGCCGACGTCGCGGCGCTACATCAACCCGCTGTATCTGCGCCCCGAGGCGATCCCCGAGTTCGCCGAGGTCCGCCAGCGCGGCCGAATCCGCAGGACACGGCTCGCGGTGCAGGAGAATGCGCGGCGCACGGAATTGATCGACAGGGATGCGGCGTGGGCTGCCAAGCGCGACGTACTCGAAAGCGTCTACCGGGTAAAGCGATCCGCGGGCCGCCAGGTTGCGTACGAGGCCTATCGCGAACGCGAGGGCGGCAGCCTCGACGACTTCGCGGTCTGGTGTGCACTGGCGGAGCGGCATGGTCCGGATTGGCATCGCTGGCCGAAGAAATTCTCCGGCCCGGCGCGGTCGGGGGTCGCCGAGTTCGCCGCCAAACACGCTGAAACGGTGGATTTCCACCGCTGGTTGCAGTGGCAGCTCGACGATCAGCTGGCGACTGCGCAGTCGACGGCCGTACGCGCGGGCATGGAGCTGGGCATCATGCACGATCTCGCCGTCGGGGTGGACCCGAACGGAGCCGACGCGTGGGCCATGCAGGACGTCCTTGCACTCGGCGTCACTGCGGGCGCACCGCCGGACGAGTTCAACCAGCTGGGCCAGGACTGGTCGCAGCCGCCGTGGCGACCCGACCAGCTCGTCGAACAGGGCTACCGACCGTTTCGGGCCATGGTGAACGCGATTCTGCGGCACGGGAGCGGCGTTCGCGTCGACCACATCATCGGGATGTTCCGGCTGTGGTGGATCCCGAAGGGGGCCCTGCCCACCGACGGCACCTATGTGCGGTATGACCATGAGGCGATGATCGGCATCCTCGCACTGGAGGCTCACCGCGCCGAGGCCGTCGTCGTCGGCGAAGATCTCGGCACGGTCGAACCATGGGTGCGCGACTACCTGGCGCGCCGGGGGCTGCTCGGCACGTCGATCCTGTGGTTCGAGTTGGACCGTGACGGTGACGGCGGACCGCTGCAGGCGCAGCAATGGCGCGAATTCTGTCTGTCGTCGGTGACCACACACGACTTGCCCCCGACGGCCGGCTACCTAGCCGGCGAGCACGTCCGGCTCCGCGACGAACTGGGCCTGTTGACGCGACCGGTCGACGAGGAACTCGCCGATGACCGTGCCGAGCAGGCCGCCTGGGTCACCGAATTGCGACGCGTCGGACTGCTGGGTGAAAAACCCGGCGTCGACGAGACCGTGCTGGCCCTGTATCGGTACCTCGGCCGCACGCCGTCGCGGCTCCTGGGCCTATCGCTGGCCGATGCGGTCGGTGAGATGCGCACCCAGAACCAGCCCGGCACCGACGACGAATATCCGAACTGGCGGATCCCGCTCGGCGGTCCCGACGGGCGTCGATTGCCGCTCGAGGAGGTGTTCGCCGACCCGCGGGCGGCTGCCCTCTGCCAGGCACTGCGAGCAGCGGTGAATCCTCAGATGTAACACTGCGGCCGTGTTCACCGGTTTCACAAACGTCGCGGCTGCGATATGTTCGCAGCGCACCGAGTTAGGGAGAGATCAGTGAAAAAGCTCATCGTCGCAGGCGCCACCGCGCTCGCCGCGAGCACGATCGGCCTGCTCAGCGCGGGACTCGCCAGCTCGGAGCCGGTGAACCCCAATCAGTTGAACGTGATCGGCGAGCCGTATTACAAGGCCGTGAAGATCCTGCACGGGATGGGGATGAGCACCACTTTCGGTGGTTCGGTTGGAAGCGACCTGCCGCAGGCACAGTGCATGGTGACCAGCCAGAAGATGCTCGGCAGCGGCAAGATGCAGATGAACCTCGACTGCACCGAGGAGGCCGCCCAGGAGATGGCCGAACAGGGCAGCATGGGTTCTGGCGGCGCTCCCGGCGCGGTCGGCGGAAACACGCTGCGGCCAGAACAGGTTCCGATCGCCCCCGGTTCGAACGTCGGCGTTCCCACATCGCCTGCGCCGGCGCCACCAGCCGGCTAGGCCTCGGTCAGGCTGCGCAGATTCTCGAGCGTCTCCGTCATGGTCCGACCGACCTGACGTGCCGAAACCCAGTCGGCGATAACACCGAGCACACCACCGGGGGCCTCGTACGCCATCCGGAAGGTCACCTGTGTGCGGCCGTCGGACCCGTCGCGTAGCCGGAACCGGCCACGCTGGGTGATGCCGGTGATGCCGGTCCAGGCCAGATCTCGCGCATCGTCGAACTCGACTACCTCGATGACGCCGCCGACGGGGACCGAACCGATTTTCCAGTGCCCGGTGTAGCGCGACCCGACGCCCGCCGGCCCCTCGGTCACCGGATCCCACCGTTCCAGGTTCGCCATGAACTCCGGATAGCAAGTGGGGTCGCTGACGTGCTTCCACACCGTGTCACGGTCGGCCGCGATCTCGACCCGCCGTTGCAGCCTCATCGGGACCGCCTCTTCTCCGCGCGTGCGCCCATCCGCATCGTCTTCTTCTTCGCGCAAGCGCTCATCAGCCGATCACCGGGAACCGTCTGTCCGCCGCCAGTCTGTCCACACCGGCCTGCAGGCTGCTGAGCACCTTGTCGTTGATGACGTCGTCGTCGCTTGCGGCGATGTCATCGGCGTCGATCGGGTCCTGCACCTCGATCGCGATCTTCGTCGGCAGCGGCAGCCGGGGAACCATGTCGCTGACGGCCAGTCCCCACGGCGGTGCCAACAGAATGGGCACGCTCTTCAGTCGGGCCATCTTGTCGACGCCGAGCAGCCTGGCCAGCCACTGGCCCCGGTCCAGGAAGAGCGCAGCCTCCTGGCCGCCGACGCTCGCGATCGGCACGATCGGCACCCCCGCTTCCCTGGCCAACTTCACGTAACCCTTGCGCCCGCCGAAGTCCACCTCGTGGCGCTTCCACGACGGCCGGAACACCTCGTAGTCACCACCCGGGTACACCAGCAACGCCCCGCCGGACTGCAGCGCGAGCGAGGCGTTGTCGTGGTTGGCGGCGACGGTGCCGAACTTCCGCAGTGATCCAAGGCCGGGCATCGAGACGACGAGGTTGTGCGCCAGTTGGTAGAACGGCCGCTCGACGCCGAAATAGGAGCAGAAAGCCAGCGTGAAGACGAATGTGTCCGGGGGAAGGTTGCCACCGCTGTGATTACCGACCAACAGCACCGGCCCGTTGGCCGGGATGCGGTCGAGACCACGGACGTCGGCCCGGAAATACAACGAGGCCAACAACCAGAGACCGGGTAACTGCTCACGGATGTAGTCGGGGTCGCGCTGGTCGAGGTCGGCCTTGGGTACCCGGGACGACACCTGCTCTTTAGCCCAGTTCAGTACATCGCCCATCCCCGCCATATCGGTCATATTGACATAGCTCAGCTATCTGAAACCTCCGTTCCCATCTAGTGGTCGTAGACTCAGCCCAGCTCACTTCAGGGGAGGGAACCGCGATGCTGCGACCGCGCCGTTTCGAGCAGGAAGTCGATCCGGGGCCTGTCCAGATCCAGGCACGCAAGGTGGCTTTCGACGCCACCGACATCCCGCTCGACTGGATACCCGGACACCCCGTCGCCTCCAATGTGGTCAGCCTGCTCAACGTCGTTCTGCCCGCCGCCGAGCGCTGGTTCGTCGATACGTTCAACGAGGCCCTCCCGCTGGTGCGCGATCCCCAGCTGGCCGACGACATGCGGGGCTTCATCGGTCAGGAAGCGACGCACGCCGACGTGCACGAACAGATGCTGCACGAGTACATGGTCGTCAACGGCATAGACCCGAAACCGATCCTTGAGCAGATCGAGTTCCTGTTCACCAAGACGCTTGCGCCGACGACCTCCACCGACCCGAAGCGTCGGCTCAACCATCTGTGTGACCGGCTGTGGTTCATCGCCGCGATCGAGCACTACACCGCGGTGATGGGCGACTTCGCGTTGAACTGCGCGTGGGACGACTACGGCGCCGACCCAACGATGGTCGACCTGTTCCGCTGGCATGGCAGCGAGGAGGTCGAGCACCGCAGCGTCGCCCACGACGTCGCGGTGTACTTCCACGACAGCTACATCGACCGCATCCGGGCGATGGCGATGGCGGTGGTGGCGATCTTCGTGTTCTTCCAACGCACATCCTGGTTCCTGGTCAAGTCCGACCCGAACGTCGATATCGGCTGGTGGCGGTTCAACCGGCTGCGGATGCGGGACTCCAAGATCGGGCTACTGCCCAAGTACCGCAAGCTGTTCGGGTCGAACACCGCGATGTACTTCCGCCCCGGCTTTTCCCCCCACGAGATGGGTTCCACGGCGCAGGCGGTCGCTTACCTCGCCAGTTCCCCCGCGGCCCGCGCGGCACATATTTGATGGGACTGCTCGACCGCTACCGCCAGGCGCCGCCGAGCGTCTCCGGGCGTCGGCGCCACGACATCGCGCTGGGCATCGCCGATACCTCGGTTTCGGCGCTGTGGGCCATCTCCGGTGCGATCCGCAAGATGAAGCCGCCGCCCGACCCCGATCGTGTCCTCTCGTTGAGGGTGGTCGACCGCCAGGTGGTGGCGCACGACCAGGACGTGGTGGCGCTGACGCTTGCCAGCGCCGACGGACGTCCACTGCCGCGGTGGCATCCCGGTTCGCACCTCGACATCGCGTTGCCCAGCGGTCGGCTGCGTCAGTACTCGCTGTGCGGGGATCCAGCCGACACCGGCCATTACCGGATCGCGGTGCGCCGGATCGTCGACGGCGGCGGCGGATCGATCGAGGTGCACGACGGACTGCCGGTGGGCAGCGGGGTGGCCACCCACGGTCCGCGCAATGCCTTCCCGCTCACCGTCCCCGGCTACGGTTCCCCCACCCACCGCGTCCGTTTCATCGCGGGCGGCATCGGCATCACACCGATCCTGCCGATGTTGGCGCTCGCGGAGCGTCTCGGCGTGGATTGGTCGATGCTGTATGCCGGCCGCAGCCGCGACAGCCTGCCGTTCATTGATGAGGTGAGCCGTTTCGGGGATCACATCACGATCCGTACCGACGACGTTGCGGGTGTGCCGACCGCGGCGGACCTCATCGGAGACTGCGCCGAAGGCACGGCTGTCTACGCGTGCGGACCTGCGGCGATGTTGACGGCGATCCGAAGCGGGCTGGTCGGGAGCGACAACGTCGAGCTTCACTTCGAGCGATTCGCCGCGCCACCGGTCGTCGACGGCCGCGAGTTCACGGTGTCGATCGCCTCGACGGGCCAGGACGTCGTCGTCGGTGCCGACGAAACGCTGCTGACGGCATTGCGGCGCTCGAACGTCGTGGCGCCCTACTCGTGTCAGCAGGGGTTCTGCGGCACGTGCCGGACGCGGGTGATGGCCGGCGCTGTCGACCATCGCGATACGTTGCTCACCGACCCGGAGCGCGCCGGCGGCATGATGCTGGTCTGCATATCGCGCGCGGGGAACGGGGAGCGACTGCTTCTCGATTTGTAGCCCGTCTGTACTATTCGCCCATGCCGCTAGCCGCAGGTCAGACCTTCGCGGACTACACCATCGTGCGGCTTCTGGGGTCCGGAGGCATGGGCGACGTGTACCTTGCCGAGCACCCGCGCCTGCCCCGCCGAGACGCCCTCAAGGTGTTGCGAAACGACGTCTGTGCCGACGACGAATACCGGCGCAGGTTCGACAGGGAAGCCGACCTCGCCGCGACGCTGTGGCACCCGCACATCGTCGGAGTTCATGACCGCGGCGACGTGGACGGCCAGATCTGGATCTCCATGGATTACGTGGACGGAACAGATGCAGCCGAGTTGCTGCGAGACCGGTACCCCAAGGGCATGCCCAAGGAGGATGTACTCAACATCATCACCGGCGTCGCCGAGGCTCTGGACTATGCGCATCAGCAGGGCCTTCTGCACCGCGATGTGAAGCCTGCCAACATCATGTTGAGCACTCCCGCCGAAGGTGTCCAACGGGTTCTATTGGGGGACTTCGGTATTGCCCGCCGGGTCGACGACTCCAACAACCTCACCGCGACGAATATGACGGTGGGCACGGTCTTCTACGCCGCGCCGGAACAGTTGATGGGCGAAGACCTCGACGGGTGCGCGGATCAGTACGCGTTGGCGGCGACGGCGTTCCATCTGCTCAGCGGATCGCCGCCGTTTCACCATTCGAACCCGACCGTGGTCATCAGCCTGCACCTCACTGCCTCTCCGCCGGCTCTATCGGATCGCCGTCCCGAGTTGTCGGCGCTCGATCCGGTCCTCGCCAAGGCCTTGTCGAAGGACCCGAAGGACCGGTTCGTCAGCTGCATGGACTTCTCCCGCGCGCTGGCACACCGACTCGGGGTTGAGCCGCTGGTCGATATCGACCGCACCGAAGCGTCGGTCCCCATCAACCTGCGCCCTCGGGGCGGGGGCAGACACGAGGCGCACCAACCGCCGGGCCGCAAATACTTGAGGCCCGCGTTCATCGTTCCTGCGATCCTGGCCGTGCTCCTTCTCGTGGCGATCGCCCTGGTGCTGATCCAGTTCCGCGAGATCGAGAAGCTTCTGAACGACGACTACACCCCGCCGCCGTCGGCACCGCCGGCGACCGCTCCACGCGCCGATTCGCCGCCTTCGTCAGCGCCGACGACGACGGTCACCGCCTCCGCGCAGGCGATTCCCGCGGCTGCCGTCGTCGGCGCCGACTGTTCGCCGCTGGGCAGCAGCGCCACCACCGCCAACGGCAACACCGTCTACTGCTCGACGCTCGAGTCCACCGGCGCCACGATCTGGTCGACCAGCCAGGGTGAGGTGCCTGCGCCGACGGTCACTGTCACCACCGATGTGACAGACGAGCCGCTGCCGCTCGAGCAGGAGACGCCGGTGCGCGTCTGCATGCAGGAAACCGGCAAGACCCGCAGGGAATGCCGCGAGGCCATCCGGGCCAGCAACGACGGCGGCAACTGACCGGCGCATGACGACATGACACTGGCCGTCGCAGATCGGTTGGCGCTGGCCGACCTCGTTCACCTCTATGCTGCCGCGGTCGACGATCGCCGCTTCGGCGACGTGGCCGAGTTGTTCAGCGAGACAGCCGAATTGCGGCTACCTGACCCGCCGAGATCACTCGATCCTGTCCTCACGCACCGCGGCCGCGACGGTGTACGCGGCGCGATGGCGACCCTGACCGGCCTTGCGCGCACCCAACACGCGATCGTCGGCGAGGTGTATGCACCAGGCTCGGATCCCGGCTACGCGTTGGGTCGAATCACTTGCGTCGCACATCACTTCAGCATCGCCGACGGACAGCCGACCGATCTGGTCTGGCATCTGCGCTACGACGACGAATACCTGCGCACGCGGTCCGGTTGGCGAATACACGGCAGGGCGCTCACGATCAATGCTATTGAGACCCATCAGATTCGGCGTCTTCGACCGCATGCATCAACTGATCGAGAAGCGGCCGCTGACCCTTCAGGAGCTTCGACCGCGCCTCATCGACCGAGAACCAGTCCACCCGGTCGATCTCCGGATACTCCCTGACGTTGCCCGACCCCTTCGGCCATTCGACGGTGAAGGTGTTGCTGACCGTGCCGTCCAGGTCGAGGTCTCCCAGGACCGCGAACGCGGTGATGATTTTGCCGCTCGGCTGACGCAGCGGCGGGAAGTCGATGCGCGGCCCGTCGGGCGGTTGCTTGCCCAGCTCTTCTTTGAATTCGCGTCGGGCGGCAAGCCAGGGGTCTTCCCCATCGGTGTACTCCCCCTTGGGAATCGACCAGGCACCGTCGTCTTTCTTCGCCCAGAACGGTCCGCCCGGATGTCCGATCAGCACCTCTACAGACCCGTCGTCGATGCGGTAGAGAAGGAGACCGGCGCTGAGTTTCGGCATTTGCGAGAGCCTAGTTAAATCCATTCCGGCCTGGCGCTAAAGTGCTCATGTGCAAGAGATGAACCGCCGCAACTTGATGATCATGACCGGGGTGGCCGCACTGGCTGCCGCGACCGCCCTGCCTCGGGCCGCCGCCGATCCCGAACCGCCTGATCAGCCGGTTGCGCCGGGGCCCAATGCCGCCCCGGCGAACATTATTTTCGCCGACGACTTCGACGGCCCGGCCGGCGCGGCCCCTGACTTGTCGAAATGGACCGTGGTCAACTGGAACGAGCCCGTGACACCGCCGGTACTGGGCATGTACCGCGACGATCGCAGGAACGTGTCGCTGGACGGCAACGGCAACCTCGCCCTGCGGGCCACCAAGGAAGGCGACACCTTCTTCACTGGCCGGGTCGACAGCAAGTTCAAGATCGGCATCAACCACACCTGGGAGGCCCGGATACAGCTGCCGCAGGCCCCCGGTCTCTGGCCGGCGTACTGGTTGGTGAACATCGAGGACACCACGGACGGCCGCGGTCCCCTGCCTGACGGTGAAGTCGACATCGTCGAGTGGTACGGCAACGGGTTGTGGGCTCCTGGGACCTCTGTGCACGCCCGGTCCGACGGCAAGACCTGGAATGCTCACCGCTGGCCCGTCGACGGCGCGTGGCACACGTACCGGTGCCAGTGGGACGAAAAGGGCTTCAAGTTCTGGATGGACAACTTCGGCGGACCGCCGTACTTCTCGGTTCCGGCGGGCCCTATCGACGGCGCATGGCCGTTCAACGACCCCGGCTACCTCCTGTTCACCATGCTCAACCTCGCGGTCGGCGGCCCAGGCGGTGGTGACCCCGACTTCGGTCCCGTCTCGCCGCCGATGCTGATCGACTACATCCGGGTGTGGTGAGACGGTGAACCGGGTCGGCGCAGGTGCGGCGGCGGCTGCGCTGCTGGCGAGCCTCGTCGTTCCAGCGGCGGCCAATGCCGAGCCGGCGACCTATGGGAGCAACGGTGTTTTCGGTGTCGGCGCAGAGCCGCCGGAAGGGTGGGCCACCGCCAGCATCCCGCCGGGCCGGTACCGCGTCGACCAGTCGCCGAGCATGTATCCGTATCTGAGCCCACCAGGCTTCTGGCTGCGGTGCAACGACTTCCCGTGTGCAGGCAACTTCCCGGCCCACATCATCGGCAGCGGCGAAGCCGTCCGCGATCAGCCGACCTTCGTCGATATTCTGCGGACGGACGTGGCCGTGTCGCTGAACAACGTCACCCTGACGGTCGCGGGTTGACGGGAGCGGACGGCATTCACCCGCGAGGACTGACTACTTGCGGTCGCCCTCCGTGTCGTCGAAGAATGCCCAGTCGCCGTCGTCAGACTTGACCTCCATGCGCCAGCCGAGCTCGGAATTGTCCGCCTTCTCATCGACGAACCAGGCGTGCGCGTCGTCGGCGCTTTCGATGTCCTTGGTGTCGACGACGTCACCCTTGGGATTCAGTACTCGATAGGTAGCCATGGAGTCGGAGTTCCCCGTCCGCCGAGGTTCACACCGACCGTGCACCTTCAGTTGGCCTTCGGCAGCGGAATCCCCTCGGACGTGGAGAACCGCGCATCGTCCTGACTCGACAGGCCGACCGAGACGACGGACCGGTCGAAGAACACGTCGGTGAGGTAGGCCATCGACACCGCCCAGCGGTTGACCGCGCGCGGCATGGCGTACAGGTGGTACATCCGCGTCACCAGCTTCGCGGCGTACCCGGACAGGTGGATGTTCAGTGGGTTGGCGACCGCGTAGTGCGGGCCGAGGTCGACGACCAGGCCCATGTTGCGGTGCTTGTACTGCTTGGGCTTGCCGAATCCCAGGCTGGCAGCGACGTTGCGGCCCAACACCTTTCCCTGGCGAATCGCGTGCTGCGCGGTCGGCGGCGTGATCTTGCCGGGCTGGGTCAGGTCCGGAACCGCGGCCGCGTCACCGGCGGCGTACACATCGGGATGGCCGGGTACCTGCAGATCGGCCTGCACCTTCAACCGGCCGCGCTCGGTCGGCAGTCCGAGTTTTTCGATCAGTGGCGCGCCGGTGACGCCGGTCACCCATGCGACGGTGTGTGTGTCGATGCGCGAGTCGTCGCTCAGCACAACGTGATCGGGGTGCACTTCCTTCAACGTCAGGCCGAGCCGCACATCGATGCCCCGTTCGCGGAGCACCTTCTGCACGCTTTTTCCCAGTTTCTCGCCCACTTCGGGCATCACCTGCTCGGCCATGTCGAGCAGTACGAACTTCACATCGTCGGGGTCGAAGCCCATCTGCTTGCCCGCCGTGTCGGCCAGCGCCTGCAGCTGCACGACCAGCTCGGTGCCCGAGTAGGAGGCGCCTACCACGACGACCGTGCGCCTGGCCCTGATCCGGTCCTCGTCGTCGTCGATGTTGGCCAACTCGAGCTTTTCGAGCATGTGGTCGCGGAGATAGACCGCCTCAGCCGTCGACTTCAGGCCTCGTGCGTATTCGGCCAGCCCGGGAATGTCGAACAGCCGGGTGACTGATCCCGGCGTGAGCACCAGCCGGTCCCACGACAGGCTGCGCGATCGCTGTTCGGGGTCGGTGTAGGTGACGGTGTGTCCGTCGAGGTCGACGTAGTCCACCCGGCCACGCACCGCTCGCACGCCGTGCAGCGTGTTGGCCAGCGGGATGGTGACGAATCGCGCGTCGACGAGGCCGCCGGCGACATCGGGCAACAGCGGCGTGTACAGCATGTAGTCGACCGGCGAGACGATGGAGATGTCGACGGGGGCGTTGTGCTTGCGGAGTTGACGGGACAATCGGCGAGCGCACTCGAACCCGGTGAATCCGCTACCGACGATTACGACAGAAGTTCTCGAAGTCATGCCGGGGGCATACCCACTATGGGCTGGCCAACAGCGTGGCGAACTTCGTTGCCTTCCACGGCTTCCTACCGCCCGCGCGCAGCTTGCCCCGCAGGATCGGCGACCATTGCGAGATACGACCGTAGCCGAGCAGCAGAAATGCGACGGGATCTGCGGTGATCACGCAGTCGGGTTTCGCTCCGGCGGCCGTGACGACGGCTGTTCCCCTGTCGACCGCCATCCGGTAGTGGTTCGCTCCGCGAATTCGGAGCTCGAAGCTGACCTGCGCGGGGGCCGCGGACGGCCGCAGATACTCGGGCGCGACGGACATGACGCCCGGAATGATCAGCAGCGCGTCCGCCGGGTCGATTTCCCAGCCGATGCCCGCCGCCCGCGCGATATCCAGCCCGTGCACCACCTGCTCACCCAGCAGCAGGCTGGTCATCGCCGCGGGACCGAGCACCAGGCCGTTGGCGATGGGGATCGCCGCCGACTCGTCGGCCACCGCGGCGGCAGCCAGGTAGGCCAGGGACGCCTGCTCGAGCAGCACCGCGAGCCGGTTCACGTCTCGTTCCGGCACGTCGATGAGTTGTCGTGCGTTCACGACGGCGCCCATCCGCGACGGGCTCTCCATCGGACGGTTCGCATGCGTCATATAGCCGCCGGTGTGCCGGTTCAGTGCAAGCGTGTAATCACGCAGCTCGGCGGTCATGTGCGCCGCTGTTTCGGCGACGGTCCAGCTCAGTCCGGGTACGGGCGAGGCGGCGTCGTCGATGTGTCGAAGGAGTTCTGCGGTCCGCCCGACGGCGGCGCGCAGTGCGTCTTTGGCTTGATCGTGGGCAAGGCGGGCGTCTTCGGCCGGGCCGGTGACGCGAACGGGGGCTGAAGTCATAGAATGACTATTTCACATATCGATACTATGTCAATAGGCTACGTTGGTCCTCTTCACTCCGGAATGCGAGAGCAATGCCCACGTCGTCAGAACCGTCGTCCCTGCGCGCAGAGCAGGTCGCACAGACGCGCGCCGCGCTGGTAGCCGCGGGCCGCAGGCTGTTCGGCGAGAACGGCTTCCGGGGTACTTCGGTGGAGGATTTGGCTCGTGAGGCACGAGTCACCACAGGAGCGCTCTACCACCACTTCCCCACTAAGACTGCGCTTTTCGAGGCGGTCTTCGAACAGGCGCACATGGACATGATGTCGGCATCGACTGAGGCCGCCAAGGGCGCCAAGGACGGTCTCGACGAACTGGCGCTGGGATTCGACGCCTTCCTCGACGGTGTCCTGCAGCCCGATGTGCAACGAATCCTCGTGCTGGACGGGCCTGCGGTGCTGGGCCTCGCCCGCTACACCGAGCTGGACGAGCAGTACGCCTACGCCGTCATCGTCGGGTCGCTGAAAGCGGCCGCCAGGGCGGGCACGGTCCAGATCGACGATCCGGAGACCGCGACCAGGCTGCTGCTGGGCGCCCTGACCCGCGGCGCGATGTTGATCGCGAACTCCGCCAACCCGCTGAAGACACGACACGCTGTCGCCAAGTCGATGCGTGCCTTGCTGAACAGCTTCGTGCCATGACCAGACCGCTGCGCCGATGGGATCCGTTCCGGCCTCTCGACATGCTTGCCACGCTGTGGTCGACGGCCGCCGTCGCCCCCGTCAGCTCCGGCGCGGCCGCTGCGTACAAGACGTTGTTCATGACACTTCGCCGGCTGGTGGTCGGTCGAGAATTGACCGTCCGGCTCGACGGAGGCGACATCACGCTCACCGTGACAGAGTTCGACTCTCGTCTCGACGTCCGCGGCCTTGCAGTGGGTCAGCTCAGCGACGTTCGGCTCGCGGCGTGCGACATCCGTTGGGACGACAACAGATTGGATCGGGCCACCGCCGTCCTGCACAACGTGCATCTTCGCCCGTCCGCGCCGCCGGTGCTGATCGCGGCACCAGTCGACCTGACGGTGGAGCTCCCCGCGGACGCGCTCGATGATCTGTTCCGCCTCGCGGCACCGAGGCTTGCGGGTGAGATCGGCGAGGACGGCGTCGCACGGTTACGGCTCGCGCGCAGACCCGGGCTCGGACACCTCGAGGTGGACGCAGTGCTGGACGGATCCACGTTGTGGCTCAAGCCGCGCGGTCTGGTGCTGCGTCGCACACGCATGCGGTTGCCCGGTCGCACGCCGTCCTACCCCGTGCACCTGCCGGAACTTCCGCACGGACTTCAGTTGACGGACATCAGCATTGAGCCGGACAAGCTGTGTCTCTCTGGCACTTTGCAGGAATGGCGGGTCGACGTTCCGCGCACGCGCCTCGAGGACGTCATCAACCAGCTCAGCGTCGTGGGTCGACCCCTCAACCTGACCCTGTTCGGCCGCTAGAGTCACGCGCACGGTGGACGGCGTGTACACCCGCTACGTCGCCCTGGGCGACAGCCAGACCGAGGGGCTGTGGGACGGCGACGATTCCGACGGAATCGTGGGTTTCGCCGACCGGCTGGCGGTGATGCTCGACGATCAACTGCCCCAGGCCTTGGCGATGCGACCCGATCTGGTCAGCGTCTGCGTCGGTATGAACGACATCACCCGCCCTGGACTGCTCTTCTTCGATCGCGCACTGGCCGATCTGGACCTGATGTACCGCGCGCCGTCGATGGTCCAGCCGGACACCTGGAGCAACGATCGGGTGCACGGGTCGACGAAAGGCCACATCCTGTTCGCCGCAGCGGCCGCCGAAGCCCTCGACCCGCCCGCGGCTGGCCAGCCTGGTCGGTTAGAAGCCGAGAAGTCCCAGCGGAATCGGCGACTCGCCGTTGCCGACGGAATCCAGCACCCGCGGGCAGAGGAACGAGATGGCCAGGCCGGTGAACATGTTGGCTCCGCCGAGCGACATGCCCGTGGTGTCCGCGACCTTCGCGGCGGCGTCGGCGGCGTTCTGGCCCGGCTCGGACAACATCGGGCACACGGACTGGCCGGCCGCGACCAGATCGGATGGGTCGGTGGTGCCCCCGAGGCCGGCGCCCGACACCGCATCCAAGAACGCGTCGGTGCTCGAGTCGGCCTGGGCCGGCGCCGCGATCATGCACGCCGTTGCGGCCACGCCAGCGAACACGGTGATCAGGCGAATCGGCCCGGTGAGTCTACGCATCTGCAGCATCGTAGATGACCGACGGATTAGGGGCTAACCGGCACGTCAACTACGCTGTGACGATGCCGAAATCACCTGAAGCAGGCGGTGAGCTGAAGCCTCATTTCGACGATGTGCAGGCACACTACGACCTGAGCGACGACTTCTTCGCGTTGTTCCTCGACCCGTCGCGGACGTACAGCTGCGCCTACTTCGAGCGTGACGACATGACACTCGAGGAGGCCCAACTGGCGAAGGTGGACCTGGCGCTGGGCAAACTGGGCCTCGAACCGGGTATGACGCTTCTGGACATCGGCTGCGGGTGGGGTGCCACCATGCGGCGGGCGATCGAGCGCTACGACGTCAATGTCGTTGGCCTCACGTTGTCGAAGAATCAGGCCGCCTACGTCCAGAAGACGTTCGACGAGCTGGACAGCCCACGAACCAAGCGGGTGCTGCTACGGGGTTGGGAACAGTTCGACGAGCCGGTTGACCGAATCGTCTCGATCGGCGCGTTCGAGCACTTCGGCCACGATCGCTATCCGGACTTCTTCGGGATGTCGCATCGCGTGCTTCCTGACGACGGTGTCATGCTGCTGCACACAATCGTCGGCGAGAATCCGGCGCGCGCAAAGGAACTCGGCATCCCGTTGACGTTCGAGCTGGCCCGGTTCATCAAGTTCATCATGACCGAGATCTTCCCCGGCGGACGGTTGCCGTCGGTGCCGATGGTCGAGGAGCGCGCGGCGGAGGGCGGCTTCACGCTGACCCGCAAGCAGGAGCTGCGACCGCACTACGCGCGCACGCTCGACTTGTGGGCGGCCGCCTTGCAGGAACACAAAGACGAGGCCATCGCGATCCAGTCCGAGGAGGTCTACGAGCGTTACATGCGTTACCTCACCGGATGCGCGAAGATGTTCCGCGACCGCCAGGTCGACGTCGTCCAGTTCACCCTGCAGAAGTAGGGCCTCTACATCGTGTCCCAGGTGGCGTCGAGCTGCTCCGCGACGTCGATCACCTTCGCCTTGAGCGATTCCGGGCTGTCGATCTCCCCTGCGACGTGCGCCGAGATGAACCGCCGGACCTCGGCGTCGACACCGGCGACGACCCGCAGCAGCTCGGCCCGTAGGGATTTCGAGGTGACATGGATCTCGATGTCCGACGGTCGAGGTTTCTGAACGTCGAGGATGAGCAGGAGTGGTTTGGCGGCCCGCGCGGTCGCGCTCAAGGCGATCTCGCCGTAGACGACGAATTTCGGTTTGTCGATGCGTAGGTCGATCACCATGTCGATCTCCAGCGGGATGCGGATCGCGAACGTGATCAACTCGCCGTCGGACCGGACGACCTTCGGTTCCTGAATGCGGACCTTGGCGGTGACTTTGGCGATTTTGCCGGGTCCCTGGCCCATGGGGCCCATCTCGAACTCGTCACCGGCAATCGCGCCGATCGCGTCGCCGACGCGCTTCTCGGTCACGGCGATTTCGTAGAACCGCCTGCCGAAGTCCTCATAGGTGACGTACTCGTAGCCATCCATAGGTGTCTACCGTCTCATGTCCTCGGCGATTACTGGCACATATGCCGGGTCCTACCGGGTGGCTCAGCCGCGGTTGTCTTCGCTGCGAGCCTCTGCTCCGGTCTCCCCCGCGTCGATCGAGTCGTCGGACGACGTCTCGCCCACATAGCTGCCGTCCTCGCCGTGCTTGCCCGCACGCGAGCCTGCGACCTTGTCGTCCGTCTCGACGTCTTCTTCGCTCTTTGCATCTTCGCCTGGGGCCATGACGATGAACTACCCCGGCAAGTAGGACCCAAACTCTTACCCTGTCCCGGGTTCGCCCGTTAGGCTCTGGCGAGGAAGGTGGGGCCAATGATTCGTGGACTAGTCGTCGCCGCAGCAGCGGCATGTGTCGCCATCGGCGGTGCACCGGTCGCCGTGGGCGATCCGAACGACAACTTGTATTTCGACAAGCCGGGGCGGTACGCCTCCGACGTGCCGTTCATGAACTACGAGGCCCGTCTGTCGGCGCCCTGCGACAACTTCGAGATCAACACGTTCGGGCGCGGCCCAGGCGGTGAGCCGCTGCAATGCCATTGGATCCCGAACCAGTGGCCGCCCGTGTACACCGGTTTCTGGGTTATCTCGCCGGAGATCCACGGTGTCCAGGAGATCGGCAGCCCGTGCCCGGGTGACCAGGCGGCCGCCCAGGCCCCCGACGGGCGCCCACTGCTGTGCCTCGCCGACCAGGGCTGGCAGCCGGGCTTCTTCACCGGCACCGGGTTCTGGCCGACTTAGCCCCGGCCTAGTTCGCAGCGTCGTCGAATGCTCGCCGGATGCCGGCGAGCATTTCGGTGTGCGCCTCGACCGCCTTGCGGATGGTCAGCGACGCCAGTGGCCATGGCGCTTCGATCTGCATCCTCTCGACCATGAAGCTTCCCGTCGGTGTCGGTTCGAAGGCAACGCAGCCGCGCAGCCGCACTCGAGGGAACTGTCGGGCGTCGGTGCGTATGTCGCCGGTCACCGGAACCTGAAGTCGGGCAACGTAACTCGTCCGCAGGCGCAACGGGCCGAGCGGGATCCGGTCCCTCACCCGGTAGGTCTGCACATAGCCGTCGGGGGTCTCGGTGCGGTCGAGGGTCCGCACCGACACCACAAGGGGATGGACGAGCTTGATGTTGTCCAGGTCGGCGTAGAACCTGCGGACGTCGTCCGGAGGCGCCGCAACCTCTTGGCAGAGCTCGCGCTCGGCCCTCGTGATCCACCGCCTCACGGTGCACAATCTAATCCGCCCCGCCGCGAGAATGTCATATGCTGATTAACGAGAATCTCCTATCCGGTAGGCTCGCTGAGCAACTGCTTAGCAGCCTGTCGTAGCAGCCCATCGACGACGGATTGGAGTGTTTGCCATGACCGAAGCCGTCGCAACCAGATATGCGGGGGCCCGCGTCCCGCGGGTCGAAGACACTCGCCTATTGACCGGTCATGGAACGTTTGTCGATGACGTCTCCCGGCCCGGCATGCTGCACGCGTGCTTTGTCCGCAGCCCATTTGCCAGAGCCCGCGTGAAGGCCATCGACACGTCGGCCGCGCTTGCGCTGCCCGGGGTCCAGGCCGTGTTCGTGGCCGAGGACCTCAACCCGCTCGTTCGAGAAGCGTGGCACGCCGTCGCGGGCAAGGACATCGCCGATACGCCGCGTCCGCCGCTTGCCGAGGGCGACGTGAAGTTCGTCGGTGATCCGGTGGCGCTCGTGATCGCGGCGTCGCGCTACGTCGCCGAGGACGCGGTAGAACTCGTCGACGTCGACTACGAACCTCTGCCAGCCGTCGCCGACTTCACTGCGGCCGTTCGGCTGGCCGCCGAGTCCGATGTCGTCGTGCACGACGCGTATCCCGACAACGTCGCGGGCGGATTGGGTGGAGCGCCGCCCGACGAGGAGACCTTCTCCTCGGCCGCGCACGTCGCGTCCGCACATGTGTACCAGCAGATCCACGCGCCGGTGCCGATCGAGACCCGCGGGCTGGTCGCCGAATGGGAGGCATCCTCGCGCGAACTGACGATTTGGGCGTCGACGCAAACCCCGCACGAATTGCGTGCGTTCGCCGCGCGGCTGCTCGGCATCCCGGCGCAGAACGTCCGAGTCATCATGCGCGACACCGGCGGTGGATTCGGCCAGAAGGTCGTCCCGATGCGTGAGGACATGTGCATCATGCTGGCCGCCCACAAAGTTTCCGGCGCGCTGAAGTGGATCGAGGACCGCCGCGAGAACCTGATGTCGGCGGGCCAGGCCCGCCATGTCGACGGTGACGTCCGGATGGCCTTCGACGAGGACGGCAACATCCTCGCCGCCGACATCGACTTCGTGCAGGACATCGGCGCGTACCCGACGCCATACCCGGTGCTGACGACGGCGGCGATCGGGATGTTCTTCCCGGGTCCATATCGGGTGCCCAAGGCCAGCTTCAACTACAAGACGGTGTTCTCGAACACCGCAGGGCTGGCCGCCTACCGCGGCCCCTGGCAGTACGAAACCCTCACCCGCGAAATACTTCTCGACATCGCGGCGCGGAAAATGGACATGGACCCCGTCGAGTTGCGCCGCCGAAACATCCTGCGCGGCGACGAAATGCCCTACTTCAACGCCAATGGCATGCCCTATGACCACGTCGCACCCGCTGACACGTTCGAACAGGCCGTGAAGATCCTCGATCACGAAGGTTTCCGCGAGGAGCAGCGCGACGCGCTCGACGAGGGCCGCTACATCGGGTTGGGGTTCTCGGCCTACGTCGAACCGACCGGCGCCGCCACAGGGCACCTCGCTACCGAGGGCGCGACGATCCGGATGGAGCCGACCGGCAAGATCAATGTGTACGTCAACGGCGGATCGACCGGGAACAGCATCGAGACGACCGTGGTCCAGCTGACTGCCGACGCGCTCGGCGCCGACATCTCCGACGTGTCGACGATCCAGGGTGACACCGCCGTGACACCGTACGGCGCAGGCACACAGGGCAGCCGCAGCGGACCGATGACTGCAGGCGCCGTCGACGAGGCGGGCACGATCCTGCGCAAGCAGATCATCGCGATGGCCGCCCATTGGTTGGAGGTTGACGAGTCCGCCATCGAGTTGGCGGGCTCACACGCCCGCGTCAGAGACGACCAGGACAACAGCGTCAGCTTCGCCGATCTGGCATATCGCTCGTACTACGAACCGTCGAAGCTCCCGCCGGGCATGGCGGCGACGCTGGAGGCGACCGCCCGCTTCACCTCGCAGACAATGATCCACTGGGCCAACGCAACCCACGCGTGCACCTGCGAAGTGGATGTCGAGACCGGGCACGTCACGCTGACCCGGTACATCGTCAGCGAGGACGTCGGCCCGATGATCAACCCCAACGTGGTGGAGGGGCAGATCGCCGGCGGCACGGTGCAGGGAATCGGCGGTGCCTTACTGGAGAACATGGTCTACGACGACGACGGCAATCCGCTGTCGTCCACCTTCGTCGACTATCTGCTGCCGACCGCCACCGAGGTGCCTGCGATCGAATACGGCCACATCGAGATCCCCGGGCCAGGTGTCGGCGGATACAAGGGGTGCGGGGAAGGCGGCGCCATCGGCTCGACACCCGCTGTCATCAACGCCGTCAACGACGCACTCGCCCCGCTCGGCGTGACGCTGACCCGACTGCCTGCGAGCCCCGCCACCATCGTGGGCCTGATCGAAGAAGTCAAAGCCGGCCACAAAGCCACTGCGGGCGCATCCGGAAAGGACCACTGAAGGTGGAGCTGAACAACGAATTCCGAGTCGCGGTTCCCGCCGCCACGACATGGCAGGTGATCACCGACGTCAATCGGGTCGCGCCCTGCATTCCCGGCGCGCAGCTTCTTTCGGTCGACGGTGACGACTTCACCGGCGCCGTGAAGGTGAAGGTGGGCCCGATCACGGTGTCCTACTCCGGAAATGCCTCCTTCCAGGAGAAGGACGAGGCCGCCCGGCGAGTGGTGATAAAGGCGAGCGGCAAAGAGACAAGGGGCAGCGGCAACGCCGCCGCGCTCGTCACCGCCCAACTCGAGGACGAAGGCGATGCCACCCACGTGGTCATCACCACCGACCTGACGATCTCGGGCAAGGCCGCGCAGTTCGGGCGCGGCGTGCTCGCCGATGTGTCGACGAACCTGATCGGCCAGTTCGCCAAGAACCTCGAGGCCGACCTGCTGGGCGGCGCTGCGCCCTCGGACACGGCATCGTCGTCGGCCGGCACCTCAACGCACGCGGCGGCGTCAGATGCGGGCGACTCGGTCGATCTGCTGAAAGTCGTTGCCGTGCCGATGGCCAAGCGCTACTCGCCCGCGATCGCAGCCGTTGCCGCCGGTGTCGCGGTCGGGTTCCTGCTCGGCAGGCGCAAGCGGGCGCACCCAGCCGCAGACCTCGCCGATGAGTTGCAGGCCGCCCTGGCCCGGCTGTTGAGCTCATGAAGCCGGCTGCCTTCGCCTACCACCGCCCCGACACTGTCTCCGAGGCGGCGCAGATGCTCGGCGAGTTCGGCGACGACGCCAAGATCCTCGCAGGCGGCCAGAGCCTGGTACCGATGCTCGCCATGCGGCTGACGTACTTCGAGAACCTGATCGACATCTCCCGCGTTGACGAACTGAAGAACATCGAACGCCGCGACGACGAACTCGTGGTCGCGGCAGGCACCCCGCACGCGCTGGTCGGGATGGACGACGAGGTAGCCGAATCGGTTCCGCTGCTGACGTTGTCGACGCCCCACATCGGCCATTTCCAGATCCGGACAAGGGGCACATTGGGCGGTGCGATCGCGCACGCCGACCCCGCCGCGGAGTACGCCGCGGTCGCACTCGCGCTCGACGCGACGATAGAGGCGACGTCATCGCGAGGCGGACGCGAGATTCCGGCGGCCGAATTCTTCACCGGCCTGTGGGAGACGTCGTTGGCCGCCGACGAGATCCTCACCGCCGTGCGGTTCCCGGTGTGGGGCGGGCGTTGCGGGTTTGCGGTCGAGGAATTCGCGAGGCGGCACGGCGATTTCGCGATCGCGGGCGCGATGGTCGCGGTGCAGCTCGACGACGATGACAGGGTGGCGCGATGCGGCGTCGGACTGCTCGGTCTCGGCTCGACGCCGTTGCGCGGCACCGCAGCCGAGGTCGCCGTCACCGGACAGCCCGCCGATGCCGTCACCGCAGAGGAGGTGGGCAGGCTCGCGATGGGCGGGCTGTCTGAGATCCCCTCCGACCTTCAGGGTTCCGCCGACTATCGATCGCGCGTCGGGGCCACGATGGTGGCCCGCGCATGGGCAGCGGCGATCCGAGAGGCAGCGACGTCCGGAGCGGAGGCAGTTAATGCATGAGGTAACGGTCGAATTGACCGTCAACGGCCGGGCGCATCGGCACGTCGTGGAGCCCCGTCTGACGCTCGCAGACTTCCTCCGCGAGAAGTGCGGCCTCACCGGAACTCACCTTGGCTGCGAGCACGGCGCCTGCGGCGCATGCACGGTGCTTCTCGACAATCAGGCGGTGCGGGCGTGCCTGATCTTCGCCGTCCAGGTGGACGGCCAGGAGGTCACCACGGTGGAAGGCATCGCAGGACCGGACGGCGAGCTGTCACCGGTGCAGTCCGCGCTTCGCGAGTGCCACGGCCTGCAATGCGGCTTCTGCACACCGGGTTTCGTCACCTCGATCACCGCCCTGCTGCGCGACAATCCGCAGCCCTCCGACGAGGAGATCCGAGAAGGCTTGTCCGGCAACTTCTGTCGGTGCACTGGCTACCAGGGCATCATCAACGCCGTGCACCGCGCCGCACAGACGATGTAGCGGCGCGGTCGCGGGTGCCGGCTAGGCAGTCTGCGGCGCGTACCCCAGCGTGCCTTTGATCTCCAGATACTCGTCGAACCCGAACTCACTCCACTCGCGGCCGTTTCCGCTGCGCTTGTAGCCGCCGAACGGAGTGTTCAGGTCGAACGCGTGATTGATGGCCACCTGGCCGGCCCGGATCCGTCGCGCCAAGGTGCGGGCGGCGTCGATGTCGGCGGCCGAAACATAGCCTGCCAGGCCGTATTCCGTGTCGTTGGCGATATCGACAGCCTGATCGAGATCGTCGTAGGGCAGGATGCACAGCACCGGACCGAAGATCTCTTCGCGCGCGATCGTCATATCGTTGTTGACGTCGGAGAAGATGGTCGGCTTGACGTAGTAACCGGTGTCGATTCCGTCCGGTCGTCCAGGGCCGCCGGCCGCCACTGTGGCGCCCTCGTCGATGCCCTTCTGGATCAGGCCCTGAACCTTGTCGAACTGGGCCTTGGAGGCGACTGGGCCGATCGCTCGCTTGTTGTCGGGGTCGCCGACCGCAACCGCTTCGGCGACTCCCCGCGCGATCTCGGCCGCTTCCGCGATGCGGTCCCGCGGAACGAGCATGCGCGACGGGGCATTACAGCTCTGTCCGGTGTTGACCATCATGGTGGAGACGCCGGCCGTGACGCTCTCGGCGAACTTATCGTCATCGAGCACGATGTTCGGGCTCTTGCCACCGAGTTCTTGGGTCACCCGTTTGACGGTGTCGGCGGCGTTCTTCGCGACGTCGACGCCGGCGCGCGTCGAACCGGTGAACGACACCAGGTCGATATCGGGATGGCTGGAAATCGCCGCGCCGACTCCCGGGCCGTCGCCGAAAACCATGTTGTAGACGCCTGCGGGTACTCCCGCCGCCTCCAACACCTCGGTGAAGATCTGGCCCGAATACGGCGCCACCTCCGACGGCTTCAGCACCATCGTGCAGCCGGTGGCCAGGGCCGGGAACACCTTGCAGGCGATCTGGTTGATCGGCCAGTTCCACGGCGTGATCAGGCCGCAGACACCGATCGGCTCCTTGAGGATCAGCGTCGACCCACGTTCTTCCTCGAACGAGAAGTTCTTCAGCGCGTCGATGGCGCCCATCAGGTGGCCCAACCCCATCATCACCTGGGGGCCGGCCGCCAGCGAGGGCGGTGCGCCCATCTCTTCGTGCACCGCGTCCGCGAGATCGCCGGAACGCCTCTGATACTCCGCGGCGATGGCTCCCAGCAGGTCCAGCCGCTCTTCGCGGGTGCTGACAGCCCACGTCGCGAACGCCTTGCGCGCCGCCTTGACCGCCTTGTCGACGTCGGCCGCGGAGCCGATCGCGATCTTCCCCGACACCTGCTCGGTGGTCGGGTTGTCGACGTCGAGCGTCTTTGATTCGGTGGGGTCGACCCACTGGCCGTCGATGAAGAACTTCAGATATTCACGCATGTCTCTCACCCTTCCCTACTGTGTACCTTCTGCATACCAGGTTCGGAATCTGTCGTACTTGGGCATCTCCTCCGAGTTCGCCGTCGGGTCGATGCAGACGTGCACGACGGCGGTTTTGCCGCTGGCGTATGCCCGCTCGATCGCCGGGCTGATCTCGTCCTCCTTCTCGACGTATTCCCCGTGGCAGCCGAAGCCCTCGGCGATCTTGTCGAAGCGGACGTCCTTGCTCCAGTGCACCCCCGGCTGCGGTGACGGCTGGGGGAAGGTGCGCTTGTAGACGCCGACCTCGAGGCCCCACTGGTGGTCGACGCCGACGACACATACCAGTGGCAAGCCCTCCCGCGCGGCGGTCTCGAGCTCGGCGATGTGGAACAGGAACGCCGAGTCGCTCGTCAGCAGCATCACCGGCCGCTTGCGCCCCTCGGCGACCGAGGCGCCCACCGCGTACGGCAGACCCGTGCCCAGATGACCGAAATTCTGGTTCCAGATCACGTCTCGTGGCTTGGTCTGTGAGTAGGTCCACTGGAAGATGACGGTCGCGCCACCGTCGCGCACCATGATGCCGTCCTTGGCGAACTCGTCGAACGCCTTGGTCGCCTCGACCACGTAGCGCGCCGGGTGCACAGGGGTGCGTCCACTCGGCGCCTCGTCGGCCACCCGAGTCAGCTCCGCGGCGTCGGCCTTGACCAGGGTCTCGAGGTTGTTCGACGGCGAGCGCGGGGTCTCCCGCAGAGCCTCGACGAGTTGCGGCACGACGCCCCGCAGATCGCCGACCAGCGGCACGTCGAACCGACGGTTGACGCCGATGGCGGTCGGGTCCTGCTCGACGTACACCCATTTGCGGTTCGCATCGTTGCCTGCCCAGTGCTGAGTCCGGCCGTAGTGCATCGGCTCACCGAGTTCGGTTCCCAACGCGACGCACAGGTCGGATTCCTCGACTGCCTGATTTGCGGCCGGGGAGAACAGGTAGGGGAACGTCCGGTCCTGCAGCCCCGGGATGTACGACGTGCCACCGGATGTCTGGATCACCGGGCAGGCCATCAGCTCGGCGAGCTCCCTGACCTCGGCTTGAGTGCGTGACGTGTGAACGCCGTGGCCCACCAACAGGATCGGGCTCTTGGCTTCCCGGATCAGCTTCGCGGCCTCGGCGACCTCTCGTGCGCCCGCACCCTGGTTGACCAACCGATAGGCGGCGGGCTCCGGCGCCTCGGACACGTCGAGTTCTTCGGTGATCACGTGGGACGGAAACTCGATGTAGGACGGACCGGGTGTGCCGGACATCGACCGGCGAATGGCCTCGTGCACGATCTCATCGGTCTGGTCGGCGTACTCGATGGAGCTGCTGTATTTCACGGATGGCGTGAAAAGGCCTTCCTGCTGCACGAACTGGATGCGGCCGCGGCGCACCCGGCGCTCGGTGATGCGGGCCCGCTGACCGCCGAGGAAGATCACCGGTGAGTTCTCCACCAGGGCGCACATCATCGCGCCGGCGATGTTGGCCACGCCGGGGCCCAAGGTGCCGATGCACAGACCCGGCTTGCCCGTCATACGCGACGCCGCCTCCGCCATGAACCCGGCGCTCAGTTCGTGGTGCGGCGCGACGACCGACCAGCCCCGCGCATCGGCTTCGGCGAACATGTGCACGAAGTTCGGGTCCGGAATCCCGAACAGGGTGTTGACACCCTCGGCCTCGAAGAGGTCGAGAATGCGTTTGTATACGGGCACGCCCATGACGAAACTCCTTGTTATCGATAGCGTTTGGCTAGCTCGTGGCGATGGGCCGTCGGTGACCCGAACAGCGAACGGTTGAGGGCAGCGCGCTTCAGATACACGTGAATGCCGCTCTCCCACGTGTAGCCGATGCCGCCGTGCAGTTGCATGGCCTTGCCGACGATGTCGACGGCCGCACCGCAGGCGTAGGACTTGGCCATCGCGGCGGCGACATCGGCGTCCGGCCGGCCTTCCGCGACGGCGTCGACAGCCGCGCCGACGAGCTGGCGGGCCACCGCGGTGGTAACGGCCATGTCGGCACACGCGTGCTTGACAGCCTGGAACGACCCGATCGGGCGACCGAACTGGTAGCGGACCTTCGCGTACGCCACGGTTGCCGACAGCATCGCCTCGCACAGGCCGAGGCTGTCGCACGCGATCGCGACCGCCGCCCGCGCAAGCAGGCGCGCACGCGCGTCGGTCGGGTTCCCGTCGAACCGCATGATGTCGCCGGCGTCTCCCGTCGCCGACATCGTCGCCAGTCGGCGGGTCTCGTCGAGGACCGGCCGGGGGGTCGCGGTCATGGCTGAGCAGACGACACCCTCGTCGGTGATCTGCAGAACCCGGTCCGCACCTTCGGCGTCGAGCACGAACTCGGGTGAGTCGAGGACGACGGCCAACCGGATGGCGCCTGACGCCACATCGGTGAGAAGTCGGTCGCGGGTAGCGCAGGGCGCCAACGCATTCAGGGTGCTCACGGCAAGCACTGCGCTGCCGAGGTAGCTGTTCATGCTGGCAGCGCGGCCCATCTCCTCGCAGATCACAGCGACCTCGGCGAACGTCGCACCCGACCCGCCGAACTCGTCAGGCACCTCGAGGCCGACCCAGCCTGTATCGACGAGTGCCTGCCATTCGACCGCGCGGTCCTTGCCGAGCAGGCCACCGGCGACGGACCGCAGCTCCGCGTGGAACTCCTCGAATTCGCGCGCCATCAGACCGCGCTCGGCTCTCGCGGCAACCCGAGGCCGCGCTCGGCGATGATCGTCCTTTGAATCTCGCTCGATCCACCCGGAATCGTCCACTCCCATGAGCCGATGAAGTCCAGCATCCACGAACCCGATTCCCAACCGCTGGATGCCGACTTGACGAGTTCGGTGTGCACCGGCAGGCCGCCGATCTCGGCACCGAAGTCGGTCATCCGCTGCAGGACCTCGCTGTAGTACAGCTTGACGATGGAGGCGTCGGCGGTACCCGCGGTGCCGTCCTCGGCATCTTCCACGAGCTTGCGGCACAGCCCGCGCAGGCCGGTGATCTCGATTTCGAATTGCGTGAGCCGTTCGGCCACAACGGGATCGTCGGTGGGGCTCATCTGCACCAGCCGGCGGAAGCCCGCGTTGCCGAGCCGCTCGGCGAGTTCCAGCATCGTCATGCCGCGCTCGGCGCCCAGAGTCGCCTGGGCCACCTGCCATCCTTCGTTCTCCGCACCCACCAGGTTGACGGCGGGAATGCGAACGTCGTTCAGGAAGATCTCGCAGAAGTGCGAATCACCGATCGCGTTGCGGATCGGCCGCACCTCGACGCCCGGCGTTGCCATATCGAGCAGGAAGTACGAAATGCCTTTGCGCTTCGGAGCTTCGACGTCGGTGCGGGCCAACAGCAGGCACCAGTCCGCGTGCTTGCCGCCGCTTGCCCACAGTTTCTGGCCGTTGACGACGTAACCGTCGCCGTCCTTGCGGGCCGAGGTCCGCAGACTCGCAAGGTCGGATCCCGCCTCCGGTTCGGAGAAGCCCTGAACCCAGATCTCGCCATCGAGGATCGCGGGCAGGTGCCTGGCACGCTGCTCGTTGGTGCCCGCAACCAGCAGGGTCGACGCGGCGTGATGGATGCCGACGAAGGCGAGCACCAGCCGCGGCGCATCGTGGGCGGCGAGCTCGGAATACAGCACGATCTGTTCGGCGACCGGCATGCCACCGCCCCACTCGCGGGGCCAGTGCGGTACGGCGAAGCCTGCGGCGTGCAGCTCGGTGAACCACGCCTTCTGAAACCGCACGAACTCGTCGTCGCTCACCCCGGTTTGGGTGCTACGCCAGTCCGGCGGGATGTGTTCCTGACACCAGGAGCGAACGTCGGCGCGGAACCGGTCGAGATGGGCCGTCACGCGTACAGCCCCGTCAGACCGCCTGTGCCCGCTCGGCGGGTCAGCTCGTCGCGGGTGGCGGACAGTCCGAGCGGTAGTCGCCGCAGCGGCTGGCTGTAGCGGGAGAGCCAGGACAGCGTGGTCTCGTCGCAAAATCCGACCGCACCGTGCAGCTGATGGCACACACGGAAGACCACCTCTGCCGCTTCGATGGCCGACATGCGCAGCGCAAGCGCGTCGACAAGTGCTTCCGCCGTCCCCGTACCGGCGCTCCACAAGGCGTACTTGGCCAGAATCTCCAGCCCGCTGCGTTCCACTTCGGCGTCGGTGAGCTGAAACTGCACCCCCTGGAATGTGGAAAGCGGCTGACCGAACTGCTTACGCAGCCGCACATGAGCGATGGTCAGCTCGAGTGCGCGGTCAAGCATGCCGAGCAACGTCCAGCACGGAAGCACGAGTCCGAGTGCCACGTCACCCGCCCCGTCCAGGTCCGTCTGCGATAGTTCGAGCGGCGTGACAAACGCGGCCCCGGTGGCGCCCTGGCCGACGACCGCGCTCCGCACACCGTCCAATGTCACTGCTGCCCAACGTGCCTCGACCCCGGCGACGGCACCGCGGGGTTGGTTCGACGCCACCAC
This sequence comes from Mycobacterium sp., assembly GCF_032159775.1. Classification (GTDB taxonomy): domain Bacteria; phylum Actinomycetota; class Actinomycetes; order Mycobacteriales; family Mycobacteriaceae; genus Mycobacterium. The sequence goes on from NZ_JAVHWK010000181.1 coordinate 44,615, forward strand.
GATCAAGCCGTCGGCGTCGAGATCCAGCGGCCTCGCCAGGCGTTCGGCGACCGGATACGGCACTGCCCAGTACCCGGCGCTGCGGCACAGCGCCGCGGCTGCTTCCAGGCCGTCGGCGTCGGTGCGGGCATCGAGCTCCCATGCGCCGAGTTCGTTCAGCACGGGACCCACGAGTGAGTCGCGGATAGCGGGCTTTGCTTCCGCCTCCTGGACGAGTTGATCGCCGCCTGCGGCCTCGAACGCGCGCAGCGCCTGCCGTCCGTACTCCTGGGCGTCCTCGCTGAGATCGAGGACCATCTCGCTCATTTCGATGCCGCCAGAAGAGCGCGGGACAACAGGATGCGCTGCATCTCGATGCTGCCCGACGAGACGGTGGACGCCTGCGAGTATCTCCAGTGGTCCTCGACCTCGCCGAGGAACCACTCGCCGCCGGGATCATCCGGCGTGACCTCGGCCGCGATCTCCATCAGCACCTCGGCGCTGTCCTGGTCCAGTTTGGTCACGGCGATGCGGTATCCCGCGGCGTCGCCGGGCTGGATCCGACCACTACTCTGCAGCGACACAACGCGATACGCGAGTAGACGGGCTCTGCGGCAGTGCGTCAGCATGCGCACCCAGCGACCGCGCAACTCCGCTGGCAGGTCTTCCCAGCGATCGCCGACAACCGACGGTGCGGCGCCCAACAGCCGCTCGCACCGCGCATAACGGGCGATGCCGACGCGTTCGAAGGACGTCACTTCACCGACGATCGACCAGCCGTTGTCGACCTCGCCGAGCACGTCGCCCCGGCTGACCCGGAGGTCGTCGAAAAACACCTCGTTGAGATGGTGCGGGCCCAACATGGCGCGGATCGGTCTCACCTGGATCGCCGGATCATCCATCGGGACAAGGAAGATCGTCAGCCCCTGTTGCTTCTTCTCCCCCTTGTGGGTTCGTGCGAGCAGAAAACACCACTGCGCCATCGTGGCGTAGGACGTCCAGATCTTCTGACCGCTGATCAGCCAGCCATCTCCGTCGGGTCGCGCAGTCGTGCGAAGCGATGCGAGGTCCGAGCCTGACTCCGGCTCCGAAAACCCTTGACACCAGATGACTTCACCGCGCGCGATCGGCGGCAGGTGCTTGTTCTGCTGCTCTTCTGTGCCGTGTCGCATGATGATCGGCCCCACCCAGTTGACCCCCATGTACTGGGCACCGCGTGGCTCGTGATGAGCCCACATCTCCTCGCGCACGACGGTCTGTTCCCACACGGAGGCACCGCCTCCGCCGAACTCCTCGGGCCACGACAAGCACAGCATGTTGCGTTCGGCCAGCGTCCGGCAAAACCGTTGTGCCGTCTCGAGGTCGGCCGGGTCGTCGGTGAATGCGCCCAGAAAGCCCTCGGGCACCTCGGATTTCACCAGATCGCGAAGCTCCCGTCGGAGCTCTGCGGCCTCGGGCCCCATGTCAAAGTCCACAGGCGTCCCTATCCAGTCCGAGCTCTTCGAGCACCGCTGCGGTGTCTGCGCCGAGTTCGCGAGTCGGGCCTGCGATCCGGCCCGGCGTCCGCGAGAACCAGGTCGGCACACCGGGCATCCGCACCGGACCGTACTGCGTGTCCACCGTTTCGAACAGTCCAACAGCGTTCAGGTGCGGATGGTCGAACAGCGCATCGGGGGTGTTCAGCGGCGCCGCGGGAATCTCCAGCTCGCGGAACAGTGCCATCCACTCGTCGGTCGTCCGCTCCAGCATCGTCTGGGCCACAAGACCGTAGACCGTGTCGATGTCGTTGGCACGCAGTTCGAGCGTCGCGTACAACTCCGTCGCCCATGCCGGCCGCACGGCACCTATGAAGGCATTCCAGTGCTTGTCGTTGTAGATCAGTGCGGCGATACGGCCGTCCTTGGTGCGATATGGCCGCCGGTTCGGCGCCACAGTGCGCGGATACACCGCAGGACCGAGCGGAGGGTCGAACATCGCGCCGTTGGCGTGTTCGACGAGCATGAACGATGCCATCGTCTCGAACATGGCGACCTCGACCTCCTGGCCTTCGCCGGTCCGCTCGCGGTGGAACAACGCCATCATGGTGGCGTAGAGGGCGGTCAGGCCCGCCACCTTGTCAGCCATGATCGTGCCGACGTAGTTGGCCTCGCCGGTGAGCTGCTCCTGTACCGCGGGCAATCCACATTCGGCCTGGATGGTGTCGTCGTAGGCGGGCAGGTCGCGGTTCGGGCCGCGCCTGCCGTATCCGTAGCAGTTCGTATAGACGATCGAGGGGTTCATCGCCGCGACCTCGTCGTAGCCGAAGCCGAGTTTGGCGACCGCCTTCGATCGCATCGAGTGGATGAAGACGTCGGCCGTCCCGATCAGCGCCCCCAGCGCGATCTTGCCGTCGTCGGTGCGCAGATCCAAAACGATGGCCCGCTTGCCCCGATTCACGTTAACGTAGACCCCGCTCATCCCGGGCGCGGGGCCGACCGAGATGTAGCGGGTGTTGTCTCCCTCGGGCGGCTCGACCTTGATGACGTCGGCGCCCATGTCGGCCATGATCTGAGTGCAGTATGGTCCCATCACCATTGCGGTGAGGTCGATGACCCGCACGCCGGCCAACGGTCCTTGGCTACCCACGGACGGCTCCCTGCGTCGCCATGCCGAAGCTGTACCGGATGTGGTCACCGTGGCCGTCGGGTACAACAGGAAAGACGACGGGATCCGATGCGTCGCGGATCGCGGCCATATGTTCGCCGACGTCGGCCAGCGACCACGACCGGCGGTACACCCCAGGCGTCTCCGCGACGACTGCCCGTGCAACTCGACCTGCCAGAGCCAGAAGGATCTCGCCTGTGATGGAACAGGTTTCGTGCGCGAGCCAGCCCACAACGGGCGCCACAAGCTCTGGGCCCATCGGTGGATACGCCGAAGTGTCGATGCCCTCGGCCATTCTGGTGACTGCAGCGGGCACGATGACATTGCTCTTGACGCCCTCGGCGGCACCTTCCATCGCGGCGACATTGGACAGGCCGATCACACCCGCCTTGGCCGCCGCGTAGTTCGCGACGTCGTGGTTCCCGTACAGACCGCCGATCGACGAGGTCAGCACGATGCGCCCGTAGCCCGCATCGCACATCAGCGGAAATGCCTGCCGCACAACGTGGAAGGCACCACGCAGGTGGACGTCCAGCACGGCCTCGAAGTCGTCGTAGGACATCGCCTTCAGCGACGCGCGGCGAACGTTGCCTGCATTGTGGACCAGGATGTCGATACGGCCGTAGCGGTCAAGCGCCGCGTCGACGATGGTCTCGCCCCCGCTCGGCGTCGCCACCGAGTCGGTGTTGGCGACGGCGTCACCACCCGCGGCGACGATTTCGCGCACCACCTCTTCGGCAGGGCCGACGTCGGTGCCGTCGCCGGTGAGGCTGCCGCCGGGGTCGTTGACGACGACCTTCGCGCCCTGCGATGCGAGCAGCATGGCGTACGAGCGGCCCAGTCCCCTGCCGCCGCCCGTGACGACGGCGACCCGGTCGTCGAATCTCAAGTCAGGCATTCACGATCCGAGCTCGAGTCCGTCGAGGTCGCCCTTGGCGCGCCACCCCTTGAGCAGGTCGTCGAACACGTAGAAGCCGGTCATGAAGTAGTCGCCGAGAAAGGACCGCACACCTTCGCCGAATCCGTTGCCCTCGTTGTTGTAATACCCTGGCGTACAGGACAGATCGAAGGCCGACGTGTCGATGGCGAGATCCTTGATCGTGCTGACCCAGCCTTCCTGCGCCTCCTTGCTGGGCTCGACGGTCGTCGCCTTTCGCTTCACCGCCTCGCCGATGATGTAGGCGATGTGCTCGGCCTGCTGCTCGAACATCGCCGTGGTGTTGGCCGAGACACCGCCCTGAATGAACCCCGTGTGGAACTGGTTCGGGAATCCGCGGCTGGTCATCCCGTGCAGTGTCTTGTAGCCGTCCCGCCAGTGGTCGAACAGCGACAGTCCGTCGCGGCCTTCGATGGCGTCGATCGCGTACCGGCGGCTGATCTCGGTCGAGATCTCGAAGCCGCTGGCGAAGATCACGCAATCGACTTCGTACTCAATGCCGTTGGCGACGATGCCCGTCTCGGTGAGACGCTCCACTCCTTTGCACTCCGCCACGTCGACCAGCGTGACGTTCGGGCGATTGAACGTCGGCAGGTATTCGTCACTGCTGCACGGTCGCTTGCACAAGAAGTGGTAATAAGGCTTGAGCGCCTCCGCGGTCTGCGGGTCGTCGACGATCGCTTGGACGCGTCGCCGCAGCCGCTCCATGACCTTGAACTGTTCTTCTTCGCGCATCGCCATGATCTGCTCGACACCCAGCGACGCGGGATCCTCGGACGCGGCGACCCGCGCGGTCAGGTTGCGGCCGAGCTCGGTCCAGAAGTCGCAGACCTGGTCGACAGCGTCGAAGATCACTCCGTCGCCGAACGGGGACCAACGATGGAAGTTGAGCTTGCGCTCCTCCTGCCAGCCCGGCTGCAATGATGCCGCCCACTGCGGATCCGTCGGCTCGTTGTGGCGCACGTCCACCGACGACGGGGTTCTCTGAAACACGTACAGGTGCGCGGCATCTCGGCCGAGATGAGGAACCAGCTGAACACCCGTTGCGCCCGTCCCGACGAGCGCAACGCGCTTGTCGGCCAACTTGTGCAGCCCGCCGCTGGCGTCGCCGCCGGTGTACTCGTAGTCCCACCGCGCCGAGTGGAAGACGTGCCCGGTGAAATCCTTGATGCCAGGGACGCCGGGCAATTTCGGCCGGTTGTAGGACCCCTGCGTCATGACCACGAAGCGAGCCCTGATGTCGTCGCCGCGGTTGGTGGTCAACCGCCACCGCTTGATGCCCTCGTCCCACCGCGCCGTCTGCACCTGGGTCGAGAAGATCGCACCGTCGTACAGTCCGAAATGCTTTCCGATCCGTCGGCAGTGTTCGAAGATCTCGGCACCGTCGGCGAACTTCTTCGACGGTAGGACGTCGAGCTCCTCCAGCATCGGTATGTAGCAGTAGGCGTCGTTGTCGCATTGAATTCCCGGAAAGCGGTTCCAGTACCAAACGCCGCCGAAGTCGCCACCCATCTCGATGACGTGCACGTCCTCGACGCCGGCCTTCTTGAGGTATGCACCCGCCAACAGGCCCGCGATGCCACCGCCGAGAACCGCTACCTCGACGTCGGAGTCGATCGGCGTGCGGGGAGTCACCGGCGTATACGGATCGATCTCGGCGAACTCCGCGAAGTCGTCCTTGAGTTCCAGGTACTGTCCGGCCCCTTCCGGCCGGATCCGCTTCTCCCGCTCCTGCGAGTACTTTTCGCGCAGCGCGTCGATGTCGATGTCGTCGGGCGTCTGGGTCGGCCCGCAGGTGTCAAACAACGTCATTGGTTCTCAAAGCTCCTGTGGTTCGCCGGTACCCATGTACTTCGCCAGCTGCGTGTGCAGGTTGACGGTGCTGCGTTCGCGGTACGGGTTGGGCAGGGTGCCTGCAAAGCCTGCCGATTTCATACCCTGCTGCACCGCAGCCATGTTGGAGAAGTCCTGCGGCAGCACCGACAGCCAGTTCGGCGAGTCCTTCGGGGTGTAGACCCATTCCGTCTCGGGCTCTTCACCTTTGGGGTAGAGCTCCAACACCGCGACCTCGAAGATGCACTTGTCCGGGTGGTAGCTCGGATCGGGCCGCGCCGAATAGCACAGCGCACTGGTCAGACCCTGCCCGACCTGGAAGTTCGGAAAGATCTGCCACGCGGTCCCGCTTTGCCCGAGGATGTCGGGCGGGATCGTCGGCCAGACCACGCCGCGAGCTTCGTCGTCGCGGCGCGCCGAGGCCAGCCAGTGCTGCAGTACCTCGTCGGCCGGAGTGTCCTCCGGCAGTTCGTCGACGAGGCGCTTGGCGGCGTTCACCAGCGTCTGGGTGGTGGTCGCGTTGGTCTCTTCCATTGTGTAGACCTGCATCTCGGCGGTCGAGATGCGCGGATCACCGGTGCCGAGCCGAATCTTGGACTTGGTCTCATCCATGCCTTTGGGCGCGTCATACCCGATGTTGCTGTGCCTGCCCTGAGCCTTGGCCCAGCCCTTGAACTCACCGAACTTGTTGAACTCGGGATGGGTGGTGAACACGTGGTATGTCTCGTTGAAGGCCTCCATCGCGACCTTCCAGTTGCAGTCGAAAGACAGCCACTTGCGCCACTTGTAGCGCATGTTCTCCAAGCCGAAGGGGTCGAGGATCTTCGCGGCCGGGAAAAGGTAGTCCGCGAGCGGCTCGCAGTCGGGGTCCATGTTGACGAACAGCCACCCGCCCCAGGTGTCGACCGCAACGGGCGCAAGGTGGGTGTTGCGCGCCGTGAGTTTGCCCGCCCAATCGTCCTGCTCACGGATATGCGTACAGGTGCCATCGAGACCGTATGTCCAGCCGTGGAATCCGCACACGAACGACTTCCTGGCGCGACCCCGGGCGTTCTTCGCGCCGTCGGGGGTGTCGACCAGCCGACGCCCACGGTGCATGCAGACGTTGTGGTGGGCCTTGAACTCGTCTGGTCCGGTGCGGACGACGATGATGGAGTCGTCGAGGATGTCGTAGGTGAGGTAGCTGCCGATCTCCGGTATCTCTTCGACCCTGCCGATCTGCTGCCACACTTTGCGCCACAGCTTGTCCCGCTCGGCGCGTGCATAGCCCTCCGAGACGTAGGCTTCCACGCCGATCGTCATCGGCTCGGAAAGTTCTTCGGCCGCAGCCGTGTCGAGCGCCTTTTCGGTGTCGGTCATACTTCCTCCTTCATGGCCGACTTATCTCCTCGCGGAACGTTTCGTCCTTGAGGAACAGCGAGGTGTTGTCCGCACCGAGGTGAGTCCATTTCAGGTTCAACCCGCCGTCGACCAGCAGCGTCTGGCCGGTGATGTAGCTCGACAGGTCCGACAGCAGAAACAGGATGGCGCCGGCCTGTTCTTCCGGTGTACCGCGTCGTCCCATTGCAATCGCCTGGCGATCTCGATCGGGGTCTTCGCCGGTATAGGTGAGTGATGCCGCCGTCGCCGTCACGCCCGGCGCGACCGCGTTGACGCGGATATTGTCCGCTGCAAGTTCGACAGCCATAGTTCTGGTCATCGCGACGATCGCGGCCTTGGCGGTGCCGTAGGCGATGTGAAACGGCGCGGTGTTCAGCCCGCTGATCGACGAGATCGAGACGATCGAACCGGTACTCCGGTTGCGCCTGATCTCTGCAGCCACCGCCTGACTCATGAAGAACGCCGTTTCGAGGTTCGCGGCGAAAAGGGCACGCCAGTCCTTCCTGCTCACCCGGGTTGACGGCATCCAGGTTGCGGGCTCAGCTCCGCCAGCGACGTTCACCAGACCGTAGAGATCGCCTTCGATGCCGCGAACCGCGTCGAGAACGGTGCCGATGCCATCGTCGGTCGCCGCGTCGGCGGCCACCGGACGCACGTCAAGGCCGCGCGCGCAGAGGGGCGCGATGTGCTCGTCGAGGTTCTCCGTCGACCGGCTGACCGCCACGACGATCGCTCCTGCTTCGGCGGCCATCCGCGCCACTGTCGTGCCGATGCCGCCACCGCCGGCACCAGACACCACCACGATGCGGCCGTCGAGCCTGAGGAGATCGGTCACGAGACTATTTGTCCGGACAATATACGGTGCTCTGCATATTGAAGAACACTATTCCGCAGCAGTTATCGGGTCGTCAAGGCCGAGGCGGGTCTTCTCCAGCCTATTGTCTGGACTATTTGAGCTTGATAACGTCCGAGGCCATGACCACGTCGCACATCGACGCCCGCTACTCCGCGCCCACTCCGAAGGTTGCCGAAGGCTGGTGGTTCGAACGGCTGACACCACCCAGCCGGCTGTTCGGGGCGAACGGCCTGCGCACCGGACCCGACGGCCGCGTCTACATCGCGCAGGTGACCGGAAGCCAGATCAGTGCGTTGGATGTGGGCAGCGGCCGGCTCGAGACGATCAGCGCCAAAGGCGGCGACATCATCGCGCCCGACGACGTGGCCTTCGATCCGGATGGCACCCTCTACGCCACCGAGGTGATGGACGGCAGGGTGAGCGCACTCGGCATTGACGGCCGCACGCGTGTGCTCCGCGACGATCTTCCCTGCGCCAACGGCATCACCGTGCATCACGGGCGGCTGTTCATCAACGAATGCCGCGATGGTGGTCGGCTGATGGAACTCGACAAAGCCAGCGGCTCGCAGCGGATCCTTCTGGACAACCTGCCGTCCCCCAACGCCATGGAGGTCGGTCCCGACGGGCTGCTGTACTACCCGTTGATGACCGCCAACGAGATTTGGCGCATCGACCCTGAAGGTGGTGAGCCACAGCGCGTTGCCGGTGACCTCGGTGTGCCCGACGCAGTGAAGTTCGATTCGGACGGCTACATCGTGTCCACGCAGGTCGCCAGCGGCCAGGTGCTTCGCATCGATCCTCGCAGCGGCGAGCAGACCCTGCTGGCTCAGCTGAACCCGGGTCTGGACAACCTGGCGATCGCCGACGGCCGGTTGTTTGTCTCGAACTTCACCGGCGAGATCACCGAGATACTCGGCGGCGGGGAAACCAGGACCGTGCTCTCGGGCGGGCTGAACTGGCCGATGGACATCGCCGTCGGCACCGACGGCCGGGTGTACGTCGCCGACGGCACCTACTTCTATGCGGTTGCGCCCGACGGCGCACTGCAGACGGTGGGGATGTTGTTCTCGCCGGGCTATCCGGGCTTCCTGCGTGGCCTCGCGCCAGCCGGTGACGGCGAGTTCGTCGTCACCACCTCCGGCGGCCAGGTCGCTCGGTATCGACCCGCTGCGAACCAAACTGACTACCTGGCAACCGATTTCGATCAGCTCTACGGTGTCGCCATCGGGCCCGACGAGGTGATCGTGTTCGCCGAACTGGGCACCGGCCGGGTTCATGCATTGAAGTCCGGCAATGTCGAGACGCTCGCGTCGGGCCTGCAGGACCCCGTCGGCGTCGCGTTCGATCAGGACGGCAGCGCGTTGGTCGCCGAGTCCGGCGCCGGGCGCATCGTGAGGCTGACCGGCACCGGCTCCGAGGTCGTAGTGGACGGCTTCGCGCAGCCGCAGGGCATCCTGGTGCGGGACGGTCGGCTCTATATCGTCGACGCGGGCGCCAAGGAGGTCGTCTCGTTCGACCTGAACACCAAGGCGCGCAGCACGATCGCCTCCGGCCTGCCGGTCGGTCCCCCGCCCGGCGTCGAGCCCAAGCCGCTCAAGGGCATGCCGCCGTTCTCCGGGCCGCAGGGCCCGTTCGCCGGCATCACGATGGGACCCGACGGCTCACTGTATGTTTCCGCCGACGCCGACGGCAGTGTCGTGGCGCTGCGACGCAGTGCCTGACGGGGGGAGACGATGACCCAGACATCTCCCGCCGACCACCGATACATCCAGGTGGCACGCGCTTTGCGAAAGGACATCGTCGACGGCGTGTACCCGGTCGGGTCACAGCTACCGACCGAACACGAACTGTGCGAACGATTTTCGGTCAGCCGCTATACCGTGCGGGAGGCGCTGCGCAGGCTCCGCGAGGACAACCTGGTGTCGTCACGTCCACGAACGGGGACCCTCGTCGTGCCCCGGTCGACGTCGGATGCCCACGACGTCATGTCGATCAACGATCTGGTGGCCTTCGCCACCGAGGCGCGATTCGCGATCGAATCCATGAACATGGTCCGGCTCGACGACGACGTGGCGGCCCGTACCGGAATCAACAGCGGCGAAGAGTGGTTGGCCGTCCGCGGATTCAGGCAGTCCGAGGGCGCCGACTTCCCGCTCTGTCTCACCGAGTACTACATCAACCGCGCGTTCGCCGCAGTGGGCAGGCTCCTGCAGCGCCACACCGGCCCCATCTTCCCGCTGATCGAGGATCTGTTCGGGGTGAGCATCGTCGAGGTGGAGCAGGAGATCGCCGCCGTGTTGATCTCGCCGGCTCGGGCCGATGGTCTCAAGACGGAAGCGGGCTCACCCGCGTTGGAGGTGCAGCGAACCTACAAGACGTCCGACGGCGAGGTCGCGCAGGTCACGGTCAACACCCACCCCGCGTCGCGGTTCCGCCACTCGATGACCATGCGGCGGGTCAGAGGCTGATGGCATGCCCACCCTGGCCGATTCGCTAGCCGAAGCCGCACGGCTCACGCCGCACCGTGTGGTGCTGGTCGACAGCGATGTCGACCTCACCTGTGAAGCGCTGCATTCGCAGGCCCGTGTGCTGGCCCGAGCACTGCTATCACGAATGCCGACGGGCAGCGTGGTGTCGTTCATGTTGCCGAACTGGCACGAAGCCGCAGTCATCTACCTGGCGGCGACGATGGCGGGAATCGCGGTCAATCCCATCCTGCCCTCACTCCGGGACCGCGAACTGTCATTCATCCTCGACGACGTCGACAGCGCAATGATATTCGTGCCGAGCGAGTTCCGGCGGTACGACTACCTCGCGATGGTGGACCGGGTGACGGCCGAGATGGATTCAGCTCCGGAAGTGGTCGTGCTGCGCGGGCACCCCGGTGCGCACACCGCCTACGACGCGCTGCTCGAGCACACGCGGGACGCGACGGAGATGCCGTCGCTGGACTCCGCTGCGGTGCGGATGATCCTGTATACCTCGGGCACTACCGGCCGGCCGAAAGGTGTTCTGCACAGCCATGACTCGATCCACGCTTTGATCTGTCAGCTCCGCGACCACTGGCTCATCGATCCCGGCGACAAGTTCCTGGTGCCGTCGCCGATCGCGCACATCGGCGGATCCATCTATGCGTTCGAATGCCCGCTTCTCCTCGGCACCACCGCCGTGCTGATGGACCGTTGGGACCCAGACGAAGCGGTGGCGATCATGGCTTCGCAGCGCTGCACGCACATGGCGGGTGCGACGCCGTTCCTCGAAGGGCTGCTCGCGGCGGCAGAACGCGCCGACACCCGGTTGCCCGACCTCAAGGTGTTCATCTGCGGTGGCGCCTCGGTGCCTCCGTCGCTGATTCGCCGGGCGGCAGCGTATTTCGAGCGTGCCGTCGTGACCCGGGTATACGGCTCAACGGAGGTGCCCGTCACCACGGTCGGCTCCCCCACCGATCCAGAACATGCGGCCGACACGGACGGTCGGCCCGCAATGGCGACCGTCAAATTGATCGCCAACGACGCCGCGCCGCCGGGATCGGGCGAGATCCACGCCCGCGGACCGCAGATGTTGGTCGGCTACCGAAATCCCGACGACGACCGCGACGCTTTCGACGACGAAGGTTTCTTCCGCACCGGCGACCTGGCGCAGTGGGTCGACGACGACTTCCTGGTGGTGACCGGCCGCGCGAAGGACATCATCATCCGCAGCGGAGAGAACATCGCACCGAAGGAGGTCGAGGACATCCTCGCCGGGCATCCCGATATCGTCGAGATCTCCATCGTCGGGCTACCCGATGCGCGCACCGGAGAGCGCGCGTGCGCCGTCATCGTGCCCACGGCCTCGCATGGTCCCGACGTCGACAGCCTTCGCGTCTTCCTCGCCGACCACGGCGTCGCGACGTTCAAAGTTCCCGAGCAAGTGGTCATCTGGGACAGCCTGCCCAAGAACGACGCAGGAAAGGTGCTCAAGCATCAGATCCGGGCGGCATTGACGAAAGTGGATGGGTGATATGACGGGATCTGGGCGGGTGGGTCAAGCGCCGGTGGCGATTGTGACCGGTGCGAGCAGTGGCATCGGCTTCGCGTGTGCGACCAAACTCGCGGAGATGGGCATGGCGGTCGTCGGCACGGGTCGCGACGAAGACAGGCTTGCCGAACTGGAAAAGTCGATAGGCGACGCCGACCGGGTGGCGACCATCGCCGTCGACCTCACCGCCGACGACGCGCCGTCGCGCATCGTGGACCTTGCCGTGCAGCGTTGGGGCCGCATCGATTTCCTCGTCAACAATGCGGGGGTGGGCAGCCCCAAGCCGCTGCATGAGACGGATGACGACTCCCTCGACTACTTCCTCGGTTTGATGTTGCGTGCGCCGTTCCGGCTGGCGCGCGACGTGATACCGCACATGGCGCCCGGGTCGGCGATCATCAACATCACCTCGACCTTCGCGGTCGTCGGCGGTCTGCGTGGCGGCGCCTACTCGGCGGCGAAGGGTGGTCTGACATCGCTGACCCTGCACATCGCCTGCCAGTACGGCCCGCAGGGAATCCGTTGCAACGCAGTCGCGCCGGGCGTGACGCTCACGCCGATGGTCGCCCAGCGTTTGGAGGACGACCGGTTCAAGAAGATCAACACGGAGATGACGCCGTACCCGCGGCTTGGCGAAGTGGACGACATCGCGAGCACGGTTGCGTTCCTGTGCTCCGACGGTGCCGGCTTCATCAACGGCCAGACCATCGTCGTGGACGGCGGCTGGAGTTCGACGAAGTACTTGTCGGACTTCGCGCTGAATGCGGACTGGGTGGCTCGGTGAACCTGTTCGCCCTGCTCGACCAGGCCGCTGCTCGATTCGGCGACCGCGGCGCGGTGTATCGCGGTGAGCACCAACTGCTCACCTGGGCGCAGCTGCGGGACCGGGCACTGCGACTGGCCGGTTCGCTACGCGGACTCGGCCCCGGCGCGCGCGTCGCGGTCGCCAGCGAGAACAGTCCCGAGATCATCGAGTTGATGTTCGGCGTGTGGGCGGCGGATTGTGTGTATCTGCCGATCAACTACAAGCTGCATCCACGGGAAATGCAGCAGATCCTCGACGACGCAGGCGCCGCAGTGGTTTTCGCGTCACCGAAGATCGCGACGGACCTGACGCCGGTGACCGAAACACCCCTCGAGGTGATCGGCTCGCAGGCCTACCAGGCGAGGGTGGCCGCCGAGCCGGTCAGACCGCCGTCAACCGAACCCGCCGAACTCGCGTGGCTCTTCTACACCAGCGGAACCACCGGGCGGTCCAAGGGCGCGATGCTGTCCCACCGCAACCTGATGGCGATGACCGTCGCCCATCTCGCGGACTTCGATTCGCCGGACGAGGACAGCAGCCTGGTGCACGGCGCGCCGATGTCGCACGGATCGGGCCTCTACATCCCGCCGTACGTGTTGCGAGGAGCTCGGCAGGTGATACCGGCTTCGTCGGCATTCGAGCCCGAGGAATTCCTCGATCTCTGCGATCGCCA
>NZ_JAVHWK010000201.1:0-84001 GCF_032159775.1 Mycobacterium sp.
GGCCCTCGTTGCGGCGTTGGGGGAAACGTTCGATGACGGTCGTTTTCCAGCCGCGCGATGCGAGCTGATGAGCGAGTGCGGGCCCGCCGATGCCTGCGCCGGAGATGACGGCGTGGGGAGTCAAGTGTCCTGCGAAATCCGCGCGCTGGTCGTCTTGATGAAGTCGTCGATGAGGTCGACCACCTGGGTGGGGGCTTCGACCTGGGCGAAGTGGCCCACGTCCGGCAGCACCTCGAGGCGACAGTCTGGCCGCGCCTGCAGCGCGGCATACGCGTGATCGACCGGAATGATGGTGTCGTCTTCGCCCCAGATGGCCAGCGTGGGCAGATCAGCCTTGAGCTGCAACCGGTTCAGGGCGCTGACCGACTGGCCGCGGTAGTCGACGACCGAGCGGAGGGTGCGCAGGAAGGAGTCTCGGGTCGAGGCATCGGAGAACGACGAGTACGAGCTCCATATCTCCGCACCGCGCGGCGAGCGCAGGCCCATCGAGGACAGCCACGACTTGACCGAATCACCGACGCGCAGAACGAATTTCGGCGCGATCAGCGGCATCAGTAGCTCGGCGCCCGGCGCGGAGAGTAAACGCAGTATCCAGCCGACGTCCTGCCCCAACCCGCCGCTGCTGATCAGAATGAGTCGCCGACAGTAGTCGGGATGCTGGTAGAGGAACTGCATCGCGATGCCACCGCCGAGCGAATGACCGACGACGGTCGCCGAGTCCACGCCGAGTTCGTCGAGCAGGTCACGCAACCCGACCGCGAATGCCCCGAGCGAATAATCGGTTCTCGGCTTCGCGGACTGTCCATGCCCCAGTAGGTCGGGTGCGATCACCCGGTAGTCCTTGGCGAGCCGAGGCATGATCTCCCGCCACGTCGCAGAACTGCCCGCCATGCCGTGGACCAGCAGGATGGCCTCGCCGTGTCCTTCGTCGTAGTAGGCCAGCCGTTCGCCGTGGATGTCGATCGACTTGTGTTCGATCACGATGCCCTCCGTTCCCCGGTCAACACTCTACCGGCGGGTAACTTCACCGGCTCAGCCGGAACGGAGGGTGAGCAGCGTGATCTCGCTGGGCGCGAACACCCGGAAGGGCGGCCCCCAGAACCCGGTTCCGCGGCTCGTGTACAGCTGCGTCCGATCGCCGTGTCGACTGAGGCCGTGCACCACTGGTTGGTCCAGCCGAACCAGGAAGTTGAACGGCCAGATCTGGCCGCCGTGGGTGTGACCCGAGATTTGCAGGTCGACCCCCTCCCGCACCGCGTTCGCGACCTGCTTGGGTTGATGCGCAAGCAGAAGGACCGGCAGGTCGCGGTCGGCTTCTGCGAGGGCGGCCTCGAGGTTCGCCCCGTGGCCGGCCAGACCCGAACCCTTCGCCGTCGCGTCGTCCACTCCGGCGACGACGAGCCGGTCACCGCGCCTCTCGACGATCAGGTGCCGGTTGTGCAGCGCCGACCAGCCGATGCTCTCCATGTAGTCCAACCAGCCCTGAGCTTCGCTGAAGTACTCGTGGTTACCGGTGACATATACGCAGGCCGACGTCGCGTTCACCGAAGCCAGGGGCCGCGCCTGCGCCTCCCGTACGTCGACCGTTCCGTCCGCGATGTCGCCGACGTGGCAGACGACATCGGCGCCGAGCTCGTTCACCCGGGCGACCACCGCTGCCGACCACCCGGCCCGATCGATGGGCCCGTAGTGCGTGTCGGTGATTACCGCGACACGCAAACCGTCCAGTCCGCTCCCGAGTCGATCGATGGCGACGTCGACGTTCCTGACCCGCGGAACCCGCCTCGCTTCGGCGTACCCCCACACCAGGAGCACCGCCGCCACGGCCGTCACCGACGCTGCGACCACCCGTGAACGCACCGGATCGTCGACGCCCGCGATCAGCAGGCCGAACCCCGCCAGCTGGCCGAGCACCGACCACACGAACAGCACCCAGGCCGCGCCGAGCAACGTGTCTCCGCCAGCCGCGGCCCAGTCGAGATGCCGACGGCCATGACCCAGCACCATCAGGGCGGGCATTGCGACGAAGGCCACCGCGAACAACAGCGTGCCGGTGACGAAGACCGGGGTCGGCCAGGCGGCACCCGTCGCGAGCAGCGTCCACCACGGCACACCGAACAGCAGCAGCATGACGACCAGCACGACGGCCAGTCGCCGCCAGTGCCGCCGTCGCCGCGGTGGGCCGGCGGCTTCGACTACCTCTGCCGGGGTTTCTGTCATCGGACCTCGATCTATCTACGGCCTGGTTCCATCGACGACGTTACCGATGGAGAATGCCTCACTTCGCCTGCCGACACAGGGGCAGTCCACAGACCACCAGTAACACGGCAGCAAGAAGGTAGGCGCCACGCAAGCCGATCGCGTCGGCAAGCACTGCAAGAGAAGCGGGCCCGATGACCGAGCCTGCGCCGAGACTGCACAACGTCAGAACGAGCCCGCTGGTGGGGTGCAGCGGGTGAAGCCGCTGGTTCCAGATCGCCAGCATCGCCGCAAACGGCATGTACGCGCACCCGAAACCCAATGCGGCGAGCGCCGTCAGGCCCGCAATGGACGGCCAGGCAGCCAGCACGACGATGGAGGCAGCCATCAGCGCCGTGGCTGCAGTCAAGGATCGTCTCATTCCGAACCGATTCACCAGTGACCCGGTAATGACGCCGCTGACGCCGCCGAGACCGACCATCAACCACAGCAGTGCGCTCCACGATGGGCTGAGGCCTTCGCTGTGAACAAGATCCACGGCGAAGGTGAAGAAAACGGCTCCCGCACCTCCATACAGCGCGCTGAGCAGGCATATCGGTATCGAAGCGGGTGTCGGACGGAACCGTCCTCGCCGTGGCCGGACGTTGGTCGTCGTGCCCGCGTCAGGCATTGCGACATAGGCGAGCACCGTGACGACGACGGCGAGCGTCGTAAAGACGCACCAGACCACTCGCCAGAGTTGACCGGGCCGGTCGGCGACAACGAAGGCAAGCGCACCGGCAACGACGAGACCGAAGGTCGTGCCGCTACTGATGATCGCGAGCGTTCGGTCCTGGCGTTCTGGCGCGACACACGCGCCGACCGCATCGGCGAACGGCCCCCACACCAACCCCGAACTGGCCGCCGCGATCAGCACGCCGGCGGTCAGCATCGGCGCCGTCGTGGCGCAGGCGATCACGGCGAGCCCGGTCACCGCGGACATGTTGGCGATCAGCACCGGCAGCCGCGGACCCCAACGCGCCGTGAGCGCTCCACAGCTGAGCAACGAGATCAGGTAGATCACGGACGCGGCGCTGCCGACGGCGCCGATGGCTGATGTCGTCATCCCGAACTCGGCGCGGAAAACCGAGGCGAAGAGACCGAATCCGTACCTGGCGAAGCCGAAACCTATGGCGACGGCCGCGCACCCCGCCGCCCCGATCGGCAGACTTTTCGTCGTCTTCGTCGCTGTTACCGTCATCATCTATTTGACGGTAACATCATCGCGGTTGATACTGAAGGCTGATGAAGCCCGCCGATAGGGATGACGATCGTTTGGACATCGATCGGCTCGTCCGCAAGTCTTTGGAGCTCAAACCGGCGCCCACGCCGCTGCGCGACATTCAGCAGTTCCTCAACTCCCGGAACCTCCTCGGGGGCTACGACTTGCTCAGTGACGAGTCGACGGCGCGCATGTGGCTTGCAGCCATCAACACGGAAGTCGGCGAGGACTGCGATCGCGCAGCCGTGGCTCAGCTCCGCGACCTCAGGGAGGCAATGCGCGACCTGTTGTCCTCTCATGCAACTGGAGAGGCGCCGAAACGCGTGGCCTTGCGTGTCTTGCGTTCAGCAGGTGCCGGTACCCGGTTGAGCGTCGACGTCGACAGCGCTGGCCGACCAAGGCTGCTGTCGCCAAGCGATTCTCGCGGTACTCGCCGAGTGATCGACGATGTGATGACTGCGCTCGCGGCGGCACCGTCCGATCAGCTGCAGCGCCTGAAGGCTTGTATCAATCCTGGCTGCGGCTGGGTGTTCTACGACACGAGTCGCAGCCGCAGCGGCACTTGGTGCTTGATGAACGTGTGCGGCGCGCGGCACAAGATGGAGAGGTATCGGAGCCGGCACCCCTGAGACCCTGTCTTGCATCAGGCGCCTGCGGCCCACTGGCTCTGCGCCATCCGGATGATTTGCAGCCGCCGTTCGGGGTAGTCCGGCTGCAGTCAACGAAAGGATCCGCGATGCCCAACGAACTGCAGAACCGCACGATCGCCATTCTTGCCGCGGACGGAGTGGAGAAGGTAGAACTCGAAGAACCGCGCGCAGCCGTGGAAGGCGCAGGTGGACGCGTCGAGGTGCTTTCGCTGAAGTCGGGTGAGATCGACGCGCGCTCCCACGATCTTGAACCCGCGGGAACTATCCCGGTGGACCGGGCGGTCGGTGAAGCGAACGTCGACGATTACGACGGGCTCGTGCTGCCCGGCGGCACTATCAACCCCGACAAGTTGCGGCTCGACGAGTCCGCAGTGTCGTTCGTGCGCGACTTCGTCAGATCAGGCAAACCGGTTGCCGCGATCTGTCACGGACCGTGGACATTGGTGGAAGCCGACGTGGTCAGGGACCGCACTCTGACGTCATATCCGAGCGTGCGCACCGACCTGCGCAACGCGGGTGCCACCGTTGTCGACCAGCAGGTCTGCGTAGACGGCAACCTCATCACCAGCCGCTCGCCCGCCGACCTGCCCGCGTTCTGCCAAGCCATCACCGATCAGTTCGCCAACACTCCAGCCCACACATAAACCGCAGGGTCGCGCCGCATGCTCTCACTCAGGAGGACCACCGATGACGTCACCCGAATCGAATGATGAAGGCAACGAAGACGATTCGCAGTCACACCAAGTGCCCCCGGCGAATCCCGCCTACGCGACGCCGCCGCCGGAGGGACTGCCCGACGCGGACAACGACTGATCGTCGGGGCCACCGTCCGTCGCCGACGATTGGCGCTCATTGCGTCGCGGCATCTATGTTTCTGGCGTGACGTCCTCAGTTGTCGGCGCAGTCGCGCGTTGGATCTCCCCCTTCCTGGCGGTGGCGGCCGTCGCAGGCATCGGCTCTTCTGTCGTCGCGGTCGACGACGCGCCCGCCTCGGCCGTGCGTCTGGCCAGCGACGGGAACCCGCTGGCGGGAATGCCCTTCTATGTCGACCCGTCGTCGAAGGCGCGAGCGGCAGCCGCGGGAGCCGGGAGTCCCGAGTTGGACACCATCGCAGGCACGCCGACCGCATACTGGATGGACAATCTCTCGACTCCGTCCGTGGACGCGAAGTACATCGCCGACGCACAGGCCGCGGGCACCATGCCGGTGCTCGCGCTTTACGGCATCCCCCATCGTGACTGCGGGAGCTTCGCCGCAGGCGGATTCGGCTCGGCCGACGCCTACAAGGGCTGGATCAACGGCGTCGCAGCGGCCATCGGCGGCGGGCCGGCGACGGTCATCCTCGAACCCGACGCCCTGGCCATGGCCGACTGCCTGTCGGGTGACCAGCGCCAGGAACGCTTCGACTTGATGCGTTACGCCGTCGACACGCTGACAGCCAACCCAGCTACGGCGTTGTACGTCGACGCCGGGCACTCGCGCTGGGTAAGCGCCGAGGACATGGCGGGCAGGCTGAACGACGTCGGCGTCGGCAAGGCGCGCGGCTTCAGCCTCAATACCGCGAACTTTTTCACAACCGAAGAGGAAATCGGTTACGGCGACGCGATTTCCGGTCTGACCAACGGTGCCCATTATGTCGTCGACACGTCGCGCAACGGCGCAGGTCCGGCGGACGGCGACATGTACTGGTGCAACCCGAGCGGGCGGGCGCTTGGTGCCGTGCCGACGACGGATACCGGCAACGGGAACGTCGATGCCTTCCTGTGGGTCAAACGTCCCGGCGAGTCCGACGGCTCGTGCGGCAGCGGCGAACCGGGCGCCGGGCGCTTCGTGAACTCGTTCGCCATCGAACTGGCCCGCAACGCCGGCCGGTAGGCCAGGTCAGGGCAGCGCGAAGCGCAGCACAGCGGCGATGCCGTCCTTCGGCGCGAGCCGTTCGTCTATGCGGATGAGTGCTGCGTCGGTCATGATGGCGACGGTCGGCAACGCCTCATCGGCCCGCAGAGTTTGATTGGCCGCGCTGCCCAGTTCTGACAGGACGTTCGCATTCGGCGCGACGGTGAGCAGGTCGTCGCCGGCGACCACGGTCAGCTCACCGACGTCGCCGATGATGAGCGTTTCGACCGCGCCCGCCCTCAGCGCCGCGCACACACCGTCGGCGCCCTCGGTGGCGAGACCAGACCCCTGCCCGATCGCCTGCGAGAACTGTTGCGCGACATGCTCCATGGCCGTCAGCCGGCGCTTCAAGAGTTCCTGTTCGATCGCATTCTGAAGATCCGCTTCGGCAAACCCACTACCCCGTGCACCGACATCCAGCTCGACCACCCGTTGAGCCACTCGCTCGTCCAGTGTCGACCGAAAGTCCGCACGTGAGTGCACCTCTCCCACCACGAACACGATTTCCGGTGCCACGCTGTCGACCATGTGGACGAGCCGCTCGGCCACCGCTCGAAGGTTCTTACGGCCGGCTTCCATGCTTCGCCGCTGGGGGTCGCCATAACCGGGCGTCTCGGCGCTGCTGGCCGTGTGAACCGGATTGCCGCCACCGTCGACGGTGTCCGACAACACCTTGCCTCCGCGGTGCAGTTCGACATCGCCACCGGCGTGGTCGACGGTAACGACGACGTACGTCGGATGCCAGACGCCGTGCTCGACGATCGGGACCACGTACGGCAGCGATGAGTAGCGGACTACCGGGGCTTCCAGCGGCCGGATCAGATGCTCCTCGAGCAGAACCCCATCCACCCCCGCGATGAGGCCCCGTCCGCTGCGCCCGACGGGGGGTGCGGCGCCCATGATGCTGCGCTCCAGGATGTCGACGACGTCCGATGCGGCATCCAGCCGTTCCAGTTCACCGCGCGCCGCCCGCCACTTCAGTTCTCGCTGAGCAGCCGCATCCTCGGTGTCGTGCGAGTCGTCGAAGTACACCGAGGCGTACGGCCCCTTCGCATCGAGCAATGATCGGAAACGTTCAGCCTGCATGATCCTCCGCCCCTGATTTGCGACAACACATCCGGTCGTGCTGACGGGTGCCCGCTCTGGGAGGGGACAAACGCCGCACTCTCGCGGTCCACACTTTCGGCTTGTTTGAGACCGTGCAGGACGGCTAGTGCTCCTGGATGAGTACCGACGACGTAGATACTTCCGCCAACGACATGGGCGGCGGCGACGACCTGCTGAGCCCGATGGAGAGCACCGACTCCGACGACCTCAAGAACCACGATGGCGATGAGGTGGTGGATCCGCCCGAAGGCTGGTCGGGAGTGACCAAGTTCGGCATGACGGCTGACGAGCAAGCCGAGGGTGAGTCGCTCGACCAGCGGCTGGCCGAAGAGGAGCCCGACGTCACCGCGACCGATGTGAATCCCCGCGATGCAGAAGACGTCGACGACGGCGCCTACCCGGGTTCTGATGTGGCGCCGCCGGTCTCCGGCGTGCACCGAGCGCAGATCGACCGTGTGCCTGAAGACGGCGACTCGTTGTTCCCGGTGGTCGAGTAAGAGGGAAGCGATCGCGGATGGAACCCGTCCTCCTCTCCCTTCGTTGGAATTGGCGTGTCAGCTAACCACCCGAGTTCAGTCCGCCGGACGCCCGCCGACCTGACTGACCGGCTCCTCGACGTCAAGCGCATCTATCACGAACCCGACATCGACCGTTTCCCGCGTGCACGTCAGGTACTCGAAAGATTTCCTTCCGCCGAGCGCATCGAGGTCTTCTCGCATCAGGCGATTCCGGGTCTCTACGGTAATGCGGGCAACGTCGCGGATTGGGTTCGCAACAAGAGCGAGGTACTCGTTCTCGGCGAGAAGAAGAGCTTGTCCGCGCGTCGCAACGAGCGGTCGAGCGACTGGATCGCGCCCTCGACCGCCAACGGCTGCGCCATGGCCTGTTCGTATTGCTATGTCCCGCGGCGCAAGGGTTACGCCAACCCGATCACCGTCTTCGCCAACATCGAGAAGATCGTCGGCTATCTCGAGCGGCACGCCGCCAGACAGGGCATCAAGCCCGTGCCCGATCAGTGCGATCCCGTCGACTGGGTGTACGACATCGGCGAGAACAGCGACTGCTCGGTCGACGCGATGGTGTCGGACAACGTTCGCGACCTCGTCGAGCTGTTCGCGCGAACGCCCAATGCCAAGGCCAGCTTCGCTACAAAGCTCGTCAACCGCGATCTGCTCGACTACGACCCGCGTGGCGGGACCCGTGTGCGTTTCAGCTTGATGCCTGTGGAGACGTCGAAGCTCGTCGACGTCCGGACATCGAAGGTCAGTGACCGCATCGCCGCACTAGACGATTTCGTCGACGCCGGCTACGAAGTCCACCTCAACTTCAGCCCGGTCATCGTCCATGAGAACTGGCTGGCCGACTGGGGCGAGCTGCTGGAGCTGCTCGCCGACAGCACCAATGCACGCACCAAGGCGCAGCTGGCGGCCGAGATCATCTTCCTGACCCACAACGAAGGGCTGCACGAGGTGAACCTCGGCTGGCACCCCAAGGGCGAGGACCTACTGTGGCGGCCTGACCTGCAGCAGACAAAGCGCAGCCAGAGCGGGCAGTGGAATGTCCGGTACAAGAGTCCGTGGAAGGGCCGCTGGGTGCAGGAGCTGACCGATCTGATCGGCGAGAAGCTACCGACCTGTCGCGTCCGCTACGCCTTCTGAGCGTCGAGAGTGTCGATCGCGGCGCCGAGAGCCCCAGAACGGAATACAGCCCGGCCGGTCGGCGTTGCGGCCAAACATGACCGAGCATGCCGAACTGAGCCCGACCGACTGGGTCCGCGCGCAGACCGAACGAATCCTGAAGCAGGGCACCACCGACGGCGTCGAGGTACTCGACCGACCCATCGTCCTGTTCACCACGACGGGCGCAAAATCCGGCAAGAAGCGCTATGTGCCGCTGATGCGCGTTGAGGAGAACGGCCGCTACGCCATGGTGGCCTCGAAGGGCGGCGACCCTGCGCACCCATCCTGGTATCACAACGTGGTGGCCCATCCGCGGGTGACGGTGCAGGATGGCGACAAGGTGGCCGAGCTGACCGCGCGCGAAGTGGACGGCGCCGAGCGTGAGCATTGGTGGGAGTTGGCCGTGCAGGCCTACCCGCCCTATGCCGAATACCAGGCCAGGACCGACCGCCTGATTCCAGTGTTCGTTCTGGAGTAACCGCTCCAAGGCCCGGCAACGCCTGTTGGCTAGTGTTCTGTGGTCGGCCTCGGCGAACAAGCCGACAGAAAAGTTGAGCACTCATGACCGCAGAAGCAGAAACGTCGGCGCTCGCAGCGCGGGTCGGCCACTACTACCAGATGGACGGCACTTACCTGGTCGGCCGGGAGAAACTGCGCGAGTACGCCCGCGCAGTACAGGACTACCACCCGGCACACTGGGATGTCGCCGCGGCCGCCGAGCTGGGCTATTCGGATCTGGTGGCGCCGCTGACCTTCACGTCGACCCCGGGTATGACCTGCAACCGCCGAATGTTCGAGCAGGTGGTCGTCGGATATGACACCTACATGCAGACCGAAGAGGTCTTCGAACAACACCGACCGATCGTGGCGGGCGATGAATTGCACATCGACGTCGAGCTGACGTCGGTGCGCCGGATCGCCGGCAGAGACCTGATCACGGTGACCAACACCTTCACCGACGCGGCCGGCGAGCGGGTGCACACCCTGCACACCACCGTCGTCGGCCTCACCACCGAGGACGTCGACCCGGCGATCAAGACCGCGGTGCAGAAAATGATGATGCACGACGTGGACATCTTCGGAATCGGTGAATCCGAGTATCACAAGACGGTGCGCCCCGATGGCGAGGTTCGGATCGCCGAGGGCGGCTCGACCCGCACCCCGGGAACGCCGTCCTTCGACGACGTGAGCGTCGGCGACGAGCTACCGGTGCGCCACACCCGCGTGTCACGCGGCGACCTGGTGAACTATTCCGGCGTGGCAGGCGACGCCAACCCCATTCACTGGGACGAGAGCATCGCCAAGCTGGCCGGCCTACCCGATGTGATCGCCCACGGAATGCTCACCATGGGCCTGGGCGCCGGATTCGCCTCCGCATGGCTTGGCGACCCCGGGGCGGTCACCCGCTACGCGGTGCGGCTGTCTGCGCCGGCGATCGTGTCGGCGGCCGAGGGCGCGGACATCGAGTTCAGCGGTCGGGTCAAGTCGCTGGACCCGGCAACGCGCACCGGTGTCGTGCTTGTCGCGGCGAAGTCCGCGGGGCGGAAGATCTTCGGCTTGGCGACCGTGGAGGTCCGCTTCCGCTGAGCTGAAGGCATGAGCACAATGCGCAAAAGGTCGTTTACCGAACTTACCGCGGGTAGTGCGCACAAGCGCGACGCCGGCGCCGGATCTCCGTAATTTCTGAAGTCACACCAGAATTACGGAGAATCCCATGCCAATCTCATTGCTGTGCGGCCCTTTTCAAGGCGGCACGTTTCGCGGCGGTGCGAAGTGACAGATCAAGCCCTGCGCGAATGGAGCACGTCCGCCGCGCGGCGGATCATCGGCGTCCTGTTGCTGGTGGCCCCCCTCGAACAGGTCGCCTTCGACATCTACACCCCTGCGCTGCCCAAGATCGCCGAGCACTTCGCCGCGTCCAACACCCTGGTGCAGAACACCGTCACCGCCTACGTCCTTGGCATGGCGCTGGTTGTGCTGCCTGCCGGACTGATCGCGGACGCCATCGGACGCAAGCGCGTGCTGCTGACCGGGCTGAGCCTCATGACGCTGACGAGCATCGGCTGCGCGCTGGCAGACAACCTGACGATGATGATCGGCCTGCGCTTCCTCCAAGGACTCGGCGCGGGAACGTGCCTGTTGTTGGCCGCTACCGTTGCGGCGGACTGCTTCCGCGGCGCCAAACTCGTTTCCGTCTTGGGCCTGCTCGGCGCGGCGTGGGGGTCGGCGCCCGTGATCGCGCCGGCAGTCGGCGGATTCATATCGCAGTTCGGATCCTGGCGGCTCGTGTTCGTGGTTCTGGCGGTCCTGACCGCCGTCGTCGCCGTCCTGGTTGCCGTGGTGTTGCCGGAAACCCTGGGGCAGTACAACCGATCACCGATCGACCTGCGCGCTGCGGGACGGGTGCTGGGCGAGGCGTTGCGTCACCGGGCATTCGTCGCGTTCGCGGTGATGTTCGGCCTGGTCGCGGCGGCCCAGACGGTGTTCGGTGTCGTGGGTCCCTTCCTGTACGAGGTCGGGCTTGGATTACCTTCTGCGACATACGGTTTCATTGCACTCGGCGTGGGCGCTGCTAACTTTCTCGGGGCGGCGGCGTGCAGCACTTTGGCTCAGCGGACCACCACGCGGAAGCTGGCCATCGGCGGATCGGCGGTGCTGGCGCTGGCCGGCGCGATCATGCTGGTTTCCGCGCAGTTCGTCGGACTGTCCGCGTTGGCGATCACCGGTGGGGCTGCGCTTGCGTTGATCAGCATCGGTGTCCTCGACCCGTTGACCAAGGGTCTGGCGATGGGTGTGTTCTCCCGCAACGTCGGACTGATAACCGGGCTGATCAGTACGTTCTGCTACGTGTCGATAACGCTGGCAACGGCATTGATGGCTTGGCTGCCCGAGCGGTCACAAGCACCCCTTGGCTGGTTCTACGTCGCGGCGGCGGCCGGGCTGGTTGCCGTGCTGACAGTCGCGGCTAAGCACACGTCTCGAGTCGGCACGGCGGCGTAATTCACGCCCATGGACTCGGCGCATGCGAACAAATCCTCGTACGCCGGGTCGTCGAGGTAGACAGGATCTGGAATCGATTCCCGCAGCGTCCATCTGCTCGATGCGAAGCGGGCCTCTGTCGTACAGCTGCTCGTAGGCGACGTTGCGACTAGGTTGCCCCAGGCGTGCCGGGGAGGCTCAGGGTGCCGTCGATGTTCGGCACCATCGCAGGGGCTGGTATGCCTCCTATCGCCGCGTTGTCTCCCGGTATGCCATCGTCCGGCGGTTGGTCGAACGCGCCGCCGGCGCAGAGAGGATGCCGCCAACCCAACATCTCGCAGGCCGGATCATCCTGTGCATTCGCCGGAACGGTCGCGCCGATCATCGCCGCGCCGGCAATCGCAGCCGCAAGTGCCGTTCTGGTCAGCGTGCCGCGCACATCCGACTCCGTCAGCCAAGTCATCTGTCGCTCCTCCCGACGGAACTGAACAAGCCGCTTTGTGTTTGCCGCTCCAAGATCCCCGAAGCATAGGGCTGGTTCAACCGTCCGTCGGGGCCTATTCGACAAGTTGCTTGTAGGCTCGCCTTTTCATCGCACGCGTCAAATCGACTGTGTGCGGCCGCGGCTACGAACAGTTTCATGAGGCCGCGCGCGTAACCAGGGCTCCCATTGACCCGGCCTCGTATCAACTCACGAGCACGATGCCCGCCATGGAACGCGTTGCCCGACAGTTCGAGGTGCACGTCGCTTTTCCATGCCGAGGATCGCGCCCTGACATCTGCCGCTGTCTCGGGTCAGCTCGCAGGTCAGCGGCGTGGTGTCGTGGTGACGTGCACATGGTCATAGTGGCCGTAACCCGATCCGGACGGACCGCCGGGCGTGTAATAGGTACCGCGCCAGATCACGTCCTGCATACCGAAGCGGCCCGCATTGCTCGTCACGAAGGCGAGAATTTCATCTCCCAGCGCGATGCCCTCCGGACTGCTGGGATTCGGAATCATGATGTCGATCGCCAGGCCGTTCGGGTGCCATGGCTTTGAGTCGGGCCGAACCCCGTCGATCGTTCCGATCTGGGGGAATCTCGCGCTGATTGCGCGTGCGACGAGGATGGTGTTGGCCTGCAACCCGGCCTCGTTCGCGACGCCAACGGGCAACGCCTCCGGGATGTCCACTCGAGCGATCGCGAGAGCGGGATCGGCGCCTTCGGGAGGTAGGCCGGGCATCGCGACGATCGCTGGGTCAGCCGGAGCGGGCGCATCCGATGGCGGCGGCGGCGGAACAGCGCTGTCGATCACTGCCTGCTGCTGCGGTGACAGCGCCGCATACTGCGCTTCCGCCGCGGCGATCTGACGCTGCAGTTCCGAGTACTTGGCCTGCAACTCTGCGCGCACCGCGGCCGACTGGTCGGCCGCATCGCGGGCTTCAGCGGCCGATTTCTGTGACGCCTCGGCTGCGGCGGCGGCGCGATCATGCGCTGCTCGAAAGTCCTTCATCTGATCGGCCGTCTCAGCGGCGACCGCTCGCTGTAGGGAAAGCCGGTCGATCAGTTGTTGCGGGGAGCCTGCGCTCAGCAACGCCGCCCACTCACCGGTGTGTCCACTTGTGTACATCATCGCCGCCACCCGGTCGGCTGCGGCTTGATGGGGAGCGAGCTGGAAATTCGCGGCGTCGAGGGTCAACGAGTCGGCACGATGGCGGTTCTCGGCTGCGGTCTGGGCGGCCAGTCTGTCGTCGGCGTCGCGTTGTGCGAGGGTGACGGCTTGGCGGGTCTGCAGCGCCTGACGGGACAAATCGCTGAGCCGCGAAAGCGCGTCAGCCGCCGGGTCCGCGTTGACGTCGCCCGCTATCGAGACAGCTAGCACCAGGACCGCGGCCGCCGAACCGCCCACCGTTCGCCGAAGAGAGTGGCGGACCCGACTCATTCGGAATGTCACGATTCTCCGCAGGAGGGACACATCTTTTTGCGGCTAAACATGATTCGGACAGGCTACGAACTGGCATCGACGATGTCCACTCGCCCGTCGATCTAATCGCGCCCTAGTTCCCGCCTGCGGCAGAAGGCACCGCTGCCGCGGGGATGGCGTTGTCGACGAGGACGGCGGCGATGGCGGCAGCGGTCGCGACGGTGTCAGTGTCGAGGACTCGGTTGCGGGCCGAAGCGCCATCCAAGAGCAGCGCCAGTTGTTCGCCGAGCTGTTCGGGGTTGGTGGCGCCGGCCTCGCGCGCGGTTTCGGTGAGCCGCGCGGCAAAAGCCTTCTTGTAGTCGCCCGCGTGCACGCGTGCCGGGTGGCCCGGGTCGTTGATTTCGACAGCCGCGGCGATGAACGGGCACAGAGGCGCATGAATGTCGAAAGCTGCGAGCAGCCGTTCGCGGGGTGTGAGGTCGGTGCGGTCGAACACCTCGGGCAATACGTCGGGATCGAATCGGCGTAGGTGTTCGGCGATCAGCTCATCCTTGCCAGAGAAGTGCTGGTAGAACGTGCGCTTGGACACCTGCGCCACCGTGCAGAGCTGTTCCAACCCTGTGCTGTTGATGCCTTGATCGCGGAACAGTTGTCGTGAGGCGCCGAGGATGCGCTCCCGTGCGCCCCGGCCGCGGCGCAGGCCTCGCGGCCCCTTCTCCACCTCCGTCATACAACCAGCCTAGCCCAATTGGGTACCGATCGGTGTACATAGTTGCATTCCCGCGAGCGGCCCGATACCTTAAGCACGCCGATCGGTGTACATAATACTGACACCTTCAAAATGAATGGAGTAATCGTGGGAAAGCTCAATGGCAAGGTCGCGGTGATCACCGGCGCGACAAGCGGTATGGCGCTTGCGGGCGCCAAATTGTTCGTCGACGAAGGAGCTCACGTCGTCATCTCGGGCCGACGGAAGGACGCGCTCGATCAGGCCGTCGAACTGATCGGCCGGAACGTGACCGCTGTGCAGGGTGACTCGGCCAACCTCGGCGATCTGGACCGCTTGTTCGACACGGTCAAACGGGAAAACGGCGCGATCGACGTGCTGTGGGCTAGCGCTGGGACGGGCGAGCAGAGCAGGCTCGGCGAGATCACCGAGGAGCAGTTCGATGCGGCCTTTTCGCTGAACGCGCGCGGAACGCTTTTCACGGTTCAGAAGGCGCTGCCGCTGTTCAACGATGGCGGCTCGATCTTCATGACCGGCTCGAACGCATCGCTGCGGGGATACCCCAATTGGAGTGTGTATGCAGCCAGCAAGGCGGTACTGCCCGCCTACGCACGGGTGTGGGTCTCCGAGTTGAGGGACAGGAGGATCCGGGTGAACGTGCTGACCCCCGGCCAGGTCGCCTCGCCGATGTTGGCGGAGGTGATGGACGAGGAGATGAAGGCGCAATTCGAGTCCGTGATCCCGCGGCGAGAGATGGGCCGCCCTGAGGAGATCGCTTCGGCCGCGTTGTTCCTCGCCTCAGACGACTCGAGCTATGTCAACGGCATGGAGCTGGTGGTCGACGGCGGCACCACGGTGATCTGAGTGAGCGACGACAAGTCAGAAGGCGTAACCATGACCACTTTCGCCCCGCACCGCGACACAGTGGAATTCTTTGTCGACTGCATGCACGGCGGCGCAGACAAAGACGCACTTTCCGAAATCCTCGCCGAGGACGTGGTGCTGTACGGCCCGCTCGGCGATGAGCCCATCACCGGCCGCGAGGCGGTCCTGGAAGCTATGCGGTCGGTCGGCACGGTGGCGGCCGACCTCACCTACACAGAAGTCCTCAGCGGCGAGACGCACCACGCTGCGCACTTCCGGCTACAGATCGAAGACACCGTGGTCAACGGGATGGACTACATCCTGCTCGACGCGGACGGCAAGATCGCTGAGGTGACCATCTGGTGGCGCCCGCTGCCGTCCGGCGTCCAGATGCAACGGCACCTTGCTGGTCTCCTCGGCATGGCACCCTGGGAACTTCACACCGTTGTGGAGTAACGGCGAAGCCCCGTCCCGAGGTGGGCAAGTGGTCACCGCGCCTGTCGGGTTCTCAATCTGGGTGTCATCTCGCGACGCGTTGACGCGCATCGATGCATGGTGTTTTACGTCGTGTCATCCGCGGTTGTCTCAAATCCCTGTCACCTTTTGCAGACGCAAAGTAGGTAACACAGCTACTAGAAGACGATGTGCGGGAGGCAGTATGACCGCACCGCTTCACTGTGACAATGACGTTGTCGGCGGTTCGAACCATCGTTGTTTGGATCTCAATAACTCTGCAGGACAACATTTTACCGAGCACCCCGACCTGCGCACTTGCTGTCGCGCCACTGACGGGCCGCGACGACGTGGCCCGCCTACGCTCCTCACGCCTGAGATGCAATCGGTTCGCGAGCATATGAAATCGGTTGTGACATCAACAAATAATGTGTTTCTCACACTTCATGTCCGCACGCGCTCCTCTGAACTGAGGTGAGGATTGCGTTCCTCCGCAGAATCCGCACCCGGAATTCTCACCTTCGTGTCCACACGTCAAGGGCGCGGCTCAGGCCTATGCCGAGCGCTCCTAACCCTCAGCAAGACTCAGTCTCTTGGCGTTCAGCCTTACCCTTACAGTCTTTCGGTCTGTATCTCACCGTTGCATCGTTTCACCTGCCCGCCCGGCGCTTATGGAAGCGACTACGAAAGATCTCAGCACCAGGGCCTTGGAGATCCGCAAGGGCGGTTGGCCTGCCAGCCAGAGCCATGAGCAGGGCCTCTCCCGGAGCCGCGACGGCCTCGCCGGCACCGAAAGACCAATGGACGTCTTCAGCGACGAGTCGCAATCCCCGAGCGCGCCATGCTCCCCGCGTTAGTGGCATCCGCAAGCTGGCATACAGTGCGGTCCGCAGTCGGTGATAGGGGATGGTGCGCGCCACCTCAATTGCTCGGCGAATATCTTGCTGGTGAATCATGGCATCCAACAGTCCAATTCGAGGAAACGCAGCCATGTAACCACGCGGTTGCGTTCTTTCGCGAATTAGCGCAGTCAACTCGACATGTGAGGCATCGGCGTAAAAGTCGACACCGATCTGGTTGAACCGGTCGATGGAGCACCTGGCATCGATGAAGTACCGGCTGGCCCATCCCGGCTTACTGAGGTCGTCATAGCTCAGCACATGCGCAACAACATCGCGAACCCGCCACAGCGCGCACAAACTTGGCGATTCCCATTGCTGGTCACTAAGGCCAGCAACAAAGTTTGCGAGACTCGTGCGCTCCTCGCACACCATGGCAACCGCGGCACCATAGGACGCTGCGCGCACGGTCACGCTTCGGTCGCGGTGACAGCGGCCATCCCAGGCATCCGCCAGTGACTGACCGATCCCGCCAGCACCCCGAACGCAGAGTTGGGCGTTACCTGCAGCGTCCAGTTACGGACAGCTTCCAACGCGGCGCTACGTGGCGTGGCTACGAAGGAACCTGCTTTCGCCCCGCCATACAGTGCCAGCATGCGCGGCCACCGCCGCGCCAACCCAGCGGCGCCTCGGTAGGCCAAAGTGAGCGCGTCCTCCATGGCCAGCGCCGCGCCTTGCCCAAAGGTGGGACGCATAGCGTGAGCCGCATCCCCGATAAGCACCACTTTGCCGTTGACGAGTTGTCGCGGTGGGCGCGCCTCGAAAATCTCCGGGGTCGTTACCGTGGCGGGCGACGCCTCCGCGATGAGGCTCGGAAGGGGCTCCGGCCAGTTCCGGAAGGACCCGAGCTCGGCGCCGCGACGAGCAGTTCCGCCATACACATAGGTGCGGCCGTCGTGCAGCGGGAGGATCCCGAAATCGGTGTCAGCACCCCAGATGGTGCCGAACCCCTCAGAGAGTGTGGCATCGACAATCCACGCCCACCCCGAGATCCCGGTCTGTCGAAGCCGCGGCCCCCGTGGCCACAACAATGTGCGGGTGAGGCTACGGGCCCCATCAGCGGCGACGACGAGATCGAACTGCTGCCGGACGCCGTTAGCTTCGATGACACCGTCAGCGGTTAGCCCGCTGACCGGGCACCGGTACCGAATACATTCTCGGGGCAATGCGGCAGTCATCCACGAAATCAATTGGGCACGCGGTACGCACGCGAATTCTGCGCCCCCAGTCAACCGGCCCATCGTGCTGCGAACCAGCACACGGCCACTACTGCTTCGGATCGTGGCAGGCATATCCGACCATGCCTGCGTCGACAACTGGTCATCGACACCCAGGATCTTCAGACATGTCAATGCATTGGGTGCAAGCGAAATCGCTCCGCCAGCCGAAGACGGACCAGCATCTCTCTCGAACACTGTAATTTCATGGCCATTGCTGCGGAAGGCGATTGCCGCAGCCAAGCCGCCAAACCCACCGCCGATCACACCCACCCGCATACGCGAATGCTACGAGACGTAGTAGACATTCGATAGCCGCTCTACATCGCGGACCTACGCCAAGTGCCACATTCAGAAATGCCCAGCGACCGGCTGTCTCACGACAGAAGCACCGCCAATTCACCTCACGAGGTGCTCCAAGTTTGGAACCGACAGCGTCGAGACGGCTATTTCGCCATGTTCGTGAAACGCGACAGGTGCAGTTGATGTGCGACCGTAACCGTCTTGGTAGGGCCGTTGCGATGCTTGGCCAGAATGAGGTCGGCCTCGCCGCCCCGAGGATCGTCGCGTTCAAACGCGTCGGGGCGGTGCATCAAGATCACCATGTCCGCATCCTGCTCTATTGCGCCTGACTCGCGAAGGTCCGACAGCATGGGCTTCTTGTCGGTCCGCTGTTCCGGGCCGCGGTTCAGCTGGCTCATCGCGACCACCGGAACCTCAAGCTCCTTCGCCAAAAGTTTGAGCTGGCGGGAGAATTCGGAGACTTCCTGCTGTCGTGACTCGACCTTCTTGCCCGATGTCATCAGCTGCAGATAGTCGATCACGATCAGGCTCAGATCGTGCTTCTGCTTCAGCCGGCGCGCCTTCGCGCGGATCTCCATCATCATCATGTTGGGCGAATCGTCGATGAACAACGGCGCTTCGCTGATCTCACTCATCCGCCGGGCCAGCCGCGTCCAGTCGTCATCACTCATCCGGCCCGACCGCATGTCGGCCAGCTTGATCTTCGCCTCGGCCGACAACAGGCGCATGACGATCTCCGACTTACTCATCTCGAGCGAGAAGATGACGCTGGACATCCGGTTCTTGATCGAGCAGGACCGCAAAAAATCCAATCCCAGCGTCGATTTCCCAACACCAGGCCTGGCCGCAATCACGATCATCTGGCCGGGGTGCAGCCCGTTGGTCACCTCGTCGAGTTCCAGGAAGCCCGTCGGTACACCGCGTGAGATGCCGCCTTGGGACGCGATGGCGTCGATCTCGTCCATCGTCGGCTGCAGGAGGTCCTCGAGCGCGACGAAGTCTTCCGATGTTCTGCCGTCTGTGACGTCGTAGATCTCGGCCTGCGCGCGGTCGACAACCTCGGCCACGTCGGCGCCTTCCGCGCCGGCATAGCCGTACTGAACGACCCGGGTGCCCGCCTCCACAAGGCGACGCAGCAGCGCCTTCTCCGCGACGATGGTCGCGTAGTACCCGGCGTTGGCAGCAGTGGGAACGGTGGAGATCAGCGTGTGCAGATAAGGCGCGCCGCCGATCCGGCGCAGCAGACCCCGCCGGTCGAGCTCCGCGGCCACCGTCACGGCGTCGGCAGGCTCGCCACGTCCGTAGAGGTCGAGGACGGCGTCGTAGACGCTCTGGTGGTTCGGACGGTAGAAGTCGCCGGGCCGCAGCCGCTCGAGGACGTCGGCGATGGCGTCCTTGCTCAACAGCATTCCGCCGAGCACGGCCTGCTCTGCGGCCTCGTCCTGCGGCGGCTGGCGGCCGAAATCTTCAGTGGGTGGTGGGACGTCGTTGAAACCCGCGCGACCGCGATCGTCCACGACAGCCACGGCGTCCTCACCTCCCCTCCAGGTCGAACGTACGTTCGATGGCGCCGTTGCAACTGTAAGCCGGGCCCCCGACAGGCACAACCTCCCCGGCGCCGGAACGACCTTGCGACGGCCAACGCTAGACGTTGCTGGAGCGACCGCAAGGGGGCCTGTTCATGAACTTGTGGATGGGGTGTGGATATCTCCGCTCGGCGGTGTTGAACCCTTGGGGAGAACCTGTGGACGGACGACGACGTCGGTCACATCCCCGCAGATAAGCGGACCACACGGGTGTGAGTTAGTTGTGGATGACAAATTCATCGGCGTGTCGGCCCGGGTTGCGTACTCGGGCGTGTTGTGTTTCCCCTTAGCGCCGCGCAGGTTAACAGCAGGTTAGCTTCGCTGGGGGGATAACCCGATTTACAGTTCGCCAGAATTACAGCAACAGCGGCGTGAAGGCCGATCAGGCCTCCACGCCGCTTAATTAACGTATGCGTTTACGACTGGGCGACGACGTCGACTGTCACCGCGGCGTCCACGTCGGGATGCAGTCGCACGGTGACGGGGTGGGTGCCCAGGTTCTTGATGTGGCCCTTGGGCAGTTGCACAGTCCGCTTGTCGAGATTGGGTCCGCCTGCCTTCTTGATCGCGCCGACGACGTCGGCGGCGGTGATCGAGCCGAACAGCTTTCCGCTGTCGGACGCGGTCCTCGCCGGCAGCTCAACGGTGCCGAGGCCTTCCAGAGCGGTCTTCAGCTCGTTGGCGTGCTCGATGCCCCGAACGGTCTTGATCTCGCGGGCCCGGCGGATAGCGTCGGCCTGGCGCTCGGCTCCCTGGCTGGCGGCAATCGCCAGGCCACGCGGAAGCAGAAAGTTGCGTCCGTAGCCGTCCTTGACCTCGACGGTATCGCCGGCGACGCCGAGGTGGTCGACCTCAGCAGTAAGAATCAGTTTCATCTCTGGTGTCTTTCGTTGGTGGTACTGCCGGCTCAGCGGGTTGACGCGCTGAACGGCAGCAGCGCAACCTCGCGGGCATTCTTGACGGCGATTGCGATGTCCCGCTGGTGCTGGACGCAATTACCGGTAACCCGACGCGCGCGGATCTTGCCGCGCTCGCTGATGTACGTGCGCAGCAGCGCCGTGTCCTTGTAATCGATGGTCTGCCCCTTCTTGGAACAGAACACGCACTTCCGAGTCTTGATCGGCTTTTCGGGGGCCGGGCGTCTTTTGGTGGCCTTCGCCATTTCGCTATCTCTTTCTTACTTGCTATCGGAGTTTGGTTAGAAGGGCGGTTCGTCGTCGGCGCCGGAAAACGATCCGGACGCCGGGGCGCTGCCCCATGGGTCGTCCTTGGGCTGCTGCTCTGGACGGGAGCCGCCGCGGTCGCCGCCGCCGCCGCCGAAGCCGCCACCTCCGCCGCCACTGCGGCTGGCCTTGTTCACCTTCGCGGTGGCGTACTTGAGCGACGGGCCGATCTCATCGACTTCGAGTTCGA
Organism: Mycobacterium sp.; assembly: GCF_032159775.1. Taxonomy (GTDB): domain Bacteria; phylum Actinomycetota; class Actinomycetes; order Mycobacteriales; family Mycobacteriaceae; genus Mycobacterium. Next base: position 21,139 of record NZ_JAVHWK010000201.1, read on the forward strand.
CGACGGTGCGCTTCTCGCCCTCACGGGTTTCGTAGGACCGCTGCTTGAGCCGCCCCTGCACGATCACCCGCGAACCGCGGGTCAGGCTTTCGGCCACGTTCTCGGCGGCCTCCCGCCAGATGCTGCACCGCATGAACAGCGCGTCGCCGTCCTTCCACTCATTGCTCTGGCGGTCGAAGATCCGCGGAGTGGATGCGACGGTGAAGTTGGCGACAGCCGCCCCGGACGGGGTGAAACGCAGTTCCGGGTCGGCGGTCAAGTTTCCGACGACAGTGATGATCGTGTCACCAGCCACGAGATCCTCCTCAGATGGGCGGCATATTGGGCGCGAGCCTACGCAAGGCTCATGACACCCGACAGCCGTTCGACGACTAGTGCTTGTCGGTCCGCAGAACCTTGGTGCGCAGCACGGCCTCGTTCAGGCCGAGCTGGCGGTCGAGCTCGGACACGGTGGCCGGGGTGGCCTTCACGTCGATCACCGCGTAGATGCCCTCGGAATGCTTGAGGATCTCGTAGGCCAGCCGGCGCTTACCCCAGATGTCGACCTTGTCGACCGAGCCGCCGTCCTTGCGGATGACGTTCAGGAACGTCTCCAACGACGGGCTGACGGTGCGCTCGTCAAGGGTGGGGTCGAGGATGACCATGATTTCGTATGGACGCATGAGGACCATCACCTCCTATGGGCTAGTCGGCCACGGCCAATCCGTGGCAGGAGGGTCGCCTGCGTCGGCAACCGGGCCAGGTTACAGGAAAGCCCGCTGATCTGCGAAATCGCACTGCTCACCCGACTTAGACTTCGCCAGTGTTCTCCGAGACGCGGTATGCGCGCAGTGGAGACCTTCGCATCGCATATCGGGCGTCTCCACCTGGCGTCCGCGACATTGTCTTCGTGCCCAACTGGTTCACCTGCTGCGAGGTCATACCCGAGTTGCCGTCCATCCAGGGATGGCTCGAGGCGATGACGTCGATCGGTCGGGTGATCTTCTTCGATCACCCCGGAACGGGTGCCTCCGATCCGATCAGCCCACAAGCGTTGCCCACCTTGGAGCAGTGGGCCGACGGCATCACCGCTGTGATGGATGACCTCGGCAGTTCGGAAGCTGTTCTCTATGCGGTCGACGGCGCGTTCGCGTCTGCGGCCTTGTTCGCCGCGACCCACCCGTCCCGCACGGCGGCGCTGATCGCCGCGGAGGGCTATACCGATCCGCTTGCCGATTACGGCCAGGGGCCCGAGTCCGAGCAGGCAAGCGAGGCGATGCTCACCATGTGGGGAACAGGCAACTTCCAACATGTCGTCAATCCGGACATGCCGTGGAACGACGACATCCGGCGTCTTGGGCGCGGATGGAACGCTTGGCCGTGAGTCCTGCGACCGTCGAAGTCATGCTCGCGCTTACGGCCGAGCTGAACGTACGGGCGGTGCTTCCGAGTGTCAGGGTGCCGACTCTCGTCTTGCACCACCGCGACGACGCGTTCATCACGGCCGCGATGGGAAAGCTCATCGCCGACCACATTCCTGGCGCCAAATACGTCGAGCTGCCCGGCCGCAACATGTATCAGTTCGTGGAACCGCACTGGCGGCCCTCGTTCAAGCAGATCGCCGAGTTCCTCACCGGGCATCAGGCGGAGGTGGCCGACGACCGCGTGCTGGCCACCGTGTTGTTCACCGACATCGTCGACTCGACCCGGATGGCCGCCGAGATCGGCGACCGTAATTGGCATGCGTTGCTCGACGCGCACGACGCTGTCGTCCGGTCACAACTCGCCCGATTCCGAGGTCGCGAGGTGAACACCTCGGGCGACAGCTTCCTCGCGACGTTCGACGGACCGCAGCGAGCCATCCGCTGCGCCATGGCGATCCGCGATGCCGTGCAACCGCTCGGCATCGAAATACGCGCCGGACTCCACACCGGCGAATGCGAGATTCGCGGCGACGACATCGGCGGCATCGCCGTGCACATCGGCGCACGCGTCAGCGCACTCGCAGCACCCAACGACGTCCTGGTCTCGAGCACGCTGCGCGACCTCGTGATCGGATCGGGCCTGCTGTTCGATGACCGCGGTACCCACCAACTCAAGGGCGTGCCTGGTGCCTGGCACCTGTTCGCCGTCGCCGCTGGCTAGGACTTGCAGGGTGCGGGAACCGCCTCGCTGAGCTTCTCGGCCCAGGCCTCGTACGCCTCGGGGGTCGGGTGAATCCCGTCTTCGACCCACTGCCCCTGTTCGGCCTGCTCGGCGTACAGCGGTCGCATATCGACGAACTCGGCGCCGTGCGCCGACGCCTCCATGATCAGCACATCGTCGAACGTGGATCGCTGGGCAGCGCCGTCGTCGCCGACATAGCTCACCCCCGTGGGTGATCGGAACCATTCGTTTTGCGCCAGCACGATCACGCGGGCACCGCTGCCGGTCGCCGAGTCCAGTACCGACCTGACGTTGTTTCGGTACTCGTCGATCGAGACCCCGTTGACGATGTCGTTTCCGCCGGCCTGAAACGTGATGAGCGTCGGCGCGAAGGATTCGATCTGCGGTACCTGCTCGGCGAGGATCTGGCCGGCCGTGTACCCGCTGATTCCGGCGTTCTGAAGTTCGACCTCGCAGCCGTCGGCGCGCCAGCGCTCGGCAACGAGCGCGGGGAACGAGCCCGTGGCCTCGTCGGGTGCGCCGACACCCTGTGTCACCGAGTCGCCGAGCGCCAGATATCGGACTTCTCCGCCGGAATCCTTTGCCGGACTGCTCGGTTCGGCCGTCGCACCCGTCTTCTGCGCCGGCTCAGCAGCCTGCGGGCTTCCGTCTGTGCTGCAGCCCACCGCCAAAGCGGTCACGGCGCAGGCCATCACGAACACGCCTCGCATAGCCCGGCTCACGCGTTGAGAATAGCCGCAGGCTCCTCTTCGGGAACGGTGATCACGATATCTTTCGGTGCAGGCCGCAACCGCTTCGGCAGCCAGTGCGGCGGCCGGTCCTCTGCTTCGTCGAACACTCCGCCGGACGGGTCGTCGAACTGCCCGTGATTACGCACCAAGTCCAGATCGGGGCGATAGATCTGCCTAATCACCAACGCGCACAGCGCAATAACCGCGATATCGCGCAGCAGGACGGTGATCGTGAACCACTGCTCCGGCAGGCCGCGGTTCTGCTCGCCGTACAGGAAGAGCATTCTCGGCACCCACACCAGCGCGTCGATGGTCATCCACGCGAGCAGGACGCGCCGGTGCGGCAACGCCAACACTGCCAGCGGCACCAGCCATAGCGAGAATTGTGGGCTCCACACCTTGTTCGTCAATAGGAACAGCGCGACGATCAGAAACGCCACCTGCGCCAGTCGCGGTCGTTGGGGCGCAGTCAGTACGATGTAACCGACACCGGCACAACACAAAAGGAACAACACGAACACGACGGTGTTGAGTATCGTCGGCGGTTCCCACAGACCAAGGCCGGTGTCGAAGCCCTGCCAGTCGGTGAAGGATTTCACCACGTTGTAAAACGAGTCCATATCGTCCCCGCGTCGGGTGTTGAGCCGGAAGAACTCCGACCACCCCCGCGGGAACATCACCATCACCGGCAGGTTGACCACAAGCCAGGCCACGATCGCGGCGGCCACCGTCTTGCCGACTTCCCGCAGCCGGCCGGTGCGCAGGCCCAGGAGCGCCAACGGAATCAGCAGCAAGATCGGATACAGCTTGGCCGCGACGCCGAGGCCGATCAGTGCACCCGCGAGCACGGGTCTTCGCCGTGCCCATGCCAGCACGGCACCGGTGGCGAAAGCTGTTGCCAGAGCGTCGAAGTTGGTGAATATCTGGAAGATGACGATCGGCGAACCCGCGACCAGCGCTGCGTCCCAGATGCGTCTGCCCGCCAGCCGCGACGTGGCCCATACGGTCGCGAACCAGGCCAGAGCCAGGCCGAGCGCGGAGATGTTGAAGAACATCACGACTTCCGCGATCGACGGGATCGGCACCAGCTTGCTCAGCGCGGAGTAGCTCTTGGCCAACGACATCGACAGGTACTGGTAGGTCCCCACGATGACCGGGTACTCCATATACCGCACGGCGACGTTGCCGTCGAACTGCTTCTGCGGTCTGCCCTCGCTGTCCTTTTCGATCCAGCTCGACTTGTACGGGAACTTGCCAAGGTTCAGTAGTTCCGCCGTGTAAAGCGGGACGGTGTCGGAATAGCACATCTCGTAGTACGCCCGCTGGTTCTGCCAGTTGGCCACCTTCTGATCGGCCGTTCCCGTGCCGGTGGACACCAGGCATGCGGCCTTCGACGAGTAGCCCAGTGCGAGGAACACCACGGCGATCACCAACATCACCCGAAGCGGGGTGAAGAATCGCGTTCGGCCGATCAACGCGTGCCGACCGACAGGGCCCCCGATCACTTGCGAGAGCGAACCGACCAAAACATCGTTGCGGCTTGGCATGTCGCGGTCGTCTGCGCTGCGCCGGTCGAGGGCAAGTGGCCGCGGGGATACGGCGGAGGGCCGCGGCGACGAAACGCCGGAGGGCTGCTGCGATGACACCGAAGAACGGAGCGGCGTGCGCGCCGCTCCGTGTTCGATTTCGGTATCCCCGCTCTCGGTCACGGGGGCGGAGGCAGCGGTTGCGGACCCGGCCCTGGCACACCCGGCGCAACCGGCGCTCCCGGTACACCGACCGCATTCGGGTCGGGTGGGGGCTGACCCGCCGGACCGGCCGGCACCGTTGTCGGCGGACCGAACGGAATCGTGATGCCCGGCGCCACTTCAATCGACGGCTGAATCACGGTGTCCGAGGGTGGAGGTGTGCTCGGTGGCGGCGGCGGGGCCGCGGGCACACCGGCGTAGCCACCGATCTCGGTCGGCTTCGGGAACGACTCGTTGTCGGTGTCCTCGAGCGCACCGTCCATCGTGTCCTTCCAGATGTCGGACGGCAGGCCGGACCCGTACACCGGCGACCCCCACTTGTTCTCCAGCGGTTGGGTGCCGTCTGTCGTGCCGACCCATACCGCCGTCGACAACGACGGTGTGAAGCCGACCATCCAGGCGTCCCGGTTGGCGCCTGTGTCGCCGAGCTGATTGGTGCCGGTCTTCGCCGCCGACGGCCGTCCGCCTGCCAAGGCGTGACCGTTGGAGTAGGCGGCGATCGGCTGCATCGCGGCGATGACGTTGTCGGCGACGGCCTTGTCGATTCGCTGTTCTCCGGAGTTGTCCTCGTTGGCCGCGTCGAACAGCACCTGGCCCTCGGCGTTCACCACCTTCTGCACGAAATGCGGGCGGTGATAGACGCCGGAGGCCGCGATCGTGGCGTACGCCGAAGCCATGTCGAGCACCCGACTCTGGTATTGGCCCAGCACGATTCCGTTGTTCGGTGGTCCACCCTTGCCGTCTTCGGACAGGGTGTGCTCGACACCGGGGAAGCTGTCGGCGATGCCCGCCTGGTGCGCGGCGGCGGCGACGTCGGCAGGCCCGTTCTTGAGCTTGAGCATCAGCCGGTAGTACGCCGTGTTCAGCGAACGCTTCAGCGCTTCGGCGATGTTGCAGGTGCCGCAGCCACCGCCCTCCACGTTGGTGATTTTGATGCCGTTGACCTCGACAGGCGAGCTGTCCACCTGGTAGCCCAGGCCGATACCCTGCTCCAGCGCGGCCACCAGCGCGAACACCTTGAACGACGACCCCGTCGGTAATCCGGCCTGGGCGAAGTCGAAGCCCTGAGCGTCGGATCCGCCGTAGTAGGCCTTGACGCCGCCGGTCTTCGGATCGATCGACACCACGGCCGAACGCATATCCGGGTTCTGCCCCTCCATCGTCTCGGTCACCGCCGATTCCGCGGCCGACTGAGCCTTCGGGTCGATCGTGGTCGTCACCTGCAGACCTTCGGTGTTCAATGTCTGCTCGCTGATGTCGAACAGGTCGAGCAACTCCTTCTGCACCTGACGCTCGATCAGCCCGTTCGGGCCGGTTGTCTGGTTCTGAACACGTGCCAGGTCAGGCGGCACGGTCGGAGGAAACACCTGCGCCGCACGGTCGGTCTGCGAAAGGGCGCCGATCTCGACCATGCCGTCGAGCACCCAGTTCCAGCGCTCGAGCGCCCCGTCCGGGTTGGTCGCCGGATCGAGTCCTGAGGGTTGTTGGATGAGCGCCGCCAGCAGCGCGCCGTCGGCGACAGTCAGCTGCTCGACCGGTTTGTCGAAATAGGCCTTGGACGCGGCGCCGATGCCGTATGCACCGCGGCCGAAGTAAATGATGTTGAGATACGACTGCAGCACTTGGTCTTTGGACCATTCGCTGGACATCTTCGTCGAGATGACCAGCTCCTTGGCCTTGCGGACGATGCCACCGAGGCCCGAGCGCTGCGACCCCACCAACGCGTTCTTGACGTACTGCTGAGTGATCGTCGATCCACCCTGGACATCGCCGCCGAACATGTTGTTCTTGGCGGCGCGCGCGAAGCCGCTGAACGAGAATCCGGGATTGGAGTAGAAGTCACGGTCCTCTGCGGCCATCACCGCATCACGCACGTGCACCGGAATCTGGTCGATGCTGACGTCGACGCGATTGCCCTCGGGCGGAACGATTTTGGCGAGCTCACTGCCGTCGCTGGCCAGGATCGTCGAGACCTGGTTCGTGCGGATGTCACCCGGTTTGGGGACTTCGACGATCATGTAGGCCATGCCGAATGTCACGATCGGCAGCAGGATGAGCGCGGCGACCGATATGTAGAGCGCTCGCCGGACCCATTTCCAGTTGATGTGGTCCATGGCGGACAACCGGCGAGGAGGCCGGCCCCCTGGTCCGCCACCACCCGGCGGCGGACGCCGCGGCGGTATCGGCGGTGGTGGCTTCGGCGGCGGGGTGCCGTCCAGCGCGGCCTTGACGGCTTCGATCGGGTCGCGCAACGGCCGGGGGTTATCCCTTACGGCCGGGATGATCGCGGTGTGCCGATCGTCGAAATGGCTGACGGGTCTGCGAGGAAGCGGCGGCCGCTGCACTTCCACTGTCTTGCGGTCGTCCACACCGTCAGCAGCCTGTCCCTGCGGGACATCGCTGGCCGACCGGTTATGGCGCCCTTCGCTATTCACTGGCCGTCCGCGCGCCGTTGCGCGCGGTCCGCGTCGGACGTGAGCCCTTCGGCGGCCGAACCGCGCCCAGCACGTACGACTTCACCAGGTGATTCCAACTGCAGGTGCGACATACCTCCACCACATGGACCGAGAATTCGTCGAAGCGGGTCGCCAGCATGACGAGCTCCTCAGCTGTCCTGGCCGACCCGGACACCGCGCCCAGATGATCGCCGAAGACCCATGACACCAGGGTGAGCTGTTCCTTCCGGCAGATCGGGCACATCACCGAGCTGGGTTTTCCGTGAAACTTCGCAGCTCGCAGCAGGTACGGATTGGCGTCGCAGACCTCCGAGACGCCGGTGCGGCCCGAATAGACCTCCGCCAGCAGGGACCGCCGCCGGAGCGCGTAATCCACCACCTGTCGCTGCAATCGCACGCTGACCAGAGTACGTCGGCCCCGCGCGGGTAGGGGCGTGACGGGTCATGTGCCCGCGTCGAGTGTGCATCTGACTGCGTGACGGCAACCGAACTCCTACGATCTTCGACGTGGCGACACCGCGATCACTGGGCAAGCGCGCAAAGGACAGCGACCGCACCGCAACCTGCCAGGTGCTCGACACCGCGCTCGCCGACGGACAGCTGTCGATGCAGGAGCACCGGCAGCGGCCACCCACGCCACCACGCTGGGGAGCTGCAATCACTCGGCGGGCTCGACGGACTTTTCGAGCAGATGCGGCAGAAGTTCGCGGACACCACCGGCTTTACGATGAACATCCGCCCGGACCGGGCGACGCTCTACCGTCCCGATCCCGATGACCCCCGGCGCAAGGTGATGTACGACTACCGCGGCGGCTGGGGAGACCCCTACTCCACCACCACCGTCGACAGTGATGATCGCGTCGTCGACCTGTCGAAGTTCAACGTCGAGCAGACCATCGCGATCCTGCGCGGGCGCCCGAGTCGCTCGGCATTCGGCGCAAGGACATTTCCGACACCTGGATCGACATCGAACCGTCGAAGGATCCGGTCACACCCGACGCCGTCAACATCCGCCTCTACGTCAGCAGCGAGTTCGGTAGCGGCTTCATCGATCTGGCACCCGACGGCGCGATCAAGCAGGTCAGCAAGCCCAGCTAGTCGCCTGAACAGGCGTTTGTCGTCCCGATGTAGCGCCGCATATATCGGCGCGATACACTTTTGCGAGGTGTCGAGTCGTCCTAACGGCAGGCAAAGGAGGTGGTTCGATGCTGGAGCTCGCAGTGCTGGGTCTTCTGCTCGAGTCACCCATGCATGGCTACGAGCTGCGCAAGCGGCTGACCGGTCTGCTCGGCGCCTTCCGGGCGTTCTCCTACGGCTCGCTGTACCCCGCACTGCGCCGGATGCAAGCCGACGGGTTGATCGTCGAGGACGCCGCACCAGACGGCGCGTCCAAGGTGCGCCGTGCGCGCCGGGTGTACCAGCTGACCGACGCAGGCAAGCAGCGCTTCGCGGAGTTGGTGGCTGACACCGGTCCGCAGAATTACACCGACGACGGCTTCGGGGTTCATCTCGCCTTCTTCAACCGCACCCCGGCAGAGGCCAGGATGCGGATCCTGGAGGGCCGGCGCCGCCAGGTGGAGGAACGCCGGGAGGGTCTGCGTGAAGCCGTCGCGCGGGCCAGCAGTTCGCTTGACCGCTACACCCGCCAGCTGCACCAGTTGGGGCTGGAGTCCAGCGAGCGCGAAGTGAAGTGGCTCAACGATTTGATCGCGGCCGAGCGGGTAGCTCAGGGTCGTGCCGAGCAGTCGTAGAACAAACAAGATTTTGCAATTGGCATTTGGATCGAGAGGGAGAACGTCGCCATGACTGAGAACACCGAGGTGCGGGTCGCGATTGTCGGTGTCGGCAACTGCGCATCATCGCTCGTTCAGGGTGTGCAGTACTACCAGGACGCCGATGAGAACGCCACGGTGCCCGGCCTGATGCACGTGAAGCTGGGCCAGTACCACGTGCGCGACGTCAAGTTCGTCGCCGCCTTCGACGTGGACGCCAAGAAGGTCGGCTTCGATCTCTCCGAGGCCATCTTCGCGTCGGAGAACAACACCATCAAGATCGCCGATGTCCCGCCCACCAACGTCACCGTGCAGCGCGGGCCGACCCTCGACGGCATCGGCAAGTACTACGCAGAGACCATCGAGGTCTCCGACTCCGATCCGGTCGACGTGGTCAAGGCACTCAAAGACAACAACGTTGACGTGATGGTCTCCTACCTCCCTGTCGGTTCCGAAGAGGCCGACAAGTTCTACGCGCAGTGCGCCATCGACGCGGGCGTGGCCTTCGTAAACGCGCTGCCCGTGTTCATTGCGTCAGACCCGGTGTGGGCCAAGAAGTTCGAAGACGCCGGCGTGCCGATCGTCGGCGATGACATCAAGAGCCAGGTGGGCGCCACCATCACCCACCGCGTGATGGCCAAGCTGTTCGAAGACCGCGGCGTGCAGCTCGACCGCACGATGCAGCTCAACGTCGGCGGCAACATGGACTTCCTCAACATGCTCGAGCGCTCGCGTCTGGAATCGAAGAAGATCTCCAAGACCCAGGCGGTCACGTCGAACCTGCAGCGCGAGTTCAACACCAAGGATGTGCACATCGGCCCGTCCGATCACGTCGGCTGGCTCGACGACCGCAAGTGGGCCTACGTGCGGCTGGAAGGCCGCGCATTCGGCGACGTGCCGCTAAACCTGGAGTACAAGCTCGAGGTGTGGGACTCGCCGAACTCGGCGGGCGTCATCATCGACGCGGTGCGTGCGGCGAAGATCGCCAAGGACCGCGGCATCGGCGGCCCGGTCGAGGCCGCGTCCGCCTACCTGATGAAGAGCCCGCCCAAGCAGCTGCCCGACGACGTGGCCCGCACGCAGCTCGAAACCTTCATCGAAGGCTAGAAGCCGAAGCCAAGCTCAGCTGGAATGGCGGTGGCGAACGCCGCGTCCAGTCGCGCCACCGTTTCGTCGTCGCTGCAGCGCAGGCGATTCGCGGTCGCGAAGGCCGACGCGCGGTGGACACCCATGTACAGGCTGCCGAGCACTGACAGTTCGGTGTGCACATCAGCCGCTGCGTCCGTGCGGACGCACCGCGCCTTCCCGTTGCACACATCGAGCGCGAAACGGCCGCCGCCGCCGAGCACCCCGTCCGTAATATCAACCACCACAGACAGATCCGACGAGTAGGTACGCGCTTCCATCGCCGCGGGTACGTCGAGGATCCGCAGCCATAACGCGTCCTCCACCAGGGTGGTACGAACCAGGCGCGGATCGGTAAGCAGATACGGCAGCACATCGTCTGGACGCGTCCACGTCATCACCTTCTCGATGAGGTCCATACCGAGCAGGACCCGCCACAGTGCGATGTGCGCTTCCGGCGTCACCGCGGTCAGCTTGGCGATCTTGACCGTCTTCTTCTCGTCGCCATGGACGCGGTACATCGCGAAGCCGTCGGCATGCAGCAGACAGAACAGCGCCGTCCCGCCGTCCCTGAACTCATCGCGGTCGGTGAGCACCTCGTCCCACAGCCGGCGCGGGCTGTGCAGACCGGCCGGCGTCTGCAGGCGCCACCGCTCGTAGATCTCCTCGAGTTGGTCGCGGCGCTCCGTGGGCCGCACGGTCCTGACGCCGCCGGGGTCGGGGACGTCGTCGTGGAACCTGGCCTCGCGCCGGTCGATGGTGAGTTCACGCCACAGCGTCGACGGCCCGTAACCGAAGCGGCCGTAGATGCCTGCCTCACTGGCCTCCAGTCCGGCGATCGGATAGTCGCCCATCCGGCCGTGCAGTTCGGTGAACATTGCCGTCAGCGCGCCGCGTCGCCGATGCGTGGGAGAGACCGCCACGCCGGACAAGCCGGCCATCGGCAGCACGGCGCCGCCGGGAACAGTGAGTTTCAGGTCGAGGTAGAACGCCGCGCCGACGACGTCCTCGCCGTCGCACGCGACGACGACGCTGCCGTCGGGCATCATCGTCCGCCACGCGTCGTTCGCTTCCTCCGGCCGCCAGTGCCCGAAGCATGTTGCGGCGACCACTGATATGGCCGGCCAGTCCGCGTCGTCGGCGGTACGAATGGTCAATCTCGGAGCCATGCTTGACGCTTACACAATGCCGCGCGGATAGCACCTGAATTTCGGCGGTGCGTAATGTCGAGCCGTGGCGGAAATCTCCGATGGCGAACTGCGCGATCTCGACGAGTTCGCACTTCTGCCTGAGAACGCCGAGCAGATCGGACACACCGGCCCACTACCCGCGGTCGTCCGCGTCGATTCCGCCGGTATCAGTGCCTTGAAGTGGGGCGACGACGCGCCGCAGGTGGTTTTTCTGCACGGCGGTGGGCAGAACGCGCACACCTGGGACACCGTGGTCCTTGGCCTTGGCCTGCCCGCGCTGGCGATCGACCTGCCGGGACATGGCCGGTCGGCGTGGCGCGAGGACGGTGACTACGGCCCCCGGCGCAGCGCCGAGACGCTGCGGCCGGTGCTGCGCGAGTGGGCTCCGCATCCGCGCCTCGTCGTCGGCATGTCGCTGGGCGGGTTGACCGCGCTGCGCATCGCGGCCACCGAGCCCGACCTCGTTCCCGAACTGCTGCTCGTCGACGTCACCCCGTCGGCACCGGAGCGCCACGAGCAGATGACCAAGTCAGAGCTCGGCGCCGTTGCGCTGGTCAAGGGCGACCGCGAATTCCCGAGCTTCTCGGCGATGCTTGACGTGACGATCGAGGCAGCGCCACATCGGGATCGAAAATCGTTGCGGCGCGGGGTGTTTCACAATTCGAAGCGGCTCGACGACGGAACCTGGACGTGGCGTTACGACTCCTTCCGCAATGCCGACGGGTTCGACGGCCTATGGGACGACGTGCCGAGCATCACGATGCCGACCACGTTGGTGCGCGGCGCCAACTCGTTCTTCGTCAACGACGAGGACGCCGAGGCCTTCGCGAACGGCGCCCCGGGCTTCCAACGCACCCACGTCGTCGCCGACTCGGGCCATTCGGTGCAGGGTGACCAGCCGCGCGCTCTGGTCGACATCCTGGGCGGGCTGCTCGGCGGCTGACGCGCCACGTGTTTGCTGATTCATCCCCGACTGATTGCCATATTGACGTAGGTTTCGGCAGGTTCGGCCAACAGCCCGGCCGGCGAACATGCTCGGAAGGAACCCGTCCATGGCGCTTGTGCCGTTGAACCTCTTCATCACCCATGACGGAAAGTCCAAGCGCCAGCACGTGACATGCCGATACAAGTGCGGGGACGCCTGCTCCAAGCCCGTCCGCAACACCAGCGACAACGAGTACTTCAGCGACATCGCCAAGGCGGTGTCCCGGCGCTCGGTGCTGCAGGCCGGCGGGATCGCTGTGCTTGCCGTCGGCGCGGGTTCGGTTCTGGCGGCGTGCGGGAACGACCAACAACCGGCGGCGACCCCGCCGTCGTCGACGGAGCCCCCGCAGACGCCGAGCGGCATGAAATTCACGGCCGTCGCGCCGAACAGCGAGGACGCAGTCGTCATCCCGGACGGTTACCAGCAGAGCGTGGTGATCCGCTGGGGCGAACCGGTATTGGACGGCGCGCCGAAATTCGACATCGCACATCAGACCGGGGCCGCGCAGCGCGGGCAGTTCGGCTTCAACAACGACTTCGCAGGGCTGCTGCCGATCCCGGCCGGTTCCGGTGCGCAACCCAACCGGTTCCTGCTGGTGACCAACTTCGAATACGTCGACCCGGTGTTCATGTTCCCCGGCTACAAGGCCGACGCCCCAAGCCGAGAGCAGTTCGATGTCGAGATCGCCGCGGTCGGCATGGGCGTGCTGGAGGTCGAACGCACCCCTGGCGGTGGTCTGCGGCCGGTGATGGGCCGCTACAACCGGCGCATCACCGCCGACACCCCGATGACGTTGACCGGGCCTGCGGCGGGCACCGATTTCGTCAAGACGGCGGCTGACCCCGCGGGTCGCACTGTCGCGGGCACCTTCGCCAATTGCGCGGGCGGCGTAACCCCCTGGGGCACCGTTCTTTCCGGCGAGGAGAACTTTCAAAGCTATTTCGGTGCGGCGAAGGGAGCCCTGCAGCCGAGCGGGATGGACGCCGGTCGGATGGACCGCTACGGCGTCGCACTGGAGCCCTCCGATCTGTTGTGGGAGACGTTCGACCCCCGCTTCGATGTGGCCCAGACGCCGAATGAGCCCAACCGTTTCGGCTACATCGTCGAGCTGAACCCGTGGGATCCGAACTCGGCGCCGGTCAAACACAGTGCGGTGGGCCGGTTCAAACACGAGGGCGCCAACATCCACATCACCGACGACGACACCGTCGTGGCCTACAGCGGAGACGACGAACGCTTCGACTACATGTACAAGTTCGTCTCGAGCAAGAAGCTGCAGCCCGGCACGGATCCCGCGGCGCTGGCGCACAACATGACCCTGCTCGACGAGGGCACGCTGTATGTCGCGAAACTGTCCAGCGACATCCCGGCCGACGAGATCGACGGCTCCGGCACGCCGCCGGCCACGGGCTCCTTTCGGGGTGTCGGACAGTGGCTCCCGCTTCTGCGGTCGGGCCCGAACGGTCAGGCCGAATCGCTTGTGCCCGGCGTGACCGCGCAGGAGGCCGCGGTCTTCACCCGCCTGGCCGCCGACAAGGCAGGCGCCACCAAAATGGACAGGCCCGAAGACATCGAGGCACACCCCAAGACGGGCAAGGTGTACGTCGCGCTGACCAACAACGACGAGCGTGGCGCCCCCGGTGAGGCGCCTCCTGACGCCCCCAATCCGCGCACCGACAACAAGAGCGGACAGATCCTCGAGATCACCGACAACCACGCGGGCACCGACTTCACCTGGGAACTGCTGTTGGTGTGCGGCGATCCCGCCGCCGCCGACACCTACTTCGCCGGGTTCGACAAGTTGAAGGTCAGCCCGATCTCATGCCCGGACAACCTGGCGTTCGACGACCACGGCAACCTGTGGATCTCCACCGACGGCAACGCCCTCGACTCGAATGACGGGCTCTTCGCCGTCGCGCTCGACGGGCCGAACCGGGGTGAGACCAAGCAGTTCCTCACGGTGCCGCTGGGAGCCGAGACCTGCGGACCGATCATCACCGACGACCTGGTGACCGTGTGCGTGCAGCACCCAGGCGAGAACGACGACAACAGCGTCGACAACCCCTTGTCTCGGTGGCCGGAAGGCGGCAACGGAACGGCGCGTCCGTCGGTTGTCGCGGTGTGGAAGACCGACGGACGGATTGGCGTCTAGCCGAAGCGGGAATGATGGACGGGTGACCTCCCCCATTCGCATCGGCGTGCAGCTGCAGCCGCAACATTCGTCTTCCTACGGCCATATCCGTGACGCGGTTCGTCGCTGCGAGGACATCGGCGTCGACGTCGCCTTCAACTGGGACCACTTCTTCCCGCTATACGGCGACCCCGACGGTCCACATTACGAATGCTGGACAATGCTCGGCGCGTGGGCCGAGCAGACGTCGCGAATTGAAATCGGCGCCCTGGTCACCTGCAATTCGTACCGCAATCCCGAATTGCTGGCGGACATGGCACGCACCGTGGACCACATCTCCGACGGTCGGCTGATTCTCGGCATCGGGTCGGGCTGGAAGCAGAAGGACTACGACGAGTACGGCTATGACTTCGGCACTGCGGGCAGCCGCCTCGGCGATCTGGCCGCCGCGATCCCCCGCATCAAGTCGCGGCTGGGCAAGCTCAACCCGGCGCCGACCCGCGATATCCCGGTGCTGATCGGCGGCGGTGGCGAAAAGAAGACGTTGCGGCTGGTCGCCGAGTATGGCGATATCTGGCACTCCTTCAGCGACAGCAGTGAATACCCGCAGAAGTCGGAAGTGCTGGCGCGGCACTGCGCCGACGTCGGTCGCGATCCCGAGGCGATCGAGCGGTCAGCCGGCGTCTCCGGTAAGGGCACGGACGCGCTGCTCGCCGAGGCCGATGCGCTCGCCGGACTCGGGGTCACCCTCCTCACCGTCGGCGTCAACGGTCCCGACTACGACCTCAGCGATGCAGAGACGTTGTGCCGCTGGCGCGATCAGCGGCGCGCCGATTAACCAACTGAGCTTAGGCTGAGCAAAACTCGCGAAAACAAAGCGATTCATTCGGTCAATTTCAGCCTGCTGACTTGGTGGCGTGATTAACTGTCGCCGCTATGCCCAAAAGGTATGGAATCAAAGAAAAGGACCAGGTTGTCACGCACATCATCAACCTGGTGCTGACTGGCAAGTTGCGCTCGGGGGATCGGGTCGACCGCAACGAAATCGCCCACGAGCTCGGCCTGAGCCGGGTCCCGATACAGGAAGCCGTCGTTCAACTCGAGCACGACGGAATTCTGTCCACCCGCTACCACCGCGGCGCGTTCGTCGAGCGCTTCGACGAGTCCGTCGTACTCGAGCACCATGAGCTGCACGGCATCCTGCTGGGCATAGCGTCCGCGCGCGCCGCCAGCGATCCGCGCCCACAGGTGCTTTCCCAGCTCGACACGCTGACCGACTTCATGCGCGCCAACCGCGAGTCGCGCGCATTCCAGGAAGCTGCCTGGCAGTACAGGCAGACCATCAACGAGGAGTACGCCGGCCCGCGGCTTCTTGCCGAGATCCGGGCATCGCAAAGCTTCATCCCGCGGTCGTTCTGGGTTACATATATGAACAACCACGACGAGATGCTGCCGTTTTACGAGGCCGAGACGAGGGCCGTCCATATGGGTGACCCCGAAGGCGCACGCGCCGCATGCGCGGGCCGGTCCGAAGCGATGGGGCGGATCATGATCGCCGAGCTGGTGCGCCGTGGCGTGTTCAGCCCGTCGAGTCTGGCCAGGCAGCCCTCGGTTGCGTTCTGATTGAGCGCAAGCCGACGCCTGCGCCACCGCGGCGGCTACGTTGCTCCCATGACCGGATTCACGGGCCGGATAGGTAGGGCACTCGTTCTGTCACTGGTCGGGCTGCTGGTGTTCAGCCTGCCGATGGCGGCCCCTGCAGTCGCCGACGTCGACCAATGCGCGCCGCCAGGCCTCGACAGCGCCAGCACCGTCCCGACCAACCTGGCCTCCGCGGCCGCGGGGCCCGGCGAAGACAAGTACACGACACCGACGGTCGCGCCGCTCGACACCGTCAAGGTCGACGCGCTCGGCCTGGGCACACCCGGTGTGCTGACCGTCGGCACGCTGTCCGACGCGCCGCCGAGCATCTGCATCGACTCGGCCGGCCAGTTCACCGGATTCGACAACGAGCTGCTGCGCGCGATGGCCGAGAAGATCGGTCTGCGAGTCAATTTCGTCGGCACCGAATTCTCCGGCCTGCTCGCCCAGGTGGCGTCGCGTCGCTTCGACGTCGGCTCGTCGTCGATCACCACCACCGATGCCCGCAGACGCGCCGTCGGCTTCACCAACGGCTACGACTTCGGCTACTTCTCTCTGGTGGTGCCGAGCGGGTCGGCGATCACCGGTTTCGACAAGCTCGCCGCGGGCCAGCGGATCGGCGTCGTCCAGGGCACCGTTCAGGAGGCCTACGTCGTCGACTCACTGCATCTGGATCCGGTGAAGTTTCCCGACTACAACACCGTCTACGCCAGCCTGAAGACGCGTCAGATCGATGCCTGGGTTGCGCCGTCGCAGCAGGCGCAGGGCACCGTGCAGCCCGGCGATTCGGCCGAGATCATCGAAAACACCTTCAGTTTGGACAATTTCGTGGCCTACGCGGTGGCCAAGGAGAACAAGCCGTTGATCGACGCGCTGAACTCCGGGCTGGATGCCGTGATCGCCGACGGGACCTGGTCGCGCCTGTATTCCGACTGGGTGCCGCGGGAATTGCCGCCCGGCTGGAAGCCGGGGTCCAAGGCCGCGCAGCCGCCGAAGCTGCCGGACTTCGCGGCGGTCGCGGCCAGCCACCAGGGTGAGCCTGCGGCTTCGTCTGCGGCACAGCCGAAGTCGACGCTGTCGCAGCTGGCCGACTCGTTCCTCGACTGGGATCTGTACAAGCAGTCCGTCCCGGTGCTGCTCAAGACCGGCCTGCCGAATACGTTGATTCTGACCGTCTGCGCCAGCGTGATCGCACTGGTGCTCGGAATCGGGCTCGCCATGGCGGGCATCTCAACGGCCCGTTGGTTGCGGTGGCCTGCCCGCATCTACACCGACATCTTCCGCGGCCTGCCGGAGGTGGTGATCATTCTGCTGATCGGCCTCGGTGTCGGGCCGATCGTCGGCGGGCTGACCGGAAACAATCCCTACCCGCTGGGCATCGCGGCGCTGGGGTTGATGGCCGCCGCCTATGTCGGGGAGATCTTCCGCTCGGGGATCCAGAGCGTGGAGGCCGGCCAGCTTGAAGCGTCGCGCGCGCTGGGCTTCAGCTATCCGGCGTCGATGCGGCTGGTGGTGGTGCCCCAAGGGATTCGGCGGGTGCTGCCCGCGTTGATGAACCAGTTCATCTCGCTGCTCAAGGCCAGCTCGCTGGTGTACTTTCTCGGGCTGGTCGCCAACCAGCGCGAGCTTTTCCAGGTCGGCCGCGACCTCAACGCGCAGACCGGCAACCTGTCACCGTTGGTGGCCGCCGGCCTGTTCTATCTCATCCTGACGATCCCATTGACCCACCTGGTCAACTACATCGACGCCCGGTTGCGGAAGGGCAAACCCGCCGAGCCGGAGGATCCGCTGTCACCGCTGAACCCGGCCTCGTCACAGGAGATGATCTGATGGCGACAGCACCTGCACCAGTCTCGTTGACAGGCAGCGACATTCATCTGTCCTTCGGACCCAATGCCGTGCTGCGGGGCGTCGATATCGATGTGCCCGCAGGCACAACCGTCGCGGTGATCGGGCCGTCCGGCTCGGGTAAGTCGACGCTGCTGCGGACGCTCAACAGGCTCTACGAGCCGGACAAGGGCGACATCCTCCTGGACGGCAAGTCGGTGCTGGCCGACAACCCGGACCGACTGCGGCAACGGATGGGCATGGTGTTCCAGCAGTTCAACCTGTTCCCGCACCGCTCGGTGCTGGACAACGTGACGTTGGCGCCGCGCAAGCTCAAAAACCTCAGCGCCGACACGGCCCGCGAGGTCGGGATGGCTCAGCTGGACCGGGTTGGACTGCGACACAAGGCCGATGCCCGTCCCGGGACTCTGTCCGGCGGCCAGCAGCAGCGCGTCGCGATCGCCCGCGCGCTCGCGATGACCCCGCAGGTGATGTTCTTCGACGAGGCCACCTCAGCGCTGGATCCCGAGCTGGTGAAGGGGATCTTGGAGCTCATCGCCGATCTCGGCTCGGACGGCATGACGATGGTCGTCGTGACGCACGAGATGGGTTTCGCCCGCTCGACGTCGGATGCTGTCGTCTTCATGGATCACGGCAAGGTCGTCGAATCGGGGCCGCCGGAGCAGGTCTTCGAGGCCGCTGAAACGGAAAGATTACAGCGATTTCTGTCCCAAGTTCTTTAACCGCGAACATTGCGCGATTCCATACCGTCAGAGCCTGACAGGTTAGACTAGCGAACTATGGTGGAGACAGAAGCGCAGGTCGACGAGCTCGCAGCCGAGCTGCAGCGCGTTCTGTCCAAGCTGTTCTCCGTCCTTCGTCGCGGTGACGCCAATCGCGGCACCGCAGGCGACCTGACGCTGGCCCAGTTGTCGATCCTGCTGACCCTGTTGGAAAAAGGTCCCATCCGGATGACCGATCTCGCGGCTCACGAACGTGTCCGCACCCCGACGACGACGGTGGCGATCCGCCGGCTCGAGAAGCTCGGGCTGGTGAAGCGGTCGCGCGACCCATCCGACCTGCGGGCCGTACTCGTCGAGGTCACACCCCGCGGACTGGTCCAGCACCGCGAAGCCCTCGCCGCGCGCCGGGCTGCGCTGGCCGCAATGCTCGGCAAGCTCACCGAGGACGACGTCGAGACCCTGACCAAGGCGTTGGGTCCGATGGAGCGGTTGGCCGGCCAGGAACCCGGCCACGAAGACGGCTAGCCCAGCCAGTCGAGAACGGCGGCGGCGGTCCATGACTGCTGCATGCTGCCGAGCGGTTCCCCGGTGAACGGTTCGTAGTACTCGGCGAATGTGCCGTCGCTGGCCTGCCGCAGACCTTCGCGGCGAAGGATCAGGGACCGCTCGGCCCAGCCGCGGCGCGCGAAGGCCCAGGAGAACAGCCAGGTCATCACCGGCCAGACCGGTCCGCGCCAGTACTCCCTTGACCGGAAGTCCCGCGACACCGGCGATGTCGAGGGGATCAACGCGTACTTCAGGTCCGGATGCCCGCAGAACCGCGGCCCCTCCAGCAGCCGAAGCAGCGTCCGCTCCTTGTCATGGGGCAGGCCGCCGCACAGCAGCGGCGCAAACTGCGCGACCGTCTCGGTGGCTATCAACCTTCCCGCCCGGACATCGAAATCCCTGGCTGCACCGGTCCTTTCGTCAGCGGTCTCGATGACGCCCGACCGGAACCGCTCCGCCCACGCGTACAGATCTCGGACGTCGGCGTTCGGGCGCTTGTAGTCCTCGCCGATCTCGGCGAGCACCGTGCAGGCCACCGACAAGATCGCCGACACGAACACGTCCTCGACGGCGAAGCTCATCACCTTGGGAAGCAGATCGTCGTCGTAGTGTGCCGACTTCATCTCTTCGAGCAGCCACAGGTAACGGTCGTACTCGACGTCGGACGGCCGCTGGCTGGCGTCGGTGACGATGGCGTTGTCTTCGCGCTGATATTCGGGCACCGCGCCAGGAATCACATTGGCGTACGCGGCATCCCACCGTGGCGAGTTGTCCATACCGGACTCCCACCCGTGGTAGAGCGTGACTCGGCCATGCCCGTTCTGGTCGCGCGCTTCGGCGAGCCAGCGGTGCCAGCGCACCAGACCGTCCCAGCGGCGGTCCAGGAACGCCTCGGCCACCCCGCGGGTCGACCGGCCGCGCGAGCGGGCGTGGTCGAGGATGCGCTGCACGGCGATCGCATGCACCGGCGGCTGGGTGATGCCCGACGTGTGCCGGTTGCGTGGCGCGTGGACGGCGAGCGCCGAGGTCGCCCATCGCGCAGGGCCGGGGAAGTAGCCGTCGACCCCGTTGGCGAACACGATGTGCGGAATCATCCCGTTGGACCACTGTGCCGAGAGCAGCGTGTCGAGTTCGACGACGGCCCGCTCCACGGACAGCGGGGCGAGGCCGATGGACACGAACGCCGCGTCCCAGCTCCACATGTGCGGGTACAGCAGCGGCGCCGCCGTGGTCATCACGCCCAGGTCGTTGCCACGCAGCAGGTACGCAGCGCGCGCCG
Source organism: Mycobacterium sp. (assembly GCF_032159775.1). GTDB lineage: Bacteria > Actinomycetota > Actinomycetes > Mycobacteriales > Mycobacteriaceae > Mycobacterium. The sequence continues at coordinate 41,458 of NZ_JAVHWK010000201.1, forward strand.
CGAGCTGCGTGGGAGCGAAGCTGGGATCTGGTGCCATCTCCCCAATGATCGCAGTCGGTAGGGTGACCGGCATGCCGAGCGCCTTCATCACCGGACCGGCGGGCGGCCTTGGTACGGCACTCGCCGAGGCACTGGAGCCCACTCACACGTTGTTTCTCGGCGGTCGGCCCTCGGACCGGCTTGACGCCCTGGCGCAGCGGCTCGGAGCCACCACCTGGCCGCTGGACCTCCAGGACGCCGACGCCATCCCCGCCGCGGTCGAACCGATCGACGAACTCGATGTGCTGATCCACAACGCGGGCGCCGCCTTCCCCGGGCGCGTTGCGGAGTCGACGGTCGACGAGTGGCGCGTCACCATGGAGGTGAATGTCATTGGCGCAGTTGCGCTTACGCTTGCGCTGCTGCCCGCCTTGCACAGCGCGCGCGGCCACGTCGTGTTCATCAACTCCGGCTCGGGGATCAACGCTTCGCCCGGGTTGGCGTCCTACACCGCGAGCAAGTTCGCGTTGCGGGGCTTCGCCGACTCGCTTCGCAACGACGAGCCCTCGCTTCGGGTGACGTCGATCCATCCGGGCCGCATCGCGACGGTCATGCAGGAAGGGCTCGTCGCCTACGAGGGCGGCGAATACAAACCCGAGCGATTTCTGAGCCCCGCGACCGTCGCGCAGGTCGTCGCCGACACCGTCAACGCCCCGCCCGACGCACACATCCACGAAGTCGTCGTCCGCCCCCGGTGATTTCGGCGGTTCGACGACGCTGCGGCATCAAAGTGCACAGAATTCTTCATGAGCACTATTCGAGACGCCGCAGAGCGGTTCTTCGACGCATGCGAGACCGGTAAGGGCTGGGCCGGCTGCGCGCCCTATTGCCACGCCGGTGCGACATTCACCAGTCAGACCGATGCACTCGCCGGAATTGAGACCCTCGAGGCCTACACCGAGTGGATGAAGGACCTGCTCACACCGCTACCCGACGGCGTGGCAGAAGTGAAGTCCTTCGCCGTCGACGACGCGCGCAACAACGTAGCGGTGTACGGCGTGTTCCGCGGAACGCATACCGGTGAGGGCGGCCCCGTCGCACCGACCGGAAAGAGTGCGGCCGCCGACTACGTTTACGTGATCGACTTCGACAGGGACAAGATCAGCCATATGACCAAGATCTGGAACGACGGCTACACCATGCGCCAACTCGGCTGGGCTTAAACGACCAGGTTGACCAGGCGCCCGGCGACGACGATGACCTTCTTCGGCGTCGCTCCGCTCAGGAACGCCTGCACCTTCTCGTCGGCGAGCGCCGCCGACTCGATCGCATCCGCGTCGGCGTCGGCGGGCACCGTGACGTGGCCCCGCACCTTCCCGTTCACCTGAACAGGGAGCTCGACGGCGTCGACGGCCAGGTACGCCTCGTCGGCGACCGGGAACGGGCCGTGCGCCAGCAATGTCTGGTGGCCCAGCCGGCGCCAGAGTTCCTCGGCGAGGTGCGGCGCCAGTGGCGCGACCATAAGCACCAGCGGTTCCACCGCGGCCCGCGGAACCTGCCCACTGTGCTGCTTGGTGAGGTGGTTGGTGTACTCGATCAGCTTGGCGCCTGCGGTGTTATTGCGAAGCGAGGCATAGTCTTCGGACACCCCGGCAACCGTGCGATGCAGCGCCCGCAGGGTCTCGTCGTCCGGGTCGTCGTCGGATACCCGAAGCTCACCGGATTCTTCCTCGACGACCAGCCGCCACACCCGCTGCAGGAACCGGTAGGCGCCGACGACATCCTTGGTCGCCCACGGCCGCGACGCCTCCAGCGGGCCCATCGACATCTCGTACATGCGCAACGTGTCCGCGCCGTACTTCTCACAGATCTCATCCGGAGACACCGAGTTCTTCAGGCTCTTGCCGATCTTGCCGAACTCCTGGTTCACCTCGATTTCGCCGTCGGGCCCCGGCCAGTAGAACTTGCCCTGCCGCTCAACGACTTCCGCGGCGGGCACGTACGTGCCCCGGGCGTCGGTATAGGCGTGCGCCTGGATGTAGCCCTGGTTGACCAGCCGGCGGTAGGGCTCCCGCGACGACACGTGGCCGAGGTCGTAGAGCACCTTGTGCCAGAACCTGCAATACAGCAGGTGCAGCACCGCATGTTCGACGCCGCCGACGTACATGTCGACGCCGCCGGGGTCGTCGGGGCCGTGCTCGGCAGGCCGCGGACCCATCCAGTAGGCCTCGTTCTCCTTGTCAGACAACGCTTCCGAATTGTGCGGATCGGTGTAGCGCAGCTCGTACCACGAGCTGCCCGCCCACTGCGGCATGACGTTGGTGTCGCGGGTGTAGGTCTTGAGGCCGTCGCCGAGGTCCAGCTCCATGTGCACCCAGTCGGTCGCCTTGTTCAGCGGCGGCGATGGCACGCTGTCGGCGTCGTCGGGATCGAACAGCACCGGCGCATAGTCAGCGATGTCGGGCAGCTCGACGGGCAGTTCGGATTCGGGCAGCGGGTGCGCACGGCCGTTCTCGTCGTACACGATCGGGAACGGTTCACCCCAGTAGCGCTGCCGCGCGAACAGCCAATCTCGAAGCTTGTACTCGACGCGGGTGCTGCCGCGGCCGTCGGCCTCCAGCCTGGCGGTCACCGCCTCCTTCGCCGACGCCACGCTCAGCCCGTCGAGGTAGCCGGAGTTCACCATCTCGCCGTCGCCGTTGTACGCGGCCTGCGAGATATCGCCTCCCGCAACGACTTCGATGATCGGCAGGCCGAATTCCTTGGCGAAGTCCCAGTCACGCTGGTCACCACCGGGCACCGCCATGATGGCCCCCGTGCCGTACCCGACCAACACATAATCGGCGATGAAGACCGGGATGGCGTCGCCGTTGACCGGGTTGGTGGCGAAGCTGCCGAGGAACACGCCCGTCTTGGACTTGTTCTCCTGCCGCTCCAGGTCGGACTTAGCCGCGATCGACCGGCGATACTCGGCGACCGCTTCGGCTGGAGTCGCGGCGTTGAAGGTCCACCGCGCGTCCACCGCATCGGGCCATTCCGCAGCGGTGAGCTGTTCGACCAACGGATGCTCGGGCGCCAGCACCATGTAGGTCGCGCCGAACAGCGTGTCCTGCCGGGTGGTGAAGACCTCGATATCGCCTGCGTCCGTCGCGAAATGCACCGTTGCGCCGGTGGATCGGCCGATCCAGTTGCGCTGCATGGCCTTGACCTTCTCCGGCCAGTCCAGCACCTCGAGATCGTCGAGCAGTCGGTCGGAGTAGACGGTGATCCGCATCATCCACTGCCGCAACCGCTTCCGGAACACCGGGAAGTTTCCGCGGTCGCTGCGGCCGTCGGACGTGACCTCCTCGTTGGCCAGCACCGTGCCCAACCCTGGACACCAGTTGACCATCGAGTCGGCCCGATACACCAGCCGGTGAGCGTCGATGACATCGGCGCGTTCGGCCGCCGACAACGCCGTCCAAGCCCTGCCGTCGTTGAGGCTGCGCTTGCCGGACTCGAATTCGCTTATCAGCTCGTCGATGCGGCGGGCTCTGTTCAGATCCTCATCGAACCAGGCGTTGTAGATCTGCAGGAAGATCCACTGCGTCCACTTGTAGAAGTCGACGTCGGTGGTGGAGAAGCTTCGCCGCGCGTCATGCCCCAGACCGAGCCGGCCCAGCTGGCGTCGGAAGTTGACGATGTTCGCCTCGGTCCTGGTGCGCGGATGGGTGCCGGTCTGCATGGCGTATTGCTCGGCGGGCAAACCGAATGAGTCGAAACCCAACGCGTGCAACACATTGCGGCCCGTCATCCGGAAATAGCGGGCGTAGACGTCGGTCGCGATGTATCCCAGCGGGTGCCCGACGTGCAGGCCTTCACCCGATGGGTAGGGGAACATGTCCTGGACGAACATCTTGTCGGCGGGCACCGGCGTTCCGTCGGTCGGCGCCAACGAGCCCACCGGATTGGGCACGTTGAAGGTGCCCTGCTGCGACCACGTCTGCTGCCAGGCGCGTTCGATCTCCCCCGCCAGCTTCGCGGTGTACCGGTACTGCGGGGTGTCGCCTTTCGCATCGGAAGCGTCGGTGGCCGACTCAATACTCACGTGAACAGGGTAAAGGGCCGCCGGGGACGGCCCATCGGCCACGGGCAGGTATCGGTTGCATTGCGGAGCGGTCAGGGGTTCATTCCAGCTCGGTTCCAGGCCTGGTGGCTAACTCGGCGCCGGGGGTACGGTCGCCCCCTGACCAGGGGCATGCCTGCCCCGGCGGCCGGAAGGACTCGGAAAGGTATCGGGCGATGAGCGTAAATGCCCGCCGATGGCGGTTTCTCGCAGGTGGTGTCGCGGCGGGCATGGCGGGCGTGCTCGGCCTGGCGGGCAACACCGCAGCGGCCGACCCCCTCTATCCACTGCCGCCGCAACCGGCTCCCGCGATCGTCAACGTCGCGCCAGGCGCTTCCCAGACCTCCCAGGCGGCGGGTCAGCTCGCCGTCGCGCCCTCTCTGGGCGCGCAGTCCATGGCCGCACCCGGACTCGTGCCTGCCGCCGCCGCGGCGCCGGAAACGCTGGTGCCGGCCCCCTCGGTGACGTTGACCGATTTCTTCAAGGAGAAGGGCGTCAAGCTCGAGCCGCAGGTGGCTCACGGCTTCAAGGCGCTCAACCTCGTGCTGCCCGTCCCCCGCGGCTGGTCTCAGGTGCCGGACCCGAACGTGCCCGATGCGTTCGCGGTGCTCGCCGACCGGGTCGGTGGTGACGGCATCTACACCTCCAACGCGGCCCTCGTCGTCTACAAGCTCGTCGGCGGCGACTTCGACCCCAAGGAGGCCATCACCCACGGCTACATCGACTCCCAGCAGCTGCCTGCCTGGCGCACCACCAAGGCGTCGCTGGCCGACTTCGGTGGCATGCCGTCAGCGACGATCGAGGGCACCTACCGGGACAACAACATGACGCTCAACACGTCGCGCAGGCACACCATCTCGGCCGCGGGCAGTGACAAGTATCTGGTGACTCTTTCGGTCACCACCACCGCGGCCGAGGCCGTCCCCGCCGCGAACGCGACCGACGCCATCACCAACGGGTTCAAGATCGGAATCCCCGGCGCCGCAGCTCCAGCTGCGGCCGGGCTGCCGCAGCGGCCGCCTGGGTAGCGCGCGACGGGTGGCGCCCTTTAGGGTGACCGCATGCTCTTCGCGGCGGTGGGATGTCTGTGTGCCGCCGTCGCCACCGCCGCCCTCGGCGGATGGACGTTGTCCCGCCCGCGGTCCGCCGACTTGGTCCGCCAGGTTCTCCGCGCGGTCGCTCCAACTCAGCTCGCCGCCGCGGCCATGTTGACGGTCGCCGGTGTGGTCGCGCTGTCATCCCAACCTGAAACCGCTGTCGTGGTGGTGATCGTCTGCGTCGGCGGCGCAATCGCGACCGTCGCCGCAGGCTGCTGGCAGAGCGCCAAGTTCGTCGCGGCCAGCGCCGGAGCGGCGCCTGCTTGTGGCGGGGCGTCGGTGTGCGGCGGCACCGCCTGCGGCACCTGCACGCTTTTGCGCGGCTAGTTCCTGCTGATATCGATCGGGTGCGTCGCCAACAGCGACAACGGCAGCGGTTGGCGGCGCAGCACCCGTCCCCACAGATCAACCCGAGCCTCGGCCAGAACGTCGGACGGCAACGCGGACAACACGATCCAGTCGTCGCGCTCGATCTCACCTTCGAGTTGGCCGATCGTCCAGCCCGAATATCCGGCGAAGATCCGCACGCCTTCGACAATCGGAGCGATCGCCTCGGGTTCCGCGTCGAGATCCACCATCACCATCCGACCCTGCACGTGCCGGATACCCGGCACCCCCGTCGGGTCCGTCCCGGCGCGCAGGGTAGCCAGACACAGTGCCGCGTCACGCTTCACCGGACCGCCGATGAACATGGTCTTCGGCTTGGTGGCCAGCTTGGCCCACTGGGGCAGGACGTTGTACACCGCGGTCTCACTGGCCCGGTTCAGCACCACTCCGAGCGTGCCGCCGTCGTTGTGCTCGACTATGTAGATGACGCTACGACGGAACGTCGGCTCGAGCAGGTCGGTGTTGGCCAACAGCAGGGTTCCCGCGCGTACCCGGTTCGCCGTCGGGGCGACGAAATCCTCCGGTTCCTCTGAGTGCGCCACCACTCCATAATGTCACCAGCGAACGTTGAAGGTAGCGAACAACAGCGGCCCGCCGGGATATTTGTACTGTGAATTCTTGTGGTTGACGCACACGCACCGGTGGCCCTGTGGCGGTCGGTGCGCAGCCTCCCCGAATTCAGGCGGCTGCTCGAGCTTCGAGCGGCGAGCCAGTTCGGTGATGGCCTGTTCCAGGCCGGCCTTGCAGGTGCCCTTCTGTTCAATCCCGACCGGGCCGCGGGCCCATGGGAGATCGTCGCCGCGTTCGCCGTGTTGTTCCTGCCCTACTCGGTGCTGGGGCCGTTCGCGGGCGCGCTGCTTGACCGCTGGGACAGGCGGTTGGTGTTCGTCGGGGCGAACTTCGGGCGGCTGATCCTGATGCTCGGTATCGCGGCACTGCTGGCGGCCGGCGCCAACGACCTGCCGATCCTGTTCGGTGCGCTGGTCGCCAACGGCTTCACCCGCTTCGTCTCCTCAGGCCTGTCGGCGGCGCTGCCCGACGTGGTGCCACGCAAGCACGTCGTCACGATGAACTCGGTTGCGACGGCCACCGGCATTGCGGCGGCGTCCTTCGGCGCCGGCTTCATGCTTGTGCCACGGTGGCTTTTCGGCGCGCGCGACACCGGTGCCGCGGCGATCATCCTTCTGGTCGTCATCCCGGTGTCGGTCGCGCTGCTGCTGTCGGTGCGGTTCCCGCCGCACGTTCTGGGACCGCACGCCAGTCAGCGCGCCGTCCACGGGTCCGTCGTGTACGCGGTGGCCACCGGATGGCTGCACGGCGCGCGTACCGTGCTGGCGGTCCCCACCGTCGCAGGAACGCTTGCCGGGCTCGCCGCGCACCGAATGGTGTTCGGTATCAACAGCCTGCTGGTGCTGGTCATGGTGCGACACAGCGACTCCCGTAATGTCGCGGGTTTGGGCACCGCGGCGCTGTTCGCCAGCGCCGCAGGCGTCGGATTGTTCGTGGCCACGGTGCTGACCCCGGCGGCCGTCGGCCGCTGGGGCCGCTTCCGCACAGCGAACGGGGCGCTGCTGCTGGCGGCGATCATCCAGCTCGGCGCCGCAGGACTGCAGCTACCGATGATGGTGGTGTGCGGGTTCCTGCTCGGTGCGGCCGGTCAAGTCGTCAAGCTGTGCGCCGACACGGCCATCCAGATCGACGTCGACGACGCGCTGCGAGGTCACGTCTTCGCCGTGCAGGACGCGCTGTTCTGGATGTCGTTCATCCTCGCGCTGGCGGTGGCGGCGGCGGTCATCCCACCCGACGGCCGGTCTCCCGGGCTCGTCGTCGCGGGGTCGGCGGTCTACCTCGTCGGGCTGGCGGCGCATGCGTTCGTCGTCCGCCGCGCCCAACCCCCGAGTTAGGGTGTGCCGCATGGCGACAGCGGCTCCCATCGTGGACGACCTCCGCGCCGAGAGCGATGCCCTCGACGACTTGGTCGCCGACCTGCCCCGCGCCCGATGGGCCGAGGTCACCCCGGCACCAGGCTGGACGATCGCCCATCAGATCGCCCACCTGCTGTGGACCGACCGGGTCGCGCTGTTGTCGGTCGACGACGATGCCGGCTTCACGCAGATGCTGGGTGCCGCCGCCGAGGATCCAGGCGGGTTCGTCGACCGCGGCGCGGAAGAGATCGTCGCCGCGGCGGCGCCTGCCGATCTGCTCGCCGACTGGCGGACCACAAGGAATCGGCTGCACGACGCGCTGCTGACCGTGCCCGACGGGCGCAAGCTGCCGTGGTTCGGGCCGCCGATGAGCGCCGCGTCGATGGCCACCGCGCGGCTGATGGAGACCTGGGCGCACGGCCTCGACGTCGCCGACGCCCTGGGTGTGCGACAGCCGGCGACTGCGCGGCTGCAGTCGATCGCCCACATCGGTGTCCGCACCCGCGACTTCGCGTTCGCGATCAACGGTCTTGCGCCACCGGCCGATCCGTTTCGGGTCGAGCTGGCCGCCCCCGACGGCTCCGCCTGGACGTGGGGTCCCGAGGACGCGAGTCAGCGGGTGACGGGGTCGGCGGAGGACTTCTGCCTGCTGGTGACCCAGCGCCGGCCGCCTGCGGCCCTCGACGTCTCCGCAGAGGGTGACGACGCTGCGCGCTGGTTGACGATTGCGCAGGCTTTCGCCGGTCCGCCGGGGCCCGGGCGTTGACACCGAGCCCCGGCGCCGGGGCGCCGCGCGCTCAGGCGTAGAGCGCTTCCCATGTCTTCGGGCCGACGATGCCGTCGACCTTCAGCGGGACGCTGTCGCAGTCGGTAAGGATCGACTGGACGTTTTTCACGGCCGTTTCGGTCAGCTTGCCGAAGTCGCCGTCGACGGGTCCGGGGTCGTAGTCGGGATACGCCCAGCTCTTCAGGATTTCCTGAACCAGGAACACCGGGTTGCCCTTCGACCCCTTCTTGATCACCGGCGGAGTGAGACGGGACCACGTCATCGGCCCGACGATGCCGTCGACGGCCAACGGGAACGAGAACGCGAAGAACTCGCCGACGCTGCGGTCCAGTTGGTAGCGGATGACCCGATTGCGGGTAATCGGGCCGAAGACCCCGTCGACCTCGCTGAGATCGACCAGATAGCGGCGGCAGTACAGCGCGTGTTGCGCCTTGCGGACTGCCTCACCGGTGGAACCGATTTTGATGATTGGATCGGCCATTTCGGAATGCTCCTTTCGTGAGTGTTGAGCACGTCGAACGGTGCCGATCCGGCGGCCACAAATCCCGAGTACTCGACTACCTGATTTCGCAGGGTGGGCCGCGTCACACTCCGAGTGACGTTTGCCGCCGAAAGCTTTTGTGCGACAACGTCCGTGGCTGAAGCAGTGAATCAGTGCCTGACCTACAGGTCGTTGGCGGTGTCGGCCTTGCCGTCGGCGTTGCTGTCGATGAGCCTGATGTCCCAGCGTCCGTCGCCGTCGGTGTCGACGTAGGCCACGCCAACACCCAACGCGCGGTCGGCCAAACCGTTTCCGTCGATGTCGATCAGCCGGTCGTCGGCCTGACCGTCACCGTCGAGGTCGACAGACGGCCCACCCATCTGTTCGACGCCGTCGAGGCCGAACCATCGCAATTGCCCACCACGGTCCACGCTCACCGCCCACGTGCCCGACCCGTCGTCGGTGAAGTAACTCTGGCCTTCGAGCACGGCGTGATCGGCGATTCCGTCGCCGTCCAGGTCGGCCAGCGCGTCGTCGACACCGCCGTCGCCGTCGACATCGAGGCCGACCGCATCGAGCGTGCCGTTACCGTCCACATCGGTGTCCAGAGGTGCGGTCCACATCGTGGCCGACCCGTCATCATCGGAGAGGCAGTAATCCACACCGTTTCGACGGCGGGTCAGCCATTGGCGTTCCACCACTTCACGAGTTCGGCCACTGCCTCGTCGTGGTCCAGCGGCCCGCGGTCCAGCCGCAGCTCCTTGAGATAGCGCCACGCCTCACCGACCTGCGGACCCGCCGGGATGTCGAGGATCCGCATGATCTCGTTGCCGTCGAGGTCCGGTCGCACCCGCTGCAGGTCCTCCTTGGCGGCCAGCTCCGCGATGCGCGCCTCGAGATCGTCATAGTTGGCCTGCAGCCGCGCCGCGCGCCGCTTGTTGCGCGTCGTGCAGTCCGCGCGCACCAGCTTGTGCAGCCGCGGCAGCAGCGGGCCCGCGTCGGTGACGTAGCGCCGCACCGCCGAGTCCGTCCATTTCCCAGGCCCGCTGGCGTCCGCGTAGCCGTGGAACCGTAGGTGCAGGTACACCAGCTGCGACACATCGTCGACCATCTGCTTGGAATACTTCAGCGCCCTCATCCGCTTGCGGGCCATCTTGGCGCCGACCACCTCGTGGTGATGGAAGCTCACGCCGCCGTCCGACTCGTGCCTGCGCGTCGCGGGTTTACCGATGTCGTGCAGCAGCGCCGCCCAGCGCAGCACGAGATCGGGGCCCGCGTCTTCGAGCCCGATCGCCTGCCGCAGCACCGTCAGCGAATGGTGGTAGACGTCCTTGTGCTGATGGTGTTCGTCGATCGCCATCCGCATCGCGCCGACCTCGGGCAGCACCACATCGCCGAGTCCGGTTTCCACCATCAGGTCGATACCCGCCGCGGGATCCGAGCCGAGCACCAACTTGTCCAACTCGGCGGCGACCCGCTCGGCGGTGATGCGGCCGAGCTGACCGGACATGGCGGCCATCGCTTCGCGCACCCGCGGCGTGACGGCGAAGCCGAGCTGCGACACGAACCGCGCGGCCCGCAGCATCCGCAACGGATCATCGCCGAACGACACCTGGGGCGCGGCGGGTGTATCCAGCACGCGGGCTCGCAGCGCGTCCAAACCGTGTAGGGGATCGAGGAATTGGCCGGGACCATCCGCCGTGATGCGCACCGCCATCGCGTTGGCGGTGAAGTCGCGGCGGATTAGGTCGTCGTCCAGCCGGTCACCGAAGCGCACCTCGGGATTGCGCGACACCTGGTCATAGCTGTCTGCCCGGAAGGTGGTGATCTCCAAGCGCTGGTCGCGCTTGCCGACGCCGATGGTGCCGTATTCGATACCGGTGTCCCACAGCGCGTCCGCCCACGGCCGCAGGATGCGCTGCATCTGTTCGGGCCTGGCGTCGGTGGTGAAGTCGAGGTCGGTGCCGAGGCGACCGAGCAACGCGTCGCGCACACTTCCGCCGACGAGATACAGCTCGTGGCCCGCGTCAGCGAACAGCCCGCCCAGATCGCGCAGTATGTCGGCGTACTGGTTCAGCGCCACCTGGGCAGCGACGAGCAGTTCAGCATTGTCGGACACGTTCAATGAGCGTAGAGGTAACGGTCCTGCACCGAGCGGCGAGTGTGGCGGGAGGCAATTATCGTGGCAGCTACTATCGCTTGGGTGTCGGACGGCGAACAGGCCAAACCACGACGGCGCCGGGGGCGGCGGCGTGGTCGCCGCGCGGCAGGTCCACCCGACACCGCCGCTACCGCGCACAACAACAACGCGGTCGTGCCGGCCAACAACAAAGCCAACAACACGGCCAACAACAATGCGCCCGTCCCAGACGGCAGGCCCAAGCCGCACAAGCCGCGGGGCTCACGTCGCGGCCCGGACCGGCTGCGCACCGTGCACGAGACATCGGCGGGCGGCCTGGTCATCGACGGTATCGACGGCCCCAAGGACGGTCAGGTCGCGGCGCTGATCGGGCGCATCGACCGACGGGGCAGGATGCTGTGGTCGCTGCCCAAAGGCCACATCGAGCTCGGTGAGACAGCCGAACAGACCGCGGTTCGCGAGGTCGCCGAGGAGACCGGGATTCAGGGCAGCGTGCTGGCCGCGCTGGGCAGCATCGACTACTGGTTCGTTACCGAGGGCAGGCGGGTGCACAAGACGGTGCACCATTACCTGATGCGGTTCCTCGGCGGCGAGCTCTCCGACGAGGACGTCGAGGTCAGCGAGGTGGCCTGGGTGCCGCTCAAGGAGCTGACATCGCGATTGGCCTACGCCGACGAGCGCAAGCTCGCCGAGGTCGCCGACGAGCTGATCGCCAAACTGCACACCGATGGGCCCTCCGCGCTACCGCCGCTGCCGCGCAGCTCGCCGCGGCGGCGCGCCCAGACGCACTCGCACACCCGCAACCGACGTCCCGACGAAGCGGGCCCACCTAATCCGGGCCGACGGACGAACGGCTGCGGACCAGGGCCGTGACCGCCCGGCGGGGTTCCGGCACGGTGCTGCCTCGACTGCTCGCCGTGCTGGCGATACTTGTCCTGGGTGCCGTACCCGCGGTGTCACCGCACGCGGCCGCGGGCGAACCGGGTGCGACGCCGTTTTTGCAGGTGCGCATCGAACGCGTGACGCCGGAGGTGGTAACGACCACGAGCGAGCCCGTGGTCACTGTCTCGGGAACCGTGCTCAACGTCGGTGATCGGCCTGTCCGCGACGTGATGGTCCGCCTCGAGCATGCTGCGGCCGTCACATCCTCTGCGGGCCTGCGCACCAACCTGGGCGGCGCGAACGATCAATTCGAAGCGGTCGCGGACTTCATCACCGTATCCGCGGAATTGCAACGCGGCCAGAATGTTCCGTTCACGCTGACGGTTCCGTTGCGCTCACCGCGAGGCCACTCGCTCGGCATCGACGAGCCTGGGGTGTATCCGCTTCTGGTCAACGCCAACGGAACACCCGACTACGGTGCTCCCGCCCGCCTCGACGACGCGCGCTTCCTGTTACCGGTGATCGGGGTTCCGCCGGAACAGGCTGCGAACTCGTCGCCTGACGCGCTGGCCGACGTCGTCGCGCCCGACACGTCGAAACCCGTTCGCCTAACCCTGATCTGGCCGCTCGGCGACCGACCCCGGCTCGCGCCCGGCGTGCCGGGCGGGACGGCTCCGGTGCGACTGATCGACGACGAACTCGCCACCTCGCTGGCCAGCGGCGGGCGTCTCGACGGCCTGCTGTCCGCGGTCGATTTCGCGACCAGCCCGACCGTCGACCCCGGCGGCCAGGTACGCAGTGCCGTGTGTCTGGCCGTCGACCCCGATCTGCTGGTCACCGTGAACGCGATGACGACCGGGTATATCGTCGACGACGGACCCGACACCGGTCCCGCAACGCCGACACGCCCAGGAACGGGCCAGGGCGCCGCGGTGAACTGGCTCAATCGGCTCAGAACGCTGGCGCAGCGGACGTGCGTCGCGCCTGCGAACTACGCCCAGGCCGACCTCGACGCCCTGCAGCGGGTCGGTGACCCCGGCCTGAGTTCGACCGCCACCAACGGCGCAGGCGACATCGTCGACCAGATCCTCGGTGTCACCTCGACGCGGGGCGCCACGCTCGTCGGGGACGGCCCGCTGACCGGCCCGGCGGTTGCGCTCCTCTCCACCCAGGGCTCGACGGTCGCCGTCGCCGCGGCCAACCTGACCGCTGACGACTCGCAGAACGGCCAACAGGCCACCGCAGATGTCAGCGCCGTGCGCTACACCCCCGAAGTGGTCGCCGCGCCGTTCGACCCCACCGTGTCGGCCGCGTTGGCGGGCGTCGGGACCGATCCGTCGTCCCCGTCGTATCTCGATGCGGCGCTTGATGTTCCGATTCAACATGACTCGACGGTTGCCCGGCGCCAGGATGCGCTCGGCTCGCTGCTGTGGCGCACCCTTGCGACCGAGGCCCAGCCGCGCAGTCAGATCCTGATGCCCCCGATGGAATGGGGCGTGCAGGCCGACGACGCCGCGGCCATTCTGTCGGCAGTGGCTACCTCCATCCGGGCGGGTCTGGCCGCGCCGCGCCCGCTGACCGCGGTGATCGCGGAAAGCCAGGCGGTGCCGCAGCAAGACGCCCGTCGGGTGCCCGACAACGTGGCCGCGAACTCGCGGGCCCGCTTCGACGACGCGGTGACCTCGGGTATCGCCGCGACTACCGGCAGGCTGTGGGGACTCACCTCGGCGCTGACGGCCGACGAGCGCACTGGTCTGACCGGCACGCAGTACACGGCGCCTCTGCGCGAGGACATGTTGCGCGCGCTGAGCCAATCAGTGCCGCCCGACGCCCGCAACGGGATGGCTCAGGCCCGGTTGGCCAGAACGAGCGCCACCGTCAACGACCTGTTCCACGCGGTGACGATCGTCAACCCCGGCGGCTCCTACACCTTGGCCACCGAGCGCAGCCCGCTGCCTCTTGCGCTGCGCAACGACCTGCCCGTGCCGATCAGGGTCCGGCTACAGGTCGATGCGCCGCCGGGAATGTCGGTGACCGATATGGGCGAGATCGAGCTACCGCCCGGATACCTGCCGCTGCAGGTGCCGATCGAAGTGCACTTCACCCAGCGGGTGGCCGTCGACGTCGCCCTGCGTACCGCCGATGGCCTGCCGCTTGGCGAACCCGTACGGCTCTCGGTGCACTCCAACGCGTACGGCCAGGTGCTGTTCTTCATCACGCTGTCGGTGGGCGCGGTCCTCGTCGCACTCGCGGGCCGCAGGCTGTGGCACCGGTTCCGCGGGCAGCCCGATCGCGCCGACCTGGACCGCTCCGACCCGCTTGACACGGCGCTGGCCCATGACGACGAACCCGAACACGCGATCCATTCGGGCGAAGAGCTGGAGAAATGAACACGACCGGCCGGCCTTTCGGGCCGGCTCAGCCGCCGTTCGACCGGAGCGGCGTCCCGATGGGTCGACCGCCCATGCCCCCGCGTCACACTCCGCCGCCACCTCCGCCGCCACCGGGTATGCGCGGCTATCGACCGCCCCCACCACCACCGCCGGCGCCGCAGCGGACGCCACCGTCGCCACCACGGCAGCGCATCCCGCGGGGTCCGGCGCCGCGGCGACGCGCAGGCAGGCCCGAGCTGAGCGACGCCGCCGTGGTGTCGCGCTCCTGGGGGATGGCAGTCGCGACACTGGTCAGCCGCATCACCGGATTCACCCGCATCGTCCTTCTTGCGGCCATCCTCGGTGCCGCCCTGTCCAGCGCCTTCTCGGTGGCCAACCAGCTGCCCAACCTCGTGGCCGCGCTGGTGCTGGAAGCGACGTTCACGGCGATCTTCGTGCCGGTACTGGCCCGCGCCGAGCGCGACGACGCCGACGGCGGAACCGCATTCGTCCGCAGGCTCGTCACGCTGGCCACCGCGCTGCTACTGGTCGCGACGGTGGTGTCGGTGGCGGCGGCGCCGTTGTTGGTCCGGCTGATGCTGGGCAGCGATCCGCAGGTCAACCGATCACTGACGACCGCCTTCGCCTACCTACTGCTGCCGCAGGTGATCTTCTACGGCCTGTCATCGGTTTTCATGGCAATCCTGAACACCCGCAACGTATTCGGGCCGCCGGCCTGGGCGCCGGTGATCAACAACGTCGTCGCGATCGCGACGCTCATCCTTTACCTCGTTGTGCCGGGTGAGCTTTCGATTGATCCGGTCGAAATGGGCAATGCCAAGCTGCTGGTCCTGGGGATCGGCACCACGCTGGGCGTGTTCGCACAGACGGCCGTGTTGTTCATCGCGATCCGCAAGGAAGGGATCAGCCTGCGACCGCTCTGGGGTCTGGACGACCGCCTGCGTCGGTTCGGTGGGATGGCCGCGGCGATGGTGCTCTACGTGTTGATCAGCCAGGTCGGGCTGATCGTCGGGAACCAGATCGCCAGCGCGGCAGCGGCTTCGGGACCCGCCATCTACAACTACACCTGGCTGGTGCTGATGCTGCCATTCGGCATCATCGGCGTGACCGTGCTGACGGTGGTGATGCCGCGGCTGAGCCGCAACGCCGCGGCCAACGACACGTCTGCGGTACTCGCCGACCTCTCGTTGGCGACGCGACTGACCATGGTGACGCTGATTCCGATCGTGGCGCTCATGACCGTCGCGGGCCCGGCGATCGGCAGCGCGCTGTTCGCCTACGGCAATTTCGGCGACACCGACGCCGGCTATCTGGGCATGGCGATCACCCTCTCGGCGTTCACGCTGATCCCATACGCGCTTGTGCTGCTGCAACTGCGGGTCTTCTACGCCCGCGAACAACCATGGACGCCGATCGTGGTGATCATCGTCATCACTACGGTGAAGATCGCCGCGTCGCTGGCCGCACCTCACCTGACCGACGATCGGGAGTTGATTGCGGGATATCTCGGCCTTGCCAACGGGGTCGGCTTTCTGGCCGGTGCCATCGTCGGCTATATCCTGTTGCGCGCCAACCTGAACCCGCCGGGCGGACGGCTCATCAAGCTGGAGGTGGTCCGCACTGCCCTGGTCGCGACCGCCGCATCCCTGCTCGCCGGGTTGATCGCCCATGTTGCCGATCAGCTGCTCGGCCTCGAGTCGCTGACCAGTCACGGCGGCGGCGGATCCATGCTGCGGCTGCTGGTGCTGGGGTTGATGATGGCGCCGATCATCGGCGGCGTCATGCTGGCCGCCCGGGTGCCCGACGCGCAGGCTGCCCTCTCCGCGGCCCGGCGGCGGCTCGGCAGGACCCCGCAAGTAGCCGGGCCGCCGGTTGCACCGCCCGTCCGACCACGCTCAGGGGCCCCACTCCCGTACCCTGATCAGAGGAATTCGCTCGCGCCGCGGGGTCGCCACAGCCCGTCGGCCGCCTGGCGCGGGCCTCCGGCTTCGGTTGCCGGAGCCGGGATGCGGAAAGGACCAGCGGTGACCGACGACTCCGCAGGCGACTCCGCACCCCTGCCTGACAACGGCGCGACCACGAAGCTGCCGCGCCCAACCGCCGACGACTTCGAGCCCGACGTCGCTGTCGACGCGCCTACCGGGCCTGGCGAAGCGGCGGGTGGCGAGCAGCCGGATCCGGGAACGATGCCGGTCAGCACGGTGTCCCCGCCGACATCGGGCAGGCCGCCCGCCGACTACGGCGGCGACCCCAGCCGTGAAGGGCTGCCGTTCGATATCCCCCGCGAACCGGCGATCGAGGCCGCCACGTCCGACGAGGACGTGCACCTCATCCCCGGCGCCACCATCGCCGGCGGTCGATACCGGCTGCTTGTCTTCCATGGCGGACCACCCAATCTGCAGTTCTGGCAGGCGTTGGATACCGCACTGGATCGCCAGGTCGCGCTCACCTTCGTCGATCCGGAAGCCGCGCTGTCCGACGAGGACCTGCAGCAGATTCTCGACCGTACGCTGCGGCTGAGCCGGGTCGAGAGCCCCGGCATCGCCCGCATCCTCGATGTCGTGAACACGGGGTCGGGCGGCCTTGTCGTAAGCGAGTGGATTCGAGGCGGGTCACTGGAGGAGGTGGCGGAGACCTCGCCGTCGCCGATCGGCGGCGCCCGAGCGATGCAGACGCTCGCCGCGGCCGCCGAACAGGCGCACCGGTCGGGGGTCGCGTTGTCGATCGATCATCCCAGCCGGGTCCGGGTCAGCATCGAGGGCGATGTGGCGCTGGCGTTCCCCGCGACCATGCCGGAGGCCACGCCCGAGGACGACATCCGCGGCATCGGGGCGGCGCTGTATGCGCTTCTCGTGAACCGGTGGCCGCTGGCGGAGACCGGCGTCCGCAGCGGGTTGGCGCCTGCCGAGGTCGACGCGGCGGGCGAGCCGGTCGAGCCCCGCTCCATCGACCGCGAAATCCCGTTCCAGATCTCGGCCGCGGCCGCGCGATCGGTGCAGGAGGGCGGCGGCATCCGCACGGCACCCACGCTGCTTAATCTGTTGCAGCAGGCCACCGCCGTCGCCGACCGCACCGAGCTGATCAATCCCCTCGACGAGCCGCAGGCCCCCGTGAAACCCGCGACGGCCCCGGACAAGCCGGTTGACCCCGAGGCCGCCGCACGCAGACGCAAAGGACTGATCGTCGGTTTCAGTGTCGGCGGCGCCATCCTCGTCGTCGCGTTGATCGTGCTGGCCTCCGTGCTCAAGGGCATCTTCGGCGACGTCGGCGGATTCTCCTCCGACGAACTGGGCCTCAGTGCGCCGACGACTTCGGCGGATGGCGGCGGCGGTGGCGGCGGCACTGTCGTCAAACCCGTTAAGGTGACGGTGTTTTCGCCCGAGGGTGAAGCCGACGCGCCCGATGCGGCTCCGCTGGCGATCGACGGCAACACGTCCACGGTGTGGCCGATCGACACGTACAGCGATCCGGTACCGTTCCCCAATTTCAAGAACGGCGTCGGGCTGATGCTCCAGCTGCCACAGCCGACCACGGTCGGCGAGGTCACCGTCGACCTGAACAGCACCGGCACGTCGGTCGAGATCCGCTCGGCTCAGACGCCGACGCCGTCATCGCTGTCGGACACCACCGTGCTGACGCCGGCTACACCGCTGCGGCCCGGCTCCAACACCATCAAGGTGGACAACGCCTCCCCCACGTCCAACCTGTTGGTGTGGGTATCCACGCTGGGTCAGGTCAATGGCGAGAGCCGGTCCGACATCGCCGAGATCACCGTCAAGGCGGCGTCCTAGCCCGTCATCCCAAGGGAACCCCGCCCAGAACGCCATGTCAGCCGGGTTTGTGAAAACTGGTGCAAAATCGGGTGTCCCGGCGTGCTTAGGGTTCGGCTGTGGGGAGCCCCTGGGGAATTGCCGAGAACCAGCGCAGCGATGCCGAGTTGCTCGCCGCGCACGTCGCGGGTGATCGGTACGCCTTCGAGGAACTGTTCTACCGCCACCACCGGCAGTTGTACCGGTTGGCGATGATGACCAGCCGCAACCCGGACGACGCCGCCGACGCGCTGCAGGATGCGCTGTTGTCCGCACACCGCAGAGCGGGGTCGTTTCGCCGCGACGCCGCGGTGAGCAGCTGGCTGTACCGCATCGTCGTCAATGCATGCCTGGACCGACTGCGCCGCAACAAGTCCCATCCCACAACGGAACTCAAGGACGACAACTGCGCTGTGGGTGACCACGGTCCGCGGGTGGATACCGCGATCATGGTGGAACGCGCGCTGATGCGGCTGCCTGTCGAACAGCGGGCCGCGGTCGTCGCCGTCGACATGCAGGGCTACTCGGTGGCCGAAACCGCGCGGATGCTCGGGGTGGCAGAGGGCACGGTGAAAAGTCGCTGCTCGCGTGCCCGCGCCAAGCTGGCCGAAGCGCTCGGGTACTTCGACAGCAGGGCGCCCGTGCCCGACCGCCGCGGCGCGATGCAGTGAGTCACTATTGAGCGGTGCACAGCGGTGATGCCGGGCTTCCGCAGGACCGGGTCCGCCGCGCCCTCGGTCGGCTCGGAGCCGACGCCGATTCGGCGCCACCCGTACCGCCTGGTGTCACCGCCCGGATCGCCGAGGCCCTGCGCGCCGCGCCACCGGCACATGCGGCGCGGTCCACACCTCGCATCGGTCGGCTCCGAATAATCGGCATGGTCATCGGCACCGGCGCGGCGGCCGTGTTGATCGTCTGCGCGCTGCTCATGCACAGCAGTCCACCAACCCCGCCGCTTCCCACCGGACCAACCGCCGAGCGCATGACGATATCGGTGTCCAGCGTGACTCCCGACACGCCCAAAGCCGTGAACACACCGCGGTAGTGCATGCAGCCGCCGATTCGGGAACACCCCGGCTTACCCTGGTGTTTGAATTTTTGCAGGCAGAAAGGCTCGCATGACTTCTCACCCTAACGTTCACGACGTGATCGTCATCGGCTCCGGGCCGGCCGGCTACACCGCGGCCGTCTACGCCGCGCGTGCCCAGCTCACGCCGCTGGTGTTCGAGGGAACGCAGTTCGGTGGCGCCCTGATGACGACGACCGAGGTGGAGAACTACCCCGGCTTCCGCGACGGCATCACCGGGCCCGAGCTGATGGACCAGATGCGCGAACAGGCGCTGCGATTCGGCGCAGACCTGCGCATGGAGGACGTCGACGAGGTATCGCTGGACGGGCCGGTGAAATCGGTCACCGTCGGCGGCGAGACCTACCAGGCGCGCGCGGTCATCCTCGCGATGGGCGCCGCAGCACGTCACCTCGGGGTTCCCGGCGAGGACAAGCTTCTCGGCATGGGTGTCAGCACCTGTGCCACCTGCGACGGCTTCTTCTTCCGTGACCAGGACATCGCCGTCGTCGGCGGTGGCGACTCCGCGATGGAGGAGGCCACCTTCCTGACCCGGTTCGCCCGCAGCGTCACCCTGATCCACCGCCGCGAGGAGTTCCGCGCATCGCGGATCATGCTGGAGCGCGCCAAGGCCAACGACAAGATCACGTTCCTGCTGAATACGCAGGTCCTCGAGGTCGAAGGCGACAACCGGGTGACCGGCGTGCGAGTGCGCAACAGCGCCACCGGCGAGGAGTCCACGTTGTCCGTCACCGGTGTGTTCGTCGCGATCGGTCACGACCCGCGCTCCGAACTCGTCCGCGGCCAGGTCGACGTCGACGCCGATGGATATGTCGTGGTGCGTGATCACACCACCAGCACGTCGATCGAAGGTGTCTTCGCCGCGGGCGATCTGGTCGACCACACCTACCGCCAGGCGATCACCGCTGCGGGCACAGGATGTTCGGCCGCTATCGACGCCGAGCGCTGGCTCGCCGAAACTGCCACTGGCACAACACAAACCACGGACACCGACCTGATTGGAGCACAACAATGACCGGCACAGAGAAGACCAGCAAGACGGTCAACGTCACAGACGACTCGTTCTCCGACGACGTCCTGTCGAGCAGCACCCCGGTGTTGGTCGATTTCTGGGCCACCTGGTGCGGACCGTGCAAGATGGTCGCCCCGGTGCTCGAGGAGATCGCCGGCGAGAAAGCCGGTTCGCTGACGGTCGCCAAGCTTGACGTCGACGCCAACCCCGCCACGGCGAGGGACTTCCAGGTGGTGTCGATTCCGACGATGATCCTGTTCAAGGACGGCAAGCCGGTGAAGCGCATCGTCGGTGCGAAAGGCAAGGCTGCGCTGCTGCGCGAACTGACGGATATCGCTTAAAGCCCTGGTCGTTACCGGCGGTGACCCGCCTGGCGTTTTCCTGAATCGGCCGTGCTTCTGAGATAATTCCGCATAGTCTGTCCTGCAATCGTCATCGCGGGACCCCCGCTGATATGCGCTATCGAAAGGGCCCCCGTTATGTCGAGTCTGCGTCGAGGTGACCGCGGAGGTGCGGTTGCCGAGATCCGGACCGCGCTCGCGGCGCTGAGGCTGGTGGACAACCCGGACGAGGACCTGAGCACGGGCAGGCACGTCGCCGCCGACTATTTCGACCTCGAGCTCGACGAGGCCGTCCGCGCGTTCCAGCAGCACCGGGGCCTGCTCGTCGACGGCATCGTGGGCGAAGCGACGTATCGGGCGCTGAAAGAGGCGTCCTACCGTCTCGGAGCGCGCATCCTCAGCCACCAGTTCGGGGCGCCGATGTACGGCGACGACGTGGCCACTCTGCAGGCGCGGCTCCAGGACCTCGGCTTCTACACCGGGCTGGTGGACGGACATTTCGGGCTGATGACTCATAACGCGCTGATGTCCTACCAGCGCGAGTACGGCATGGCGCCCGACGGTATCTGCGGTCCGGAGACGTTGCGCTCGCTGTACTTCCTTGGATCCCGGGTCACCGGCGGCTCCATTCACGCGATCCGCGAGGAGGAGCTGGTCCGACGGTCCGGTCCGCGGCTGTCCGGCAAGCGCATCATCATCGACCCGGGCCGCGGCGGCAGCGACAACGGGTTGATCATGCAGAGCTCGGCGGGTCCGATCAGCGAGGCCGACATCCTCTGGGACCTGGCCAGTCGGCTCGAGGGCCGGATGACGGCCATCGGCATGGAGACCTTCCTGTCCCGACCGCCCACCCATAGCCCGTCAGATGCCGACCGGGCCACGACCGCCAACACGGTCGGCGCAGACCTGATGATCAGCCTGCGGTGCGCCACCCACCCAAGCACGTCGGCGAACGGCGTCGCCTCCTTCCACTTCGGCAACTCACACGGTTCGGTGTCGACCATCGGCCGCAACCTCGCCGACTTCATACAGCGAGAAGTGGTGGCGCGCACGGGTTTACGAGACTGCCGGACGCATGGACGGACGTGGGACCTGCTGCGGCTGACCCGGATGCCCACTGTGCAGGTGGACGTCGGCTACATCACCAATCCCCGGGACCGCGACATGCTGGTTTCCAACCAGGCCCGCGACTCGATCGCCGAAGGCATCCTCGCGGCGGTCAAACGGCTCTACCTGCTGGGCAAGAACGACCGCCCCACCGGCACATTCACCTTCGCCGAACTGCTCGCACACGAGCTGTCGGTGGAGGCAGGCCGCAGCTAGTCGGTCAGCAGATACCCGCGCCCGCACCAACGGGCTGCTTCAACGTGTCGGATTCCAGCAGTCGCTCCAGTGCGGCCTCGACCTCGGCCTTCCAGCCCAGGCCGCTCTCCAGCTCAAGTCGGAGCCGCGGGAAGTAGCGGTGTTTCGACACTTCCACGAACCCGACCTGCTCGAGAAAATCCACGTCGAGGACGCATTGGTCCACCGAGCAGTCACCGAGCACCTCCACCACCGGCCGGAGTTCTGCGGGCACCCGTCGGGGATCGACGAATTCCACCGTCGCCTCGGTACGGCCGAACGCTTCAAGTGCCCGCACGCCGCGGCGCACCAAATCCGCGACAACCGACACGATCAGCCCGTGGGACAGGCCGCCGGCACTCAGATCGTCGCCGCTTCGCGCCTGCGCGCCCTCCACCCCGAGGGAGGTGAGCAAGACCGCGTCGGCGCTCACCGGTCCGCTCGGAAAAAGCCGCGCCCGTGGCACGACACTCGGCGGAGCGTAGAACGCGTAGCCGAGGCAGGGCTGGTCATCGCTTGCCGCGTCGTCGTCGGTCGCATCGGTGCGGCTGCCCGCCGGCGCGCTCGAAGCGATCTGGCCGCACGACCCCCACTCCAGCATCACCATCGACAGCCAGGCTTCCTTCTCGAATTCCGGGTCGGACAGATGATCCTCGGCACCGAGCGTTGAGGGATCCACCTCCCAGAACACACATCGGCGCGCGTGCTTGGGCAGCTGCTCGAAGGCTTCGAGGCGCAGGGGCGTGATTCGCGCTGACACTAGACTTCCCGGGTTCCAGGCGGCGCCGCTATCTGTGACCGCTCCTCCAGAATAGGAGGATGCAGCCCGGACGGCCCCCTTTTGGCGCGCTGGCTCACCCGCCGCAACCCGCTTCACCAAAGGCGTTGCCCCACATCACGATTCCCGCGGTGGGCACGGGCTCGGGCCCGGGCCGTGATCGATGTGTCACAGTGACGTAATTTCCCCGTGTCCTAGGTCAGGCGTTCGCAGAGTTCATTAGGTCGACTATGCGCTGTAGGTCGTCGACCGACCCGAACTCGACGACGATCTTGCCCTTGCGTTTGCCCAAGCTGACCGTGACGCGAGTGTCGAAGGCGGTCGACAGCCGTTCAGCAACATCTTGCAGGCCCGGCATGTGGATGGGCTTGCGGCGCGGTGCGGACGGGGTGGAGGTGTCTTCCCGATTCGCCAGCATGACGGCTTCTTCCGTCGCGCGCACCGACAGGCCCTCGGCGACGATGCGCGCGGCGAGCTCCTCCTGCGCCTCCGGTCCGGCGTCGAGCGAGAGCAGTGCCCGCGCGTGGCCCGCCGACAGCACGCCCGCGGCGACGCGGCGCTGCACGGCGATAGGTAGACGCAGCAGGCGGATCATGTTCGTGATCAACGGCCGAGACCGCCCGATGCGCGCCGCAAGCTCGTCGTGGGTTACCTCGAATTCGTCGAGCAGCTGCTGGTACGCCGCAGCCTCTTCGAGGGGGTT
Source organism: Mycobacterium sp. (assembly GCF_032159775.1). Classification (GTDB taxonomy): domain Bacteria; phylum Actinomycetota; class Actinomycetes; order Mycobacteriales; family Mycobacteriaceae; genus Mycobacterium. Next base: position 64,705 of record NZ_JAVHWK010000201.1, read on the forward strand.
CAGCTGTGCCCGGTGGATGTTCTCCAACAAGGCGTCTCTCAGCATGCTGTCGTCGGCGGTCTCCCGCACGATCGCCGGAATCGTCGCCAGCCCCGCCTCTTGGGCGGCGCGCCAGCGTCGCTCCCCCATCACCAGCTGATAGCGCCCCGGCTGTCCGGACATACCACGCACCACGATGGGTTGCATCAGTCCGAATTCTTTGATGGAGTGCACCAGTTCGGCGAGTGCTTCTTCGTCGAACACCTGACGCGGCTGCCTCGGGTTCCGCTCGATCGCGGACGGATCTATTTCCCGGTAGACAGCGCCGACCGAGCTCGGCTGCGGCGCCCCGCCCAAGACGACGTCCGCGGCGGCGTCACCCATCCGATGCCCCATCGAGGCCGAGTTGGAATCTTCGGGGCCCGTCGGGATCAACGACGCGAGGCCGCGTCCGAGCCCGCTCCTCTTCCGCGATGGCTGCGTCATCGGTTTTGTCCTCTCTGCGCGGCGCCCCGTTCAGCAAGCTCGCGACTGGCATCCATGTAGCTCAACGCACCGCGCGAGCCCGGGTCGTAATTCAGGATCGTCATTCCGTATCCCGGCGCCTCGGACACCTTCACGCTTCGCGGGATGACCGTACCGAGCACCTTCTCTCCGAAGTGCGCGCGGACGTCGGCCGCGACCTGGTCGGCCAGTCTCGTCCGGCCGTCGTACATGGTCAGGATGACGGTCGAGACATCGAGTCTCGGGTTGAGGTGCGCCTTGACCATTTCAATGGTGCGCAGCAACTGGCCCACTCCCTCGAGGGCGTAGTACTCGCACTGAATCGGGATCAACACCTCGGGCGCCGCGACGAGTGCGTTGATCGTCAGCAGGCCCAACGACGGCGGGCAGTCAATGAACACGTAGTCGAAGTCGTGGTTTTGGAGTTCCGCGAGGGCGGTGCGTAGCCGACCCTCACGCGCGACCATGCTGACCAACTCGATCTCAGCGCCGGCTAGCTCGATGGTGGCAGGGACGCAGAACAATCGCTCGCTGTGCGGACTCCGTTGCAGAGTTTCTTGCAACGGAGTTTCGCCGATCAACACCTCGTAGGACGACGGCGTGCCGGGGTGATGGTCGACGCCGAGAGCGGTGCTGGCGTTGCCCTGTGGGTCGAGGTCGATAACCAGAACCTTCAGGCCCTGCAACGCGAGCGCGGCTGCGACGTTGACGGCCGTGGTCGTCTTGCCGACGCCGCCCTTCTGGTTGGCGATGGTGAATACCCGTTGGTTCACCGGCCGGGGCAGGCGCGTCTCGGCGTGCAGGAGGCGCACAGCGCGCTCGGCTTCCGCGCCGATCGGAGTGTCGATGACATCGTCCGACACCCATGTTTCACGTGAAACATTGGCACCTCCGGTGGTGCCCATCGGCGGCACAGCGCTACCCTCCGACACTGGATTCATCCCCTTCTCCTGCCCGCTCGTCGTGTCGACCGGCGATGTGCCGGCACCGATTCCCCGCGCCTCGCGATGACCACGGTGGCGGGCGGATCCAAGAAGGCCTCTCCGCATATCACCACCCTGGCATCCACCACACCGAGCGACTCCATCACACGCCGATGCTCGTCCAGCTCGCCCGCCGCCCGTTCGCCCTTGATAGCCAACATCCGCCCCCCTGATCGGAGCAGCGGCGCGCTCCACCTTGTCAGCTTGTCCAACGAGGCCACCGCTCTGGACACGACCGCGTCCATCTCCCCCACTTGTTGCCGTACGGCTTGTTCTTCGGCTCGGCCACGGACAACGGCGACATCCACGCCGAGGTCGTCGATGACCTCTCGGAGGAAATCAGAGCGCCGCAGAAGCGGCTCGATCAGTGTCACCCGCAAGTCCGGCCGGGCCAACGCTAACGGTATCCCCGGAAGGCCGGCTCCACTACCGATGTCGGCAATCTGCTCTCCGGTGTCGAATAATTCGCTGAGTGCCGCACTGTTGAGCACGTGACGATCCCACAGTCGACCCGCCTCGCGGGGGCCGATGATCCCGCGTTCCACGCCGTCCCCGGCCAGGATCTCCGCGTATCGCCGGGCGAGCGCTACGCGGTCACCGAACACCGCGCCGGCACCTTCCGGGGGTTCGGAGACGTCCACATGTTTCACGTGAAACATCCTCCGGATCCCCGCGCCGATTAGGCGGCGCCTCGAACTACACCGATGTAACTCCGTCAGTCCACGAGGACGACGACCCGGCGCGCAGGCTCCACGCCTTCGCTCTCGCTGCGCACGCCGTCCACAGCCGCCACCGCGTCGTGCACGATCTTGCGCTCGAACGGCGTCATCGGCGACAGCTGCTCCCGCTCGCCCGAGTCCAATACCCGTCGCGCTACCTTGTCGCCGAGCGCGGCCAGTTCCTCGCGACGCTTACGTCGCCAGCGAGCAATGTCCAGCATCAGCCTGCTGCGCTCGCCGGTCTTCTGATGAACCGCAAGCCGAGTCAGTTCTTGAAGCGCGTCGAGCACCTCGCCCTTGCGGCCGACGAGCTTGGCCAGATCCTCGCCGCCATCGATGCTCACGACCGCGCGGTCGCCCTCCACGTCCAGGTCGATGTCGCCGTCGAAGTCGAGCAGGTCGAGCAGCTCCTCGAGATAGTCACCGGCGATCTCGCCCTCTGCGACGAGGCGGTCCTCCAGGTCCTCCCCGGACGCCGTCACCGATTCGCCGCCGTTCTGTGATGCTTCCGATTCCGCGGCGTCGGTTTCGGTCTGCTCATCGCGCTCGCTGGTGATGGGGTCGTCGAAGTCAGTCATCTGTTGTCATCTCCTCATTCGCCGGGTTGGGGTCCGGTCAACGCTTTCGCTTCTTGGGACGCGCGCCTGGCCGTGGTGTCGCCCCCGGCTTCGGTGTGCGGTTGCCTCCATTGTTCGTGCTCGGCTTCGCCGAATTGCCGCTGTCGGACTCTCCGTCGGTGAGCTCGCTTGCCGAACTCTCGGTCACCTCGAAGGCGTCAGGCGCGACGCCGTCGGTCGGTGGCGTCTCGCCCTTCCGCGCGCGTTTCGGCTTGGCGCCCGGCGGCGGTGCATTGGCCGCACGTCGTTCGATCGCCTCGAGCTTCTTCGCCTCTTCTTCCTTCTCGATGCGCCCGAACACGTAGTGCTGTTGACCGAAGGTCCAGATGTTGTTGGCGAACCAGTACAGGATGATGGCGAGCGGTAGGAACGGGCCGCCGACCACAACACCGAGCGGGAACACGTACAGCGCCAGCTTGTTCATCATCGCTGTCTGCGGATTGGCCGCCGCCTCCGGACTCTGGCGCGCCACCGATGCCCGGCTGTTGAAGTACGTCGCGACGCCCGCCGCGATCATCAGGGGCACTCCCACGGCGATCACCGACACGCGGTTGAACTCGGTGAACGCGTCCAGGCCCGTCTTCTGAATCATGTTGGCGCCCAACGGCGCGCCGAACAGATTGGCATCGAGGAAGTGCGCGACGTCGGTGGCGCTGAAGACGTAGTTGCCCAGCGACCGGTTCAGCTCCGGAGACAGCTTCGGCTGACCGAAGCCGCCTTGGGTTCGGTTGAACGACCGCAACACGTGGTAGAGCCCGAGAAACACCGGGATCTGAGCCAGCATCGGCAGGCAGCCCAGGATCGGGTTGAACCCGTGCTCGCGTTGCAGCTTCTGCATTTCCAGCGCCATCCGCTGGCGGTCCTTGCCGTACTTCTTCTGCAGCGCCTTGATCTGCGGCTGCAACTCCTGCATCTGCCGCGTCGTGCGGATCTGGCGGACAAACGGCTTGTACAGAATCGCGCGGAGGGTGAAGACCAGGAACATCACCGACAGTCCCCACGCGAAGAAGTTCGATGGCCCCAGCAGCAAGCCGAAAAGCTTGTACCAGGCCCACATGATCGCCGACACCGGGTAATAGATGATGTCCAGGCTGAACCAGTTAAACAACCGACTTGCTCCTAGCGTCGTCGACGGCGGCACTCTCCGGGTTTGGCCCGCGGCGCTCGGGTATTGGGTCCCATCCTCCCCGATGCCACGGACCACACTTCGCCAGCCTGACTGTCGCCAGCCAGCCGCCGCGGATCAGCCCGTACTCGCTCAGCGCCTCGACCGCATACTGACTGCAGGTGGGGCTGAACCGGCACGTGGGCAAGCGCAGCGGGGAGACGGTGTTGCGATACAGCTGGATGAGAAAGATCAGGGCACGCGACATCATCGCCGAGTCCCGTCGAGCAACTGTGCGCGCTTGAGCGCCACCCTCAGCTGCTGTTCGAGCCGGGCCGAAATGGCGTACCTGCTACTCGGAAGCGCCCGTATCACGACTCGGTCGGCCGGGTGCAGCTCCGTTATGACCGCCCGCGCGACGTGCCGCAGACGTCGGGCCACCCGGTGTCGTTGCACAGAATTGCCGACCTTCTTGGCGACTACCAGTCCCACCTTCGGGCCGGCCTCACCCGCCCCGCCGCATCGCCGTGCGTGCACAACGATGTCGGGCTGCACTGCGCGCACCCCTTGGTTGACTGTCGCACCGAATTCCGTAGACCGCGTCATCCGGTTCTGCGCCGGAAGCACCGCGCTAGATCCTGCGTCTGATTACGCAGTCAGCGAGCGGCGGCCCTTGCGACGCCGGCCGGACACGATCGCCCGACCCGCGCGGGTCCTCATCCGTAGCCGAAACCCATGCACCCGCGCACGGCGCCGGTTGTTGGGCTGAAAGGTCCGCTTGCCCTTGGCCACGGCTGTCACTCCTCATTGCGTTTGGCAACCACATCAGACGCACAGGTCTGGATGCGCTCGCCGTTGGTAAGCTCGTCGTGTCGCTCGCTAGCCGGCGCGGTCTCCGAGGGATCTCAGATCGCAGCCGTGCCGCCGCGTTCGGGCGACTGTTCGAGGGTACTGACGAGATTTACCTAGGTCAAACCTCCGCCGGCGGCCCTCGACATGTTGACATCAGTCACACCAGTCACCGCACTTACGTTGCCGAAAACTCTGCCCCGGGCAATGTTGCAGAACGGTTGGCACTCAGGCGGAAAACTGTTAGCTTCTGCCAATGCCGTTCCCACACCGGGACGGCGACCAGACAACGAAGCGAGGACGCCCGAACAGGTCGCGAGCCCACAGTGGACGGAACCGCTGTGACGAGCCCAGACCCCGCGGCGTCCCCGCCGGTAGACAACAGAGCGACGACGAGTGTCTCTCCACAGGCTGTGGATAACTATGTGGACAGTTCGTCTGCGTTCTCTTGGTGGTCCCTTGGACCAGCTTGAGGGGGTACCTGTCATTGACCGCTGACCCCGACCCTCCCTTCGTCGCCGTGTGGAACACCGTGCTCGCCGAGCTGAACGGCGACACCACCGCAGGCAACTCGGTCAACGGCGAACCACCACCGCCCAACCTGACTCCGCAGCAAAGGGCCTGGTTGAAGCTGGTCAAGCCGCTCGTCATTACCGAAGGCTTTGCTCTGCTTTCAGTTCCGACCAGTTTTGTGCAGAACGAGATCGAGCGGCACCTTCGCGAGCCGATCATCTCGGCATTGAGCCGACAGCTGGGACAGCGCGTCGAACTCGGTGTGCGAATCGCCAGCCCAGGCCCCGAGGATCCCGACGAGGGACACGCCGTCGTCACCGACGTTTACGGAGAATCCGACTCCGACGAGATCGACGAAGTCAGCGAGGCACTCGCCAGCGCCGAGGAGAGTTGGCCCACCTACTTCTCCCGCGGGCCGCGCAACTCGGACACAAGCGACGACAACTCGATCAGCCTCAACCGGCGCTACACCTTCGACACCTTCGTCATCGGCGCATCCAATCGGTTCGCTCACGCCGCGAGCCTCGCGATTGCTGAGGCGCCCGCGCGTGCCTACAACCCGCTCTTCATCTGGGGCGAATCCGGCCTCGGCAAGACGCACCTTTTGCACGCGGCGGGCAACTACGCCCAGCGACTGTTTCCCGGCATGCGGGTCAAGTACGTCTCGACCGAGGAATTCACCAACGACTTCATCAACTCCTTGCGCGATGACCGCAAAGCCTCGTTCAAACGCAGCTACCGCGACATCGACGTGCTGCTGGTCGATGACATCCAGTTCATCGAGGGCAAAGAAGGCATTCAGGAAGAGTTCTTCCACACGTTCAACACGCTGCACAACGCGAACAAGCAGATCGTCATCTCGTCGGACCGTCCGCCCAAGCAGCTGGCCACACTCGAGGACCGGTTGCGAACCCGGTTCGAGTGGGGACTGATCACCGACGTCCAGCCGCCGGAATTGGAAACGCGCATCGCGATCCTCCGCAAGAAGGCTCAGATGGACCGGCTCGACGTCCCGGCTGACGTCCTCGAGCTGATCGCCAGCAGCATCGAGCGCAACATCCGCGAGCTCGAGGGCGCACTGATCCGCGTCACGGCCTTCGCATCGCTGAACAAGACCCCGATCGACAAACCGCTCGCCGAGATCGTCCTGCGCGACCTGATCGCCGACGTGAACAGCATCCAGATCGGCGCGGCCGGCATCATGGCCGCCACCGCCGAATACTTCGAAACCACCGTCGAAGAACTTCGCGGACCCGGCAAGACCAGGGCGCTGGCCCAGTCACGGCAGATTGCGATGTACCTGTGCCGCGAACTCACTGATCTCTCGCTACCAAAGATCGGGCAGGCCTTCGGCCGTGACCACACCACGGTCATGTATGCCGAGAAGAAGATCCGCGGCGAGATGGCCGAACGCCGGGAAATCTTCGATCAGGTCAAGGAATTGACGACTCGGATCCGTCAACGCGCCAAGCGCTGAGCCGTCGAACCAAAAAATCTTTCGAAAAACTTCTGCCACCGGCGCACCAGCCGTCACATCACATGGCTGTGCACACCCATGTGGAGAATCGCCGAGTACTCGTCCGTGCCCGCGCCGATTTCTCCACAGTGACGATTGTCTCCCCAGCCTCCCAACGCAGGAGCTGCGGCCGTGCACAAGTAACTCACAACCCGATATCAGCTTCGTCCAGCACCAACTGTGCTTCATCCACAACTTCCACAGGCCCTAATACTGTTACTTCTCTATCTCTGTAGTTTCCTCTCAGAAAAGAGGGCCTGGGGACACCTGATCTTGACCCGTTCGCGACGCGTCGCCGAGCGCCGTTGTCACCGCGATCGATTAGCTTTCAAGATGGGGCCGAAAGCTCTACGGTGGTTCTTCGACAGCCGTTACGGTCGTCGCAGCGACATTGGGGTACCGACGCGAAAGCATCCCGAAACCGCTGGTTAGGGCATAAGTTGTGAGTTGATCGAAGGGACACCATGGGCGTGGCGACAACGACGGCAGGTCTCTCCGATTTGAAGTTCCGGCTGGTGCGAGAAGACTTCGCCGACGCGGTGGCCTGGGTGGCCCGCAACCTGCCGACCAGGCCGACGGTTCCGGTGTTGGCCGGTGTCCTGCTGACAGGTACCGACGACGGACTGACAGTCTCAGGTTTCGACTACGAGGTGTCGGCAGAAGTGCACGTTGCCGCCGAGATAGCTTCTCCTGGAAGCGTTTTGGTTTCTGGTCGACTGTTGTCGGATATCACCAGGGCGCTGCCGGCCAAACCTGTGGACGTCAGCGTCGAGGGCACAAGGGTCCTGCTCAACTGCGGTAGTGCGAAATTCTCCCTGCCGACGATGGCTGTCGAGGACTACCCGACGTTGCCATCCCTCCCCGACGAGACGGGTGTCGTTTCCGCTGACCTGTTCTCCGAAGCGATCGGCCAGGTGGCGGTGGCTGCCGGCCGCGATGACACTCTGCCGATGCTGACTGGCATCCGCGTCGAAATCTCCGGCGAGAGCGTGGTTTTGGCCGCGACCGACAGGTTCAGGCTTGCAGTCCGGGAGCTGACCTGGTCGACGAACGCGGCGGATGTCGAAGCGGCCGTACTGGTGCCTGCCAAGACGCTGGCCGAAGCCGCGAAGGCCGGTACGGGCGCCGGCGATGTGCACCTGTCGTTGGGCGCAGGCGCGGCCGTCGGCAAGGAAGGATTGCTCGGAATCCGCAGCGATGGCAAGCGCAGCACGACGAGACTGCTCGATGCCGAGTTTCCGAAATTTCGTCAGTTGCTTCCGGCTGAACACACGGCCGTCGCCACGATCGCCGTCGCGCAGCTGACCGAGGCGATCAAGCGCGTCGCGCTGGTCGCGGACCGTGGTGCACAGGTTCGGATGGAGTTCGCCGACGGGGTGCTCAAGTTGTCGGCGGGGGCCGACGACGTCGGTCGTGCAGAGGAAGACCTGCCCGTCGAATTCGCGGGCGATCCGTTGACCATCGCTTTCAACCCGACGTATCTGACGGACGGGTTGGGTTCGTTGCATTCAGAACGTGTGACGTTTGGTTTCACGACACCGAGCCGTCCTGCGGTGCTGCGTCCGGCGGGTGACGATGGGGACGACAATGTCGGGGGGGCCGGCCCGTTTCCAGCGGCGCAGACCGACTATGTCTACCTGTTGATGCCGGTGCGGCTCCCGGGCTAGGGGTTCAACCCGCGAAGAGAGAGGCGCTACATGCAATTGGGTTTGATCGGCCTGGGCAAGATGGGCTTCAACATGCGTGAACGGCTGCGCGAAGGTGGGCACGAGGTGGTCGGCTACGACCCGCGCCCTGAAGTGTCGGACGTCCCGACGCTCGCGGCCCTCGCCGAAGCGTTGGAAGCTCCCCGCGTGGTGTGGGTCATGGTGCCGTCCGGCCCGATCACCGACGGTACGATCACCGACCTCGCCAAGGAGCTGTCGGAGGGCGACCTGGTGATCGACGGGGGTAACTCGCGGTACACCGGCGACGAAGAGCACGCAAAACTATTGGCCGAGAAGGGAATCGCCTTCATCGACGCAGGGGTATCGGGTGGTATCTGGGGTGGCAAGGAAGGGTATGGCCTGATGGTCGGCGGCAGCGAAGCCGACGTCGAACGGGCGATGCCGATCTTCGACACGCTGCGCCCGCCAGGACCGAGAGAAGACGGGTTCGTGCACGCCGGCCCCGTGGGGGCAGGCCATTTCGCCAAGATGGTGCACAACGGGATCGAGTACGCCCTGATGACGGCATACGCCGAGGGGTACGAGGTGCTGGCCGCCGAAGACCTGATCAAGGATCCGCAGGCCGTCTACCAGGCGTGGACCAACGGCACCGTGGTGCGGTCGTGGCTGCAGCAGCTGCTGGCCAAGGCGCTCAAGGAGGATCCCGACCTCAAGGAGATCTCCGGGTACACCGAAGACTCCGGCGAAGGCAGGTGGACGGTGGAGGAGGCGATCCGGCTGCGGGTGCCCGTCCCGAGCATCGCGGCAGCGCTGTTCGCCCGGTTCCTCTCGCGCCAGGACGACTCCCCCACGATGAAGGCGGTGGCGGCGCTGCGCAATCAGTTCGGCGGCCACGCGGTCAAGCGGATCAGCGAGTCCGGATAGTCGGTTGTACGTCCGCCACCTGGGGCTGCAGGACTTCCGGTCATGGGCACAGGTCGACCTGGACCTCGAGCCGGGCCGCACCGTATTCGTCGCACCGAACGGCTACGGCAAGACTAATCTTGTTGAGGCACTGTGGTATTCGGCGACACTCGGGTCTCACCGGGTCGCGTCGGACGCGCCGTTGCTTCGAGCCGGGGCTGACCGGGCGATCATCTCGACGATCGTGGTGAATGACGGCCGAGAGCTCGCCATCGACCTGGAGGTGTTGGCGGGGCGTGCCAACAAGGCGCGGCTGAACCGGTCCCCCGTCCGGTCGGCACGCGAGGTGCTCGGCGTGCTGCGCGCGGTGATGTTCGCGCCGGAAGACCTGGCGCTGGTACGCGGGGATCCCGCCGAGCGCAGGCGTTACCTCGACGAGCTCGCGACAACGCGCCGCCCGCGGATCGCGGCGGTACGCGCCGACTACGACAAGGTGTTGCGGCAGCGGACGGCGTTGCTCAAAACGGCTGCGGGGGCGCGTCACCGGGGCGACCGCAGCGTGGCTGACACCCTCGACGTGTGGGACGGCCACCTCGCTGAACACGGGGCGCAGCTGGTGGCGGCCCGGATAGAGCTCGTCAACGAACTCAACCCGGAGGTTGAGAAGGCCTATCAGTTGCTTGCTCCCGCGTCGCGGCCCGCGGCGATCCAGTACCGCAGCAAGGTCGAGGAGATCGACGGGCAGAACGAGACCGTCGAATTCTTCGAGGCGGCACTGCTCGATGCGCTGGCCCGTCGCCGCGACGCCGAGATCGAGCGGGGCGTCTGCCTGGTCGGGCCACATCGCGACGACCTCGAGCTTCGGCTCGGCGATCACATAGCGAAAGGCTATGCGAGCCATGGTGAATCGTGGTCGATGGCGCTGGCGCTGCGACTGGCCGCCTATGAACTGATGCGGGCAGAAGGCGGCGATCCGGTGCTGCTGCTCGACGATGTCTTCGCCGAACTGGATTCCGCCCGCCGGCGGGCGCTGGCCGGTGTGGCGGCGTCTGCAGAACAGGTGTTGGTGACCGCGGCCGTTGGCGACGACATCCCACGCGATTGGGATGCGCGCAGGATCGAGATCACCATGCGCGATGACGACAGCGGCCGAGTTTCGGTGGTAGGAGCGTGAGTCGAGGCAAATGACGGATAACGAAGACGACGGTGTGGCACCTCCGGAGCATCTCGCCGGGCTGACGGGCATGGACCTGGTGCGCCGCACGCTGGAGGAGGCGCGGGGCGCGGCGCGTAGCCAGGGCAAGAACGTCGGCCGCGGCCGCACCTCGCCCACCGCCCGACGCGTCGCCGGTCGCCGGCGCGCGTGGTCGGGGCCGGGGCCCGATGTGAGGGATCCGCAGACGTTCGCGGCGGCGACACAGGATCTGGCGCGCACGCGCGGCTGGTCCGGGCGGGTCGCCGAGGGCACCGTGTTGGGGCAGTGGCAGACGGTCGTCGGCGAGCAGATCGCGGCACACGCGACTCCGACAGCGCTGCGCGAAGGAGTGTTGAGTGTTTCCGCCGAATCCACGGCGTGGGCCACCCAATTACGGATGGTTCAAGCGCAACTTCTGGCTAAAATCGCGGCAGCAGTCGGCGACGGCGTGGTGACCTCGCTGAAAATCGTCGGTCCGGTGGCGCCGTCGTGGCGCAAGGGCCGATACCACATCGCCGGGCGCGGACCACGCGACACATACGGCTGATCGCCTTCGAATCCAGTTGGCTGAGAGCCGCCAGAACGCCGCAAGCATACTTCCCAAGCGTCTTGACGCACCTCGGATCGAGAAATTCCACAGGCGGCGCAAATAGGTGTGCAGAAACGCGCCCTCAGAATCGGTCCCGTGGCCAGTTCCCGGTAGACTGGTCGAATGACTTGCCGGCGGTACCACCACCGCCGCAGCGACCCCCGAGGAGATGCTGGCGATCGTGCCTGCCGCTAAGAAGACTGCGCCTGCTGCAAAGAGCTCAAAAAAGAAGGAATACGGCGCCAGCGCCATCACGGTGCTGGAAGGTTTGGAGGCTGTCCGCAAACGCCCCGGCATGTACATCGGGTCCACCGGCGAGCGTGGTCTGCACCACCTGGTTTGGGAGGTCGTCGACAACGCTGTCGACGAGGCGATGGCCGGATACGCATCCAAGGTCGACGTCCGGATCCTCGAGGACGGTGGTGTCGAGGTCGCGGACGACGGCCGCGGTATCCCGGTCGAAATGCACTCCAGCGGCGCCCCCACCGTCGACGTCGTGATGACGCAGCTGCACGCGGGCGGCAAGTTCGGCGGCGAGAACAGCGGCTACAACGTCAGTGGCGGCCTCCACGGCGTCGGCGTATCCGTGGTGAACGCCCTGTCCACCAGGCTCGAGGTGGACATCTGCCGCGACGGTTACGAGTGGTTCCAGTCCTACGACCGTGCGATGCCCGGCACCGTCAAACAGGGCGATGCCACCAAGAAGACCGGCACGACGGTCCGGTATTGGGCGGATCCGGATGTCTTCGAAACCACCAACTACGACTTCGAGACCGTGGCCCGGCGACTGCAGGAGATGGCCTTCCTCAACAAGGGTCTGACCATCACCCTCGCCGACGAGAGAGTCACACCCGAGGAAGTGGTCGACGACGTCGTCAGCGATACCGCGGAAGCGCCGAAGTCCGCGGAGGAGAAGGAGGCCGAGGCCAAGGCGCCGCACAAGGTGAAGTACCGCACCTTTCATTACCCGGGCGGGCTTGTCGACTACGTCAAGCACATCAACCGCACCAAGACGCCGATTCAGCAGAGCATCATCGACTTCGACGGTAAGGGCGTAGGCCACGAGGTCGAGGTCGCGATGCAGTGGAACGCTGGCTATTCGGAGTCGGTGCATACCTTCGCCAACACCATCAACACCCATGAGGGCGGCACCCACGAAGAAGGGTTCCGGGCAGCGTTGACGAGCGTCGTCAACAAGTACGCCAAGGACAAGAAGCTGCTCAAGGAAAAAGACCCCAACCTGACCGGCGACGATATTCGTGAGGGCCTGGCCGCGGTCCTCTCGGTGAAGGTGTCCGAACCACAGTTCGAGGGCCAGACCAAGACCAAGCTCGGCAACACCGAGGTGAAGTCGTTCGTGCAGAAGATCTGCAACGAGCAGTTGAGCCATTGGTTCGAGGCCAATCCGGCTGAAGCGAAAACCGTTGTGAACAAGGCGGTCTCGTCGGCACAGGCGCGGCTGGCGGCGCGCAAGGCCCGTGAGCTGGTGCGGCGCAAGAGCGCCACCGACATCGGCGGGCTGCCCGGCAAGCTGGCCGACTGCCGGTCCACCGACCCGCGCAAATCCGAGCTGTATGTGGTGGAGGGTGACTCCGCGGGCGGCTCGGCCAAGAGCGGCCGCGACTCGATGTTCCAGGCGATCCTTCCGCTGCGCGGCAAGATCATCAACGTGGAGAAGGCGCGCATCGACCGCGTGCTGAAGAACACCGAAGTCCAGGCGATCATCACCGCGCTCGGCACCGGCATCCACGACGAATTCGACCTCGCCAAACTGCGGTATCACAAGATCGTGCTGATGGCCGATGCCGACGTCGACGGCCAGCACATCTCGACGCTGCTGCTGACCCTGCTCTTCCGGTTCATGAAGCCGCTGGTCGAGCACGGGCACATCTTCCTGGCGCAGCCGCCGTTGTACAAGCTCAAGTGGCAACGCAGTGAACCGGAGTTCGCCTACTCCGATCGCGAACGCGACGGGCTGCTGGAGGCCGGTCGGGCAGCAGGTCGCAGGATCAACACCGAAGACGGCATCCAGCGCTACAAGGGCCTCGGTGAGATGGACGCCAAGGAACTGTGGGAGACCACGATGGACCCGTCGGTGCGGGTGCTGCGCCAGATCACCCTCGATGACGCCGCGGCCGCCGACGAACTGTTCTCGATCCTGATGGGCGAGGACGTCGAGGCGCGCCGCAGCTTCATCACCCGTAATGCCAAAGACGTCCGCTTCCTTGATGTCTAGCGAACTCACGCCACTAAATAGGACTGAAACCACATGACTGACACCACGTTGCCGCCCGGCGACGAAGCAGGAGATCGCATCGAGCCTGTTGACATCCAGCAGGAGATGCAGCGGAGCTACATCGATTACGCGATGAGCGTGATCGTCGGCCGCGCGCTGCCGGAGGTCCGGGACGGTCTCAAGCCGGTGCACCGCCGCGTGCTCTACGCGATGTTCGACTCCGGCTTCCGGCCCGACCGCGGGCACGCCAAGTCCGCCCGTTCGGTCGCCGAGACGATGGGCAACTACCACCCGCACGGCGACTCGTCTATCTACGACACCCTGGTGCGGATGGCCCAGCCGTGGTCGCTGCGTTATCCATTGGTCGACGGCCAGGGCAACTTCGGCTCACCCGGCAACGACCCACCGGCCGCCATGAGGTACTGCATCACCGGCGACGCGCTCATTCGGTTGCCACTCGGACAGTCAGTGCGAATCGCCGATGTCGTCAAGGGCGCAAGCCCGAACACCGACAACGAGATCGACCTCAAGGTTCTCGATCGGCACGGCGACCCCGTCACCGCTGATCGGCTCTTCCATTCCGGTAGCCACCAGACCTTCACCGTCACCACGGCGCAGGGGTATGCGATCACGGGGACCGCGAACCATCCGCTGCTGTGCCTGGTCGAGGTCGGGGGTGTCCCGACACTGCTATGGAAGCTGATCGAGGAGATTCGGCCGGATGACCATGTTGTAGTCCAACGGACGCTACCGACCGAACTGGGTGCGGCGGACTGGCACGACGCCCTGGAGGCGCTGCTTCTGGGCGCGCTAGTCAGCGAAGGGTTTGTCTCTGAGAAGAGAGCCGGCTTCAACAACCTCGACCGCGACTTCTTCAATATGGTTGTGTCGGCGTACGACGCGATCGTTGGTGGCGCGCGCTATACGTCCGCCCGCACCATCGCCTCGGGCTCCTCGCTTCACGAGCTCGATGTCCACAACTTGACGGCGCTGAGGAAGACGCGGCTGCGGGATCTGGTGGGCCAGCGATCCGCCGATAAGTCTGTACCCGAATGGCTTTGGCATGCTCCTGCCGCTGTGAAGCGCATCTTTCTGCAGGCGCTGTTCGAAGGCGATGGCTCCTGCTCTGCGCTGCCGCGCAACACGATTCAAGTCTCGTATTCCACTCGGAGTGATCGTCTGGCGGCTGATGTCCAGCAGATGTTGCTGGAATTCGGTGTCGTGTCAAGCCGATATCGACACGCGACCGGCGAGCACAAGGTGGTTCTCACAAATCGAGGCCAAGCCGAGCTGTTTGCTCAACAGATCGGCTTCGGCGGTGCGAAACAGATCAAATTGCAGACGCTTCTGAGCGCCCTGCCCGAACGTGGTGCAGGACGAGACCACGACGTTGTCCCAGGACTGGCCGCATTCATTCGTGCGCATAGCGGCGGCCGATGGGTCGATAAGGAATGGCTGCGCAAGCACAATATCGACGGCGTCGAGCGTTGGCGGCGTGATGGCGCGGAGATCCGCAGCCACATCGCCGATCCTGATGTGCGTGCAATCGCCGAAGAGCTCACAGATGGGCGCTTCTACTACGCGCGCGTCGCTGCGGTAACCGATGCTGGCGTGCAGCCCGTGTACAGCCTGCGGGTCGACACGGACGACCACGCCTTCATCACAAACGGGTTCGTCAGCCACAACACGGAGGCGCGCCTCACGCCGCTGGCGATGGAGATGCTGCGTGAAATCGACGAGGAGACAGTCGATTTCATCCCGAACTACGACGGCCGGGTGCAGGAGCCGACTGTCCTGCCCAGCCGGTTCCCAAACCTGCTCGCCAATGGTTCCGGTGGCATCGCGGTCGGCATGGCCACCAACATGCCGCCACACAACCTCCGGGAGCTCTCGGAGGCCGTCTTCTGGTGCCTCGACAACTACGAGGCAGACGAAGAGGCGACGCTGGCGGCCGTCACCGAACGCGTGAAGGGGCCTGACTTCCCCACCTATGGGCTGATCGTCGGGTCGCAGGGCATTCACGACGCGTACACGACCGGCCGCGGATCCATTCGCATGCGTGGTGTGGTGGTCATCGAAGAGGACTCCAGGGGCCGCACGTTGCTGGTCATCACCGAACTCCCCTATCAGGTCAACCACGACAACTTCATCACGTCGATCGCCGACCAGGTCCGCGACGGCAAGCTGGCCGGCATCGCGAACATCGAGGACCAGGGCAGCGACCGGGTCGGCATGCGCATCGTGGTCGAGATCAAGCGCGACGCCGTCGCCAAGGTGGTGCTGAACAACCTCTACAAGCACACCCAGCTGCAGACCAGCTTCGGCGCGAACATGCTGTCGATCGTCGACGGCGTCCCCCGAACCCTGCGGATCGACCAGCTCATCCGCCTGTATGTGGTCCATCAGCTCGATGTCATCGTGCGGCGCACCACCTATCGGCTGCGCAAGGCCAACGAGCGGGCCCACATCCTGCGCGGTCTGGTCAAGGCACTCGACGCGCTCGACGAGGTGATCGCGCTCATTCGCGCGTCGGAGACCGTCGACGTCGCCCGCCAGGGCCTGATCGAGCTACTCGACATCGACGAGATCCAGGCCCAGGCCATCCTCGACATGCAGCTGCGTCGCCTGGCAGCCCTGGAACGGCAGCGGATCGTCGACGATCTCGCCAAAATCGAGGCCGAGATCGCCGACCTCGAGGACATTCTGGCCAAGCCGGAACGCCAGCGCGCCATCGTGCACGATGAGCTCGCCGAACTCGTCGAGAAGTACGGCGACGACCGTCGCACCCGCATCATCCCTGCCGACGGGGACGTCGCCGACGAAGATCTGATCGCCCGAGAAGAAGTGGTCGTGACGATCACCGAGACCGGGTATGCCAAGCGCACCAAGTCCGACCTGTACCGCAGTCAGAAGCGCGGCGGCAAGGGCGTGCAGGGCGCGGGGCTGAAGCAGGACGACATCGTCAACCACTTCTTCGTCTGCTCGACCCACGACTGGATCCTGTTCTTCACCACCCAGGGCAGGGTCTACCGCGCCAAGGCGTACGACTTGCCTGAGGCATCGCGCACGGCGCGGGGCCAGCACGTCGCGAACCTGCTGGCTTTCCAGCCCGAGGAGCGGATCGCCCAGGTCATCCAAATCAAGACCTATGAGGACGCGCCGTACCTGGTGCTGGCTACCCGCAAGGGGCTGGTGAAGAAGAGCAAGCTCACCGACTTCGACTCCAACCGCTCTGGCGGGATCGTCGCTGTGAACCTGCGCGACGGCGATGAGTTGGTCGGGGCGGTGCTCTGCTCGGCCGAGGACGACCTGCTGCTGGTGTCGGCCAAGGGACAGTCCATCCGCTTCTCGGCAACCGAAGAGGCGCTGCGGCCGATGGGCCGGGCGACCTCCGGTGTTCAGGGCATGCGGTTCAACACCGACGACCAGTTGCTCTCGCTGAACGTCGTGCAACCGGATACGTTCCTGCTGGTTGCGACCGCCGGCGGCTACGCGAAGCGGACGGCGATCGACGAATACCCCGTGCAGGGCCGCGGTGGCAAAGGGGTGTTGACGATCCAGTTCGACAAGCGACGTGGCAGTCTGGTTGGAGCGCTGGTGGTCGATGACGCGACGGAGCTCTACGCGATCACGTCGGGAGGGGGCGTTATCCGCACCACTGCTCGCCAGGTTCGCAAGGCTGGACGGCAGACTAAGGGCGTTCGGTTGATGAACCTGGGCGAGGGCGCGACACTGATTGCGATCGCTCGCAACGCAGAGGAAAGCGACGCGGAGGCCGAGGCGGCTGAGTAAGGCCGGCGGAGCGACAGACGGTAAGGAGCCGGAGTGACTTCACCGAACGAGGCGGGCTATCCGCACTCGGGAGAAGGTAGTGGCAACGGTTCCGTGCCCGAGGACCCCGAAACAGGCTCGCTGGGCAATGCGATGGGCCGCGACGTGCCGCCATGGCAGCGCGGTCCCGGTGCGCGCGCGACACCGAACCAGCCGCCCCGCACGCCGCGGGAGCCCACCCGCCCAGAACCCCACCGGGGCGCATCCGGCCATGCCCCGGGGGCGGACGCGCGCCTGAACCGGTTCATCTCCGGCGGGTCGTCGGCCCCGGCAGCCGAAGCTGAACCGGCACCGGCACGCAACGAGCCGGTCGCCACCGAGGCATACGCGAGCGAACTGCCCGACCTGTCTGGCGGACCGGCACGGCCGCCGCAGCGCAAGCCGGTACCCGAGCGCACCGAACCACAGGCGCGCACCGCGACGCCCAATCGGGTCCAGGTCGCTGGTCGCACGCACACCGGTCCCGTGCGGGCGGCCATGCAGATCCGCCGGATCGACCCGTGGAGCGCCCTGAAGGTCTCGCTGGTGCTGTCGGTGACGCTGTTCTTCGTCTGGATGATCGCCGTAGCGTTCCTGTACCTCGTGCTCGGCGGTATGGGCGTGTGGGCCAAGCTCAACAGCAATGTCGGCGACCTGCTGACCAGCGCGAGTGGTCAGGCCGGCGGCGAACTGGTTTCCAGCGGGACGATCTTCGGCGGCGCGGCGCTGATCGGGCTGGTCAACATCGTGCTGTTGACGGCGATGGCCACCGTCGGCGTGTTCATCTACAACCTGACCACCGACCTTGTCGGCGGTATCGAGGTGACGCTGGCCGACCGCGATTAATCCGGTTTGGGTCGAGCGTCGCAACTGCGGTAATCTCGTCGCTCGGCCATGTGCGATACGGGCCTATAGCTCAGGCGGTTAGAGCGCTTCGCTGATAACGAAGAGGTCGGAGGTTCGAGTCCTCCTAGGCCCACGGAAAGGGTCACCATGAGACTGGTTCTACTGGTCGTCGCGGTGGCGTTGGCGGTATTCGTGGTGCGGTCGCGACGTGGCGTCGAGGTGTGGCACGCAGCCGCCGATCAACCGTCCTGAACGGGGCCTTAGCTCAGTTGGTAGAGCGCTGCCTTTGCAAGGCAGAAGTCAGGGGTTCGAATCCCCTAGGCTCCACATACAAACAAGCAGGTCGGACGGTATCTCGTCTGGCCTGTTCTGCATGCGGGCGGCGTGTGTGCCCACACTTTGCCCACAATCGCGAGTTAATCGCTAGTTAGCAGGGCGTTGATCGCGACCCCAACGGCCTCGACGTCGGACCCGTAGAGGTGTCCGTAGCGGTCCAGCGTCAGCCCGGCGGACTCGTGTCCGAGCATGTTCTGCAGCGCCTTGATGTTGGCGCCTGCCTGAATCGCCAGGCTCGCGGCGGTGTGCCGCAACTCGTGCAGCTTGAAGTCGTACACCACCGAATCGCCGACGGTGCGGGGGCAGACCTGGGCGGCCGCGACGGCCTGCGACCACCAGCGCCGCCGCACATTCGTGCCTCGCATGTACCCGCCCTCCGAGTCGGGGAACACCAGGCACTCCGGGTCACCAGGTGTCAGGAGGTCGGCGACGAACTGGGGGAGACTGACCGTGCGCCCCTTCGCACTCTTGGGAGACCCGATCTCGAAGCGGCCCTCGACGAGGGTCACCGACCGGACGACCCGGATCTTCAGCCCGTCGGTGTCGACGTCGCGCCACCGCAGCTCCGCGGCTTCACCGAATCGAAGGCCGCACGTACCGAGCAGGTACACCAACGGGCGATGACTCCCGGCGGCGTCGGCGAGCGTCCGCAGCTGCTCCAGCGTCAGGAACCTCTGCTCCGCCGCGGTAACTGCGGGCAACTCGACTCCGTCGACCGGGTTCACGACCAGCCGGTTCTCCCGGACGGCCATCGCGAGCACCTGGCGCAGCACCCCGATTGCCTTATGCACCGACGCGGGCGCCAAATCAACACTGAGATCGGCAACCCACTCGCGGACCAGCTGACGGCTGATGTCTCCGAGAGCAATACCCGCACGGTCGGCGACCACGGTGTCGAGCACCACCTGATAGCGGGCCCTCGTTGATGGT
>NZ_JAVHWK010000202.1:0-17816 GCF_032159775.1 Mycobacterium sp.
ACGAGCGCAAGCGCGCAGATCGGCAGGTTGATCCAGAACACCGCGCGCCAGTTCACCAGTTCAATGAGCAGGCCGCCCACGATCGGACCCAGTGCCATCGAGATGCCGACGACACCGCCCCAGACACCGATCGCCCGTGCGCGTTCGACCCTGCCGGTGAAGACCTGCGTGATGATCGACATCGCGACGGGGTTGAGCATCGAGCCGCCGATCGCCTGCAGCATGCGCGCCAGAATCAAGATCTGGATGTTGGGCGACAGGCTGCACAGCAGCGAGCCGAGCGCGAAGACCGTGAGCCCGATCTGGAAGGTGCGGCGGCGGCCGAACCGGTCGGCGGTCGCACCCGAGAGCAGCAGCAGCGAGGCCAGCACCAGCGTGTAGATGTCGATGACCCACTGCAGCTGCGACGCCGACGCGTGCAGGTCGGCGCGAATATTCGGCACCGCGACGTTGACGATCGTCGCGTCCATCGACACGATCAGCAGGCTCAAGCAGCAGGACACCAGGATTATGCCCTTGCGCCGAGCGCTCAGTGATCGGACGACAGTTTCATTCACACAACGATTGTGAAACTACAACTGTTCGTAAAGCAAGTTCAGACGCTGTGCCGTGAGAGCCGTTACGCCGAGTGTGGGGTTATGTCACGCTCCGGACGCCCGCAACGTGCGGGTAACCCACGTTCGGCGGACAAGGGGAGGCTACCGGCCGCCGAGCTCTTTGTAGTCGCGCTCGGTGTAGCCCGTGTAGATCTGGCGCGGACGCCCGATCTTGCCGCTGCCGTCCTCGTGCATCTCGCGCCAGTGCGCGATCCAGCCCGGCAGCCGGCCGACGGAGAACAGCACCGTGAACATCCGCGTCGGGAAGCCCATCGCGCGGTAGATCACGCCGGTGTAGAAGTCGACGTTCGGGTAGAGCTTGCGCTCGATGAAGAAGTCGTCGGTCAGCGCGACCTCTTCAAGAGCCTTCGCGATGTCCAGCAGCGCGTCGTCGCCGCCCAGCTTGCCGAGGATCTTGTCGGCCTGCTCCTTGACGATGCGCGCCCGCGGGTCGTAGTTCTTGTAGACCCGATGGCCGAAGCCCATCAGCTTGACGTTGTCTTCCTTGTTCTTGACCCTCTTGACGAAGTCGTGCACGTCGCCGTCGGACTGGCGGATCTTCTCCAGCATCTCCAGCACCGCCTGGTTGGCACCGCCGTGCAGTGGACCCCACAGAGCGTTGATGCCGCCCGAAATGGAGGTGAAGAGGTTGGCCTGCGACGAGCCGACCAGGCGCACCGTCGACGTCGAACAGTTCTGCTCGTGGTCGGCGTGCAGGATCAGCAGCAAATCCAACGCCCGCACAACCTCCGGGTCCACCTCGTAAGGCTCGGCGGGGAACCCGAACGTCATCCGCAGAAAGTTCTCGACCAGGGTCAGCGAGTTGTCCGGATACAGGAACGGCTGGCCGACCGACTTCTTGTACGCGTAGGCCGCGATCGTGGGCAGCTTGGCCAGCAGCCGGATGGTGGACAGCTCGACCTGCTCGTCGTCGAACGGGTCCAGCGAATCCTGGTAGTACGCCGACAGAGCATTCACCGCGCTGGACACCACGGGCATCGGGTGCGCGTTGCGCGGGAAACCGTCGAAGAACCGCTTCAGATCTTCGTGCAGCAGCGTGTGCCGCTGGATCTGATCGGTGAACTTGTCCAGTTCGTCCTTGGTCGGCAGTTCGCCGTAGATCAGCAGATAGCAGACCTCGATGAAGCTCGACTTCTCGGCGAGCTGCTCGATCGGGTAGCCGCGGTAGCGCAGGATGCCCGCGTCACCGTCGATGTAGGTGATGGCGCTCTTGGTTGAGGCGGTGTTGACGAACCCTTCATCGAAGGTGGTGTAGCCGGTCTTCGCCAGCAGTGACCCCAGAGCAATCCCGTCGGACCCCTCCGTGGCGTTGACGACGTCCAGCTCAAGCTCGCCACCGGGGTAGTGGAGGGTGGCGTGCTCGTCTTTTTCTGCCACGGGAATCCCTTCGTCGCGCCAGTGATCCGACCTCTGCCGTAAAACGGTAGTCCCATTGTGGCAATCGCGCCCGCGCGGGGTGCGGGGGGGTTCAGACCGGCTGCGGGACGCCGTCAATCAGGCCTGCGAACTGGACGAACGTCTCCTCGATCCGGTCGGCGGCGTCGTCGATGTCGACGCCTCGCCACTCGGTGTCCATGCCGAGGTCGGCGAGCGCGGCCATGATGATCGACCCCCATACCGCGGCGACCAGCCTCAGCCCTCGATCGTCGAGATCGACACCCATTCGGCTGGCCAGTTCGACGTTGACCGCGTGTGGCCGGACTCCACGGTGGCCTGCCGCAGTGTCGACGACGACATGATGATCCGCAACGTGCTCATGAGCCGCGGCGCGGTCAATTCCCCTACCCCTGCGTGCTTGGTGTTGCGGTACATCGTCACCGAGGCGCGGCACAACGCCTCCAGATGGTTCATGTCGGTGGGGAGCCGGGCCAGCTCGACCGCGGCGACGTCGGCGTGCGCTGTTTTTTTAACTCGCGCAAGCTAATTGGCAACGAGTCCCCTACATCACCAGGCACGACAGGATGCTACTTCGGGCACAAATGCTTGCCAAGGAAAGTATCGCCGATCGCAATCTGCCCGCGATCACACTTTGTCGTCGTCCGGCAAGTGTTCGCTGGATTGCTGCCGTGTGGCCGGCCCCGGTCGGTTCACCCGGTAGCGCACGAATGCAGGCGCGAGGACCGCCGCGATCAACACGCCCACCACGACGAGTCCCCCGCCGCCTGCTGCGGCGATCGTGGTGCCGACGGTGGCCGCGGCGGCGCCGTGCACCGCGTCGGCGAGTCGTGGACCACCCGCGACGACGACGGTGAATACGCCCTGCAAGCGGCCGCGGACGTCGTCGGACGCCGCCTGCTGAAGGATCGTATTGCGGAACGCCGAAGACACCATGTCGGCCGCCCCGCCAATAGCCAGGAACGCCAGTGCAATCCACAACATCAGGCCCGCCGATCCGTGGGCCAGACCGCTGGCGACGCCGAAGCCGATCATCGCCGCGCCCCACACCAGGATCGCGGCGACGACGGCGAGGCCTTGTCTCTGGATCCGCGGTAGCCAGCCGGAGAACACCCCGCCTGCGACGGCGCCCATCGCTATGGCCGCAGCGAGTAGCGCCATCGCGGTGCCGCCCTCGACCGGTCCGCCGAAGCTTTCGTGTGCCATTTGCGGAAACAGTGCGCGGGGCATCCCGAGGATCATCGCTATCAAGTCGACGACGAACGACATCAACACGACGGTGTTGCCTGCGAGATAGCGAAAGCCGTCCAGCACGGCGCGGAATCCCGCGCCGGAAGACCCCTCGCCGTTGGTCGGCGGGATCGCCGCGAGGCGGAAGGTCGCCCAGATCGGCAGCAGGCACGTGATCGCATCGATCAGATACAGGGTCGACAGATCGACCCAGCGCAACATGACCCCGGCGAGCAGCGGCCCAACGATCGCGCCGAATTGCATGACGGTCATGTTCAGTGAGTTGGCCGCGGGCAGTTGGTCGCTCGACAGGATTCGAGGGATCGCCGCTGACCGGGTGGGCTGATTGATGGCGTAGAACGCCTGCTGCACCGACAACAGGCACAGCACCACCCATACGTTGTTGATCGCCAGCGCGGCCTGCAACCAGAGAAACACCGACGCCACCGCCAAACCGCACGACGTGATGATCAGCAGCACGCGTCGGTCCATATGGTCCGCCAGCGCGCCGCCCCACAACCCGAACACCACCAGTGGGACGAGCGCGAAGATCCCGGAAAGACCGACGTAGGCGGAGCTCTGTGTGAGTGCGTAGAGCTGCACGGGGACCGCGAAGATGGTGAGGTTGCCGCCGATGACCGTCGGGATGCCCGCCACCCAGAGCAGGCGGAAGTCGCGTGTCCGCAGCGGGGTGAGGTCGGCGAAGAGCCGCCGCACTACGGTTGCAGCCGCTGTTGGCCGCCTTGCGTGATCCGAATCCGGTTGTGTACCCGGTTCTCCCGGCCCTGCCAGAATTCGACGACATCGGGTGCGATGAGGTAACCGCCCCAGTTCGGCGGCACGGGGACCTCGTCGAGGTCGGCGAAACGTTGCGTGACGTCAGCCAATTGGTCCAGCAGCGCCTTGCGAGAAGCGATCGGGCGTGACTGGTGTGACGCCCATGCACCCAGCTGAGACCCTCTGGGCCGGTGCCGCCAGTAGTCGGCGGTCACCTCGGCGGCCACCCTCGTCACCGGACCGCGGAGGTGCACCTGCCGACCGAGCAGGTACCACGGGAATGTCGCCGACGCATACGGCGTCGACGCGAGCTCCTCACCCTTGGCAGAGTCGTAGTTGGTGAAGAAGGTGATGCCGGTCTCGTCCACGCTCTTGCACAACACCGAGCGCGTCGCAGGCCTTCCTTGGGCGTCGACGGTGCCGACCACCATCGCGTTGGGCTCGGCCACGCCTGCGCTCTCGGCGTCGGCTAACCACTTGCGCAGCAGGGCAACCCAGCCCTCGGCGAGCCAGTCGGAATCGAGGTCGGGGCTGCCGTCCTTCTCCACCGATCCGTACTCCACACGCATCGCGGCCAGTCGCTCATTCTCCGGGATCGCCACCGCGATAACGCTACGCCCCAGAAGTTGGGCGGCTTGTTACCGACCGGTAGCGCAGCGGCGTGGGGCGTTTGGGAGAATCAGCTCATGACAGTGGTACCCGAGGACTTCGTCGAAGGCCTGGAAGGCGTCGTTGCCTTCACCACCGAGATCGCCGAGCCGGACAAAGACGGCGGCGCGCTCCGTTATCGCGGCGTCGATATCGAGGATCTGGTCAACCGCCAGGTCACATTCGGTGACGTCTGGGGGCTGCTGGTGGACGGCAGGTTCGGCGAGGGATTGCCGCCCGCCGAGCCGTTCCCGCTGCCGATCCACAGCGGCGATGTCCGCGTGGACGTGCAGGCCGGCCTGCCGATGCTCGCGCCTATTTGGGGATACGCGCCGCTGCTGGACATCGACGACGCCACCGCCCGTCACCAACTCGCCCGTGCGTCGGTGATGGCGCTGTCGTACGTCGCGCAGTCCGCCCGCGGGATCCACCAGTCCGCCGTCCCTCAGCGCAAGATCGACGAATGCGCCACCGTGACAGCGCGTTTCATGACCCGTTGGCAGGGTGAACCGGATCCAAGGCACGTCGAGGCGATCGACGCCTACTGGGTTTCTGCCGCCGAACACGGC
The DNA here is from genome assembly GCF_032159775.1 of Mycobacterium sp. Taxonomy (GTDB): domain Bacteria; phylum Actinomycetota; class Actinomycetes; order Mycobacteriales; family Mycobacteriaceae; genus Mycobacterium. Next base: position 5,237 of record NZ_JAVHWK010000202.1, read on the forward strand.
ATGAACGCCTCGACGTTCACGGCCAGGGTGATCGCGTCGACAGGCGCCGACGTCGCGGCGGCGCTGTCCGGCGCCATCGGGGCGATGAGCGGCCCGCTGCACGGCGGTGCGCCCGCCCGGGTGATCCCGATGATCGAGGAGGCCGAGCGCACCGGCGACGCGCGGGCGGTGGTACGCGGCGTGCTGGACCGCAAGGAGAAGCTGATGGGCTTCGGTCACCGGGTGTACCGGGCGGAGGACCCGCGGGCCCGGGTGCTGCGGGCTACCGCCAAGAAGTTGGAGGCGCCTCGCTACGAAGTCGCCGCCGCACTCGAGCAGGCCGCGCTGACCGAACTGCGCGAGCGACGCCCCGACCGCGCCATCGAGACGAACGTTGAGTTCTGGGCGGCGGTGATCCTCGACTTCGCCGAGGTGCCCGTCAAGATGATGCCCGCGATGTTCACCTGCGGACGCACAGCCGGCTGGAGTGCCCACATCCTCGAACAGAAGAAGCTCGGCAAGCTCGTTCGCCCGGCGGCGCTCTATATCGGCCCCGGTCCGCGCAGCCCCGAGTCCGTCGAGGGTTGGAGCGAGATAGCGAAGGGCTGACGGCGGTGGCGACGGTGGTCACCACCTTCGAGTCGGCGGCAAGAAGCTTTGCCGACCTGGTGAACCGAATCCCGGACGACCGTTGGACGGGCCCCGGGCTGGGCGACTGGGACCTTCGGTCGCTCGTCGGGCACGCGTCGCGCTCGCTCGTCACCGTGAGCACCTATCTGCAGACCGCGGCCGAGCACGAGGACGTCGCGACCCCGCAGGACTACTACGCACAGATCGCCGACTACATGACAGAAGCCGGCGCTGAGGCGATCATCGAGCGCGGCAGGCAGGCAGGGCGCGATCTGGGTCAGGACCCGACCGCGAGGGTGGACGCTCTGGTGGAGCAGGTGATGACCGAGCTCCAGGCTGCCGGCGACCCGCTCATCGCGGTCATCGGCGGGTTGGGTCTACGGCTGCACACGTACCTGCCGACCCGCACGTTCGAGCTCGCGGTGCACGGGCTGGATATCGCACGGGCGACCGGGCTTTCATTCGACCTGCCCGCCGAGGTGCTCGAGGAGGCCACGGTGCTGGCGGCGCGGATCGCGGTGCTGACGGGTCGTGGAGACGAGCTGCTGATGGCATTGACGGGGCGAACTGCGCTGCCGCCGTCGTTCTCCGTTGTCTGACCCCTGCTGTTGTATGGCGGCGCGATGAGTTTTCGTCGTGTGCTCAGTCGGTAGTGATGACCACCCTCGATAGGAGAACACCATGGCAATCGAAGTTCAGCCCGCAGTGCTGCCACACCTGGTCGTCGACGACGCCGCCGCCGCGATTGATTTCTATGTGAAGGCGTTCGGTGCGGTCGAGCACGGCCGGGTGCCCGGGCCGGACGGCAAGCTGATCCACGCGTCGCTGGCGATCAACGGCTCATCGGTGATGCTCAACGACGACTTTCCTGAGATGAGCGGCGGCGAGTCGATGACGCCGAAGGCGCTCGGCGGTTCTCCGGTCACCATCCATCTCGTCGTCACCGACGTCGACAAGCAGTTCCAGCAGGCCGTCGACGCGGGCGCCACCGTCGTCATGCCCGTCGAGGACCAGTTCTGGGGCGACCGATACGGCGTCCTGCGGGATCCCTTCGGCCATCAGTGGTCGATGGGTCAGCCGGTGCGCGAGGTGAGCATCGACGAGATCCATGAGGCGGTCAAGCAGCACTAGCCGCTGCGCGCGGCTCAGCGCCGAAGCCCGGCGAGCACCCGCTGCCGGAGCGACGGCGGCGGTGCGGCCGCGACGGCGGCCAGCATGTCGGCGACGGAGGTGAACTTGTCGCGCGGCCGGTCCGGCCCACCCCGTGCGATTTCGGCCTTATCGATCGCCTGCCAGCCCGCTGCGTCGACCACGTCGGGGCGGCGGCTGCGCACCAGCTTGTCCAGCACGGCGGGGGTGCCCGACGGCTCGGCCAGGTGACCTTCGTTGTAATCGTCGACCAGGTTCTGCACAGTCTGCAGTGCGCAGGACTTGTTCGTGCCGATGAAACCGGTCGGTCCGCGCTTGATCCAGCCTGCGACATAGCTGCCGCGCACTGGTTTCCCGCTCTGCGGGTCGATCACCCGGCCGCCGTCGTTGGGCACCACCGCTGCGGTGTCGTCGAACGGCAGATCGCCAATCGGCTTGCCGCGGTAGCCGATCGAGGTCAACACGAGGCCGGCGTCGAGCTGGCGGGTCTCGTCGCTGCCGGTGACCGCGAACTCGACACCGCCCGCGCGGTCGGCACCGAGAACGCGCTGCGGCGTGAGGCGGTATACGAGCCGGATCCTTGGTCGCGTCGCGGGCGTCGACGCGTCGCCGAGCTTGCTCAGGATCTCCAGCTTGTTGCGCGTCAGCCGGTCTTCGCAGGCGGCCAGGTCGGCCTGCACCAAGTCGTGGTCATCGGCGTCCAGCACGACCTCGCACGTGGACGTCAGCCCGATCAGTTCGGGCAGCGTGAAGGCCGACTGAGCGGGCCCGCGACGCGCTGCGATCACGACTTCGGTGACCTTCGAAGCCCGCAGCGCGCCGAGCGCGTGGCCCGAGATGTCCGTGCGCGCCAACGCATCTGGATCGGTTGTCAGGATCCGTGCGACATCGAGTGCGACGTTGCCGTTGCCGACGATCACCACCCGCTCGTGTGCCAAATCGACGGGGAGGTCGGTGTACTCGGGGTGACCGTTGATCCACGCCACGACTTCGGTGGCGGTGCCGGTGCCCGGCATGCCCATTCCGTCGATGTCCAGCCTGCGATCGTTCGATGCGCCGACCGCGTAGAGCACGGCATGGTGGTGGTCCAGCAGTTCGGAATGCGATAGGTCCGATCCCACCTCGACGTTGAGGAAGAACCGGAAGCTGCGCCGCCTGGCGATCTTGTCGAACAGTCGGGTGACCCGTTTGGTGCTCTGGTGGTCGGGCGCCACGCCGGCCCGCACCAGCCCGTAGGGCGTCGGCAGCCGTTCGAAGACGTTCACCCGTACGCCCCGCTGGGTCAGCAGCTCGTCGGCCGCATACATCGCGGCCGGCCCTGAGCCGACGATGGCTACCGTCAACGGGTTCGCGCCCTGCGGAAGCACTTTCGGCGCGTCGATCACCGGCGCCAGCTTGGATGTCGGCGGCAGCTTCTCCCCTTCGGGCCGGTCGGGGTAGTACGCGGCGTTGAGCGCGACAAAGGGCAGTTGCGCAGGCTCGAGCCGGGTGTCGGGCGCGATCGCGCCGACCGGGCACGCGCTCACACACGCGCCACAATCAACGCAGGCAACCGGATCGATGTAGAGCATCTCCGCCGTCGCGAAGCCGGGCTCGTCCGGTGAGGGATGGATGCAGTTCACCGGGCAGGCGTAGACACAGGACCCGTCGCTGCAACACGACTGGGTGACGACATGAGGCATGGGTGCCTAGGCTACCGACACCAGGTGCTGACGGGCGGGTTCGCTGCGGTAGCGGCTCGGCGCGCCGTCGATCCTGCAGATCCGCCACATCAGCTTGGCGAGCGGATTGATCAGCCCTGTGTCGTTACAGAGCATCCGGACGTCGCCGAACATGTCGCGCAGCATTTGCCGTGATTCGGGCGACCGGAAGAAGATCTCCTTGCGGACCGAGCGTGGAATGTCGAATTCCTTCCAGAACGACCTGGGCGGAACGATGATGGCCGAGCACAGGATCCGCATGGTCAGCGGCACGTACAGCGACAACCAGAACCGCTTGCGCCGCGGCAGGTGCGGAACCCGCTTGCGCAGGTATTCGTGCGCGAACGAGATGTGCCGCGCTTCCTCCGCGACGTGGATGGCCATCACCCGCTCCATGATCGGATGCAGCGTCTTGCCTTCGCGCAGGACGTTCTTCTGGGTGTGGTCAATCGGTTCCTCGCCTGCCAGGATGCCGAACCAGAACGGGATCGGCAGCGGCCCTGCGACCAGCGGGATGAGGGGCTGAATCCACTTCAGCAGCCGCGGCATCCCCGGCACGTCGGCGCCGATGCGGTTCACCATCTCCTGGAACATCATCGTGTGGTTGCACTCTTCGACCGCCTCGTGCAGGCAGTACCGGTACTCCGGAGAGCCGTTGGGTGTCCAGAAGGCGTACTCCATCAAGCCGCGGATCAGAATCGACTCGAAATGCAGGCCGACCTTCGCGACGTTGGCCTGTCGCCACATGCCGATCTCGATCTGCCGCTCGGTTGTCTGCGCTTTGTACCAGGCGTGCTGGCCGACCGGATCCGTCGCAGGCAGAATCCATCGCTCGTCGTTGTCGACAACCGCGAACTCCGGAGAGTCCCAGTCGATGTCGGTGTATGGATTGAAGTTGCGCCGCACCGACCCCTCGGACAGTGTGGTGAGCATGTCGACGTATGCGGTGTCGTCGACGACATCCATGTTGCGACGCCACCGCCTGACCATGCGGGTCCTAGCCATCAGAAGCCTCCCCTGTGGTTTACATGCACTGGCTTAATGTCCACCGACGGTACCGCAGGTATCGCATATTGAACAGGGTCGGTGTTGCGGTGTGGCCAACCGCGGCACCCGCCGCAGCATGTGACGGAGGTCACAACCCATGGTGGAGTTGAAGACAGAAGCCGAGGTAGAGGCCATGGCTGCGGCAGGCGCCGTCGTCGCCGAGGCGCTATGGGCGGTGGCCGAGCACGCCCGACCAGGCCAGTCCACGATCGAACTGGACACGGTCGCCGCCGACATCCTCGCTCGGCACGGCGCTCGGTCGCCGTTCCTCAACTACCACCCGGCGTGGGCGCCGCGGCCCTTCCCCGCGGTGCTGTGTGTCAGCGTCAACGACGCCATCGTGCACGGCATCCCGGGGTCTGGAGCGACGGCTTGCGGGGGTGTGCTCGCCGACGGCGACCTGGTCTCGATCGACTTCGGCGCGATCCTGCGCGGCTGGTGCGGCGACAGCGCGCGCAGCTTCGTCGTCGGCACTCCACGGCCCGAAGACGTATCGCTGATCGAGGCGACCGACAACGCCCTTGCGGCCGGCATCGCTGCGGTACGGCCTGGCAACACGCTCGGCGACATCGGATACGCGATCGCTTCGGCGGCCCGCGGCGCGGGCTACGGCCTGCTGGCCGACCACGGCGGACACGGGATCGGCCGTGCGATGCACGAGGATCCGCACGTGCCGAACGAAGGGCGCGCCGGGAAGGGTATGCGGCTGCAGCCGGGCCTGGTGATCGCCATCGAACCGATGTTGATCGCCGATGGCACCGAGGACTACGTGCACGACCCCGACGGGTGGACGCTGCGAACGGCATCGGGCGCGCGTGCCGCGCACAGCGAGCACACCGTCGCAGTTACCCGCGACGGAGCCCGCGTCCTGACCGATTAGCGGCGCCCGCGATCGCGCCGCTGGGTTTACGCCCTCCCGAAGTCCCCTGCCGCGGTCATCTCGTCGCCATTGTTCACAGCCGAAAACCCAGCATCGGTATATCCGCAGTCAGTGATGATCGCGCGGTGGCTCGGGCTGTTCATCCACCACGAGACTGCAGCCGCCGGGCTACCGCTTGAGCCGGTGCCCCAAAAGACGACCTCGCCGAGCGCGGCGTACGGCGCGTAGCCGGCGTCCGTGACGCGCTGGACAGGGGAGGAGCCGTCCGAGCCGGTATGGCTCTTCGCTCCATTCTCGAGTACATCGTTCGCATGGCGCGCGGCGGCGGCAGTCAACTGTGGGTTGGCCACAACGGGACCACAGCCGTTCGCCGCGCGCATGTCGTTGATTTCACTCAGCACTTCGCCACCCTGGTCGCCGCCGTCTGCCTGGGCAGGTGCCGCGGCGGTCATCGACGCGATGGACAACACGATCGCCGCACAGACCGGTATCGACATCGACGTTCTTCCGTGACTGATCACGTGCCCCCCTGGGCTCGAGCTACAGTCCCGACCAAATTCAGTATGAGCACTTCAGGCGTCGAGCGTCTGGTCTTCACCCAATCTGTCGGCTTTTCTGCCCAACCTCCCCGCAGGAAGTCCGCAAGGCCGGTCACTACTCTTGACCCCATGGCCGACCTGACGATTCCCGCCGACCTCAAGCCCCGCGACGGACGATTCGGCTGCGGGCCGTCGAAAGTACGGCCCGAGCAGTTGGCCGCGCTTGCCGCCGCAGGCGACCTGTTCGGCACGTCGCACCGGCAGGCGCCGGTGAAGAACCTGGTCGGCCGCGTCCGGGCGGGGGTACGCGAGCTGTTCTCGGCTCCCGACGGCTACGAGGTCATCCTCGGCAATGGCGGCTCGACGGCGTTCTGGGACGCGGCGGCGTTCGGGCTCATCGACAAGCGCTCGCTGCACCTGACCTATGGCGAATTCAGCTCGAAGTTCGCGTCCGCGGTCGCCAAGAATCCGTTCGTCGGCGACCCGGTGGTCGTGAAGGCCGACGCGGGAAGCGCCCCCGAGCCGCAATCCGATCCGTCCGTCGACGTCCTCGCGTGGGCGCACAACGAGACGTCGACCGGGGTGGCGGTGCCCGTGCAGCGCCCAGAAGGTTCTGGCGACGCGCTCGTCGTCATCGACGCCACATCGGCTGCGGGCGGACTGCCGGTGGACATCACCGATTCCGACGCGTATTACTTTGCCCCGCAGAAGAACTTCGCGAGCGACGGCGGATTGTGGATCGCGGTCGTCTCCCCCGCCGCGCTGTCGCGCATCGAGTCGATCGCCGCGTCGGGGCGTTGGGTGCCCGATTTTCTCTCATTGCCCATCGCCGTCGAGAACAGCCTGAAGAACCAGACCTACAACACCCCGGCGATCGGCACGCTGATCCTGCTCGCCGAGCAGCTGGACTGGATGCTGACCAACGGCGGGCTGGACTGGGCGGTCAAGCGCACCGCCGACTCGTCGCAGCGGCTCTATTCGTGGGCCGAGGCGTCGCAGTTCGCGACTCCGTTCGTTGCCGCCCCCGAACATCGCTCACAGGTGGTCGGCACCATCGACTTCTCCGATGACGTCGACGCCGCGGCGGTGGCCAAGACACTGCGGGCTAACGGGATCGTCGACACCGAGCCGTACCGCAAGCTCGGCCGCAACCAGCTGCGCATCGCCATGTTCACCGCCGTCGAACCCGACGATGTGACGTCGTTGACGGAATGCGTCGACTGGGTGGTGGAACGGCTCTGACCTGGGTAGCTCGGGCGTGTCGGCCAGGTAACGAGCCGATAACGCAGTAGGGTGACCTGCTAATCGGGCACGGCGTCCCGGCGCCACAGGAGCCCGGAGGAGGTCGGCATGCGGGAACTCAAGGTCGTCGGACTCGACGTTGATGGCAAACGCATAATTTGCGAAAGCGACGACCCCAACGAGAAGTTCATCCTGCGCGCTGACGACCGGTTGCGCGCCGCCGTGCGTGGCGAGAAATCCGCTGCCAGCCAAACCCGATCCGATGCAGAGGTTCCAAACGTGCTGCCTCCCAAGGAGATTCAGGCCAGAATACGCGCGGGCGCATCCGTCGAGCAGGTCGCGGAGTCCGCAGGCGTCGACATCTCCCGGGTGGAGCGATTCGCGCATCCGGTCCTTCTGGAACGCTCACGCGCTGCCGAACTGGCTACGGCGGCCCACCCGGTCCTTGCCGACGGTCCCGCCGTGCTCACCCTGCTGGAAACCATCACGTCGGCGCTGATCGCGCGCGGTCTCGACCCGGACTCGGCGAACTGGGACGCATGGCGCAACGAGGACGGCCGCTGGACGGTGCAGCTGTCCTGGCGGGCCGGACATTCCGACAACGCCGCCCACTTCCGATTCACCCCCGGCGCTCACGGCGGCACGGTCACCGCGTTCGACGACGCCGCATGTGCGCTGATCGACCCCGACTTCGCCAGGCCGCTGCGGCCGGTCGCGGCACTCGCCCCGCCTGCGAAGGAAGAACCCGAACCGCCGGTGCAGGTCGACAATGCACCCGAGCCGCCGAAGCCTGCGCGCGCTCCGCGCGCCCGAAAGGGCAAGCCGCCGGTTCCGGCTTGGGAAGACGTGCTGCTAGGCGTGCGATCCAGCGGTCAGCGCTAGCCGAGCGTCAACGCGAGCAGGGCCAGCCAGGCCCCGGCCACGCCGACGCCGAGCCCCAGCACGAACCACCTCAGGACCGGCGTTGCGCGCCAACCCCACACCGTCGGCGCCAGACCGCCCACCGCGACCAGGTTCAGTCCGGCCGCCAGCAGAGGATGAACGCGAATCAGCCCCATGCTCAGCACCACCACCGCGCCCGCCGTGACCATCGCGACGAATCCCGCGACCGTCAATCCGGTTCCCCACGGAACGGCGTCGTCATTCATCGGGCCAATCTAACCCGCTCGTAGAACGCCAGCGCGGCCGCCGTTGCCACATTCAGCGAATCGGTGCCGCGTGACATCGGGATCCGAACCCGGGTGTCGCTCGCCCGCATCGCCGTCTCCGTCAGGCCCGGCCCCTCGGCGCCGACGAGAAACGCGACGCACTCGTCGCCGACCGTCGCCATCGCCTCGGACAGGGTGGCGGCGCTTGGCTCAGGCGTCATCGCCAACAATCGAAAACCGTTGTCCCGCAATATGCTCAGGTCGGCGGGCCAGGCTGCCGCCCAGGCATACGGCACCAGAAGGGCGTGGCCCATCGACACCCGCACCGCCCGCCGGTACAGCGGATCGGCGCAACCGGTGCCGAACACCACCGCGTCGACGTTCAGGCCTGCCGCGTTGCGGAAGATCGAGCCGAGGTTCTCGTGGTCGTTGACCCCTTCGAGCACCGCGACGGTGCGCGCGCCGTCGCACACCTGCTCGACGGTCAACTCGCCTGGCCTGGGTGCAGCGGCGAGTACACCGCGGTTGAGGTGGAACCCGACCACGTCGGCCATCACCTCGGCGGTCGCGCAGTAATAGGGCGCGTCGGTCGCCGCGAGGTCGGCGGCCAGTTCGCCGAGCCGTCGCTCGGTGCCCAGCATGGCGCGCGGCCGAAACCGGGACGCCAGCATCCGCTGCACCACGAGCACGCCCTCGGCGATCACCAAACCCTTGCCGGACGGCAGATCAGGCCGACGGTCGATGCTGTTCAGGTCGCGGAAGTCGTCCAGCCGCGGGTCGGCGGGGTCGTCGACGTCGATCGTGACGCTCACGCGCTTTCGTCGACGAGCGCGGACATGAGGTCGGCGGCGACCAGCAGGGCCCTGCGTTGCTCCGCGTCGAACTGCGAAAGCCGCGCCTTGAGCCATTCCTGGCTGGCTTTACGTTCGGCTTCGATCAGTTCGGTGCCCGACGGCGAAACGGACACCAGTACCTGGCGGCCGTCAGCGGGATGCGCGGTGCGCGCAACGAACCCGAGTTCGGCCAGCGAGGCAATGACACGGGTCATCGACGGTGGCCGGACCCTTTCCCGCGTAGCTAACGCTCCGGGCGTCATCGCGCCCTCTTTAGCCAGGGTCGATAGCGCCGACAACTGTGACAGCGAAACCGGGGAATCCGGACGGCGAAACCGTAATTGGCGTGCCAGACGCATGACCGCCAGCGATAAGTCGCTCGCCAACCGGGATTCGGTATCCTTCACAAAGCAAAGAATAGCCAGTGGATGTTCCTGCGCGTAGCAAAACACGACGGGCTTTCGTCATAGATACATCGCGGGCTAGGTTTGTCGTCAATGAGCGCCGATCCCCCCGAGCCCGGTCAGCCGGAACCGCCTGCCCTGCCCGCGGTCCTGCTCGAACCGTCGCCGGTCATCATCGTGATCGCCGTGGGCTGGCTGATAGCCGCGATCCTGGCATTCACTGTCGCCGGGCTGCATGAGTGGCGTCCCATCGCGGTCGCCGGTCTCGGAGTCGGTGTCCTCGGCACGTCGATCTTCCTTTGGCAGCGAAGCGCATCGCGCCGCGGTTCGCGGGGCGCACAGAGCGGCCTGAACTGACGAGGCGGCCTCGGCCGCGGCGATGTAGGCATCCCAGAAGTCGGCGGTGGTCTGCGGGTTTCGCGTTCGTCATGGTGGATCTCCTCGGGCTTCATGTGATGTCCCCAGATCCCCGTTGACCTCAAGGTGATTCACGATCACCGGGCAGACCGCGCTCGCGAGTGTGACGAGTCCGTCAGTCGATTCGCAGATCGCGACACGTTCACAGCGACTCGCAAGCGGAATCACAGGCGGTGGCGCTACCGTCGCTGTCATGGCCGGATGACGTCACGAGCTTCGGCCGGTGGAGTCGCAATGAACGCATCACATCCGGACGGACCGGAGTCCATGCCGTCCGATCCGTGGTTTCGCACCCGGTCGCCCGAGCAGGCGATGGACGTCCGTGGTGCGGCGTTCTATCCGCACCGACTCCGTCTTCTCGGATCGTCGAACAACTTTGCGCTCAGGCAACGGGTATCCCATATCGGCCCTATCACCGTGGGCGACACCGTCTATGAAACGGATGTCTCGGTCGAATTCGACGACGATCGTGCTCACTACCACGTCCTCATTCCCCTCAACGGCTGCCTGGAGTCGCGCTATCGGGGGCAGCCACTGACGTCGACTCCGACGCTGGCGTCCATCTACCGGCCCGACGCCGAGATGGCGGCGACGTGGTGGCCGGGCGGCAGCCGCCATCTCGCGGTGAAGCTGGACCAGGTTGCCGTCGACAGAGCACTCGAGGCATTGGTCCACGGAAGGCTGGGTTCTGCGATCGAGTTCGACCCGGCGCTGCCGCTCACAGCAGGCGCCGCCCAAGAGTGGGTGCGCCTGCTGATGTTGGTCCATCGTCAGCTCGAGAACCCGGACAGCATGGTCGGGCATTCTCTGGTGCTGGCCCCGTTGGTGGAGAGCCTGATTCACGGCTTCCTGCTTGTCGCCGACCACCCCTATCGCGAATCACTGGCCACCCCAGCCGAACCCGGCCGACCGGCAGCTGTCGGGGACGCGATGGCGCTCATCGACGCCGGACCGCACCTGCCGCTGACCACTTCGCAACTCGCGATGCAATGCCACGTCAGCGTGCGCAGCTTGCAGGAGGGGTTCCGCAAGCACCTGGGCATGTCGCCGATGGCGTACCTGCGCGAGGTCAGGCTCCGACGTGCCCACCGTGACCTGCGAGCCGCAGACCCCAGCCACACGACCGTCGCCGCGGTCGCACACCGTTGGGGGTTCACCCACCTTGGCAGGTTCGCCACCGCCCACAAGCGCATGTACGGCGAAACGCCGCACGACGCCCTGCGCGCTGCGAACTCCGCACAACGCGAACCATTAGCCAGTTAGCGCGGATCGACCGCCTGTCGCGGGATCTACGCCGGCGGGCTACCTAGCGTCGAAGGTATGAAGCAGACCGCAGTGCTGGACGCGTCTCAGGCGCCCGCCCCACCACAACGTCAGTGCTCGGCCCACACAAGGCCGATCCCTGCGAGACGCACGCAGGTTACCGAAGATTCGGCCCCGTCGATGCGGGATCTCTATGACAAGCACGCCGAAGAACTGCGGCGCTATGCGGCGCGATTGACAGGTGACCGAACCCGCGCCGAAGACATCGTGCAGGAAACACTGCTCAAGGCGTGGCAGCACCCCGAGGTGACCGGCGACCCTGCCAAATCGCCCCGCGCCTGGCTCTTCACCGTTGCCCGCAACATGATCATCGACGAACGACGCAGCGCGAGGTTTCGCAACGAGTCGGTGATCGCGGACCCCGACGTGATCCCCGACCAAGTCGGCCCCGATGAGGTGAACTCCGCCTTGAACCGAATGTTGTTGAGCAGTGCGCTCGCTCAGCTGTCCGCGGATCACCGCATCGTGATCCGACGGTCGTATCACGAGGGCTGGACGACTGCGCAGATCGCCGCCGATCTGCACATCCCCAAAGGCACGGTGCGGTCCAGGCTGCACTACGCCATGCACGCGTTGCGACTCGCACTGCACGCGATGGGCTGCACCAATACGCAGGCATCCATGTAGAGCACGGGCCGTTCCGTGTCCGGCCGGCATGACCGGGGGTGCAGCGTAGAAGCGGTTGGAGGTATGAGATGAGCCCTTTGCGGGTCTTGGTCGTCGGCGCCGGTGTTGGCGGAATTTCCATTGCTCGCGACTTACTGCGCGACGGACACGACGTCACCGTCTTCGAAAAGCGGCCGGATGTGACGGCAGGTGGCGGTGCTGTCACCATCTGGTCCAACGGCGCGACCGTATTGGCGCAACTGGGCGTTGACATGACCGGCGCCGGTCAGCTGATTTCCGCAGTGCAGGTCGCCACGTCTGCCGGCCGACCGCTCGCGAACTTCGACGTGACCGCGGTCGTCGATCGGTTAGGTGCACCTGTTCGGATGGTGCCCCGTCGAGTCCTTTTCGAGCGGCTGCTTGACTGTTTCCCGGTCGATCGCATCCAATGCAATTGTCGCGCAGTCGGAATGCTCATTTCAGACGACGGGGTACGGGTCGATATCGACGACGGCAGCTTCGCTGAAGGAGACCTTCTGATCGGTGCGGACGGCCTGCACTCGGTGGTTCGCAACGTCCTCGGCGCACAACCCGCCACGCCGACCAGCTGGTGCAGCTGGCAGGGCTTGGTCACGCTTGCCGCCCTGCCCGACAAGCACATCGCACGAATCGTTGTCGGCGAG
>NZ_JAVHWK010000211.1:0-12340 GCF_032159775.1 Mycobacterium sp.
ACCGCGGTGAGGCTGTCGCCGAAGCAGTCGGGGGCGATGAGCACGCGGAGGCCGTCCGAGCCGGTCATCACAGCAGATTATGCTGGCGGGCGTGAACCTGCTGGGGCGCAAGAAGGACAACCCGCCACCTGACGACGCTGAAGCCGCCGACGACGTCGAGGCGACCGCCGACAGCGACTCCGGCACCAAGGCTTCTCGAGCGACGGCACCGAAGGGCAGGCCGACACCGAAGCGGGATTCGTCGCGCCGCAGGGGCCCGATCGCTCCGGCCCCGATGACCACCGCCGAGGCAAGACGCAGGCGCAAGGAGCTGCGCGGGCCGAAGCTGTCGCGCGATGAACGCCGCGAGGACAAGGTGGCCAGGCGCGCAGCGATGTCGGAGCGGCGCGAACGGATGATGGCAGGCGACGACGCCTACCTTCTGCCGCGCGACAAGGGTCCGGTTCGTGCGCTCGCGCGCGACATCGTGGACGCCCGCCGCATCAGCGTGCTCGGCCTCTTCATGCCTGCGGCGCTGGGGCTGATCTTCGTCATGCTGGCGGTTCCGCAGGTGCAGTACTACATCTCCCCTGCGATGCTGATTCTGATGGGGATCATGATCGTCGACGGACTCTTGTTGGGCCGCAAGGTGAATCGGCTTGTCGACGAGAAATATCCCGACCACACCGAGGGCGGTTGGAAGCTCGGCTTCTACGCGGCCAGCCGCGCCTCCCAACTGCGCCGGATGCGCGCACCACGGCCGCGGGTCAACCGCGGCGAAAAGGTCACCTGAGCCACCGGTGCGCATTCTGGTGCTCGGCGGTATCAGGTCGGGCAAATCCGAGTGGGCCGAGTCCGTCATCACGCAGTCCGTGGGCGCCGAGGTACCGGTTCGGTATCTCGCCACCGGACCCGTCGCCGACGACGACGCTTGGGCAAAGCGGGTGGCGTCCCATCGCGCGCGCAGGCCCGGCCACTGGTCCACCGCCGAAACCTTTGATGCGGCAAAGCAATTGCGCACCGAAGATTCGCTGCCCACATTGGTCGACGATGTCGGCGGGTGGCTGACCGCGGCGATGGACCGCACCGACGCATGGGCCGGCGGGTCCGTTGAAGCCGATGTCGACGACTTCCTCGACGCCGTCGCGGGATACCAGTCCGACCTGGTGCTGGTCAGCCCGGAAGTGGGCCTGACCGTCGTACCCGAAACGGTTGCAGGCCGCCGTTTCGCCGACGAACTCGGCGCACTCAACCAGCGGCTGGCGCAACTGTGCGAACGAGTGGTGCTGGTGGTCGCGGGCCAGCCCGTCAGGGTGAAGGAGCCATCGTGACGGAATTCCCACACATCGCCGCTCCTGACGCCCAGGTCGCCACGCAGGCGCGGGCCCGCCAGGACACGTTGACGAAACCGGCCGGTTCGCTCGGGCGCCTCGAGGAGCTGTCGGTGTGGGTGGCTGCATGCCAAGGCGTGTGCCCGCCCAAGCAGTTCCAACGCGCGCGGGTGGTGGTGTTCGCGGGCGATCACGGCGTAACTGTCGCCGGGGTGTCGGCGTTCCCCTCGGAGGTCACCGCGCAGATGGTCGCGAACTTCGACTCCGGAGGCGCAGCGATCAACGTGCTGGCGGATTCCGCCGGCGCGACCGTGCGCGTTGTGGACATCGCGGTCGACGTCGACGAGCCACTTTCCGCGTCGATCGGCGCGCACAAGGTACGCAGGGGCAGCGGCAACATCGCTGTCGAGGACGCGGTGACGGCAGACGAGGCGCAGGCCGCGCTCGACGCAGGCCGCCGGATCGCCGACGAGGAGGTCGATGCGGGAGCCGACCTGCTGATCGCGGGCGACATGGGTATTGGAAACACCACCGCGGCAACGGTATTGATCGCCACACTGACCGGTACCGAACCGGTCGTGGTGGTCGGCCGGGGCACCGGTATCGACGACGCCGGATGGTCGCGCAAGGTGGCGGCCGTTCGCGACTCGCTCTACCGCGGCCGCGGGCTGACGGCCGATCCGCTCGGGCTGCTACGGGTGTGCGGCGGCGCGGATCTGGCCGCGATGGCGGGGTTCTGTGCTCAGGCCGCCGTCCGCCGGACGCCGGTGCTGCTCGACGGCGTGGTGGTGACGTCCGCCGCGATGATCGCCGACGTGCTCGCGCCGGGCGCACGCGATTGGTGGCGCGCAGGTCATCGTTCCACCGAACCCGCGCACACGCTGGCCCTTGAGAAGCTCGAACTCGAACCGATCGTCGATCTGTCGATGCGTCTCGGCGAAGGCACCGGCGCAGCGGTGGCACTGACGGTCGTCCGCGCTGCGATCGCCACATTGCGGTCGATGGCTACCTTCGATGAGGCCAGCGTCTCGTCGTGATCCGTTCGGTCACAGGGGCGTTCGCGTTCGGAACGGTTCTGCCGCTACGCGCGGGGTCCGGGGTCGGGCGGGGCGTGCTGACGGCTCTGCCGGTGGTCGGCGTGGCGCTGGGCGCGTTGGCCGCCGCGGTGGTGTGGACGGCGTCGCAGGCGTTCGGGCCGGCCAACCCGCTGGCCGGCGTGCTTGCGGTGACGGCGCTGCTGATCGCGACCCGGGGCCTGCACATCGACGGGCTGGCCGACACCGTCGACGGCCTCGGCTGCTACGGCCCGCCGGAGCGGGCGCTGCAGGTGATGCGGGACGGCGGAACAGGCCCGTTCGGTGTGGCCGCGATTGTCGTCGTGATCATTGTGCAGGGGCTGGCCTTCGCCGAACTGAGCGCGATCGCGGTGATCGCCGCGGTGACGGCGGGCCGGGTCGCCGCCGTCGCGGCCTGCCGCCGATCGGTGCCTGCGGCCGACGGCAGCACGCTGGGCGCGATGGTCGCGGGCAGCCAACCGGTTGCGGCGATAGCGGCGTGGGCCGTCGCGGTCGCAGGGGCGGCGGTGCTGGCCGGGCCTCGACCGTGGCAGGGCCCGCTGGTCGTGCTGGTCGCCCTCGGCTGCAGCGCAGTGCTGGTGGTGCACTGTGTGCGTCGCTTCGGCGGAATCACCGGCGACGTACTCGGCGCCGCGATCGAGGTGACGACGACGGTTGCCGCCGTCGGCCTGGCGATCGGCTAGTCAAAAGCTAGCTCAGCCGTGCCATCCAGCCGTGGGTATCGGCGAACGTGCCTCGCTGGATACCGGTCAGCGTGTCGCGCAGGGCCATCGTGATCTCGCCCGGTTCGCCGTCGGCGATGGTGAATTCACCGTCGCCGTACTTCACGTGCGACACGGGGGTGATCACCGCGGCGGTCCCGCATGCGAAGACCTCGGTGATCTCGCCCGCCGCCGCCTTCTTCTGCCACTCGTCGACGTCGATCTTGCGCTCCTCGACGGCGAATCCCGCGTCATTTGCCAACTGCAGCAACGAATCCCGCGTGATACCGGGCAGCAACGAGCCGCTGAGCTCCGGTGTGACAAGGCGGGCCGAACCGCCGCTGCCGAACACGAAGAACAGGTTCATGCCGCCCATCTCTTCGACATAGCGGCGTTCGATGGCGTCCAGCCACACGACCTGATCGCAACCGTTGTCGGCGGCTTCGGCCTGCGCCAGAAGCGATGCCGCGTAGTTGCCGCCGAACTTCGCGGCACCGGTGCCGCCCGGTGAGGCACGCACGTATTCGTGTGACAGCCACACGCTGACGGGTTTGATGCCACGCGGGAAGTACGCGCCCGCCGGTGACGCGATCACCATGTAGCGGTACTCGGACGCCGGCCGCACCCCCAATCCTGGCTCGGTGGCGAAGATGTAGGGCCGCAGATACAACGATTCCTCGCCGCCCGCCGGAGGCACCCATTCGCCGTCGACAGCGATGAGCTGGCGCAGCGACTCGATGAAGACCTCGTCGGGCAGCTCGGGGATGGCCAGCCTGCACGCCGACGTGCGTAGCCGTGCGGCATTGGCTTCGGGGCGGAACGACACGATCGAACCGTCGGCCCAGCGGTAGGCCTTCAGCCCCTCGAACACTTCTTGCGCATAGTGCAGAACGATCGCCGAGGGGTCGAGCTCGATGGGGCCGTACGGCATGACCCGCGCGTTGTGCCAGCCCTTGCCGTCGATGTAGTCGATCGACACCATGTGGTCGGTGTGATGGCGGCCGAATCCCGGATTCGCCAGAATTGCCGCACGTACCTCGTCGCTCGCCGGATTCGCATTGCGATCGACGGTGAACTCGAGGTGCTCGGTCATGCGCCGATTGTATATCCGGGCGCTACCGGGTTTTTGCCTCCACAAAGGGCGGTTTCACGACGTCACACTCGACGGCGCGACCGCGTACGTCCACCGAGACTCGCTGCCCGTCGGCGATGTCGCGGTCGGTGTCGAGCAAGGCGAGCGCGATGCCGACTTTCAAGCTCGGAGAGAAGGTTCCCGATGTCGTCACCCCGATCGGAGTGGAACCGTCGAGCACCGTCATGTCGGGCCGCAGCACGCCCCTGCCCGCCGCGCGAAGGCCGCGCAGCAGCCGCTTGGGCCCCGCCTCCTTCTCGGCCAGCAGAGCTTCGCGGCCCCAGAACGCATCCTTGCGCCAGCCGATGGCCCAGCCGCACCGCGCCTGCAATGGCGAGATGTCCAGCGACAGTTCATGGCCGTGCAGTGGGTAGCCCATCTCGGTGCGCAGCGTGTCGCGGGCGCCGAGGCCGGCCAGTTGGCCGCCGGCGCCGGACACGGCATCGACGAGCGCATCGAACACCACAGGAGCGTCGTCCCAGGCCGGCAGCAGCTCGTACCCGTGCTCACCGGTGTATCCGGTCCGGCACACCCGCACCTCGGCGCCGTTGAAGTCGGCGTCGGCGTAACCCATGTAGTCCATATCGGTCGGCAGCCCGAGCGATCCGACAACATCTGCCGATTTGGGTCCCTGTACGGCGAGGACCGCGCGCGACCGGTGCTCGTCGGTGATGGTCAGCCCGCTTGGCGCCTTGTCGCCCAGCGCGGCGACGACGGCCGCGGTGTTGGCGGCGTTGGGGACCAGAAACACTTCGTCATCCGAAACGTAGTAGGCGATCAGATCGTCGATGACACCGCCGGATTCGGTGCAGCACAACGTGTATTGCGCCTTGCCGGGGCCGATCCGGCCGAGGTCGTTGGTCAGCGTCGAGTTGACGTACTCGGCCGCACCGGAACCGCGGACCGACGCCTTGCCGAGGTGGCTGACGTCGAACAGACCGACAGCGGTACGCGTGGCGGTGTGCTCGCCCACGGTGCCCGCATACGCGACCGGCATCAGCCAGCCGGAGAACTCGGCGAAACTGGCGCCGAGCTGACGGTGCCGTTCCTCTAGCGGGCCGTGCTGGATTTCGCTCACGGGATTCAACCCTAATCGCGGCAACGCTACTGGCAGACTCCGGTGGGTGGTCGATCTCGAGGCGCTGGAGGCCGCAGGCATCGCCAACGCACACGAGCGTGCCGCGCTGATCGAATACCTGGACACGTTGGGCTTCACGCCAGAGGAAATGATCGAGGCTGAGCGCCGCGGCCGCCTTTTCGGTCTTGCCGGTGATGCTCTGCAGCGGTCCGGCCGCCCGATCCACAGCCTGCGGACGGCCGCCGACGTGCTTGGTGTGCCTCTGGACGACATCGCAACCGCATGGGCCGTGCTCGGCCTCACCGTCGCAGGCCCCGACGAGGTCGCCCTGAGCCAGGCCGATGTCGACGGCCTCGCGACCTGGGTGGCGATGAAGAACCTGATGACCGACGACGGCGCGTTCGGTTTTCTGCGGGTCCTCGGCGCCACCATGGCACGCCTTGCCGAAGCCGAGTCGGCCGTTGTCCGTGCCCGCTCGCCCGACCTTCAGATGACCCACAGTCATGACGAACTCATCACCGCGCAGGCATACCGACAGGTGGCGGAGTTCATTCCCCGCATCGGAGCACTGATCGATGCCGTTCACCGCCATCACCTGATCAGCGCCAGGACCCATTTCGAGGGCGTTCTCCGCGATGCGTCGGAAACTGTGGTGTGCGGCATCGGTTTCGCCGACCTGTCGGGCTTCACGGCTTTGACCCAGCAGCTCACACCAGCGGAGTTGTCGGGCTTGCTGAGTGAATTCAGTGCCACCGTCACCGATGTGGTGCACGCCGACGGCGGTCGAGTGGTGAAGTTCATCGGCGACGAGGTCATGTGGGTCAGCTCGACGCCCGAACGACTGGCCAAGGCGGCCGTGGATCTCGTCGATCACCCGAAGGCCCGAGAGGCGCAGATGCAGGTCCGCGCCGGTCTCGACTACGGCACGGTGCTGGCCGTCGGCGGCGACTACTTCGGCAACTCGGTCAACCTGGCCGCCCGGCTCGTCGCCGCTGCCGAGCCCGGACAGATCCTTGCCACGTCGGCCGTCCGCGACGAGCTGGCCGACTGGCCCGCAGTTGCACAGGAACCTTTGACCCTCAAGGGTTTCGACGACCCGGTCACGGCCTATGACCTGCACGTGTCTCGCTGACCGATAGGCTCAACGGTCGTGAGCCCTGCAAATACTGGATATCAGGCCCCCACCGTCGCCGTCAGCTCGTCGTTGCCCAAGCGCAAGGCCGACAAAACGGTGCTGATCGTGCCCGTGGTCGGCGGAGGCGACGACGACGGCACAGCGACCGTCGTCGCGAACCCGTTCCTCGATGACCAGGCCATCGGCGAGATCGAGGTCGCCCTCGAGTCGCTGGGCGCCAAGGGCGGCACGGACCAGGTGACACGGGTGGTCGCGCCGTCCCTTCCCGTTGGCAGTGTGCTCGCGATCGGTCTCGGCAAGCCGCGCGACGCGTGGCCGTCCGACCTGATCCGGCGTGCCGCCGGGGTCGCCGCCCGGTCACTGAACGGCACCGAGGCGGTGATCACCACACTGTCGGATATCGACCTCGAGGCCGCCGTCGAGGGATTGATCCTCGGCGCCTACCGGTTCAGCAATTTCCGCAGTGACAAGACCGCCCCGAAAGACAAGGGCCTGCGCGACATCACCGCGCTGGTGGCGGACACGAAGGGCAAGACCAAGGCGCAAGCCGAGCGCGCCACCGACATCGCGACCGCCGTCGCCACCGCCCGCGATCTGGTCAACACCCCCCCATCGCACCTCTTTCCCGACGAGTTCGCCAAGCGCGCAAAGGCTTTGGGTGAGGACGCCGGACTCGAAGTCGAGGTTCTCGACGACAAGGCACTGGCCAAGGCGGGGTACGGCGGCGTGATCGGCGTCGGAAAGGGTTCGTCGCGCCCGCCGCGACTGGTCCGCCTGGCGCACCGGGGAGCGAAGCGAAAAGGCAAGAGGGTCGCCCTTGTCGGCAAGGGCATCACGTTCGACACCGGCGGCATCTCCATCAAGCCGGCCGCCAACATGCACCACATGACGTCCGACATGGGCGGTGCGGCTGCCGTCATCGCGACGGTGGTGCTCGCGGCCAAGCAGAAGCTGCCCATCGACGTGATCGCCACCGTGCCGATGGCCGAGAACATGCCGTCGGCGACTGCCCAGCGGCCGGGCGACGTGCTCACCCAATACGGTGGAATCACCGTCGAGGTGCTCAACACCGACGCCGAGGGACGCTTGATTCTCGCCGACGCGATCGTACGGGCCTGCGAGGACGACCCCGACTACCTCATCGAGACATCGACGCTGACCGGTGCGCAAACCGTCGCGCTCGGCGCCCGCACGCCTGGGGTGATGGGCTCCGACGAATTCCGCGACCGGGTCGCCGCGCTGTCCCAGGAGGTCGGCGAAAACGCTTGGCCCATGCCACTTCCCGATGAACTCAAGGACGACCTCAAGTCGACGGTGGCAGACCTGGCCAACGTCAGCGGCTCGCGGTACGCGGGCATGCTGGTCGCCGGCACCTACCTTCGCGAGTTCGTCGCCGACGGCGTGGCGTGGGCACACATCGATGTCGCGGCCCCGGCGTACAACACCGGCGGCCCGTGGGGCTACACCGGCAAGGGCGGAACCGGGGTGCCGACTCGGACAATGTTCGCGGTGCTCGAGGACGTCGCTCGAAACGGTTAGAGCTACACCAGCCTGACGCGGGCCGCATTGCGCATCGCCTGCGGCAGCGCCCGAGACGTGCCGTAGAGCAGATAGGCCTCCGGGGTGATGGGCCGGATCGGCTTGTTCTTCTTGACAGCCGAAACAATGGCCTTCGCCGCCTTGTCCGGTCCGAAACGTCGCCGCCTGAACTGCTTCTCGAGAAGCTCGCGACGGCTCTCGATGCTTTCATCCGAGCGGCCAGGGGCGTCGAAGCGGGTGGTGTGCACGATGTTGGTATCGATGGTGCCCGGGCACACGGTGGTGAGTCCGATACCCGCGGCGTCGAGCTCCGCACGCAGACAGTCGGAGAACATGTAGACGGCGGCCTTCGATGTGCAGTAGGCATTCAGAGATTTCGACGGCGAGTACGACGCCATCGAAGCGACGTTGACGATGTGGCCGCCTGTGCCGCGCTCGACGAGACGCTTCCCGAATGCCCTGCAGCCGTTGACGACACCACCGAGGTTGACGTCCAGCACCCGCTCCCACTGCTCGGCAGGGGTGTTCAGGAACTCCCCCGCCTGACCGATGCCCGCGTTGTTGACCACGATGTCGGGCACGCCGTGCTCGGCGCACACCTCGTCGGCGAACCTTTCCACCGCTTCGGCGTCGGCCACATCGACGACATACGGGTGCGCGACACCGCCCCTATCGACGATCAGGGCGGCGGTTTCCTTGACGGTCGCCTCGTCGACGTCGCTGACGATGAGTTCGGCGCCCGACCGCGCGAAGGCCAGCGCAGTCTCCCGTCCAATGCCGCTGCCCGCGCCGGTGACCGACACCAACGTGTCGCCGAAGTCGTCGCGTTTGCGGCCGACCTGTGCGCGTGACAACGCCCGGGTGGCCGGCTTGCCCTCGAGAAAGTCGACAAGTTCGGCGACACTCGCCGCCAGCACCTGTGGATGAGACATCGGCGACCAGTGACCCGCGTTGATGTCGCGTCGCCACAGTCGCGGTACCCAGCGGGACAGGTCGTCGAAGCCGTGCGGGCGCACCACCGGGTCCTCGGCGGCCACGATCAACTGCACGGGCACGCCGACGTAGCGGTCGGCGGGGAACTTCGTCGGCGGTGAGACGGCCAGCGAGCGATAGATTTTCAGTGAGTTGACGAGGTCGGCGGCGGCGGTCTCACTGCGGTAGCGCTGTTCGGCGGGCACGCCGTCGGTCAGCAGTCCGTTGGCGCTGCGCCGCATCAGTCCCTTGAAGACCGCGGGCGCGACGACGGGGGCCGCGAACGGGTACCAGTACGTGAGCCGCAGGATCCGGTCGATCGCGCGGGCGAAGCGCACCGGCCGGTAGGGACGCCTAAGGCTCTCGAAGATGTAGCCGCCGTAGTGGGCGACGCCCGGCCCGGACGCCGAGGTGAAGGACGCCACCCGGTCGTCGGCACCCGGCCGGCTGAGGTACTCCCAGGCGGCTACCGACCCCCAGTCGTGGCCCAGCAAATGGACGGCTATCCCTGGGCCCGCTGCGGCGATCACCGCGCCGAGGTCGTCGGCCAGCTTGGAGATCGTGTATGCCGAAACCGGTTTGGGGACAGATGAACTGCCCACACCACGGCTGTCGTATCGAATTATCCGGAACCGGTCGGACAGCCGCGAGACGACGCCGTCCCACAACACGTGCGAATCGGGCCAGCCGTGCGCCATCACCAGCGTCGGCCCGTCGGGGTTGCCCTGCTCGTATGTGGCGATGCGAACACCATCCACACTGTCGACGAACCGCTCGGTGATCGTGTCCCCCATGGTCGAGACCCTAACGGTCCTCCAGCTCCCGCCGAGCGGCGCGTTCCCGCTCGATGCGGCGGCGGGCATCGTGGTCGCGCATGCGTTGCGGATAGCCGACCTTCTGCACGTCGTACACCGGGATCTGCAGACGCTCGCTCAGCCGCCTGGCCCCGGCATCGCCGCCTGCGCGACGCCGTGTCCATTCGCCGTCACCGGCTACCAGCACGACGGTGAGCTCGGTGACCGTGGTCTTCGGCTCCACGAATGCCTCGACACCCGCGTGCTGGGCGACCCACTGCCGCATGTATGCCAGGTCGGCGGCGGGGTCATTGCCGCCGCTGCCGCGCCGAGACCCGCCGCGCCGAAACCTGCCTAACAGTCCCAACTGGGCCGTACTCCTTTCGGAGCTGCCACGCTCCGCCTCTATCGATAGTGCCAGAGCAAAAGGTGTGCAGGTCTGGGGCGAGCGCACGGGCTCGACATGACAGGATGGGAACTGGCATTCGACCCGTGACGACCAACCGTTCGAGGGAGTCAACAGACATGGCAACTTCCGTCCAGATGCCGGCACTCGGCGAGAGCGTCACCGAGGGGACCGTCACCCGGTGGCTCAAGCAAGAGGGCGACACGGTGGAGCTGGACGAACCGTTGCTCGAGGTCTCCACCGACAAGGTCGACACCGAGATCCCGTCCCCCGCGGCTGGCGTGCTGAAGAAGATCGTCGCCCAGGAGGACGACACCGTCGAGGTCGGCGGCGAGCTGGCCGTGATCGGCGACGAGGGAGAGGACAGCGGAGGCGGCGAGGAACCCAAGTCCGAGGAACCCGCAGAAGAACCCGAAGAGGAGAAGCCAGCAGAGGAGCCGGCCGCGGAATCCACGCCCGTCGCCGAGGAGCAAGAGGAGCCCGAGGCCGAGGAGAAGCCCGAACCGGAGCCCGAGAAGCCGGCCGCCTCGTCTGGTGGGGGCGACGCGACCCCGGTGCTGATGCCCGAGCTCGGCGAGTCAGTCACCGAGGGCACCGTGACGCGCTGGCTGAAGAAGGTCGGCGACAGTGTCGAGGTCGACGACCCGCTGGTGGAGGTGTCCACCGACAAGGTCGACACCGAGATCCCGTCACCGGTGGCGGGAACGCTGATCAGCATCACCGCCGAGGAGGATGACACCGTCGCCGTCGGTGGCGAGCTGGCCAAGATCGGCGACGCCGGGGCGGCGGCCGCCGAAAAACCCGAACCCGAGCCAGAAGCCAAGGAAGAAGCCAAGCCCGAGCCAGAAGCCAAGCCCGAGCCAGAACCCGAGCCGGAGCCAGAACCCGAACCGGAACCCGAGGAAGAGGCGAAGCCCGAACCGAAGGAAGAAGCCAAGCCCGAGGCCAAACCTGAGCCGAAGCCTAAGCCGCAGGCCGATTCCGAGCCATCGGGTGACGGCGCGCCGTACGTCACCCCGCTGGTGCGAAAACTGGCCAGCGAGAACGACATCGACCTTGGGGCGGTGAAGGGCAGCGGCGTCGGCGGGCGCATCCGGAAGCAGGACGTGCTTGCCGCGGCCGAGGCCAAGAAGGCACCCGCAAAGGAGGCGCCGGCGGCCAAGGAGGCACCGGCACCCGCCGCGAAGGCGGAACCGGCCTCTGCACTGGCACATCTGCGCGGCACCACGCAGAAGGCCAACCGCATCAGGCAGATCACCGCGAAGAAAACCCGCGAATCTTTGCAAGCCACAGCGCAATTGACTCAGACCCACGAAGTCGACATGACGAAGATCGTGTCGCTGCGGACGCGCGCCAAGGCTAGCTTCGCTGAGCGTGAGGGCGTGAACCTGACGTACCTGCCGTTCTTCGCGGTGGCCGTCGTCGACGCGCTCAAGGCGCACCCGAACGTCAACGCCAGCTACAACGAGGACACCAAGGAGATCACCTACTACGACGCCGAGCACCTCGGCTTCGCGGTCGACACCGATCAGGGTCTGCTCTCCCCCGTCGTGCACAACGCGGGCGACCTGTCCCTGGCCGGCCTGGCCCGGGCGATCGCCGACATCGCGGCGCGTGCCCGGTCAGGCAATCTCAAGCCCGACGAACTGTCCGGTGGCACCTTCACCATCACCAACATCGGCAGTCAGGGCGCGTTGTTCGACACACCGATCCTGGTGCCGCCGCAGGCGGCGATGCTCGGTACCGGCGCGATCGTCAAGCGGCCGCGCGTAGTGGTCGACGACAACGGCAACGAATCGATCGGCGTGCGGTCGGTGTGCTACCTGCCGTTGACCTACGATCACCGGCTGGTCGACGGTGCGGACGCGGGACGGTTCCTGACCACCATCAAGCGGCGCCTCGAAGAGGCGGCGTTCGAAGCCGACCTGGGCCTGTAAAGACGCCGCTGTGCCCAATTCCGTGATAGCGATCGCGGGTTCGTCTGGACTGATCGGCTCTGCCTTGACGTCTGCACTGCGCGCGGCGGATCACCGCGTCATGCGGATCGTCCGCCGGGCACCGTCGAGCGCCGACGAGGTGTACTGGAATCCCGACACGGGCGAGTTCGACCCGGACACCGTGCGCGGCGTCGACGCCGTGGTGAATCTCTGCGGGGTCAGCGTCGGGGCCAAGCGGTGGTCGGGGGCATTCAAGCAGA
>NZ_JAVHWK010000146.1:0-42465 GCF_032159775.1 Mycobacterium sp.
ACATCTGCCTCATGGTCGCCAAGATCGCGGGGCGGCTGTTGGGTTCGGTGACAAGCTGCTGCGACACCCTGGTCAGTTGGTCATCGTGGGCCCGGGCGTAACGGCGCAGCAAGTCAGATGCTTCCGCGATGGAAATATCCAGAATCGCGCGGAGGAATCCTTTGGCCTGCTCGACGACCACTGCATCAGTCACCATCAGTTCCAGTGTGCGACCGCCGCGACGAGATCACCAGGCGGAACTGGGTTCCAGTGCTTGGGCGGGTGGTCGTCTCAGTAGCGAAGCAGGAGACACCGCATCCGCGGAGGCGGAATGGTGTTGGGTGGTTTTTTCGCGCCTCCGTGAGCTAGTCGGCGTTCGACGGTGGTTCCTGCCGGGGATATTCGGGCGGTGTTTCAGCAAACCGCAACGGTATCCGCTAGAACGCCGTAGGATCCCTGTGGAGTGCAGGAACGGTAATAAGTTCGACGGTCATCAATTGGGGTTCGCAAAATGATTCGGTCTCTAGTCGTCGCCATCGCGGCCACAGTCTGCGTCGGTCTCGCCGTCGCCGCACCCGTCGCCGCGCGACCGTCAAACCCCGACGACCCAGGGCGCGGACCCACCTCCTCTGACGTGCCGCACTACCCGATGCATCCTCCGGAGATTGACTCCCTCAGGATGTATCAGGGCGCCGTCAGCGCCATCCGCCATGAAGAATCCACACTTCTAGAGCACCTGAGCCCAGTTGGCAGTCTGACTTGGCCTTTCCGGCCGCTACACCAATAACTCGAAAGTACAAGTCCGCCACCGTCGGCAATTGGTCGCCACCTGCTGCTCAATCTTCCCCAGCCTGTCGTCTTGCTCTCTGAGGGCTTCGGTGAGTGCGGTCAGTCCGTCGGCGAGAAGTTTGGTCGACGGGTTTTCAGTTGTCCTCGCGACCTCACGGAACTTGCTGCCTGCGGGTTGACGCCCAGGGCGCTGCGTTGCTCATAAGCGATGACCGTAGCGGCGGGCATCGAAAGATTGGTCGGGACTGAGCGTGACCGGACCCGGTCATGTCGACCGCCACCAGGCGGGGAGAAGGCAAAACCCTGACCATGGATCGGCCCGCTACCTACGCAGAATGGCGGGGCGGCTGCATTGGCCTTTGGTCAGTTGTTGGTCACGTCTCTTCCCCAGACCGCGCCCTTGGGGTCGGTTAGTGTGCACCAAGCGTCTGGGGAGCACGCGCTGGCCACCTTTACTACCTGGCCGTTGTTCAGTACGCCGATCTTGTGTCCACCTTGGTCGCTCGGTTTGTCGTACAGATCCGTATCGGCGTTCACTGTTGCCGTCTGTTGCGCTGCCGCCGGACCTTGACTCGTGGGGCAGGTCCAATGCTCATGCTGGGCGCTCCAAGTTCCGCCACCGATGTTACCGCCTTTCGCGACTTGGCCATACGCAAACCCTGCCATTGGGTCGATTTGGCCCGTGATGTGGTTCGTGACATCACCCCAGTTGATAGTGAAATCAATATTTGGATAGGGGTTTGCAGGTATCACTCCAGCGCCGGTGGCGCCGCCGAACTTGACCTTTCCGCCTTCATAGACGGATTTGGTTCCCCCCGTGGGATGTGTGCTGGACCAATCGACGGTGTACACCGAGCCGTCGCTAAGGTCGAGAGTCAGAACGGGCGAGTCTAGCGTGCAGGAGGTGGGGTCAGCCTGCGCCGCAGGGCCTGGGACGGCGATGATTCCCACCGCGCCGATCGCCGTGGCGGCGGCGAACATTTTGGATGCGCCTATAAACGATAATTGCATGGAATTTTCTCCGTTACTCTTTTTCGCCACCGACCGTGCGCATCAAATTAACAGGCAGAGGAAGCTCAGTATTCAGTTTGGTAGAACTAATACGGACGCTAATAAGTTTGTCGTACAGGAACTGGCAAATCTGCAGCGATGTGGCGATGGTCGGTTGCATGTGGATTGGTACACGACGGGGCCGGGGGTGACGTGGCTGCCGGAATGGGTTGCGGAACATCTGAACCAGAGTGTGCGTGCGGTGGTGGTGTCTTGTGAATGCCTTCTGCTGGATGCATGTTTTGCCGTGGGATGCCCGGGTATCAGCACTCGGCGGGTCGAAGATGTCCCGACGGCGAAGCTAGCGAGCCGCTAGTCCGCTTGCGACCGACCAGTGAACAGGAACACACATGCGTAAGACCTTGGGCATCACTTTGACTGCTGCCACCCTCATGTTCGGCGGGGCTGGCGTCGCCAACGCCACGGCACCGATCGCGCCGACCCCGGCGTCGACCACGACGATCTTGGCGGACGACACCTACGGCAACCAACAAAAGGACAGCGACAAGACCGGCCTGTGGGGCCTCGCAGGTCTTCTCGGTCTGGGAGGGCTGCTCGGGCTGAAACGGCGCAAGGAAAACCCCGACGCCGGTTACCGCGCCCCGAATGCTCCTCGGGCCTAGCGAACCGCCTCTCGCAAACGGCCCCCCCGTCACGGCTTGGCGAACCTGTGACGGGGGCTGTTCGCTGTCCTTCACGCGACTGGACTACCGTCGACCCGTAATCGGTGACGTCCGCGCCCAGACGCGTGAAGGGCGTTGGGTCACGAAACCACCGATACACTGCCCGAACGGCCACAGCTAGGTGATGCTGTCAGCGTTCGGGATATTTGTCGAGAAGCTGTTGGGCAACATCGCGCAGTTTGATGTTTTTCCGTTGGGATAAGTCGACCAGGGTGGCGAATGCCTCGTCAGCAGTGCAGCCCGTGCGAGTCCGTACCGCTCCCTTCGCTTGGTCGATGACGCTGCGCGAGTTCAGTGCTGCCTCAAGTTGGGTGACGGTTTCTCGTGAGCTTTGCCAGCGCCGCGCGTTGGTGATGGCTTGACTGGCTGTGACGGTGTAAAGCCGCACGAGCAGGTCGTCGAAGGGGTCAAACGCTGCGGTGCTGCGGCTATAGATGTTGAGGGAACCGACAAGTTCGCCTTCGTCCTCGTCATGGGCTGGCGCAACGATCAGCGGCGACGACAAGCTGGCCAATACACCTTGTTGCCGAGCTGCGGCCACGAACTCCGGCCACCGCTGCTGTTCCACGTCGGTGCTGACGCGCACCGCTTGACGTGTTTGGGCCGCCTCCAGACAGGGGCCACGACCGGCGGTGTATTGCTCGCGATCTAGACCCAGCATCAGGTCGTCGGTACACGCAGCGGTGCGCGGTTCAGGATCACTCAAGACCGTTATCGATACTGCGTCGGCTCCCGGGACTGCTCTGGCGGCGGTGTCGGCTACCCGTAATAGCACGTCGTCGAGTGGCTCCTCGGCAGCGAAGATAGCACCGAGCGACTCGATCGCTTCGGAGACGGTCTGCAGCCTGCTTAGCGGGTCGGGACGTTCACCATTGGTCGACATTGCTCTCCGCCTCCGAAGCGTTTGCGCTGAATTGAACGCGCTCCCGCTGATGCAATTTGCAGGGATATACATTGCCCGCTCGATCTAGAACAAGTTTGGAACCAGGCCACCGTGTGATGCATGGCGGCCCCGGCTTGCTCGGCGGCCTCAACCAGCACGTGGGTCTGAACTGGTGAGGCCTGGGCAAATGCGCTAGCCGGCTAACGCACTCACCTAGGAGACACTGATGCCCGTAACTCGTCGCCCTAAAACGGAAGTCGGCTCGTGAGTCGGCCCGCCACCCCATGCAGAAGGGCCTTCCAAGTGACAGGGAATCGCCACCATAGAACGCGCGCGGCCGGGTTGGCGCTGCCTCGGTTTACCGGGGCCGATCTACGGCGTCGGCGCACCGAGACATGCGGTCCGATAATTCCAGAAATTCGTTCTCATGCCCGTTAGCCACAGACGAGTAGCCCATCCTCCGTACCTCCGTCGCAAACCCCTGCACGTCGCGAGCCAACTGCTCCAACTGGTTAATCACGACACCACGCTTTCGGAAGGGAACCGTTGCACACCGCTATCAAACGAGGGGTCGGGCGCAGCCACTACTCCACAAGCGGCATCAAATATCGGCGATTTCCCGTGTCGGGCGCACTGCCCTTCCGACCGCGACGCTACGCGCGAATGGGTTCCAGACCAAATGTCCCTTGGCCCCGCGAACGTGGTTCCGTAGGTGCCTCGCGGGTCACCGGTTAGCACCCATTCGTGCTGTTGGTCGGCCCGCGCCGGCAATCGCAGCGAACTTGCTCCGTTGCGCGGCCTCCGCGGCTTGGTGGCGCGCTCGCATTCCGGCGCGTATTTGCACGTCGCAACAGCGCCCATCACGAGCGCGATAAACCACTAATACTTGAGCACGAACCCGACCAGCAGCAGTGTTCTGAACATCCCTGCGTCTGCGGAGAGGCGGGGGTTTCGGGCCGGTCAGCCCAGCGTGTTACACGCGGCATCGCGCTTTCCATCGCCTAGGTGCGAACCTTCGTGCGGCGCTTGGGTCTTTTCGTCGGGTCGTGCTGGCCCGCAAGCGTCAAACCCAATAGCAGCATGCCCCCGCCCAGCCCGAATTGCAGCCAGTTGTCGGCGTTGTTCAGCGCGCTGCCCTGGTCCATCGGCAACCCGTATACCCCAGCGCGCGACGTAGGCGAGGCCGCCGCCAAGCAGGTAGGCGCGTGATGCGGCGTACGTACGCGCGAAGATGAAGCGATGACGCCGAGCGCCAAATGGGCGACGATGCAGAGCTGCGCAGTGAACTTGAAATCCGCACTGAATTGACGACACTTCTGACGACAACCGTGACGACAGCTGCTCGCCCGACACGATGGACAGTGTGGTGCGGGCGAACGGCGCGTAGGGCGGGGTGGCCGGGGCGGCGATCAGGCGGGGCACCCGGGCCATCGCACCCCGGGCGGTGGCGAACGCTTCGAGCAGTCCTTGGGTCGCGTCGGCGGAGTACAGCGACATGAGCGTCGTTTCGAACGTGAGGCTGATGCGGGCGTCGGTGGCGCGGGCGTGGTACACCGCGATGTCTGAGGTGACGTCAACGTGGATGACGGCGGTCGTGTGGGTGACGGTGGCAGCTGGGATGGCATGAAGTGTTTGAGACATGGTGTGTCACCTTCTGTTTGAGATGTGTGAGGTGCCGGTTGGCAGCGCGCGGACGGACCGGCGGGGTTCCGGGTCAACCCCGTGGAGCCGCCGTGCTGGAGGCGAATTTCGCCCCGCGGGCGGCAGCGAGCACGGGATGGGCGAAATGTCGCCGTAGCCGGGCGCAGCGCGGCGGAGCACGGGCGAGCGCGATTCAGCGGCGTGGGTTGACGCGGTCGGGGTCCCGCCGGTCAGGCTGGGCCGGCGCTGACGGCAATCTTGGTGAGGGGCTACGGATCCGGCGCCGCGCAGCGGCGCCGTGGGAGCCCACTCAGTGGGCTAGGCCGGCGACCAAGTTCACGGCTGCGCCGAGAATGACGGCCCCGAGGAGGAACGACAGCAGACCGTGGCGTAAGGCCGTCACCCGAATCGGGCTGGTTTTGAGATCGGTGTCTGACACCTGATAGGTCATGCCGATCGTGAAGGCTAGATAGGCGAAGTCGGCGTACGCCGGCGCTTCGGATTGATTGAAATCGATGCCACCCGCTGAATCGGCGTAGTACAGCAGCGCATAGCGCAGGGTGAAAATCGTGTGCACCACTAGCCACGCCGCCCCGACGCTGCCGACACCGACCACGGCGGCGATATCGGCTTGCACTCCATGTGACTGGCCCGCGGCGAAGAGGCAGGCGACCCCGAGCAGGCTCGCCACGCTGGCGCTCAGAATGAAGATGTCGGTGGCCACCCGGGTCGGGTCTTCGCGGGTGGCGTGAGATCCCGTGCGTGCCGGGCTCATTTTCGCGATCACCGCCCATGTCCAGATGAGGAACACGGCTGCAGCGGTGATCCAGCCGCACGCTGGCGCATAGTTCCACTGCACCGATACGCCGACGCCGATCGCCACGGCGAGGCCACACGCTGCCGCCACGACGGCGCGCGCCGCGATGGGGCCGTCGCGGCTCAGCGTGCTCACGTAGCCGAGTGTCGCATCGTCGCGTCCGAGCCGACGCGCGACACGGCCAACTCAGCGTCACCGATGTGGTGTGATCGTCGGGCGGCTTGACCGCGGCGCCACAGCCCGGCCAACTCGGTGCGCATCCTCGCCACCTCGTTGGCGAGTTCCTCTCGGTCCGCGCCGCTTTCAGCCAATTGAGTCAAGCGTGTCCCGTGACATCCGGCCGCTCGTCGAAACGCATCCTCGAGTACTTCGCGGGCATACTGTCCAGCCGACGCTGGTGCGACCGTCTGGGCGTACAGATCGGCGAGGTGCACGGCGAACCGGTGGTGCCGCCAAGCGGTGACGCGTCGGTGAGACTGCCTGTCGGCAGGTCCGCGCTGACGGGCGGTGTGCAGCACCGTCACCGGGTCGGGATCGGCGCTGTGCGACGAGGTGTCGGATGAGTTCCATCGCCCACCGATTGTCCGGTCGCCAGATCGCGCTGTCGGGCACCACATTCAGCAGCGGTGCGGCTTGGGCGGCGGGCAGGTGCATCATGGCGCCGACGAGCTGGGCCTCGGGATCCCACTGCTGCATGACGGTTTCGCAGCGCCTGCCCGGCGGCTCGCCGGCAGGGTTGTCCTGACGGAGCTGGCCCAGCCCCGAGGTACTCGTGGGCGCAGCACCTCGTTCTCCTGCTCTAACAACCGGTTCCGGCGGCGCAGCTCCCGCAGTTCCGCGGACTCACCGGTGCTAGCGCCGGGCTTGGCGCCGTCGTCGACATCAGCCTGGCGCATCCACTTCGACAGGGTCACCGGATGGACCCCGAAATCGGTGGCGATCTGCTCGAGCGTCACCCCGTCGTCGCGGTTACGGGCGATCCGCACGACGTCATCACGGAACTCGCGGGGATAGGGCCTGGGCACAATGACATCCTTCCAGCCTGCCCTTGCGGGGCAAGCCATCTCAGATGTCACCTATCCATGCAGCAGACCCTAGTGATGTTTTCAATGGTGTGTATGCAGGCGGATAACGCCTGAACTTGTCGTCCCTACTGGGATCGAACCAGCCGACATGGTGAGCTCCGGGCTTGTGGCCGAAGCGAAGTCGGCGAAGGGTTTTGATCCGAACGCGCATGCGACGTGTCCTAGCTGTGTCCTAAGACAGGCGACCACCCGATGAAACACGTGGGATGCATAAGCACGAAAATTGCCCATCTAGCTGCACAGATCACCACTGCGTAGACACTGCGGAACGGCCCAGAACACGGTGTGCACACTGGCAGTGTGGGGGTCAGGGGTTCGAGTCCCCTTAGCTCCACCGAAAACCGCACGTCAAAGGCAAAGACACAGCCACCAGACCGTCATCACAATGTCGGTTTACGCTGCTTAAATGAACTCCATGTTGGGGCGCGCCGTCACCATCGCCACGAGGCGTCCGGAGCGCGTACAACTGCGGCGCACTAAAGACTGGCGAAAGCCCCAAGGAGCCATCGTCGTCGCACGGCCGAGCAAGTGGGGCAATCCGTTTCCCGTTGAGGACTTCGGGCGTGAGCGGTCAGTCGCGATGTATCGCAACCTCATCCGCGGCATCTGGAATCCGAGACTTCTTGACGACCTCGACGATCCGGCGCTCGCGCGGGCCTACGTCGCCAACGAGAAATGGAGGCGCCGAATCGGCGGCCACCCGCTCGAAGCCGCCCGATTCGAGTTGGCGGCCCACGACCTCGCGTGCTGGTGTCCGCTCGATCAGGCCTGCCACGCCGACGTCCTACTCGAACTGGCGAACGGCGCCTGATGGCGTGGGTGAAGCCGTGCACGCGGAAGGACGGCTCGGTCTACTTCTCGGGGTTCTTCCGAGAGCTCAACCACGCGACCGGGAAGATGCAGCAGTCCAGCATCTCGTGAGACGACCCGGGCGACGCCTAGCACTGCCGCCAACCTGTCGATTGGGTCGCTCCGGCCAAGGCGCGCGAGATCGTGCGCATCGTCCAATCCCCGCGCCAGGCGCAGACCGTCCGCCAGTTCCTGACTAAGCACATCGACACCCTCACCGGTGTCGAGCAAGCACCCTCTGAGTCCCTCGGTGAGTGCCGTCAATCCTTCGGCGAGAAGCCCGGTGGTGGGTTTCTCCGCGTTTCGCGTGACTTCGCGGAACTTGTTCCTGCGCCGACGGCCCATGATGCTGCGTTGCTAATGAGCGGTAACTGGATCGGGTGATACCGCCGACGGCACCCTTTCGGCGTGGGTGAGCACAATGCGCAGAATCCGAGAATCGGAGGTTTCGCGGGTTGCGAGCACAAGCGAGCCACACCCATGCGCACGGCCATAGCTTCGTCGAGACAACGAAGTTCACCTCGAAACTTCCAATAAGACGAAGGACACCATCATGACCGCCGCGCAATTGACTCGAGCCCGTGCCGATGCCGCACGTCTGGACGCGGCACGACTGGAGATGGATTCCGATCACGCGTATGCCGCTGGCAGGCTGCAGCGCGCGCGGCGACTGGCGGCGACCGCCGCACGGATACGCGCGGCGGCGGAGGGTTGGGAGGTTGCGGCGTGAACCGCACGACGGGGTGTGTCGCTTCCGGATACATCGAAAAGCACAGCTAGGCAGTCGATTCCGTCAATCAGTAGTCAGAAAGGGTCGATGCCGCAGTCACCTACCTCGCCGGGCATCTGATGGGCGGCACCGTGGTCACCGCCCAGCCCACCTATGGGAACAACGCTCCCGCCCGAGCGCTGTCGACAGGCTGCCCCTGCCTGACTCGGGCGATCTCGGTTGCACGGGTGTACTGCCAGTACACCTACCGATAGGAACTCCCCGGCTCGACCTCTGAGGTGTTTCCTGAAGATAGCCGGTGCGGCAAGGACGCCACACCCAGTCGAAGTCAAAGGCGCAACGCCACAGTTGATTTGCAGCGCCACCGGGGATAAGGAGCAATTCGATGACCACCCAACGCACTCGCCGCACGCTGTTGACCCGGATCGGGGCGGGCGCGGCCTTGGTCGGCCTGTTGGCCGCCGGCTGCGCACCGTCGAACTCCGAAACCGCCGCAACCACTACGCCGGCCCTGTCGGGTCCGACGCCGAACCTGCCCGCAGGAGATATGTCCAACGGGGCGGCGAACTTTTACACCAGCGATCGAGTGGATGCGCAACCCGTGTCATTCAAGAACCAGTACGGCATGAACGTCACCGGGAACATGTTCGTGCCCAAGGACATCGACCGCAATACGACCAACCCCGCGATCGTGGTCGGCCATCCGATGGGAGCGGTCAAGGAACAAAGCGCCAACCTTTACGCGACCAAGATGGCGGAGCGTGGCTTCGTCACGATGTCGCTGGACCTGTCATTTTGGGGTGCCAGCGACGGGCAACCGCGCAACGCAGTCTCACCCGATATCTACGCCGAGGACTTCAGCGCAGCCGTGGATTACCTGCGCACCCAGTCATTCGTGGACGAGGAACGCATCGGCGCGCTTGGAATCTGCGGCAGCGGCAGCTTCGTGATCAGCGCAGCGAAAATCGACCCGCGCATCAAGTCGGTCGCCACCGTCAGCATGTACGACATGGGTGCAGCCAATCGCGATGGCCTGCGCAACGGCGTCACCCTCGAACAACGTCGCCAAGTCCTGCAGCAAGCAGCCGACCAGCGCGACGCCGAATTCGGCGGCGGGGAGACCGCATACACCGGCGGCACTCCCGAGGAACTCACCGACCAGTCCAGCGCCATCGACCGGGAGTTCTACGACTTCTACCGCACCTCGCGAGGTAACAGCCCCGACACCACCACGCACCCGACGATGACCAGCAACGTCAAGTTCATGAACTTCTACCCCTTCAACGACATCGAGACGATCTCGCCACGACCCTTGCTGTTCATCGCCGGCGAGAACGCCCACTCCCTCGAGTTCAGCGAGGACGCCTACGCCCTCGCCGCCGAGCCCAAGGAACTGGTCATCATCCCCGGCGCAGGTCACGTCGATCTCTACGACCGCGTCAACCTCATCCCATTCGACAAGCTGACCGGCTTCTTCCAGAACAGCCTGCGAAACGGGTAACTAGTTCCACCACAACCGCGGACCACACAGTCACGATTCACCGACCCCACGTCAGGAGTTCGACCTATGCCGGTAACCACCAATAACAGTCGGAACGACGAGTTCGCAGGCAAAGTCGCGTTCATCACCGGCGCCGGGAGCGGCATCGGACGTGCTACGGCGCTAGCGTTCGCCGACCGTGGCGCCGCGGTGGCCATCGCCGACGTCTCAGCTGAGGCCAGCCGTGGTGTCGCCGAGGAGATTGTTCGTACTGGTGGGCAGGCGCTCGGGCTCGCGTGCGACGTCACCGTCAGCGGCGATGTGCAGACCGCCCTTCGGCAGACGGTCGAGGCGTTCGGTCGCCTGGACTTCGCATTCAACAACGCCGGCATCGAGCAGCCCCCCACTCCGCTGGCCGACATCACCGAGGACCAATGGCAACGCGTCCTCGACATCGATCTGCGTGGGGTGTTTCTCTGCATGAAATACGAAATCCCGTTGATCCTGGCCGCAGGCGGTGGCGCGATCGTCAACACCTCCTCGGGGGCGGGTGTCAAGGGCTTCTCCGGCGGTGGAGCCTACGGCGCCGCCAAGCACGGGGTGATCGGGCTGACCCGCTGCGCCGCACTGGACTACGCGGCGGCCAACGTGCGCATCAACGCCATTTGCCCCGGCATCATCGAAACTCCGATGATGGATCGCTTCTCAGGAGGCACACCAGAAGGGCGCGAGCGGGTCATCGATCAGGAACCCGTCGGCCGGATGGGCCGTCCCGAAGAGATCGCCTCGGCAGTGATGTGGCTCTGCTCCGACAACGCCGCCTTCACCGTCGGCCACGCACTCGTCGTCGACGGCGGACAGACAGTCGGTTGAACCGCGTCGAGAACGCCTTCGCTGCGGGCTCGAGGTTCTTGTCAGGGGATAAGTGGGCACTAGCCCTGCGCCGCAGAGCGCACTGGCCACCAGCAAGGACCGCCCCAGCAGCTCGTTCTATGGCCTGGCGATCGGATTCACCGTCATGGCCGGCGCGTTGGCGGTCGGCGCGATCTCAAGAGGCGATTCACTCAACATCTGAACTCACCGCGCCCAAGTCAAAGGCAAACCTCCACACCGAGCCGTCCCAGTGATCCGCCGCAGCCGATCCGCAAATAGCGGCCGAGTTTTTACCTGTGCGTCAACTGTCCAAATGCTGCGGAAGGTCGTTGATAGCGAACTAGACTCCGCGGTCATCGAGGAAGCGAACCCTTAAGGCGACTAGGAACGCGAACAACTCGAGGCTCGCGTCGTCGTTCCTGAATCCTCGGTGCGTAGCAAGGGGGCCATGGTGCAGCTTTCAACCTCGTTTTGGGCCGCCGACGAGTCGGTGCCAGTGGTGGATCTAACGGTCGGGGACCTGCTGCGGGAGGCTGTTGGGCGTGCTCCGGACACAACTGCTCTCGTGGCCGGTATGTTTGCGGCCGACGAGCGGCGGCGGTGGTCGTATGCGGAGCTGCTCGCTGAGTGCGAGCGAGCGGCACGCGCCCTGCTTACCCGGTTCTCGCCGGGCGACCGTGTCGCCGTGTGGGCCAACAACATCCCGGAGTGGGTGATCCTCGAGTACGCAGCCGCACTGGCGGGTATCACGCTAGTCACAGTCAACCCGGCCCTGCGGTCGGAAGAACTGGCCTACGTTCTGCGTCATTCGCGGTCCGAAGGGATCTTCTTGGTGCCCGAGTACCGCGGCTCGGCGATGGCCGAGATGCTCGACTCGGTTCGCGGCGAAGCGCCCGCGCTGCGCGAAACCATCTTGCTCACAGAGTGGGAGGCGTTCTGCGCGAGCGGCTCGCCGAATCAAGCATTGCCGGAGGTCGACCCGGCCGCTCCGGCGCAGATCCAATACACGTCGGGGACCACTGGGCGGCCCAAGGGCGCGGTATTGCATCACCGCGGGATCGTCAACAACGCGCGCATTTGGAACCTTGACGTCCTTGGTGTTCCGCCCGGGACGGCGCAGCTCACCGCGATGCCGCTCTTTCACTGCGCCGGATGCGTATTGGGCGTTCTGGGATCGGCAGCGTGCGATGGCACGCTGATACTTCCGCCCTATTTCGATCCGCCGTTGCTGCTCGAACTCATCGAAGCGGAGCGCCCGACATGCTTTGTCGGTGTACCCACCATGCTCATCGCCTGCCTAGATGACCCGAACTTGGCCAACACAGATGTGTCATCCGTGCGCTGGGTCGCCAGTGGGGGCTCTGTGGTGCTGCCGGAACTGGTGCGCCGCGTCGAGGACGCCTTCGGTGCGCCGCTCTGCATCGTGTACGGCCAAACCGAGGCGTCGCCACTCATCACAGCCGTCTCGGCACAAGACGCCCCGCCCGACCGCTTGACCACCGTGGGGCGACCGCTCGGCGCGACCGCTGTCAAAATCGTCGATCCAGCGTCGGGTGAGACGGTACCTCCCGACACCGATGGTGAGCTCTGCACTCGCGGGTATCTCGTTATGGCGGGTTATTTCGACGATCCGGAGGCGACCGCGTCAACGATCGACCGCGACGGTTGGCTACACACCGGTGACCTTGCCGCCATGGATAGCCGCGGTTACTGCCGCATTACCGGTCGGCTGAAGGACATGATCATCCGCGGAGGAGAGAACATCTATCCGCGCGAGATCGAGCAGGCGCTGTTCGAGCATGGTGATGTCGCGGACGTCGCCGTGGTTGGCGTGCCCGACGACCTGTGGGGAGAGCAGGCCGCCGCTTTCATCCGTCCGGCGCAGGGTCGGATCCTTGATCGGGAGAAGTTACGTGTCTACTGCGGCGAGCGTCTGGCCCCGCATAAAGTGCCGCGACATTGGATCACCGTCGATGAGTTTCCCGTCACGCCATCGGGGAAGGTGCAAAAGTACGTTTTGCGGGAGCGGTTCCTCGCGGGGCCACCTGCCGACGCGAGCAGCCATGGTCGACCCAAAACCGCGGCCCAGTTCACCGGGAACGACTCGATACCGATCCTCGAATTGAGTATCGGCGGGTTACTGCGCGCGACTGCCGCGCGCACGCCAGATGCCGTCGCCTTGGTGGCCGGTACGCCGGCGCCCGGCGAGCGACGGCGGTGGACGTATGCCGAACTGCTCGCTGAATCTGAGCGCGCGGCGCGTGCTCTGCTGACCCGGTTCTCACCGGGCGACCGTGTCGCTGTGTGGGCCAACAACATCCCGGAATGGGTCTTCCTCGAACTTGCGGCTGGACTTGCCGGAATCACCCTCGTAACTGCCAATCCCGCCCTGCGGGCAGACGAGTTGGCATACGTCCTGCGTCATTCTCGATCAGATGGCGTCTTCTACGTGCCGGAGTACCAGGGCTGCCGAATGGCTGGGACGCTTGACGGTATACAAGGTGAGCTGCCCAACCTGCGCGAGGCGATATCGTTTGCTGACTGGGAATCGTTCTGCGCCAGCGGCCCGCCGACCCAACAGCTGCCCAACGTTGATCCGCAGGCACCAGCGCACATCCTGTATACCTCGGGCACGACCGGGCTACCCAAGGGTGCGGTCCTGCATCACCGCGGGCTGGTCAACAGCGCGCGAATCTACGTCGATGCTCTCGGCGTGCAGCCGGGCATGGTGCAGCTGGGCGCGATGCCGTTGTTCCACATCGTCGGATGCGGCCTGACCGTCTTGGGCACGTTCGCGAGCGCGGGCACACTTGTTCTGATGCCGTACTTCGACCCTTCGCTATTGTTCACGCTCATCGAAGATGAGAGCGCCGCATGGTTTTTCGGCGTCCCCACGATGCACGTTGCGTGCCTCGAGGATCCTCGCCTGGCTGCCACGGACGTTTCGTCGGTGCGACTTATTGTTGCCGCCGGCGCTCCCGTCTTGCCCTTGCTAGCGGCTCGTGTCGAGGAGGCCTTCGAGGCGCCGCTGTGCATTGGGTTCGGCCAGACGGAGACGTCAGGATGCATCACACAAGTCGTCCCCAACGATGAACCGTCGGACCGCCACCACACCATCGGTAAGCCAGTTGCTCATACAGAGGTAAAGGTCATCGACCCCACCACCGGCGAAACCGTCGGCACTGATATCGATGGAGAGCTATGCACGCGTGGATATTTCGTGATGACCGGTTACTTCGACAATCCCGAAGCGACGACCGCGGCAATCGATGCCGAGGGATGGCTGCACACCGGCGACATTGCGGCCATGGACAGTCGCGGTTACGTCCGCATAACGGGCCGCCTCAAGGACATGATCATCCGCGGCGGCGAAAACATCTATCCGCGCGAGATCGAGCAAGTGCTGTTTGAGCACGAGGATGTCGCGGACGTGGCGGTCATCGGCGTCGCCGACCCTACCTGGGGAGAACAGGTGGCCGCGTTCGTTCGGCCGACCGCCGGGCGGACACCGGACGCCGAGCGACTGCGCCGGTACTGCGCCGAACGACTGGCGTCGCACAAGGTGCCGCTGTACTGGGTGGTCGTCGATGAGTTTCCGACCACGCCGTCCGGCAAAATACAGAAGTTCATTTTGCGTGAGCGGTTCACCGCGAGCGCACCTGCCCCGGCGGCCGCTACCGAAAACCAAGACGAATTGCTGGCTGCGTTGCGACGGGGTGGTCCTGATCAGCCGGTGGCCGAGGCCTTCCGACTGGGTGTGCAGGTGACGTTGGGATGTCGTCGCGAGGATTTGCGAGGAGACGCCACGTTCACCGAGATGGGTGGCGATTCGCTGTCTGCATTGCGCTTTTCACGGCTGATCGAGGAGATCTTAAATATCGAAATGCCGGTCGGCGTGGTCATTGACGCGACCAATGATCTCGACGGGCTGACCAACTACATCGAGAAGAACCGGAAGACAGCCGAGACCCGAGCAACGTCTGCAATGGTACATGGCCGTGACATCGATGAGCTGCGAGCGAGCGACCTCACGTTAGACAAGTTCATCGACGCCCGAACGATTGCCGGGGCCAGGACACTTGACCGTCCCAGCGGCGTGCAGACGGTGCTGCTGACTGGTGCGACCGGTTACCTCGGCCGGTTCCTTTGCATGGAATGGCTTGCGCGCCTAAGTCGTTCGGAGGGCAAACTGATATGTATCACTCGCGCACGCGATGCCGGCGCGGCACGCCAGCGGATCACGGCGTCACTCGAGCGGGACGATCCAGACCTGGCCTCCGCATTCCGGAGGCTTGCCGCAGATCACCTCGAGGTGATCGCGGGCGACGTCGATGAGCCGAATTTCGGTTTGGATGAGGCCACTTGGCACCGGTTGGCCAACACTGTCGACCTCATTGTGCACGCCGCTGCTCTCGTCAATCATATGCTGCCGTACAGCCAGCTGTTCGGTCCGAATGTCGCGGGCACTGCACAAGTAATCCGGCTTGCGCTGACCTCAAAGCTGAAGCAACTCAACTATGTTTCCACCGTCGCGGTGGCGACCACCGGTGCTGAAGTACTGGGAGAAGACATCGACGTTCGTGTGGCCAGTCCGGTGCGCAAGATCGATCAGACGTACGCGAACGGGTATGCCAACAGCAAGTGGGCGGGCGAAGTGTTGATGCGAGAAGCCCACGATCTGTGTGGCGTGCCGGTCGGCGTCTTCCGCTGCGACATGATTCTGGCCCACAGCCGATATGTCGGTCAGCTGAACGTATCGGACCTTTTCACGCGGTTGATTCTGAGCCTTATCGTCACCGGAATCGCGCCGTATTCCTTTTATGGGCTCGACGGGCAGGGGCAGCGTGTACGGGCGCACTACGACGGACTACCAGTGGATTTCGTCGCTGAGGCGCTCGCGACGCTAGGCGCCAACGTCACCGAGGGATACCGTACGTACAACGTCGTGAATTCGCATGATGACGGCATTTCGCTGGATCAGGTTGTGGATTGGTTGATTGACGCCGGTCATGCGATGGAACGCATTCACGACTACGCGGACTGGCTTAGTCGCTTTGAATCCGCCATGCGCGTGTTGTCGGACACGCAACGGCAACATTCGGAGCTTGAATTGCTGGAGGCCTTCAAACCCCCGGCGCCTGCGCTGACTGGACCCGTACTGCCGGCGGAATCATTCCGTGACGCGGTACGAGCCGCGCAGATCGGAGCCGACCGCGACATCCCGCATATGTCGGCGGAACTCATTGGCAAGTATGTGTCCGACCTTCGGCAACTTCAGCTGCTCTAGGTCACGGGGCGGGTCGCCATACGGGCACTGATTCGTCGAATCAGATCGGCGGACCTTCCTCAGAAGCATCCGACTTATCCGTGGCCGGTCACTAACGCGATCGGCCAGCAGGTCTTGTGCGGGCTGTTTCGTGTTGGTCGGTTGAAGTGTTCTTATTCATGCGGTTCCTTATTCAACGTCAGCGCGCGGACGAGGTCGCCGCCGTCAGTCGAAGATGCGCAGACGGTTCCGTGCGGCAGCAGGCCGAACG
Organism: Mycobacterium sp.; assembly: GCF_032159775.1. Taxonomy (GTDB): domain Bacteria; phylum Actinomycetota; class Actinomycetes; order Mycobacteriales; family Mycobacteriaceae; genus Mycobacterium. The sequence continues at coordinate 16,397 of NZ_JAVHWK010000146.1, forward strand.
TGCGCGATCGCGCGGGCGAATCGCAGATGCCGCCGAGGAGGTCGTCGCACCCGCGATGCCGGCCGAACGAGCGCTGGAGCGCAACGCATTGGTCAAACGTCACCGTTGAGGGCCTTCACCAATGCCGAAGTCGCCTCGGCTTCTTCCCCCGGTACGACCGTGATAGGTGGCCCCACGGTCAGTTCCCAGTGCGAGACGAACGGAATCGGAAGCTGCTTTTCATCCCATCCGCCAAGGTTCCAGCAACGTTTCGCCTCGAAGCGCAGGGGGACCAGCGGCAGTCCGGTCACGGCGCCCGTGAGCACTGCGCCAGGGCGCGCCTGACGCCGAGGGCCCGCAGGGCCGTCGGGCATCACCACAGTATTTTGCCCACGACGCACCCCGGCGATCAGCGCCTCCAGCGCCGCCCGGCCGCCGGAGCCGCTGGAACCCAAATACAGCATTTCGACGCCATCCCAGGAGGCAGCCAGATGAATTGGCCGCATGTACCAATAGGGGTGGTTCAGCCAGCCGTGGCCCCGCCAGTCACCAAGCGAGACCCAATTCAGCCACACGTGCTCGTGCCACAGCACCCACACAAAACGTTTGATTTCGAGATGCTCTTCGCCAACGACTGTGAACCGGCAGGTCCAACGGACGAGGCGGATGTAGCTCCAGAGCAGCGCAGCAAGAATGTACGAGATCGGCACGTACACCGGCCACCACCGCATGGGCACAGTGTCGACGCGATACCAGCTTTTCCAGGACGGTTTCATCGCCCGTTCCTCAGCGGCTTCCGCCCGCGGTCACCGCGAGTGCCCGGCATTGAGGCGGCGCCCAGTCCCTCAGAGTGCTCGTAGGCCATCAGGGTCCTTTTGATCAGTTCCCGTCGTTCGTCGATCGTCATCGAGTCAAAGGAGCGTGGACAACGTCGGAGGCCGACCGGTGTGGTCATACAGAGTGAAGTCAGGCGCCTCGTCGCCCGCGATCATCCCGGAAGACTAACGCGAGAAGCTCTGCCTGACGCACGAGCCAGATGATCCGGTCGTCGTCGAAGAGCTACCGGGTGGAACCGTGCTCGGCCCGACCACGCCGAGGATGCGGGCAACGATGCGCGGGTGATCGACGAGGCGTGCGCTGATGAGGTGGACTCTCATCACTGAGAGAGTCGGCCGTGGGACTCTACGTGGACGGTCCCCGTCTGGTGCGCGCCCGGCGTATCCGGCATTTCATGCCGACCACCGGCGTACCGGCGCCGCAAGATCAACACAAGACCCCGGCCGCAATCAAGCCTCACTTGCGACTCTGCCCAGGACGCGGCGGTCGAAGACCAGATCCCACGCCGTGTCCATCGCCGTGGCGATGGCGCCGACCAGAACCGCGTCGTCGCCCAGGTGTCCTCCGACGATGTCGGGGACCGACGGAATCGTCTCAGCGAGCTGTTGGCGGATCGGGTCGGCGAGCAGGTCTGCGTTGCGACCGATGCCGCCTGCAAGCACGATCAGCCCAGGGTCGAGCACAGCGGTCACCACAGAGACGACCCGCGCGAGCTTCGATGCTTCATCGGCAACCACGCGCAGGGCGCGTTCGTCGCCGTCGCGGGCGGCGTCGAAGACCGCCTTCGCCGACGGCAGGTTGAGGCCGGCCTTGCGAGCGGCAGACACCACCGCGTCGCCCGCCGCGACGACCTCGACCGGGCCTGGCCGGTGAGCCGCCACACCCGCTGGAACCCGGCCGTAGGGCAAATCCGCGATCTCGCCCGCCGCGCCGTGCGCTCCACGAAAGAGTCTGCCGTTGACCAGGATTCCCATTCCAATGCCAGTGCCGACGGTCAGGCACGCCACGACGCCGACGCCTTGCGCCGCACCTCGTGCGTGCTCACCGACGGCACACAGATTGGCGTCGTTCTCGACGATCACCCTGGAGCCGTTCGATCCCAGGATTGTCAGAAGTTCGTGCAGCAGGCCCCGCCGTTCCCAACCGGGCAGATTCGGCGCCCGATAGACGGTGCCCCTCTCGGTGTCTGGGATGCCGGGGGTCCCGAGGACGGTGACCACGATGTCTTCTGGAGTAAGCCGGGCTTCGGCGACCGCACGACCAACGCATTCCGCGACGGTTCGCACCAACATGGCCCCTGAGCGGCTGCGGTTCGTCTGCTCGACGCGGGCCACCACGGTCCCGTCGAGGTCAGCGACTGCGACGTGAAGAACCCGGCGACCGACGTCCACGCCGACGATATGGCCCGCATCCGGAGCGGTGCGGTAGACGACCGCCGCCCTGCCGGGGCGATCCACGCGCCGACCTATCGCCCGCACCAGACCATGCTGCTCCAGATCCAGAAGCGCTTGACCCACCGTCGGTTTCGAGAGACCTGCCTCCCCGGCGATCTCCGGACGCGTTGCCTCACCGTGGTCTCGCAGCCGGTTCAACACAAGGCGCTGGTTGAGTGCGCGCATGCTCGCCGGCGTTCCGGCTTGCGTCGCAGTGCGGCCTTCCACCGCCACCTCCACTCCCGTCGGCGTCAGACCCTACAAACTCTTCCAGATCCACCAGTTCTATGTTAAGAAACTTTACTAACATAGAAAATCGTCGGAGGTGCGTCATGAGCTCACCAGAGAAGCCCGCCACGGCAGCGGCGTCCCCGCAGCCCGCGCTCGAGCGCAGCATCGGTCCGCTTCAGGCGACGGCGATCAACATGACCCAGATGTGCGGCATCGGCCCGTTCGTCACGATCCCCGCCATGGTGGCGGCGATCGGTGGTCCAGAAGCCATGTTCGGGTGGGTTCTTGGCGCTCTTCTGGCGCTCGCCGACGGCCTCATCTGGGCCGAACTCGGCGCGGCCATGCCCGGTGCCGGTGGGACCTACATCTACCTACGCGAAGCATTCCAGTACCGCACCGGGCGGCTGATGCCGTTCCTTTTCGTCTGGAGCGCGGTGCTTTTCATTCCACTGATCATGTCCACCGGCATCATCGGCTTGATCCAGTACCTCGGCTATCTGATCCCCGGCGTCACCTCCGACTCTGGAAACACCTTGTTGGGCAAGCTCATCGGCGTCGGCATCACCCTGCTGATCATGGCAGCGTTGTTCCGCAGGATCGGCCAGATCGGCAAGCTGACCACCGTGCTGTTCGTCGTCATGCTGGTTGCGGTGCTCAGCACGATCGTCGCGGCATTCTCGCACTTTAGCGGCGCACAAGCGTTCGCCTACACTCCCGGCGCATTCAGCTTCAGCGGGGGAACGTTCTGGGTAGGACTGGGCGCGGGCCTGATCATCGCCATCTACGACTACTTGGGGTACAACACCACCGCGTACCTCGGTGCCGAGATGCGCGATCCGGGTCGGACGATCCCGCGGTCCATTGTCTTGTCGATTCTCGGCATCATGAGCCTGTACTTCCTGCTGCAGGTCGGCGTTCTCGGATCAATCCCGCTCGACGAGATCGAGAAGGCGACATCCGTCGCCTCTGCGGTGCTCGAGCAAGCCTGGGGATCAACCGCTGCACACGTGATCACTGTGTTGATCGTCGTCGCCGCCATCGGCTCGGTGTTCGCCGGTCTGCTCGGCGGATCCCGTGTCCCGTTCGAAGCCGCCCGGGACAAGGTGTTTCTCCCCGTCTTCGGCAGGTTGCATCCCAGACTGAAACTGCCCACTGCCGGCGTACTCGCCATGGGTGTTGTCACCATCATCGGCTCGTTGTTCACGCTGACCACGATCATCAACGCCGCTGTCGCGACACTGGTCATCATCCAGTCTCTGGCCCAGGTCGCCGCGATTGTTGTCCTGCGCCGCCGGCGGCCGAACCTGGTGCGCCCGTATCGCCAATGGTTGTATCCGCTACCAACGATCATCGCCTTGGCGGGCTGGATTTATGTCTACGTGTCCGCGACCTGGCTCTCGATCGGCTTGTCCGTGGGCTGGATTGTCATCGGATGCATCGCGTTCCTCATTTATGCCAAGGCCGAGCACACCTGGCCGTTCGGGCCGAAAGAGGTCAACGAGGCCTTTGCGGACGAGGCGGCAGAAGGTGGCCCGCTGGTAGGTGGTGGGTTCTCGCCCGCTGACGACGTTTGAAATCCGATGCGCCCATGTTGCAGGCGAGGGCGATTCTGTCCGACATCGATGGAACGCTGGTGGATTCCACCCCTGTCGTCGAAAGGTCTTGGCGCACCTGGGCACTGGAATACGGCGTCGACGCGGGTGAAGTCCTGCGAGTCTGTCACGGCCGACGGACCGAGGACACGGTGGCGGAGTTCGTCGCGCCGCAGCAGCTGGAAGTCGCGGTGGCTCGGCTGCAGGCGCTGGAGTTGGCCGATTTCGACGGCGTGACGGCGTTACCCGGCGCCCAGCAGATCCTCGAAGCTCTGACTCCACAGCGCTGGGCCGCGGTGACGTCGGGTGAGCGCGACCTGATGACTAGTCGACTTTCGGCTGCGCACCTGCCGATTCCAGAAACCATGATCTGCGCCGAGGATGTCACCGTCGGCAAGCCGAGCCCGGAAGGCTACCTACTGGCGGCTGCGGCGTTGGGCTTGGATGCCAAGGATTGCGTGGTCGTGGAGGACGCGCCCGCGGGTATCGCCGCGGGATTGACCGCGGGCGCGCGGGTCGTGGCGGTCACGACCACCCACACTGCCGACCAAGTAGCCGGCGCGGATGTGATCGTGGCCGATCTGTCTTGCCTCCGTGTGGAATTGACTGATGACGGTGTCGTGCTGAACCGACTCGAGTCGTCGTAACTCACAGCCTCCGACGGTTCTCGCCTTCATGACGCTACTCAGATTCGGGCTGATTGAACGACACATCGACTTGTTGAAATCCTTTGGCCTGCTCGGCTTTCGCCCTGGCGGTGTAGGTATGCCGATCGGCGCGGGTGAGTTCGACGTTGTCGGTGAACGGAGTCAGCAGGGCCCGTGGATAGAGCCTCTTGACGCGTACGACGTTTATCTCGGCGCTGAGCACCAGGCTTGTCGAGATGAGGTACAGGAAGGCCAGCATCCCCAGAACCAGCGCGAAGACGCTGTTGGTTGCGCTGGCCGTCTTGACGATGTGGCCGACATAGCCGGCGGCGAACCACTGCAGCAGTTGCCAGGCGATCGCCGCAGCCAGCGCGCCGGGAAACAACTGCCCGTAGGGCAGACGACGGGCGGTGGTGAGGCGGAACGCCAGCAGGCAGATCGAGGTGTTGATCGCAACGCTCGCCGTTATCGCCGCTACGGTAGTCAAGAACCCGAAGTTGTCGGCGGCACGCGTAAACAACGACAGGACCGTCGTGCCCGCCGCGGCGCCGCCAAGTATCAGGATGAGCAACAAGCTTTTCAACCGGGACCGCAAGGGGTCGGGTCGCACGTTGCGCGGCACCGCCCACACCGAGTCCATGGCGTTCTGGACCGCCTGTCCTACCCCCATGCCGCCGTAGACCGCCCCGCCGACTCCAATGACGACGCCGACTGTGCCACCGGAGAGTTGATGAGGCTGGGTCAACTGATCGCCGATGACCGGAAATTGGCTGAGTGCAGACTCCAGGACCTGGCGTTGCAGTTCGGGGTGGCCGACGAGGACGACACTCAGCGCGGTGGTCAACAACAGCAGCAGCGGAAACAGCGACACAAAGGCGTAGTAGGTGATCAGCGCAGCCAGATAGCCGCCCTGGTCATCGACGTACTTATAGATCACCGCAATGACGAAGCCCACCGCACGGTTTCGTTGCTGCAACCGGTCCAGCCAGCTCACCATCTCGGTCACTCCTCGCAGAGCGTGTGAGCTGGTACTACCCGCCGGCGACCGTGGTCAATCGCTTCGACGCGGTCACCTTGTCCATGGGCGGCGGTCAAGCCGGGTTTATCAACTCGATCGAAGCGATGACCGCCTCGGCCAAGGCAACTTCGGAGATTTCGGGTGTTTCGCTGTGCAGTCGCCCACCGGCGTCGTTCCACTCGATACGGCCGTCATGGGGATGCCGCGCGACGAGAAAGTGGACTTCGCCGGGAGGATCGATATCCCCGTTGGGGCCGCCCGCAATGATGCAGACGGTGCCATCTGCCCTCTGTCCTGCTGAGCAGTTGTAACCGCGTCCTTCGAGTTCCCTGGCGAGAGTTTCTGCGTTCGGCATAAGCCATCCAAGCGTATGAAACGGACTGTTGGCGCCGTCGGGCCAATCCTGGCAGTGTGGGAGTCAGCGATTACGAATCCGCTTCGACGAATACGCAATCTGGAATTGCAGGTGAGAGGGCTCGTGGCGACGCCGTTTGATGACTCAGTCGGCGAGTGGGAGGTGGCTGTCGCGCGGCCCTACGATCGCGGAAATCCTAGCGAGGGATTCGACGAGACGGTCCTCGTTCGGGGGACTGAAGACGAGGCGCGGCGTGTCTATGGCGACGAGGTCGGGTCCGCATCCGAACGGGGCTACCAATACGTGCGGCTGCGCTGCCGGGGCAAGGATGTGGACTCCTGGCCAGCTGCGACCGGCTGGACGTCGTGACCAACACGCTCGACCGTCGTCGCTCAATTCCAGTCGGCTAGCTCAGGCGTCAGGGCGGGACACGTCGCCGCGCCAGGCACCGGTTTCTCCCGGCCTGCTCTCGATGAACTTCTTGAATCGCTCCAGGTCACCGCTGACGCGTGACTTGAGGATCCCCAACTTGTCGGCGACGTTTTCCACGAAGCCCTCGGGGTCGACGTCCATCTGCGTGGTGACGCGGGTTTTTTCGTCGTCGAGACGGTGGAAAGTCACCACTCCGGCGTGGTCGGGTCCGCTGTCGGACTTCCAGGCCACCCGCTCCTCGGGATGCTGCTCGGTGACGGTGGCATCGAATTCACGGGTGATACCGCCGACTTTGATAACCCAGTGCAGATGGGTGTCGTCGCGCTGTTCGATGCGCTCCACGCCCTCCATGAACTCCGGAAAGGATTCGAACTGGGTCCACTGGTTGTAAACGACGTCGATCGGGCGATTCACATCGACTGATGCGGTGGTCGTGCTCATGACTTGCTCCTCTCGAGATGTAGGCGTTTGTGCAATACCCGCCGCTCGATCAAACAAGCCCCCATGGCGCCTCAAGTTAGTTACATCTGGGCGGTCTCCTGCCCCTCGTTGCTCGCGAGCGCTTGGCTGCTCGCGCGCGGGGTATTCGGCGGGCGACGAGATGGAGCCAGGTTGTCGTTGGATTTGAGTTGTCCCAAGCGGATGGAGTTCGGGCCGTGCGGGGGGGTGCGCCCCGACGGTCAGTGCGAGATGCGTCCGGGCGAGTGCGCATTCGGCGATGTGGTGCCATGGTCCGGAGCACGCGCAGAGCCGCGGCCGTCCCGCGCCCCGAAGGTGCTCACCGATTTCAGCAGTACGCCTTTCAACGCACACGATATCGCCGCGACGGCCGCTATTCTCGCACCGTCCTGTGAGGCAGTCCTAGTCGGCGAGCATCAGAACAAGCCGGATTTCCCGCCCACCCTCATGGGCCGCCTGCTGCTCGAAGCGGGTGTCACGCCGTGGATCACCCTATCGTGTCGGGACCGCAACCGTGTAGTGCTCGAACAGGAGTTGCACGGGCTGCGCAACATCGGCGTGGAGACCGTTCTCTGTGTGACTGGCGACGGCCGCGGCTACGACGTGCGTCCGGATGTCACCCAGACTTTTGATCTCGACGGTCTGCGCTTGGTATCCCTCGCGGCGTCGATCGGAGTTGTTGCGGCGGTTCCCGAGACGCCCACCGCTCCGCCCGTGGCTGGCCGCCCGCGCCGCCTAGTAGAAAAACAGTACGCGGGCGCCAGCATGGCGGTACTCAACCATGTGACATCTGCCGACCGCGTGGCCGATTTCGTGGAATCGGCCCGGTCGGCGGGCCTGTCGATTCCGGTAATCGCGTCAGTCGCGGTATTCACCGACAGCGTGTCCGCGGCAGTGCTTCAAGGCTTGCCTGGTCTTGAACTCGAGCCGTCCGTGACCGAGGAGGTGCTGGCTGCATCTGATCCGGTATCGGCGGGCATCGAGGCGGCGGTCGCCGAAGCGCACGCTCTGTTGTCGATCGAGGGAGTTGACGGGATCAACATCTCCGGGCTCGCGTCGGCATCCGGCGCCCGCGTCGGCGCGGAGATCAAGTCGGAAGTCGGTCGCCGGATCCGTGCCGGGACGATGCCATGAGCGAGGCAATGGACGCCGAATTCGACACGGTCGCAGAGTGGACGGCTCAGGTGGCGGAGGACCTTGGACCGGAATATCACATTCCTGGCGCGTGCCGAGGTAGCGGCAGTCCGCGCGCGCTGGATTGGCTCATCGACCGCATGGCGTTGACTTCTGGGCAGGTGCTGTTGGACGTCGGGGCCGGTGTCGGTGGTCCCGCCGCGTATGCGGCGCAACAGATTACGGTACGGCCGGTACTCGTCGAGCCGGAACCAGGCGCGTGCCGCGCGGCAAGACGTCTATTTGATTTACCGGTGGTGTGCGGACTTGGAACGGCGCTGCCGATGGCTGACCTGAGCTGCGACGCTGCGTGGTCGCTCGGGGTGCTCTGTACGACACCGGATCAGCTGATGTTATTGAAGGAACTGCGACGCACGGTGCGGGGAGGCGGGCCCATCGGTCTGCTCGTGTTCGTGGCCCGCCGCCCCCTACCCGGCGATCAACTGCCAGATAACCACTTCCCGACAAAAGCCGGCCTCATTGAGTTGGTGAATGAGGCATCCCTGGAAGTAGAGGTGTGGCACAGCACCGCTGACCTTCCCGAGGTCCCCGCGATATGGAACGAACGCGAGGCTGCAGTAGCCGACGCACTCACCGCTCGGCATGCTCACACGCGGGCGTGGCAGCTGGCAGAAGAGCAGAGCGGCACTATTGGACGCCTGCTCGAAGATGGGACGCTCACCGGCGAGATGCTGATTCTGCGGCACACGTGAGCGACCGAACGAGCGTAGCGCGGGTCTTCAGCCAATCACCCGATGGCCGGCCCGGCGCAACAGCGCAGACGCCTCGTCGACCCGATCAAAGGGGATCAGCACGAGGTCTCCGTCGAAGCTGGCCGCGACCCAAACAGGCACATTGCTGGCTGCGAGCGGCGCCACGATCGCAGCCAACATCCCGGTCGCGTCCGGCGGGTGCGCCTCGTCGCCATTCCACAGCGCCAACCAAGCGTCGTCGGCCCCCATCCCGGCGTCGCATGCAAGCTCCGCCGTCAGGGCCATACACGACCGCGAGCACCTCGCCGTGGCGGGCGAATTCGACATTCAATACCGCGCGCTCCAGTACGTATCGACCCTCCAGCACCCGCAATGTCTGATGATCAGCGACCGACACCAACGCATCGTCGCACACCGATGATTGGTGTCACGGCCTCACTGAGGCAGTCGACGAGGCGAATGTCCATGTCCTCCGTCACTCGTGGGAAAGCCGGCCGTCAGGCTCCACATGCACGGACCCGGCCTCGTGTGCTCCCGGTGTATCGGGCATTTCATGCCGACCACCGGCGTACCGACGCCGCAAGATCCACACGACGCCACCGAGCGATAGCACTCCGGCGGCGATCAGCGCTGGCCACGTCAGTACCTGAACTAACCACACGCGACGCTGAGCTCTAACGATTCGCTGCTGCGCGTGCCGAAGCCGGGTCAGCTTGTCCATGGGCTTCGGGATGCCCACGATCAGTGCGGCGAAAACGCAGCCCGCACAGCCGAGATGAAGCGGCGTGGGATGACGCCGACGGGCCTTCGCCGGTCACAATGCGGCTGGGCTTCACCGGACCGGGGTGAGGGGTGGTTCGCCTGCGAGCACGGCGGCCGCATTGTCCACGGCAAGAATGCCCATTGTGTCTCGGGTCGCTTGGCCGGCGCTTGCAATGTGCGGGGTGAGTACCAGCCCCGGTGCGTCCAAAAGCGCCGGGTTGACCCGCGGCTCGCCTTCGTATACATCCAACGCAGCCCCTCGGATTTGGCCGTCATGCAGGGCGGCGATCAGGGCCGCCTCGTCGACCACACCGCCGCGCGCAGTGTTGATCAGGTACGCAGTCGGCTTCATGGCTTTCAACGCTGCGGCGTCGATCAGGTGCCGCGTCTGGGCAGTCAGTGGGGTGTGAACGGTAACGACATCGCTCTCGGCCAACAAAGTGGGGGTGTCGACGAAGGTGACTCCGTCCTCGGTGCTTCCCGGGGTCCTGCTTCGCGAAGTCGCGATGACGGTCATGTCGAAGGCGTGCGCCCGCCGGGCCACAGCTTGACCGATGCGGCCGTAACCGAGGATGCCGAGGGTGGCGCCGGCGCTGATGTCGAGCCCGACCAGCATCCGCGGCCCCCACACCCAGGGCTGCTGACGTCGAATCAGGCGGTCCCCCTCGGTGATTCGGCGAGTGGCGTCGAGGATCAGTGCAAATGTGTGGTCTGCGGAGGCGCGATCGAGCACGCCCGGGGTGTTGGTGACGATTACGCCCGCAGCTTCGGCGGCAGACAGGTCGATGTTGTCGAACCCGACCGCGACGTTCGCGAGGATCTTCAGCTGCGGTCCGGCGGCGGCGATGAGGTCCGCATCGATGCGCTCGGTGAGGGTGACCACCGCCGCACTTGCGCCCGCGATGCCTGCTTCGAGCTCACCGCGGTCCGGCGGTGCTTCCGATCCGATCCGCAGGGGAGCCCCGAGCGCCTGAAGGTGCTTCATCGCGCGATCAGTGAGGAGTCGTGATACGTAGATGGTTCCGGTGAGCGTGCCAGTGTGAGTAGGCGACTTGGTCACGTGAAGACCCTCCAGCGCGTCGGCGAGTAGTTGCGGTGGCTCTGGAACTGCGACACGCAAGTCGCACCGTGGAGTCCCACCCGTCAGAGCGCTCGGAGGCCGGTCAAGGTCCGGGTCAGCAATTCACGGCGTTCGTTGATTGTCATTGAGTCACCGGAATGGGTGTTCACCCGTAGATACCCCTGGGTCATCAGGTCGCCGACCAGGAACCGCGTCGCACCCAGCGGCAAAGACAGTTGGGCCGCGATCTCTGCCACGGAGATGCGTTTCGCGCAACACGTCAGGATCTGGGCCCGAACATCGTTTTTCGGCCAGCGCGGCGGCTTCGCTGTGGTGTTGAGCGCTTGGACGGGCGCCTCGAGTGGCAGTTCAAAACCGGGGTCGGTATGGCCTGCCGTCAGCGTGTACGGCCGGACCAGGCTTGGCTTGACCGCGGATTCCGGTTCTGTGAACCAGTCGTCGATCGACTCGCCTTTGCCCTGCGACTGCTCGCGCGCATTGGTGTGCTTCTGCAGAAACCGCAAGGTCTCGTCAGCGTGCACCGATGCGCGCAACTCGCTGGAGACGACCTTGAGCACGGTTCGGTTGGTGTCGATGACGAATGTGGCCCGCCTGACCGGCATCAGCCGGGCCAGCAGGCCACGGCGTCGAGTGTGTCGGCTGTGTCGGCGACCCCGGCCCGCCTCCCGGGCCAGGACGGATCGGCGCAGCTTGGCGAGCCTGCCCCGGCGCACTCCGAACAACTCGGACACCACGCCGTCCGCATCGGAGAGCAGCGGGTAGTCGAACGAGCGCTGTTGTGCGAAGTGAGCCTGCCTGTCGACGGTGTCGGTGCTGATGCCAACCCGCTGGGCGCCGACCGCAGCGAATTCGCTGCTCAAGTCCCGGAAATGGCAAGCCTGGGCGGTGCAGATCGGTGAAGACGCAATGGGGAAGAAGAACAGGACTACCGGCCCATCGGACAGGAGCGCCGACAGGGTCCGAGCCCGACCGGCGTGATCGTACAGAGTGAAGTCAGGCGCTGTGTCGCCCGCGATCATCGAAAAAGACTAGCGCGGGAAGCTCGGCGCGACGAACGACTCGAGTAAATTCGGCCATCGCCGGATGGCTGGCACGGGCATCGACTTGCTGCTAGTGCAGTGCAGGCAGCACGTCGCGTTTCCAGCTCGCAAAGAATCCGTCCATGTCCGGCCCGATCTGTTGGACGCCGCTTCTACCTGCTAGCACGACCACTGGTTTGGGGGAGGCCGTGCTGACTTCACGTGCTTGCGGCGACACGATCGATGTGTCCGAAAACACGTTCATCAAACGAAGTCAGGAACAGGCCATGAAGACCAGAATGGCATTAGCGGCAACACTTCTCACTACAGGTCTGCTCGGCGGATTGATCGCCTGTACAGCCGCAGGCGCGGCACCTGCCGCGCTGGCGGATGGACCCAGCCCCACCGCCGTGGACCCCACCAACCCGATCTCGGCCGAAACGGGCGCACCGTTCGGTGAAGCAAATTTTGGGACGGACCCACTGCTGCCCTATGGCACCGAGCCGCAGTTTCCCGTGTCTCCCGGTTACGTCAACCGTAACCACGACGAGGGCATCACGACCAACGGCGAAGTGGACATGCCATTCTGAATCAGGGCGGCATCGCCGCAGGCTGCATGAGTCCTCCATATTTCGCGCACGGGCTGACGATACGCATGGTGTTTCCTTAGACGGAATCTTCTGAACGGTGGTGTGAATTCGCGCGGACGCGGGTACTGGGTGTACATATGTTCACCGAACACAATCCGACGCGAGGAGAAGCCGAGTATGGCAGCGACGCTGCGTGACCTGATGCGGTGGAGCGTGAAGCCGGCCGAGAACGTCGACACCGCCACCACGCCGAGAATCAACGTCCTGCGCGGCCTGGCGGCCAGGGCGACGACACCGCTGTTGCCCGATGACTACCTCAAGTTGCTCAATCCGCTGTGGACGGCGCGAGAGCTTCGTGGCGAAATCGTCGACGTCCGCAACGAGACGGCGGACTCCGCCACGGTCACGATCAAACCGGGGTGGGGCTTCTCTGCCGACTACCAGCCCGGCCAGTACGTCGGCATCGGGCTGCGCGTCGACGGCCGCTGGCACTGGCGCTCGTATTCTCTGACCTCTGTGCCGGTGCGTGATAAGAAACGGATCACGATAACCGTCAAGGCAACGCCTGAAGGTTTCTTGTCCTCGCACCTGGTCAACGGCGTCACACCGGGAACGATTGTTCGGCTCGCAGCCCCGAAGGGCGATTTCGCGCTTCCCGACCCGCCGCCTCCGAAGATTCTCTTCGTCAGCGCCGGCAGCGGCATCACTCCGCTGATGGCGATGCTGCGCTCTCTGACCGCACGCGGTCATAATCCGGACATCGTTCACCTGCACTCAGCGCCCACCGCGGAAGACGTCATCTTCCACGATGAACTGCGGGACCTCGAGGTCAGCCAACCCGGCTATCGGCTGCATCTCCAGCTCACCAAGCAGGACGGCAAGCTTGACTTCGACAACCTCGACGATCTCGTACCGGACTGGCGAGAACGACCGACATGGGCGTGCGGACCCACACCCATGCTCGACACGGTCGAAACGCTGTGGGATTCTGCGGGACTTTCCGACGACCTGCACATGGAGCGGTTCACCATCGCCCGCACCGATAAGGGTGGCGAGGGAGGCACCGTCACGTTCGCGATCTCGGACAAGACGATCGAAATCGACGGCGCCACTTCGCTTTTGGAGGCAGGGGAAAAGGTCGGGATCCAGATGCCGTTCGGCTGCCGGATGGGCATTTGCCAGACGTGCGTCCTTCCGCTGGAAGACGGCAACGTCAGGGATTTTCGGTCCGGAAACGAACACGGACCGGGGGACCGAATCAACACCTGCGTGTCCACCGCGTCCGGCGACTGCACGCTCAAAATCTGAGGAGGAACACCATGGCTATCACTGACATCAAGGAGTACGCGCACCTCACGCCCGAGGACGTCGATTCACTGGCGCGGGAGTTGGACGCGATCAGGACCGACATCGAGGAGTCACGAGGTGAGCGCGACGCCCGCTACATCCGCCGCGCAATTCAATTGCAGCGCGCGCTGGCGGTCGGCGGGCGAGCTGTCTTGTTCGCGAGCCGCAACAAGGTGGCGTGGAGCGTCGGCACGGCGATGCTCGGCACCGCCAAGATCATCGAGAACATGGAGTTGGGCCACAACATCATTCACGGGCAGTGGGACTGGATGAACGACCCTGAGATCCACTCCACCGAGTGGGAGTGGGACACCACCTCACCGAGCGAGCACTGGAAGAAGTCGCACAACTTCATCCACCACAAGTACACAAACGTCGTCGGGCTCGACGACGACATCGGTTACGGCATCATGCGTCTCACCCGCGACCAGCGCTGGGAGAAGTGGATGATCTTCAACCCCATCATCAATCTGACACTCGGGACGCTTTTCGAATGGGGAGTCGCGGCCCACGGTCTGGAGACGACGAAGTTTCGCAAGGGCGAGAAGTCCAAGGGTGAGGTGCTCAAAGACCTGAAGATCATCGGAAAAAAGGTCGGCAAGCAGGTCGGCAAGGACTACGTCGTGTTTCCCGCGTTGGCCGGACGCAATTGGAAACACACGATGGGCGCCAATGCGGTCGCCAACCTGATCCGCAACTACTGGTCGTACATGGTGATCTTCTGCGGGCACTTTCCGGACGGAGCGGAGAAGTTCACCAAGGAGGAGTTCGACAACGAAACCCAGGCCGAGTGGTACCTGCGGCAGATGCTGGGATCGGCCAACTTTCACGCAGGCCCGCTGATGGCGTTCATGAGCGGCAATCTGTGCTACCAGATCGAACACCACCTGTTCCCGGACCTGCCGAGCAATCGCTATGCCGAGATCAGCGTGCGGGTCCAAGCACTGTGCGACAAGTACGACCTGCCATACACGACGGGTTCGCTGGGTCGCCAGTACATGCAATCGTTCTTGACCATCGCCAAACTGGCCTTGCCCAACAAGCTCCTCAAGGCCACCTCCGACAACGCCCCGGAAACGAACTCAGAGCTGAAGTTCCGGATCCGCGACGGGGTGCGGGAGAGCTTCGGCACCGATCCCGCCACGGGCAGACGCCGCGGACTGCGCACCGCGATACGTGAGGTCAAGTCCGGGGCAATCGCCGCCTCGTGATCCGGTCGCGGGCGTTGTGAGCCGTCAGCGGCACAATGCATGTCCTGACGGCAACCCAGCGATAGGACCCGGTCAGTTGACCGCCGAACCTGACTGAGAGGCTCCGCTGAGTTCCTTCATGAACTCGTGGCACCGCTTCGCGCGTTCGGCATCTTGAGACATCACCTCTTCAAAGAACGACGCGATGTCGTCACGGCCGGCGTTTTTCGCGTCGCGGACATACTGTCCGTAATCGTGTCCCGCCTTCAACGAGTGATATTGCACCGAGACCAAATCGAACGACACGTCGTCGAAGCCGGTTTCTCCTGTAGCCATGACCTCACCTCCAAATAGATTACTGCTCAGATATGCGACGGCTACCCGGATGCATTCGGGCAAAACACCTTAAAAAATTTTTTTCGGCGACTATGCAAGGCCCTGGGGTCTGCCGCCGACAAAAAGTGCCGACGGCAGACCCGCGGGCTAAATCGGTGACGTGCGCACAGCCCACATCACAGATGCCACCGTCAGTGGCGGTACGCGCGCAGGTCGTGTGACGCTGCGTCGGCGGCTTCACACAGTGATCGGACAGGTGTGGCCGGCGCGAGTCACCACATGCTCGTAATCATCGGTCAGGGCATCACCTCACTCCTTGGACAACACGTTTCGGGACAGCGGACTTGCTCGCCGGGGGAGATCGCTGTGTCGGCGACACGCGCAGGGGCACCCAGCGTCTGGCGGGCTGCTCGCTGCTGGCGCACTCGTGCCTCGGCCCGTGCGGCCCGACAGCGACCGTCGTGACGATGGCATGCGGTTGACGATGCCGAATGTCGGGCAGCTCGGTGCGTCGCCGGGACAGCCCGTGGCCTCGCGGTTGGAGGTCGTGCAGGCGCAACCACTCCGCGCGAACGATCGCCTCCGCCTCTTCCAGTAGAGCTTCGGTCAGCGTGTCGGTGTCCAGTTCGTCACCTCCCTCCACTTGCCGGCCGCCGCCGGATCCGAGGTTCAGGCGTTGATGGCTGTTTTGTCCTCGCTGCTGGCGATCTTGATTCGTCGTGGCTTGGCCTTCTGGGCCACCGGGATGATCAGCCGCAGCACGCCGTCCTGATAACTGGCCTCGATCCTGTCGGCGTCGAGGTTGTCGCCCAGGAACAGTTGGCGGCTGAACACTCCGCGCGGTCGTTCCGCGGAGACCATCTCGCGATTCTGATCCAGGCCGGCGCGTTCGGCGCGCACGGTCAGCACATTTCGTTCGACGTCCAGATCCAGAGAATCGTGCTTCACGCCGGGCAAGTCCAGCTCGACGATGAACTCTTCACCTTCACGCCACGCGTCCATCGGCATCACCGCAGGTCGAGCGGCCGTACCCCACACCTGCTGGGTCCAGCGGTCGAGATCACGGAACGGGTCGGTACGCATCAACATCATCTCCACCTCCTGTGGTAGTAGTAGATCATCTATGCGATCTGCCATAGATTTCTATATAGCACCAGTGGTAGATTCTGGCAAGAATTACCCAAAAATTTTCTGGGCGCAGACATGGATGGAGAAGAGCAGCGGTGAGCCAGGAGTCGACTGAACGATCCGGACGCGGGGTGTATGGCATCTCGGTGGCCGCCGAGCTTTCCGGCGTCGGTCCGCAGACATTGCGGCTCTATGAGGAACGAGGGCTGCTCTCTCCGACGCGATCGCCCGGCGGCACTCGCCGGTACAGCGACGACGATCTGGTGCGACTGGAGCGAATCACCGGGCTGCTTGCCGAGGGGGTGAACGTGGCCGCCATCGGCCACATCCTGGACCTGCAAGACCGCAACACCGAACTCGAGTCTCATAACCTGCAGCTGATATCCGACAACTCGCAACTGAAGTCCGACAACGCCCGACTGGCCTCCGTCCGCGACGCGCGACCAGACCGTCGGGCAAGTGGAAGGAGGAAAACGGAACAATCATGATCGAGGGACACGATTCACAACAGCCGACGGGAGCCCGTCATATAGCTCACGCGGTTGCGTAATCCGAACTATTGATAGGTCGCCTGGCTTTTTGTGACGTTGTGCTGCGACTTTTGAAAGTTCAACGCAGTGAAATAAAATGGGAACCTGTTGCAGGGAGGAGAGTTTCGATGAGCGGTGAGCGGCCGGACGTGCTGGATCGCCTGAACGCGGCGGCGGCAGCTATCGAATCCTTGAATGCCCTGGTAGTGGCTGACAGGTCCCTGGACGACGTGCTGCGCGGAGTAGCAACTTATGCAGTGAACGCTCTGCCAGGCGCGGACGCCGTATCGATCACCGTGCTTGACCCGCCGCTACGAACCGTTGCGCACACAGATGACGACGTTCTGGCGTTGGATTGCGAGCAGTATGCCTCAAAGCAGGGACCATGCCTGGAGGCCGCGCAGACGCGCAGGCCGGTGCGCGTTGCGATACGGTCCGCCGAGGACCGGTGGCCACAATTCGCCACGGCCGCCCGCCAGGCCGGTGTGCACGCCACCTTGTCGATTCCCCTGATCATCGCCCCGGTCGCACCGGGCGTTGACGACGAACTGGTCGGTTCCTTGAACGTGTACAGCCGATCGACGCCCGACTTTGATCTTTTCGACGAGAGTCTGATGAGTCTTTACAGCGGTGCGGCGGGCCGAGCCGTCATGGACGCACGACGGTGGCGAAGGCTTCGGGGCACCGTGAGTCAATTGGAGGAGGCACTGGTGTCTCGTTCAGACATCGACCAGGCGAAAGGTGTTCTGCGTTGGCGGTACGGCGGCACTGCTGACGAGGCATTCGCCTTGCTCGTGGAGAGATCTCAGCGCGAGAACATCAAACTCAGAGACATCGCACGTCGCATCCTTGAAGAGCTTCCCCGGCGCAATCACGACCGATGAACGGCCGGGCGCGGTTCAGAAGGAGCGCCTCAATTGGACGGAGTACGAAACTCCGTTTTCAAGAAATCCACAAGGATCTGAGTCATGGCCGGAATGGCGTCGCGCGCAATGACTTCGTAGCCATGAGTGCTCAAAGTCGGTAAACAGAGCAGACCCGCTTTCGGCGACAACCCGCTGGCTTTCGCGTGTGATGCATCGGACTCGAACGCGCCGAGTACGGCCGGCTGGGGAGCCAGGTCGAGTTCGTTGGCGATACTCATCAGCCGGTCCGCGACGTCCTTGTCGTAGACGCATTGCTCGTCGCTGTACGCGACGATCGGACCCCCGCTCACCCTGGTGGAGTACTCGGCTTCGGTTGGCCCGACTTCCAGCGCGATGGTCAGGTCGCCGGGCAGCGTACGACAGGCATACGATCCGCCGACGCCGCCGATCTCTTCGTTGGTGGTGAACACCGCGTAGACGTCAGCAGCAGGACGATGTGCGCTCTCTTTCAACCGGCGCATCACCTGAAGGAGCGCGGTCACTGCCGCGCGGTCGTCGAGGAAATACGAGCCGAGGTAGTCGCCGAACTCCACCAGTGTCCGCTTACCGCGCTCGACACAGATACGCGTTCCCGGCCGCACTCCTGCCGCAGCCAGGTCTTCCGGTGTGAGACCGGTGAAGACGTAGACGTGCATCCAATCCAGTGACTTGTCGCCCTGATCCGGCTTCGTCTCCCAGATGCGTTGACTTTCCTTCGTGGTGTGCTCCGAGCCGACCGTCAATACTCCACACACTGTCTGCCGGTCACCTAGCGCGGCAACAGGGCCGAGCCCGAAATTAGCCGGATACATGGTTCCCAGCGGCGTCAGATGCAGTGAGCCGTCCTGTTCGACCCGCTTCACCAGCATCGAGAGTTCGTCCATGTGCGCCAGGATCCGTATCGGAGACGGGCTGGGATCGACACCACTGCCGCCGTGAAGAAGGCCGATCAGATTGCCGGCCGGATCGATCCACGTCTCATCGACGGCGGACTCCAGTTCGCGACGACAGACCTCGCGTACCGCATCCTCCTGACCGCAAGGTCCGTAGGCCCACAACAACTCTTGTAGAAGCTCTATGTCCAGCATGTTGCCGGCGTCGGACACGCTCGCCTCCTCATCCTCGGACCAACGAATCGCGGCCCGAGGCCGCTTGTTCGAGAATCAACTAGACGAGCTGGACTTCTTGCCGCCCTTGCGACCCGCAGCCTTCTTCTGAGACGTATTGCCGCCGCTGCCGCTTCCGCTGCTTGCCTTGCTCTGGCTGCTTCCCGAACTCTTTCCGCCTCTGCTCGACGCGCCCGGCGAGTTCGATATTGCCGCCGCCCGCGACTTGCTCATCCCCTTCTCGCGCAAGCCCTCGTACTGTTTGTCATTCTTGACGCTGGAGCCATGATCTTTTGCCATCGTGGCGTCCTCCTTCCGTGCGTTGGCGTGCATTGATGCCGACCGGTGACTACCCCCTCCGCGCCATGTGGACACCTCGGCAGCGGGTTTGTCGGCGCCGTAGTCGGGTAGCCCGCGACCATGGCGAAACGTCTCGCGCTGGTGACCGGCGCCTCGAGTGGGATCGGCTTCGAACTCGCGACACTGTTCGCCGAAGACGGCTATGACCTCGTCGTGGCCGCTGACGAGGACGGCATCGACGCGTCCGCCGACAAGCTCCGCGCCGCCGGTGTCGACGTCCAAGCGGTGCAGGTAGACCTGCGGAAACCCGAGGATGTGGTCCGCCTCTACGACATCGCGACCGCAGGCGGCCGCATCCTGGACGCCGCGGCCCTGAACGCAGGTAGTGGGCGTGCGGGATCCTTCCTGGAAGGCGAGCTGGATGACGACCTCGGCATCATCGATCTCAATGTTCGCTCGACGGTGCATCTGGCCAGGCTGGTCGTTGGCGACATGGCACGTCGGGGCAGCGGCAAGGTGCTGTTCACGTCGTCGATCGTGGCCGGTATGCCCGGCTGGAACCAGAGCATGTACAACGCGTCGAAATCGTTCGTCCAGTCCTTCGTGGAGGCGCTGCACGACGAGATGCGCGGTACCGGTGTGACGGTGACGGCACTGATGCCGGGTCCGACCGCGACGAATTTCTTCCGTCGAGCCGGTATGCCGGACACCGTGCTTGGGCGCATGCCGAAGGACGACCCGGCTCGTGTCGCGCGCCAGGGCTACGACGCGATGATGCGCGGCGACCGCAAGGTGCTCGCTGCGTCCTTGTTCTCCAAGGCCATGGGGGTCACGAACTGGTTCCTGCCTGACTCGGTGAAGTCGGCGGCGAATCGCCTGATCGTCACCCGCACCGGAAGTAGCTGAAAGGAATCCCACATGCAACCAGCCGCAATCGACAGCTCGCTTACCGTAGAACGGGACATCGCGGCGACGCGCCAACAGGTATGGAACATCATCGCCGACGGGTGGACGTATTCACAGTGGGTGGTGGGCAACACCCGCATGCGCGCCGTCGACCCGGCTTGGCCTGCGGCGGGTGCCACGATTCACCACACCATTGGCGTTTGGCCGGTCGTGCTCAATGACGAGACCGCGGTCGAGTCCTCGACGCCGTTGGAAGAACTCGTTCTCCTCGCGAAGGGCCGCCCCTTCGGCGGTGCTCGGATAACGCTGCGGCTCAGAGACACTGAGAACGGCTGCTGCGTTGAGATGGCTGAGGTGCCGGTGGGCGGACCGCTCAATCTGGTGCCGCGTCGACTGGCACTTGCCGCGGCTCATCCCAGGAACCGTGAATGCCTTGCTCGGTTGGCCGCCATTGCGGAACGACGGGAACAACCTCAGTGAGTTCACATACCGTCGACGCGGTGGTGATCGGTGCCGGCCACAACGGGCTCGTCTCCGCTGCAATGCTCGCCGACGCCGGCTGGGACGTGGTGGTTCTGGAGGCGCAATCCGAGCCAGGGGGAGCGGTGAAGAGCGCTGAACTCTTCCCCGGCTACGTGAGCGACCTCTACAGCGCGTTCTACCCCTTGTCCGTCGCATCTCCTGCGCTGCAGGCGATGCACCTGGAAGACCACGGTCTGCGATGGACGCATGCCCCGGCAGTCGTCGGGCATCCGCGCTCCGCCGACGATGACGACGCACCGGTCATCCACCGCGAGATCGACCGCACCGCAGATGATCTCGAGCGACGCGATCGCGGCGACGGCGATCGGTGGCGCGCATTGTTCGAGCAATGGCTGGAAATCAAGGATGCCCTGCTGGCGACGCTGTTCGCTCCGTTCCCACCGGTGCGGGGTCCGGCACAGCTGCTCCGGAAGCTCGGTTCGGCCGAGGCGTTGCGGCTCGCCCACCTGATGCTCCTGCCCGCGGGGGTGATGGCGGAGCGACTGTTCGATGGTGAGGCCGCGCGGCTGTTGTTGCTGGGTAACGCGATGCACGCCGATGTGCCCATCGATGCGCCGGGCAGCGGCGTGATGGGTTACATGCTGATCATGATGGCTCAGGACGGAGGGTGGCCGGTCCCCGTGGGCGGGGCAGGCCAGCTGACGCAGGCGCTGGTGAATCGGGCTCGCGCCGCCGGAGCCGGCATCGAGTGCGGTCGCGAAGTGGACGCCATCGAGGTCAGCGGCGGGCGCGCTGTGGCGGTCCGGGCCACCGATGGATCAACCATTCGGGTCCGTCGCGCGGTGATCGCCGACACCTCAGCGCCCAGACTGTATGGCCATCTGCTGCCCGAACATGCTGTTCCGGATGCGGTGGCGCGTGAGCTTGAGCACTTCGTTTGGGACACACCCGTTTTGAAGATCAACTACGCGCTCGACTCTCCAATACCTTGGCGTTCCAAGAGTTTGAATGACGTGGGCACGGTCCACCTCGGGGCGGACCACGACGGTCTTGTTCGGTGGATGGCGGACCTCAACACCGCGACGGTCCCGCTGCACCCGTTCATGCTGTTCGGTCAGATGACTACGGCCGACCCGAGCCGATCGCCTGCCGGTACCGAAAGTGCCTGGGCCTATACGCATCTGCCAAGAGGAATGGGCGACGATGCGTCGGCCGATGAATTGTCGGCGGCGGTGGATGTCGTGCTCGAGAAGTACGCCCCGGGGTTCAGGGAAAAGGTAGTCGGTAAGACGATTCAGCGTCCGTCCGACCTCGAAGCCAGCGACGCAAATCTTCACACCGGGGCCGTCAACGGGGGAACGTCACAGCTTTACCAACAGCTGATCTTCCGGCCGTCGCCCGGGTTCGGTCGGGCCGAAACAACCGTCGAGAACGTGTATCTCGGAAGTGCGGGCGCCACGCCGGGAGGTGGCGTCCATGGCGTGTGCGGCCGCAATGCCGCAAGAGCCGCGCTGGCCAACGACGGTGCTCGTGGTTGGCCTCGCCGACGTTTCACACGGTCACTGATGGCTTTGACCACTCGGTGAATGAACCGCGGCGACTAGTTGTCGCGATTCGAATGGTGTCCCTGGTGCACAGGCGATTCCCACGTGTAGGGCTCCTCGGGATGGCCGGATCCCCCGAGGATGAACGAGCGGTCACTCCGGTTGGCGCGGGTAATGGTCGCCATCCATGTCCCGACTGTGCTGAAGCGGTTGCGTACGCCGGTGAGGAACGCGATGTGGATGAATCCCCAGCCGAGCCAACCGATCACACCCCCGAGCTTGACCGGACCGGCCTGCAACACCGCCTGGCCACGGCTGATATAGGCCGCTGATCCGAGGTCGCGGTAGCGGAAGTCCTTGCGCCGAGCACTGCCGAGATCACGACGGATGCTGGCGGCGACGTGCAGTCCGCCCTGCATGGCATTCTCAGCCACCCCCGGCAGCCCGTCACGACCGGCCAAGTCGCCGATGACGAACACCTCAGGATGACCCGGCACCGATAGGTCGGCGTTCACCGAGATGCGACCCGACCGGTCGGACTCAGCGCCGAGTACTTTCGCGGCGTGCTTGGCAAACGGCACAGCCTCCACGCCCGCCGTCCACAGCACCGTGCGGGCCGCGTAGTCCTCGCTGGGTCCGCCGCCTTTCGGGCTCACGGTCACGCCGTCGCGCCGGACGTCGGATACGTGCACGCCGAAATGCATTTCCACACCGAGCTTTTCGAGCGTTCGTGTGGCGCGCTCGGCGAGCGCCGGCGCGAAGCTCTTGAGCACTCGATCGCCTCCGTCGAACAGAAGCACCCGCGCGTCCTCCGGTTCGATGCTGTGGAATTCGTTGGCCAGCGATCGCGTCGCGAGTTCTCGGATCTGCCCGGCCAATTCGACACCCGTGGGTCCCGCCCCCGTGACCGCGAAGGTAAGCCATTGGTCCCGCTCGGGGCCCGGCGGCAAGGTCTCGGCGATCTCGAACGCCGCGAAGACTCGACGGCGAATGCTGAGCGCATCGTCGAGCGTCTTCATACCCGGCGCCCAGGCGGCGAATTCCTCGTTGCCGAAGTAGGACTGCCGCATGCCTGCCGCGATCACCAAATAGTCGTACTCGACGTCGAACATCGATTCGTCGGGACGGCGGGCCGTGACGCGGCGCGCGTCGGCGTCGAGCCGGATGGCCTCGCCGAGCAGCGTGTGGACGTTGTTGTGTTTGGCGAGTTCCTCCCGGAGCGACCGACTGATCTGGCCGATGCTCAACGTTCCTGTTGCGCACTGGTAGAGCAGCGGTTGGAACACATGGCACGCTGCGCGGTCGAGGAGGGTGACGTCCACGTCGACGCGCCCGAGGCGGCGGGCGCAGAACAGGCCCCCGAACCCTCCGCCGATGATCAGTACCCTGGGGCGCCCGGTGCCCGTTCGACCAGCTGAGGTCGCCTGGTTTTCCAGTTGCGGGACATTATCGTCGGCCAAAGCATCCATGTGTCTGCCTTTCACCGGAGTTCGGGATTCGCAGCGAATACCCGGGCATGGTCAGTTGAAACGGGATCCGATTTGGCGCCGCTTCGGTGAGTGAGTACTCTCTCACGATGGCAGTTTCCGGTCGCGACCGTCTCCTGGCCGAGGCACTCAAGCTCTTCGCTGCCCGCGGTTACGCCGGGACGTCTGTCGCCGACATTCAGACCGCGGCCGGGTTGGCCCCCGGCTCGGGCGCCCTCTACAAGCACTTCGCATCGAAACGCGCGCTACTGGAGGCCGCCGTCGCGCATCGGAGTGAAAGCATCGTGGCCGCTCGCGAGGAGTACGACGCGGAATCACCCGTCGGCGTCGAGAGAGCCGTGCGGAGAGCCGGCCAACTCATCCGGGATAATCTCGCGGCGAGCGAAGACGTGCTTCGTGTGATGTTGCGCGAATCAGAAGAGCTCGGCGATCTGAACGATCAGACGTGGAAGGTCATCACCGACAACGCTTATCAACGTTTCACCGACGAACTCGTCGCGTCCAACCGTGCAGGCATCACGAACGTACCCGACCCGCAGGCTTTCGCCGCCGTCGCGATCTCATCATTGACTTACGCCGCCACCCTTCGGGCGTTGACTGGCCATTCCCCGGGCGACGTCGACGACGATCGGTTCTTCGAGGCGTGGGTATTCCAAACCGTCAGCGCGCTCGGTGCGCCATAACAATCCCAGTCCTATTCGACGAGACACCGCAAAGGAACTCGACATGACTTTCTCCCTGGAACCAAGCGACGACGTCATCGAGGTG
This sequence comes from Mycobacterium sp., assembly GCF_032159775.1. GTDB lineage: Bacteria > Actinomycetota > Actinomycetes > Mycobacteriales > Mycobacteriaceae > Mycobacterium. The sequence continues at coordinate 40,748 of NZ_JAVHWK010000146.1, forward strand.
CGCGACTGGGTCCACCAATTCGCCGCCGAGGTCGTCCGCCCGGCCGCCGCGGAATGGGACGAGCGGGAGGAGACGCCCTGGCCCGTCATCCAGGAGGCCGCCAAAGTCGGCCTCTACTCCCCGGAGTTGTTCGCCGCGCAGGCTGCAGAACCGAGCGGGCTCGGCATGCTGACGGTGTTCGAGGAGCTGTTCTGGGGTGACGCCGGTATCGCCTTGTCGATCCTGGGCACCGGCCTCGCCGCTGCAGCGCTGGCGGGCAACGGCACTCCCGAACAAGTCGGGCGGTGGCTGCCCGAGATGTTCGGCACCGCAGGCGATCCGAAACTCGGTGCTTTCTGTTCGTCGGAGCCCGACGCCGGTTCCGACGTCGGGGCAATCCGCACGCGGGCGCGCTACGACGAGGCCTCCCGCGAATGGGTTCTCAACGGCACGAAGACCTGGGCGACCAACGGCGGCATCGCCAATGTGCATGTCGTGGTGGCCTCGGTATATCCCGACCTCGGCTCGCGTGGTCAGGCCACATTCATCATTCCGTCTGACACCGGGGGACTGTCGCAGGGCCAGAAGTTCAAGAAGCACGGCATTCGCGCGTCGCATACCGCCGAAGTGGTACTCGACAACGTTCGCTTGTCCGAGGACATGATTCTGGGTGGTCGGGAGAAGTTCGAGGAGCGCATCGGCCGCGCCAGGTCTGGGGTCTCGACCGGCGGACAGGCCGCGATGAAGACCTTCGAGCGGACTCGACCCACCGTCGGTGCGATGGCGGTCGGTGTTGCCCGCGCCGCATACGAGTACGCACTCGACTACGCCTGCCAGCGTGAGCAATTCGGCCGTCGGATCGGGGAGTTCCAGGCGGTCGCGTTCAAACTCGCCGATATGAAGAGCCGCATCGACGCAGCCCGCATGCTGGTATGGCGGGCAGGGTGGATGGCCCGAAACAACAAGAGTTTCGATTCAGCGGAGGGCTCGATGGCCAAACTTGTGGCCAGCGAAACTGCTGTGTACGTCACCGACGAGGCCATCCAGATTCTCGGCGGCAACGGTTACACGCGTGACTACCCCGTCGAGCGAATGCACCGCGACGCGAAGATCTTCACCATTTTCGAAGGCACCAGCGAGATACAGCGTCTGGTGATCGGACGCGCTGTCACCGGCCTGCCGATCCGGTAGCGACCGGTAGCCGGCTATCGACTACGCGGTGTAGTAGTGGTTGACTGGTCGCATGGACAAAGGCGCTCCGCGTGATGGCGGACGCCGAGGGCTGCAGGTGACTCTCGGTGTCCTCTCCGCTATTCCGTTTCTGTCCGGTTTGGCTGGGATGCTTGTCGGTCCGAAGACCCTGCCTGGTGACACGAGTCAGCTGGGTGCCACCGCCGACAGCGAATATCGGTTCGTCAATGCGTTCTGGTTTGCGACCGCGCCGGTGATCTGGTCGGCCATCCCGCAGGTCGAACAGCGCACCGGCCTCCTTCGGCATCTGACGGCCGTCATATTCGTCGGCGGCTTGGCGCGCCTCGTCTCCTGGCGAACGACTGGGAGGCCGCACGCGGTCTTCATCGCGGCGACCGTCCTCGAGTTGGTCGGCCTTCCCGCCGTGATGGCTTGGCAGTCCCGCGTCGCGCGCCTCGCGAGCGGAGCGCCGCACCGGCCCTGACGCTGCGTCGGCGCGGAGAGGCTTGGCCCCGGGCGATCGCCGTCAGTCCTGCAACTCGCAAATC
>NZ_JAVHWK010000156.1:0-33683 GCF_032159775.1 Mycobacterium sp.
GACGTGCGGGTGCCTGCCGAGATGCTCGTCGGCGAGGAGAACGCCGGCTGGCGTCTGATCACCACGCAGTTGAACAATGAGCGGGTGATGCTCGGACCGGCCGGGCGGTTCGCGGCGCTCTACGACCGCATCCACACGTGGGCGTCCAAGCCGGGCAGCAACGGCGACACGCCGCTCGGCCACGACGACGTCAAGCGCTCGCTCGGCGAGATCAAAGCAATGTGGCGCATCAACGAGCTGCTCAACTGGCAGGTGGCGGCGTCCGGCGAGACCATCGACGTCGCCGATGCCGCGGCGACCAAAGTCTTTGGGACCGAACGCATTCAGTATGCAGGGCGGCTGGCCGAGGAGATTGTCGGCACACACGGCAACCCGGCGGACCCAGATACGGCCGAACTTCTCCAATGGCTCGACAGCCAGACCAAGCGGAACCTGGTGATCACGTTCGGGGGCGGAGTGAACGAGGTGATGCGGGAGATGATCGCGGCTTCAGGACTGAAGGTGCCGAGGGTTCCCAGGTGAACCCGGAGGACATCGGTAAGGCCGTCGAGCAGATCAAGGCGGCCGGACGCAGCAAGCCGCGCGTGGGCCGCGATCCGGTGAACCAGCCGATGATTAGGCACTGGGTCGACGCCATCGGGGACGACAACCCCATCTACCTCGACGAGCAGGCCGCGAAGTCCGCCGGCCACCCGGGTGTCGTCGCGCCGCCCGCGATGATCCAGGTGTGGACGATGATGGGCCTCGGCGGCGACCGTCCAGGTGACGACCCCATCGGGCCGATCATGGAATTGTTCGACGGCGCAGGCTTCGTCGGTGTCGTTGCGACCAACTGCGATCAGACCTATCACCGCTACCTGCGGCCGGGGGAGGACGTCAGCGTCGTCGCCGAGTTGACCGACGTCGTCGGGCCCAAGAACACCGCTCTCGGTGAGGGCTACTTCATCAGCCAGCGGATCACCTGGCAGGTGGGCGATGAGGACGTCGCCGAAATGGATTGGCGGATCTTGAAGTTCAGGCCGGCAGATGCGGATCAGGCTGAGGTTGGGGCAGTCCCCGAGGACCTCGACGCCGACGCGATGATGCGACCGGCCTCGTCGCGTGACACAAAATTCTTCTGGGACGGCATCAACGCGCACGAGCTGCGCATTCAGAAGCGGGGCGACGGCGCCCTGCAGCATCCGCCTGTGCCGGCGCTGTGGCAGGACAAAGATTCGCAGACGGACTATGTCGTCGCCAGTGGCAAGGGCACGGTCTTCAGCTTCGTCGTGCATCACGCACCGAAGGTGCCCGGCCGCACATTGCCGTTCGTCATCGCGCTGGTCGAACTCGAAGAAGGGGTGCGGATGCTCGGCGAGCTGCGGGATGTCGATCCCGCGGCCGTGGAGATCGGGATGCCGGTCCGCGCAACGTATATCGACTTTCCCGATGGCGCTGGCGGTCCGGCCTGGACTCTGTACGCATGGGAGCCTGACGCATGAGTGCACCAACGATCTCGGTCGGAACCAAGCTGCCTGAGCTGTCGCTCTACGGCGATCCGACGTTCATCGTGTCCACGGCGATCGCGACCCGCGACTATCAGGACGTCCATCACGACCGCGACAAGGCGCAGGCCAAGGGGTCCAAGGACATCTTCGTCAACATCCTCACCGACACCGGGTTGGTACAGCGCTACGTCACCGACTGGGCAGGCCCGACCGCGATCATCAAGTCGATCAAGCTGCGTCTCGGCGTGCCCTGGTACGCGTACGACACGGTGACCTTCACAGGTGAGGTGACGGCAGTCGAGGACGGTGTGGTCACGGTGAAAGTCGTTGGCAGCAACAGCCTTGGCGATCATGTCATCGCCACCTCCGTGTTGACGATCGGCGGCGCGTGATGCCGGGTCAGTTGTCCGGCAAGGCGGCCATCGTCGGGATCGGCGCCACCGACTTCTCGAAGAACTCGGGCCGCAGTGAGCTGAGGCTGGCGTCGGAAGCGGTACTGGATGCGCTCGACGATGCGGGCCTGACGGCCGCCGACGTGGACGGCATGGTCACATTCACGATGGATTCCAACACCGAGGTCGCCATTGCGCGCGCCACCGGAATCGGTGAGCTGAAGTTCTTCTCGAAGATTCATCATGGCGGTGGTGCGGCGTGCGCGACAGTCCAGCAGGCGGCAATCGCCGTCGCCACCGGGGTCGCGGATTGCGTTGTGGCATATCGAGCATTCAATGAGCGATCGGGGCAGCGATTCGGCCAGGTGCAGATGAGGTTGGTGGAGAACGCCGACTCGACCGGGGTCGACAACTCGTTCTCGTATCCGCACGGCCTGTCCACGCCCGCTGCGCAGGTGGCGATGATCGCCAGGCGGTACATGCACCTGTCCGGCGCGACGAGCAAGGACTTCGGCGCGGTATCGGTGGCCGATCGTAAGCACGCCGCCAAGAACCCGAAGGCGTACTTCTACGAAAAGCCGATAACCATTGAGGACCACCAGAATTCGCGGTGGATTGCCGAGCCGTTGCGGCTGTTGGACTGCTGCCAGGAAACCGACGGCGGCGTCGCCCTCGTCATCACCTCGGCCGAGCGAGCGAAAGATCTCAAGCACCGACCCGCGATCATCGAGGCAGCATCACAGGGGTCGAGCCCGGACCAGTACTCGATGGTGAGCTACTACCGGCCCGAGTTGGGACTGCCCGAAATGGGCCTGGTCGGCAGGCAGCTGTGGGAGCAGTCGGGGTTGCAGCCCAGCGACATTGCGACCGCCGTCCTCTACGACCACTTCACTCCGTTCACACTGATTCAGTTGGAGGAGTTGGGGTTCTGCGGAAAAGGCGAGGCCAAGGACTTCATCGCCGACGGTGCGATCGAGGTCGGCGGCAGGCTGCCGATCAACACCCATGGTGGTCAGCTTGGTGAGGCCTATATCCACGGCATGAACGGCATCGCCGAAGGCGTTCGGCAGCTTCGCGGCTCGTCGGTGAACCCGGTTGCCGATGTCGAACATGTTCTCGTCACCGCGGGCACCGGAGTGCCCACCTCAGGCCTGATTCTCGGCTGACCGTTCACCGCCCGCAACGATTTGTGCGCGTGAGCCGGCGCCTTAGCGAGTAGTGGCGCAGGCGACGAGCCCGTGCGGGAACCGTCGGCTCTCGACCTGCCCTTCAGTCGAGATCTAATGTGCGCGAACTAACTTTGCCCCACAGCGTTTCGCGATCTACAAACGGCCTGTCGGAGATCGGTATGCCGCACTTACCAGCGATTTCGCTTATAAAAACTACGTGCATTGCTAGATCTGCATGAGTGCGGACTTTTTTTCCTACAACGTAAATAGAACCGAAAGCCGGCGGGCTAGTTGTCGCAGCTTATACATGCACCTCATAGGTGCTTTAGTGCCACCATAGTGACGCAGCGCACACGTCAGCCGCGCGAGCGTTAGCCAGTAATACGTAAGAATTTGCTAGATCTGCCTTGCGGTGCAAAAGTGCGAGTGGTAGCTTCCTTGAACGAGGTGAGGTGTTCGCTCCGGACATCGAACCGGCAGCTAATTCTCAGAGATTTGCACGCCGCCGAGTCCCAAATTTGGGACACACGGCTTTTGAGACAACAGGGAGGGAGGGCTCGTGCCAGATCAAACAACGCGTCTCAGCACGTTGTCCCCATCGCCACTGCCACTACAGACTCGACGCGCCTGCCGCCCGCGGCGCGATTCGAAGGCCGGCGGAGTCGGCAAACCCCTAGCCGACTCCGCCGGTTCTGTCGCCGGTTGCGCTGAAGGGACCGTCAGCTAGCCATGGTCATCCAGCAGCGTCACAGTTCGTTTGTCTCCCTGGCCGAAGCGCCAAACGGCGGACAGGCCTCGGCTCTTGCAGACCTCACCGTGGTCAAGCCGGCGCTGGAGCCGCAAGGCCGGGTACTCGGGCATCAGAGTTGGGAACGCCGGTACGCCACGTACCTTCGGTTCACGGACACCATCGTGGTCTGCATCGCGGTGCTCCTTGCGCAGTACGTGCGCTTCGGCAGCACTCCCACTGCGGACACCCTGGCAAGCCACTACGAGACGGTTTACTCGGCGGTGCTCGTCACCATCTGGTTGGCGACCTTGGCCGGTCTTCGTACCCGATCGCCGAAGTACATCGGCGCCGGCATCGAGGAGTACCGGCGAGTCGTGGTCGCGTCGTTCTGGACGTTCGGCGCGGTGGCTATCGCTGAATTGCTCTTGAAACTCGAGGTTTCGCGAGGCTATCTCGCGGTGGCGTTGCCGGTGGGAATCATCGGTCTGGTCCTCAGTCGCTGGCAGTGGCGAGGCCACGTGGTGCGTCAGCGCAGAGCGGGAAACTACGAAACAGCGGTACTGGCCATCGGGGACAGAGACGCGGTCGCGAACCTGGCGGACGAGCTGACCAGCAGTCCTGACTATGGCTACCGTGTCGTGGGTATCGCCATTCCGGGCTACGGCGCCCCCTGCGGCGAGCACCTCAGGATCAACGGACGACAGATTCCGGTCATCGGTGGTGAGGGCCACGTTCTCCAGGCAATCAGGAGCCGCGGCGCGGACAAAGTCGCGATTGCCGGCACGGACCACTTCGGCGTCAAAGGCATTCGCAGGCTCATCTGGGAGTTGGAGCCGATGGGGGTCGAACTCGTCGTCTCGCCGGGCGTGATGGACGTCGCACGTTCGCGGTTGGCCATGCGTCCGATCGCAGGCCTGCCGCTGCTCTACATAGACAAGCCGCAGTACCAGGGTGCGAAGCGGTTCCAGAAGCGGGCGTTCGACTTCGCTTTCGCGCTGGCGGCGGTGACGGTCTCTCTTCCGCTGCTGTTGATCGCAGCCGCCGCGGTCAAGATGACCAGCAAGGGCCCGGTGTTCTACAAGGCGGAGCGCATCGGAATCGACGGCAAGCCGTTCATGATGCTGAAGTTCCGCACCATGGTGGAGGACGCCGACAGGGAGTTGCAGAACCTGCTGTCGGCCAACGAGAGTGACGGCCTGCTCTTCAAGATCAAGAACGACCCCCGGATCACCCCGGTAGGCCGAATCCTGCGACGGTTCAGCATCGACGAGCTACCGCAGTTCATCAACGTGCTCCGGCAGGAGATGAGCGTCGTCGGTCCCCGACCGCCGCTGAGGCGTGAGGTCGAGGCATACGACGACGATGTGCAGCGGCGACTGCTCGTCAAGCCCGGTGTCACGGGTCTCTGGCAGGTAAGCGGCAGGTCTGATCTGCCGTGGGACAAGGCTGTCCGCCTGGACCTTTCGTATGTCGATAACTGGTCGATGGTCGGCGACGTTCTGATCATCGCCAAGACTCTGCGCGCGGTCATCGAGCGCCGAGGCGCTTACTGAGGGCCGGTCGGCCCTCGAGAACAAGGAGACAACCGCAATGCGCGCATTCGTAACCGGCGCTGCCGGATTCATCGGTTCCACATTGGTCGACCGACTGCTCGATGAGGGCCATCAGGTCGTAGGTATCGACAACCTGAGCACGGGTGTCCTGGCGAACCTCGATGCCGCTCGCAGCCGATACCGACTCGATCGGCGTCGGTTCACGTTCGTACAGAGCGATATTCAGGCACCGGAATTGAGTGACATCGTCGCCGGCAGCAATCCGGACGTCATCTTTCATCTTGCCGCGCAGGTGAACCTGAGGGCCTCGCTCACTGATCCGCAATTCGACGCCCGTAACAATGTACTCGGAACCATCAACGTCCTTGAGGCCGCCAGGCAGGCGGACGTCACGCGAATCGTCTACGCCGCCTCCGGCGGGTCGAGGTACGGCGCCCCGGAGTGCCTGCCGGTGGACGAGACGGTACGCACCGATCCAATATCGCCCTACGCGGTGGCCAAACTCGCCGGCGAGATGTACATGCGCGCGTATGCGGAGATGTACGGACTGTCGCAGATCTGCCTCGCACTGGCGAATGTCTACGGCCCTCGGCAAAATCCGCATGGCGAGGCCGGTGTCATCACCGTCTTCGGTCGCGCAATGCTCACCGACAGTCTCGCCACGATCTACGGTGACGGAACGGCCAGCCGGGACTACGTCTACGTCGACGACGTGGTGGACGCGTTCCTGCGCGCCGGGGAGGCCCCGCACGGCACCGCCGGTACCTACAACATCGGAACGGGGCGCCAGGCGACCGTTGTTGAGGTGCATCGATTGATTGCCGACGCACTCGACAGCCCGGCTTCCCCATCCCATACGTCGTCGAAAAGCGGTGAGCTGCAGGCAATCGCACTCGATGCGACGAAGGCGCAAAGGGAGCTCGGGTGGGCACCGCGCGTCGAGCTGGTCGACGGCATCGCACGAACAGTGGAGTGGCTACAGGACGCGTTGGTGCCGCAGCCCGCGGAGTTGGTCGGCGCGTGATGGCAAACGAGCTGAACGGGAAAGGGTCTGGGCAGGTGCGGTGCCGACTGTGCGATTCGATTCGACTGGTCAGTGTTCTCGATTTGGGTGCCACGCCGCCGTGCGAGAAGTTCCTCACCGTTGACGAGCTCGACGCCCCGGAGCCGACGTTTCCGCTTCACCTGCGGCTGTGTGAGGACTGTCTTCTCCTGCAGATCCCAGCGTTGATCACGCCCGAAGAGACCTTCACCGAATACGCCTATTACTCCTCGTATTCCGACAGCTTCGTCGCACATGCACAGACGTTCGTCGACCAGGCCGCCACGCGGCTCGACCTCGGCAGCGGATCGTTCGTCGTCGAGGTGGCGAGCAACGACGGCTACCTTCTGCAGCACGCGGTCGCCAAGAACATCCGATGCCTCGGCATCGAGCCGTCGGTGAATGTGGGAGCGGCTGCTCGTGGGCGCGGCGTCCCAACGGAGACAGCATTCCTCGACGAGCGACTGGCACAGCGCATTCGCGACGAGCATGGTCCGGCCGATCTCGTTGTCGCCAACAACGTATACGCCCACATCCCGGATCTACTGGGCTTCACGCGGTCGCTGCGCACACTGCTCGACGATGACGGCTGCCTGAGCATCGAGGTGCATCACGCGCTCAACCTCATCGAGCTTGGTCAGTTCGATTCGGTCTACCACGAGCACTTCCAGTACTACACGTTGCTGTCCGCGATCCGTGCACTGGCATCGGCAGACCTCGCCGTCGTCGACGTCGAACTCGTCGACACCCACGGTGGCTCCCTCCGGCTGTGGGCGCGGCCTGCGGCATATGCCGGTCCGCCGAGTGACCGGGTGGCCGATGTGCTGCGGATCGAGGAGGCGGCCGGGCTTCACCACGTCTCCGGTTATTCCAAGCTTCGCCGTCGGACCGAGTCGATTCGTCATGCACTGCTTCGGTTCCTGCTCGACTGCCGCGCCGAAGGGAAGCGGGTCGTCGGCTACGGCGCCCCGGGTAAGGGCAACACGCTCCTCAACTATTGCGGAATTCGCAGCGACCTGCTCGAGTACACGGTCGACCGAAACCCCTACAAGCATGGACGATTCACTCCCGGCGCACGGATTCCGATCTATGAGACCGAACAGATCGCCGAAGATCGGCCGGACGTGATACTTGCACTGCCGTGGAATCTCGAAGCCGAGATCACCGAGCAACTCGCCTACATCTCCGAGTGGGGCGGCGTGCTCGTTTTCCCACTGCCGACCCTGCACACAGCCATCCCCAGCTTTCAAGACAGCAGGAGGTAATCGAAATGAAAGTAGTCCTGTTCTGCGGCGGATACGGCATGCGAATGCGCGACAGCGCCGACGACGGAATGCCCAAACCGATGCAGTTGGTCGGGCCGCGGCCGCTGATCTGGCACGTGATGCGGTACTACGCCCACTACGGCCACACGGAGTTCATCCTCTGCCTGGGCTACGGCGCTGGCCACATCAAGAACTTCTTCCTCAACTATCAAGAGGCGGCGTCCAACGACTTCATGATGTCCGGCGGCAAAGTGCAGCTGATGCAGTCCGACATCAGTGACTGGTCAATCACCTTTGTCGACACCGGATTGTCGTCTGCGATCGGTGAACGTCTCCGCCGTGTGCGCCCGCATCTGGACGGCGATGAGTACTTCCTGGCCAACTATGCCGACGTCCTGACCGACGCACCGATGGATGATGTCGTCGAGAAGTACCACCGATCCGGCGCTGTCGCCTCGATGATGATCGTGCCGCCGCAGTCTTCGTTCCACTGCGTTGATGTGAGTGAAGCCGGCGAGGTCAAGGACATCGTGGCCGTGTCGAGGCTGCCCATTTGGGAGAACGGCGGATTCTTCGTTCTGTCGCAGGACGTCTTCGATTACCTGCCGGAAGGTGGATGCCTCGTCGAGGACGCGTGCGTGACGCTGGCAGGTGAAGGGAAGTTGTTCGGCTACAAGTACGAAGGCTTCTGGAAGCCTGCCGATACCTTCAAGGAGCGAGCGGAGCTGGATTCTCGATACCACCAGGGCGACCGACCGTGGATGGTCTGGGAGCGTGCTGCGCACGAGGGTGCACTGGCGGCTGCCGCTCAGCCATGATCGAACTCAAGACGGGCAGCCTGAACGAAATCGTCGTTGTGGGAGCCCATTGCGACGATATAGCGATCGGCATGGGCGGCACTCTGCTGACTCTGACGCAAGCCGACCCCGATGTGCGTGTGCGCGGTCTCGTGCTGTCGGGCGGAGATGGCGATCGCGAAGTCGAGGAACGAAACGCGTTGGCGGCGTTCTGTTCCGGCGCCGATGTCGAGCTCACCGTGTTGGACGTGCCAGACGGCAGAGCGCCCGCGCAGTGGGACCGTATCAAGAACTGCCTGAGGGACTTCGCCAGGTCGTGCGATGCGCAGGTCGTCTTCGGCCCACAACGCGCCGACGCTCACCAAGATCACCGCCTTCTCGCCGAACTGCTACCCACGGAGTTCCGTGATCACCTCGTCCTCGGCTACGAGATCCTGAAGTGGGAGACCGATACTCCGCGCCCGACGGTTCTGCACCCGATCACCCGCCAGGTCGCTGAGGAAAAAGCGCGCCTGCTGGTCAAGCATTACCCGTCCCAGACGAATCACGACTGGTTCGATGAGGAGGCCTTTCTGGGGCTTTCCCGTCTCCGGGGCGTGCAATGTCGAAGCACCCACGCCGAGGGATTCGTCCTGGAGAAGGCGTTGGTGTCGTTCACTACACCTGGAAGGAAGGCAGACAAGTGACGACGATCTTCACCAACCCTGACATCACCGACGATGAGCGCCGAACACGCATCTATGACGGCCATGTGCTGCTTCACTCCGCATCGGCCGAGTCGCTCGCACTCATCGAGCATGCGCGCAACCTGATCACTGAGCTCTTCGGCGGACGGGATCCGCAGACGGCCCAATTCGACATGCCTGTCCAGGATTACGTCGAACTTCTAGCTGAACTCAAGCCACAATTCATCCACCACCCCGAATCGAAGGCGCGGGTGACGGCGCTCATCGCTTCCTATGGCTGCGATCCCGAGGAGACGTACTTCGACCTGCCGCGTATGCGGACGTCCACATCCGACGCCTATCTGACCTCTGGCATCGCGTACGCCTTCCATCCGCATCGCGACACCTGGTACTCGGCACCCTTCAGCCAACTCAACTGGTGGATACCGATCTATCCGGTGGCACCCGAGAACGTGATGGCGTTCCATCCGCAGTACTGGAGCAATCCGGTTCGAAACGGATCCCGTCGTTACAACTACTACGAATGGACCAAGACCAGCCGGGTCACCGCGGCACAGCACGTCAAGAGCGACACCCGCGACCAGCCGAAGCCCGAGGAACCAGTACAGCTCGATCCGCAGTTACGGATCGTGCCCGAGCCCGGAGGGGTGATGATCTTCTCCGGCAACCAGCTGCATTCGACGGTGCCCAACACCTCGGGGATGACCAGGTTCAGCATCGACTTCCGCACGGTGAACATCGGCGATGTCCGTACGCGTCGTGAAGCTACCAACGTCGACTCCGAGTGCACAGGAACGTCGCTGCGTGACTTCCTCCGTGTCCAGGACCTGGACCGCATGCCTGAAGACGTCGCGCTCGACTACGAAGGACTCAAGGAAATGGTGACCACCGATGTCTAGTTCAGCTCTGATGCAAAGTGCCGATGAGGTCGTCGCCGAAGACGTCGACTCCATATGTCGGCGGTTGAGTACCGAGTTCGGCGAAATGGCCGGCTCCAACTTGTTGATCACCGGGGGGGCCGGATTTCTCGGATACTATTTCGTACACGCGATCCACCATCACAATCGGAACGCGTCGGAGTCCGAGCAGATTTCGCTCACCGTGTTCGACAATTACGTTCGCGGCGTTCCTGGTTGGACAAAGCAACTGGACGGTGATTGCGGAGTCCGATTTCTCACCTACGACCTCGCGTCACCACTCCGCGACGACGTCGGCGATTTCGAGTACGTCATCCACGCCGCATCGATCGCATCGCCGAACTTCTACCGGCAGCGTCCGATCCAGACGATGGACTCCAACATCAACGGCCTGCGTGCGCTCCTCGATCGATTTCACCGACAGGATGTCGATGGCAAGCCGGTCGGCGGCTTCCTGTTCATGTCGAGCAGCGAGATCTACGGCGACCCGTCACCGGATTGCATCCCGACGCCGGAGGACTACCGCGGTTTCGTTTCATGCACCGGACCCCGCGCATGCTACGACGAGGCGAAGCGATACGGCGAGACGCTGTGCGTGAACTTCGCACAGCAGTACGGGCTGCCGATTCGTGCCGCGCGGCCGTTCAACAACTACGGGCCCGGCCTCAAGATCACCGACCGGCGCGTGCTGCCGGATTTTGCCCGCGACATCCTTTCCGGTCGGGACATCTCGATCCTGTCCGACGGAACACCGATGCGCACATTCTGTTACGTGGCCGATGCCGTCGTCGGCTACTACAAGGCGCTGGTTCGCGGCGGCGTTGGCGAGGCGTACAACATCGGCACGGAGGCGCCGGAGATCTCGATGGCTGATCTGGCGCGGATGATGACCACGACGTCGGCAGATCTATTCGGCTACAAGGGTTCTGTCGTGCTCGGGCAGACCAACGACCCGGATTATCTCCGCGACAACCCCAACCGGCGCTGTCCAGACATCTCGAAGGCGCGGGCCGAACTCGACTACGAACCGATCGTGGAACTCGACGAAGGCCTGCGGCGCTTGCTGATCTGGTACGGGGCGAATTCCGGGGGTGACGACGCCTGATGCGGATCGCAGTAATCGGCACCGGATACGTCGGCCTGGTGTCGGGTGCGTGCTTTGCAGAACTCGGTCACGACGTTGTGTGCGTCGACACCGATCGGGACAAAGTGGCCAAGATTACATCGGGCGTACCGCCGATCCACGAACGCGACCTTCCCGAGCTGGTGCGGCGCCACATCGGCAGTCGACTGAGGGCCACCCTCGACCTGACGGAAGCGGTGACGAGTAGCGACATGTCGCTCATCGCCGTCGGAACTCCGCTGCACAACGGGAAGATCGATCTCAGCTTTGTCCGCACGGTCGCCGAACAGATCGGCACGGCGCTCAAGGAGATCGGGCACTACCACGTCGTGGTCGTGAAGAGCACCGTGGTGCCGGGGACGACGGAGAAGACCGTCCTGCCGATCCTCGAGGCCGCATCCGGCAAGAAGGCCGGAGACGACTTCGGCGTCGGCATGAACCCGGAGTTTCTCACCGAGGGGGAAGCGGTCAGCGACTTCCTGCGCCCGGATCGGATTGTTCTCGGCGGGATCGACGATCGCAGCATCGACGCCATGGCCGAGGCCTACCGGCAGTTCGACTCTGTGCCCGTCGTCCGGACGAACCCGCGTTCGGCCGAGATGATCAAATATGCTTCGAACACCCTTCTCGCGACGATGATTTCGCTGTCGAACGAGCTGGCGAATCTATCGGCTGAAATCGGTGAGATCGACGTGCCGACCGTCATGGAAGGTGTCCATCTCTCGCGCTACCTCACCAACGAGGAAGGACAGACAGCCCAGTTGGCGTCGTTTCTGTATCCGGGTTGCGGATACGGCGGAAGTTGTCTGCCGAAGGACACCAAAGCGCTCGTCTCACAAGGTACGGAGCTGGGTGTCCCGATGCGGGTACTCGAGGCCGTCGACCACGTCAACCGTGCGCAGCCCGAGAGGATGCTCGATCTTCTTCGGCGGCATTTCCCTGCGCTGTTTGGTCTTCGGGTTGGTGTGCTAGGACTGGCTTTTCGACCTGGGACCGACGACATGAGGGAGTCGCCTGCGATACCGCTCATTCACAGGCTGGTGAGCGAAGGGGCCGAGGTTCGTGCCTACGACCCGATCGCCACAGAGTCTGCTTCGGCCGTGTTCGCGGGGCTCAACATCAAGCTGTGTGAAGACATGGCAGAAGCGGTGCAGGATGTCGACGCGGTGCTGCTGATCACGCGCTGGGACGAGTTCGCCCAAGTGCCTGCATTGATCGAGCGCCAACCGGAGCCGCCGTTGCTCGTGGACGGCAGGCGGATGATCGCCCCGACGAGCGTAGCGAACTACAGCGGCATCGGACTTTGAGGCGCGCCTTCCAAGTTTGCGGCATCGACCCACCAGCCGCCGTCTGCCTCGATCTCCGGTAGGGCGGCCCGTACCTCGGTCATCAAATCGGGCAGGAGCAGCAGTACCCGTTCGGGCTGCGCATTGACCAGGTCGGCCGGGCTGATGATCGGCACGTCGGTGCCGGGCATGCGTCGACCCCACTTGGCGGGAGACGCATCGGCGATCGCCGACAGTTCGGTGCGATCGATTTCCGCCATGGCGAGCATCGAAACAGCGCGTGATGCCGCGCCATAACCGAAAACGTCGCGGCTACTGGCCTTCTGGTCGATGATCCACGATTTCAGACTGTGCGCGGACGCGTATGCGCTGTCCTGAAGCTGACCGACGTATTCGGGCTTGGTGATGCCCAATTCACGCTCCTCCTCCAGAATTCGCAAGACCGAGTCATCCGACGATCCGTCGCGAGTGGCTGCGAGCAGGACGGTGCCGCCGTAGAGGTCGAACGTCCATGCAGTGCGCAGCCTGAACCCGACCCGCGCCAGCATTCGTTCCAGTGTCGTCAACGAGTAGTAGGCGTAGTGGCCGAGCCGCAGCATGTTCCACTGTCCTTGCCGCACAATGGCGCGAAGCTCGTGATACTGCAGCAGCAACACACCCCCGGGGGCGACCCGATCGGCACGCTCTGCGATCGCGGCGGCCTGGTCACGCCAATGCATCAATCCGAAGCAGTCGACGACGAGGTCGGCCTGCTGATCTTCGCCGGCAAGTTTCAGGCCCTGGTCTGTGATGAGCGTCAGCCACGAGCCGCCGTGCGGACTGCCGTACTCCGCGATCGTCGCGCCGGCGTGGAGCCAGCCCGCCGAGGTAGCACGGCGCACCGCGTCCTGCGACTGCGCGATCAACGCGGCGGGCTCGACTCCGCGTGGCTCTTGCGCGTCCGTGGGATCGTCGACCAGCTGAGCGAGACCACAATCCGAGCACAGCCACATCTGCAGCGGATAGGTCGGATCAGACCCGCGGTCATCGGCCTGCGGGAAGTGATCGCAGGCGGGCTGATCGCCGAGGTCCAGGACAGTGGTGCCGGATGCGCCGCGGCACAGTCGACATGAGGGTTGCGACATGATGGCTCCTTGTCGATCGATCAGTGCGAAACGGCTTGGGCCGGTTCATGGACCAGCGGCAGCAGTTCAACGCCCGGCAGTACCAGGTCTTGACGCATGAGCTGGATGTACCGCTCGCGAATGCCCGCAAGCACTCCTGCCTGCTCGTAGTGAAAGCCGTCGACCTCAGAGACCATTGTCAGTGCGGTGATCGTCCCTGCGATTGCACACTCTTGCGCGGCCAACAGTTCGGTGCGCTCGATCGGTCGGCGTTCGAACGGTACTTCGCTTGTGCGGCTCAGCAGTTCGAGTACATCGACTGTGATGCTGTCCAAACACCCTTCACTGGCAGGCGGCGTGATCACCCGACCCCCGTCGGCGATCAGGATGCATGCGCCCGACGTCTCGGCCACTCGGCCTGCGTCGTTGAGCATCACCGCTTCGTCGTAGCCCAGCCGACCCACCTCGATACGTGCCAGCCGACCGCCCAGATAGTTGGCGCTGGATTTGATGCGGGTGGGCAAAGCGACATCGGCTGCCCTTCGCCATGTACTGACGCCGAGACCCATCGCATCGGGTGCGCTCTTCTGCTGCGTGAATGCCGTCACGACGAGGTCGGCCACAGTGCCCTCGCCCCAATGGCCCTGGGTTACGTACAGCGTTGCGCGAAACCACAGGTCCTTCTCGGGAACCAACAACTTGGCTGCCAGGGTCCGCAGGCCGTCGACGAATTCTTGATAGCTGAAGGTGACCGGAATGTGCAGCAGGGCAGCGGACCGCCGAAGGCGCTGGTAATGCCTGTGCGGTGTTCGAATCGCGAACACGTCACCGGCGGAGTTCCAGTAGCCCTTGATCCCCTCGAAAACACTGAGGGCTCGGGTGAGTGCCTCCGCGCTGATGTGTATCCGGACGTCCTCGTACGGCACGAGTTCACCGTTGACGAGGGCCCATGCCGGCTTCTGTAGCTGCGACAGCGACGCAACGTGTCCCAATGTTCCGTCCTTCTAGCTGGTGCGGTCGGGTCGTGGCGCGCTTGTGCGCATTTGCCGATGGCGGCCTTCGCCAAGTTCAACGATTGGTTGCAGAATCCGCACAAGAATGGAGTTTATCCGGTTCGTAGCCATAGTCAACACAACAGTGCCATTTGCGGAATCTGCACTTACGCGTTAAGTTGATCGCCATCAGTCGTAGCTGCAGGGTGGCTGATAGGGCTAAAGACTCGGGCGAATCGTGAGGGGAGCAAAAGATGAACCCAGTTCTGAAACGCCGAATCGAACAGGTCCGCCGCGGATGGTGGATCGTACTGTTGATTGCCGGCGTCGGGGCAGCTGTCGCGGTGTTGATCTCGCTGACCCAGCCCACCACCTATGTGGGCAAATCGGTGCTGATCCTTTCCTCAACGGGTCGGTCTCCCGACCAGGACGCGACGGTGGCAGTCGGTTACGCAAAGCTCTTCAACGAACCCGCCACCGTCAATCGGCTCAGGGAAGCCGCAAACATTCCCGGCGACATCGAGTTCGAGGCCCAAACTGTGGCGGCGAGCCCGATCCTGACGATCGCGGCCACAGCCGACGGTCCCGCGGTTGCGCAGGATGCAGCCCAGCAGATGGCGCAGACGTTCAGCGAAGACGTGAACTCCGTCCGGCAGAAGGGCACTGAAAAAGCCGTCCAGGACCTTCAGCGCCAAGTGCACGACCTCCGTGCCCAGCCCCAGCCCAACGGCGTCATCGATCCCCAGCTGGGCGTCATGCAAGACCGACTTGACGCAATGAAGTCCGACACCACCAATCAACTGACCGAGCTGCAGCTGCGGGCGGGTGTAACGGAGATCGCGCCGGTCATCGGATTGAATCTGGTCACAGGAATCCTCGGTGGGCTCCTTCTGGGCGTCTTCGCCGCCATCGGGCTTGCATCGCTTTCGACGAAGATCAGGACTGCCGAAGATTTGGTGCACAAGACCGGCATCGAGCCGTTGGCGGAGGTGCCCGCCGCAGGCTCGGCTCAACTCGCCATACTTCGGGACGAACGAATCCGCGCGCTGGCCAACACAATCAGCCTCCAAGACCTGCCGAAGTCGCCGGTGATAGCGCTGACCGATTGCCCCCGCGTGCGGGCCGCGCTCGACGTGGCCACTGAGTTGGCCGAACTGTCCGCGCGCCAAGGACTCCAGACAGTCCTCGTCCGCGTCGATGCGGCGGAGGTCGATCCGGCGCAGAAGGGTCTGACCGACGCGCTCGCCGACACCAGCCTTGTCCCTGCTCTTTTGCAGGCCGACCAGACCGAGATGCTGACGATCATCTCGTATGGCTCGTCGGCCGCGGGACGCTCATACATGACGCGCGAACGACTCGGCTCGGTCCTCGACGAGATCGGTACCCGCGCCGACACGGTGATTGTGGTCGCCCCGTCGATTTCGAGCACCACGGACGCCCAGATCGTCTGCGCCGCCGCGGACACGACACTGTTGATTGCAGGTGTCGGTTCGACAACCGCCAACGACGTCCAGTCGGCGGTTGCCACGCTCCGAAAAACGCACGCCGAGCCGATCGGTGTGGTGTTGGTCGCGGGCGCCGACGCCGCTTGAGTGACCCGACGACGATGACTGGACTGCACGCTGTTCGCCAGCGCCGGCGCCGGCGCCGCGATCGTCCCGGCCGGATGTCGTTGGTCTTGGCCGCTGCCGTGGTCGTGATTGGGCTCGCAGTCCCCGCCGTGGTCGTCGATTCGAGGATCGGCGAACTGCTGCTGTTGGCGCCCGTCTGTCTCGCATTGGGAATCTGCGCGCTGGCCAGTCCGGTGTTCGCTACCGTGCTGTTGCTGGTGACGATGTTTCTTCGGCTGCCATTGAGCGATCAGGGTGTGCCGAACGACTCCTACCTGGGCGTGGTCGTGTTGGCGCTGATCGGCACCGTCGCGTTGATGGATCGCTCGAACGACACACTGCGCCGTTTCGGCGCCGTCGAGTGGTGCATGGCCCTGTACCTGCTGTGGAACGTCTACTCGATGGCCGCTTATCACAGATACCCGGCCGGCCCGCAAGTCCCCGACCAGAACGGCCTGATCGGGGAGTTCTCGGTGCCGCGATTCATCGTGGTCGGGACCGTCGTTCCGTTTCTGCTGTACTGCGTGGGCAGGCATGCGTTCGATCGCGAATCGGCTGTGCGAGTAGCCCTTTGGACGATCTTGGCGGTGGCGGGATACTCGGCGCTCACCAGCATCCTGCAATTCACGGGGCCCGCCGAACTCGTTTGGCCCAGCTACATCATCGACATACCGAGCTATCCCGACCGGGCCGTCGGTGTGTTCAACCATCCGGTCGCGAACGGAATGGTCCTCTCCTTCGGGCTGGCGATCGGAATGATTCTGGCGAGCCATCGTGCCGAACCACCGTGGCGGAGGTACCTGGCGCTCCTCGGCGCGATCGGCTGCGGTTGGGGCGTGTACCTGACTCATACGAGGGCGGCCTGGCTCACCGGAATGGTGGTGCTGATCATCGGCGTCGTTTTCGCCAAGCGGGCCCGCATGGGATTCGGTATCGCCATCGGACTCGTGGCGGCGACAATCCTTGCCAACTGGTCGGTATTCGTCAGCAGCGACCGCGCGGCGGGCGGTGTGGCATCCGCGCAAGAGGTGGATGACCGGCTCAACACGATCCAGACCGCGCTGTGGGCCGTCGTGCAGAAGCCCATCGCCGGATGGGGGATCGGTCGGTTCCCGGCGGTCAATACCTTTCACCACCAGCAGTGGTCACCCGACATCCCGTGGGATCGTGGTTACGGCATCGTCTCGCACGGAACCGAACTGGGCGTCCTCGCCGAGGTGGGCATCGTCGGCCTTCTGTTGTGGGTGGGAGTTCTCGCCTTGATCGTGTTCCGGCTGCGAGATGCCTACCGCAGGCTCTCTGATGACGAACTGTCCGGACGGCCGATCGTCTTGATCGCCTTCATGGCGCTTGCCGTCCTGGTCGGGACGGGACTGACCGTCGACCTCCGATTCTTCGACTACCCGGTGGTGGTGGTGTTCCTGCTGGCAGGAATCGCAGTCGGTTGCGCCGACCGCCACAGAAAGGCCGAGCAGGTGTCCGCGCCCGACGCAGATCAGCGATTGCTGTGCCACCATGGCTGAGAAAACCGTGCTGTGGGCATCGACAAGCACACAGACCCGGGGCGGCATTGCCACCTATGTCCGGGAGATGGCTGACACCGGTCTGTGGGACGACTGGGACGTCCGGCACGTCGTCACGCACGGAGACGGCTCGCCGGCGACGAAGATCGGCTTATTCGTTCGCGGCACAATCGAATTCGTTGCGGCCCTGATCCGGCTCCGCCCTAATGTCGTCCATCTGCACGCCAGCACCCGCGGCAGCTTCATCAGGAAGGCGATCCTGTTCTGGATCAGCCGACCTACTCACACACCAGTCGTGATGCACATGCACGGGTCAGGGTTTCAGTCCTACTACGAGAATTCACCCAAGGTGATGCAGGCGGTCATCCGGGCCACCATTTCGCGGGTCAGTGCCTTTGTAGCACTCGGCGAAGTATGGGCGACACGGATGCGGACGCTTGTTCCCGACGCACGAATACTGGCCATTCCCAACGCGGTACGGCTCGGTGAGCGCATCGGTCAGCCTGGCGCTGGCGAGCCGGTGCGCGTCGTCTTCCTCGGCCGGATCGGCGATCACAAGGGCACTTTCATGCTGCTCGACGCGTGGGCCGAGTTGGTCAGTGACGTGCGGTTCACCGCAGGCGGCGGCAGTGCGGCCACCCTGACCGTGGCGGGTGACGGAGAGGTGGACCGGGCCCGCGACCGTGTCGTGGAACTAGGCATCGACGACTCGGTCGATATCCACGACTGGCTTTCCGAAAGCGAAGTCGCCAAGCTACTCGACCACTCCCACGTATTGGTGCTGCCGTCCCGAAACGAGGGTCAGCCGATGGCCGTTCTGGAGGCGATGGCACGCGGCTTGTGCGTCATCGCAACAGATGTCGGCGGCATACCGGAGATGATCGGAGACGGTTGCGGTGTGCTCATCGCCGCTGACGACACCGAGCGGCTGACAGCGGCACTAGAGCTCGTTGTGCATGATCGCGAGGTGCGCGTCGGTCATGGTGACGCCGCCTACCACCGAGTGAAGAACCAGTTCGAGGTAACAGAGGTGTCGCGCAGGCTCGACGCTCTCTATCGTGAGGTGACACATTGAATCGCAGACCAATCCGCGTCACGTTCGTCGTACCCGACCTGCACACCGGCGGTGCTGAGCGTCATGTCACCACATTGCTCCCACGGATGGATCCCGCGCGCTTCACACCGTCGGTCGTCTGTATCGGTGAGGAGGGCGCGCTCTTCGACGCGTTGCCTGCGGCGGGAATCGAAGCGCGTGCATTGCACCTGGCGAAGCGAAATGCCCCGCGCGCACTGTCTGAGCTGACCGGAATCTTCCGCCGTACGCAGCCCGACGTCGTGGTGGTGCGGGGCTACAGCGCCGAAGCACTCGGCCGCATCGCCGCGCGGTTCGCGGGTGTCACACACTCGATCGTGTGGGTGCACAACGTCTCCGACATCACTCCACGCAGCCGAATCCGGAATGAGCTCGACCGGGCGCTTGATCGATGGACGAGTGCCTACTTCGGTGTCGCCGAGGGGCAGCGACCGTACATGATCGACGAGCTGGGATACCCGGAGGCCAAGATTCGGATAGTTCACAACGGGGTGGATCCGTCGATCTTCGATATCGATTCTGACCGCACCGCTGTTCGTGAGTTCGGTTGGAGCGAAGAGGATCCGGTGGTGGGGATTGTCGCCGGCCTTCGCCCGGAGAAGGGCCATACCACGTTGCTGCAGGCGGCCGCACTCGTGATCGACCACGTGCCTCGCGCCAAGTTTCTGATCATCGGAGACGGCGCGATTCGCCGCGATCTCGAGACCATGGTCGCGGAGCTGGGAATTGAGTCCAGCGTCCATTTCGCGGGTGCCCGCTCCGATGTGACGCGACTTCTGCGCGGAATCGACGTCTTCACGCTGAGCTCGGATAGCGAGTGCTTCTCGATCGCGTTGCTCGAGGCGATGGCCGCGGCCAGGCCCGCCGTCTGTACCTCGGTCGGCGGCACACCCGAGATCATCGCCGAAGGTCGAACGGGCTACCTTGTGCCGCCGAGGGATTCGCAACGGCTCGCCGACAGGCTGGTGGATCTGTTGTCGAACCCGCAGGCCGCCAGGCGCATGGGCCAAGCCGGCCGTGCCCGCATCGAGACCGAGTTCGACTTGCGACGTAGCGTCGAGGCGGCGGAGCGAGCAATCGAAGACGTTGTCAGCAGGCCACTTGTCACGACCGGACGGACGCAGCTGTGAAACGTCACGTACTGATCCTCGTCGAGAACTTGTCGGTGCCGTTCGACCGTCGAGTATGGCAGGAGAGCCGGGCATTGGTAGACGCCGGTTTTGCGGTCACCGTGATCTGTCCACTCGGTGCGAAACAGGACCGCGAGCGCGAGACCGTGATCGACGGCGTCCGCATCCTGCGGTACCCATTGCGTCCTGCGGCCGGGGGACCGCTGGGCTATCTACGCGAATACACCCTGGCGCTGTGGCACACGTTCCGGCTGGCGATGAAGGTTCGACGCGACGGCCCAGTCGACGTCGTGCATGCGTGCAATCCCCCGGATTTGCTCTTCTTGATCGCATTGGTGCTGCGACCCGGCGGCACCCGCTTTGTCTTCGACCACCATGACCTCGTGCCGGAGTTGTTCCTGTCGCGCTTCCCGAACCGGGGCCGCGCCCTCTACCGGCTCACGCTGTTGGTCGAGCGGCTCACCTTCGCCGTTGCCGACGCGGTGATCTCGACGAACGAGAGTTACCGGGCGGTGGCGATCGGGCGAGGCAAGATGGCGGCCGATCGGGTGACGGTCGTGCGCAGTGCGCCGGACCTGAGCCGCTTCGTCTCGCTACCGCAGGATCCGAGCCTCCGGCGAGGTAAGAAGTATCTGGTGACGTATCTGGGTGTGATGGGGCCGCAGGACGGCGTCGATTATGCTCTGCGCGCGTTGCAGCTCTTACGGGACAAGTTCGGCCGCAACGACGTTCACTGCATATTCATGGGTGCAGGCGATGCGTTCGACGAGATGGTTTCCCTCAGTGAAGATCTGGGCCTTTCGGACGTCGTCGAGTTCACCGGGCGTGTTCCAGACGAATTCGTCCGGCGTTGCCTGTCCACCGCCGACGTCTGTCTGTCACCCGACCCATTCAATCCACTCAACGACGTGTCGACCATGAACAAAGTGGTCGAATACATGGCGATGGGGTGTCCCGTCGTGTCGTTCGATCTTGTGGAGGCGCGGGTGTCGGCCGGTGACGCCGCGGTGTACGTCCCGGCCAATGACGAGTGCGCGTTCGCCGAAGCCGTCGACACGCTGCTGAACGATGCCGGGCGCCGTCACAGCATGGGAATGGTCGGACGCAACCGGGTTGAAGAGGAACTGTCGTGGGACCTGTCGCGGCGCGCGCTCGTCGGTTTCTACTCAAGACTTCTCAGCGTCGACACTTCAGAGACCGCCGAGAAGAGTCGTTGCTGATTCCTGTCGAGGGAACACATGACACCCTTCGGACGCCGTCTTCGATCGCGTTCCGACGAGACGATTGGGGAAGCTGCACGACGACTTGACGGGCTCAGGCGGCACCACGCGACGGCGGTAGGCACGGCGGATCGGCGTTTAAACCAACTAATTCGCTATAAGTTGCCCATCAGGTATCTTTGCGCGGACCGCCAGCGTTTATAACTGTGCGAAGTGCGCTTGCATAAGGCTCGGCCGCAGTGTAGAAATATTTGCTAGATAAACATATTCGTGCATTTTATCGAGAGAGACCGCGATGGCTGCCCCTGCTTGGTACTTGAGTCGCGCCGCTGCCATGTCACCCCGAGAGGTCATCTGGAGGGCTAGGACGGCGTGCCTCGACCCAACGGGCCTTGGTGAACTGCAGCAAACCGATTCGAGAATGCTGACAGAATCGGTGTCCGACTGGGGAATACTCCTGCAGCGGTTCCGCGACGATGTCGACCGGCCGGTTCTGCTGGGTCAGGAACAGGCGGATCGGATCGCAGCGGCGGAACCGGCCGCGGTGCAGGCGCTTGTCCGTGCCGCAGATCGGCTGTCCACAGGTGAGCGCTCGTACTTCGGCTACCCGAGCACCAACATCGGCACATTCGTGGACTGGAGCTATGACCCGCTGGGCGATTATCGGTGGCCCGCGATCGCAAGCCGCAGAATCGACCACAGGGTTGCCGGCAGCGACCCGAAATGGATCTGGGAACTCAATCGCTTGCAACACCTGCCGGTGCTTGCGCAGGCCTGGCTGTTCACCGGCGAATCGCGCTACGCGGATCTGGCGTTGGAACACCTCGATTCATGGGTTGTCCAGAACCCGGTCGGACAGGGGATCGCGTGGCGAGGCGCGTTCGAGGCGGGCATCAGAGCGATATCGATAGCCGTTGCGTTGCAAGGTCTGAAGGGGTCTCCCGCGCTGACCGAGGAACGATTCCGCCGAGCCGTCCGGGTCCTCGATGCCAGCGCACGGTACTGCTGGCAGGGGCGTTCACGATTCAGTTCTGCCAACAACCATCTGGTCGGTGAACTCGCCGGCCTGGTGGTTGTGCATCTGCTGTTTCCCGAACTGGTGGCGCCCGCGTCATGGTCGGCCCGCGCGATCGACATGCTTGCGGAGGAGGCCGACCGGCAGATCCTGCCGGACGGCGCAGGCGCCGAGCAATCGATCTCCTATCAGATCTTCACCGCCGAGCTGTTTGCGATCGTCGCCGTGCTGTCGCGGGTCCGCGGGGATTGCGCACCGGCCCAGCTGACCGCTGCACTCGACCGCAGCTCGCGGTATCTAGCCTCGCTCGTCGGCAACGATGACCCGGATCCTCGGTACGGCGATGACGACGACGGGTTCGCGCTGCGGCTCGGGGTCCAGCCGAAACGTACGGTGCGCGAACACCTCGGAATCGCGGCAGCGGCCGCCGGCCAGGTCGGAATCACAGCCCACCCCACGATGGAGGCCGCGTGGTACGCCTCCTCGCTGAGCAGGGGCCTCGACCAGCCGCGCGAAGTCGTGGCCCCCGAAGTGGAAGCAGGCGTCTATGCCCGGGACGGGGGGCTGGTCGTGCTTCGATCCGGTCGGCGCCGCCTCACCATGGACATCGGCCCTCTGGGTTACCTGTCGATCGCCGCGCACGGGCACGCCGACGCGCTCGCCGTGACCCTCAGCTCGGAGGGCCGGGACCTCATCGTCGATCCGGGTACTGCGAGCTATTACGGAAATCCGGCCTGGCGAACCGCGCACCGCAGCACCCGAGCCCATCCCACGGTGTGTGTCGACGGGTTGGACCAGTCGGTCATCGCAGGCCCGTTCCTCTGGAGCAGGCATGCCAACGTCAACGTGCGCTCTGTCGATCTCGACCGCGGCATTGTCGATGCCGAGCACCATGGGTACCTTCGCCTCGACGATCCGGTTGTCCACCGGCGCTGGTTGATAGCACCGCACGGTCTCGCGACGGTCGTGATCGTCGATCTGATCGATGGACGAGCCGAGCACGATGTGGTGGTGTCGTGGCCGCTGCATCCCGATCTGGACGTGGCACCTACCGGCGATGGGCACCTGGTCACGATCGACGACGAGCCCGTCCTCCAGCTCTGTCACGCCGCCACCGCGCCGATCGAATTGCAACGCGTGAAGGGCGATCCCGAGACGCACCTCGGCTGGTTTTCCGATCGTCTGGAACACAGGACCCCGGCGTGGCTGGTGGGGGCGAGGTGCAAGGTCCCCGGTCCGGTGGCAGTGCTGACGCTCATGCAGACAGTCGACGCCGGATCGATTACGAATGCGGGGATATCGATGGATGACGCGAGGTCAGTCGTCACGTGGTCGGAAAACGGGGTCGGACGCGGGTTGACGATCGACCGCGTCATGTCCGGCGCCATTGTCAGAGGCCCATTTTCGCGGCCTGAAACGGTGGTGAGCAGCTCATGAGTAATCGGCAGATGGCTGTCAGCGTCTTCGGCCTCGGCTACGTCGGCTGTGTGTCCGCGGCGTGTCTGGCGGCACGCGGACACAGGGTCGTCGGAGTCGACGTGAATCGCCAGAAGCTTGACGATCTCGCCAACGGCAGGGCGCCGGTCGTCGAAGAGCGGATCGGCGAACTCACCGCGAAAGTTGTCGCTGCAGGCAATCTCACGGTCACCGAAGACGCGTACGCCGCCGTGATGACCACCGACATTTCGTTGGTGTGTGTCGGCACCCCGTCGGGTGCAGGCGGAGGCTTGGCGACCAACTACCTCGAACAGGTGACGTCTGAGATCGGCGCGGCACTCGCCGACGTGACCGGCTGGCACGTGGTCGTCTACCGCAGCACCATGGTGCCCGGGACCTGCGAGGACCTGTTGGTTCCCCTTCTCGAGCAGAAATCCGGTAAGCGGGCCGGCGTTGATTTCGGCGTCTGTCTGAACCCCGAGTTCCTCCGCGAGGGCACGAGTGTCAGGGACTTCTTCGACCCCCCTAAAACTGTGGTGGGAGAAAGTGATCCACGCAGCGGGGAGACGGTGCTGGGACTGTACGAGGGTCTTCCCGGACCTCGCTTCCGGGTGCCGATCACGGTTGCAGAGATGACGAAATACGTCGACAACAGTTTCCATGCCCTCAAAGTCGGCTTCGCGAACGAGGTCGGCGCCATCTGCGCGGGCCTGGGGCTTGACTCGCACGCGATCATGGACGTCTTTCTGGCCGACACCAAGCTGAACATCAGTCCTGCCTACCTTCGGCCGGGGTTTGCGTTCGGTGGCTCGTGTCTGCCCAAGGATGTCAGGGCGCTGACCCATACGGCACGCCGAAACGACGTCGACGTGCCGCTGCTGGCAAACCTGTTGATGTCCAACGAGGTTCATCTGCGGCGCGCCGTCGATATGGTCGTCGCCGACGGCCGCAGGAAGGTCGGGATCTTCGGGCTGTCGTTCAAGCCGGGCACCGATGATCTACGGGAGAGCCCGATGGTAGAACTCGCCGAACGCCTCATCGGCAAGGGCTTCGACGTCAAAATTCACGATGCGAACGTGGCACTGTCACGGCTGGTAGGCGCGAATCGCGCCTACATCGGCGAACGGTTGCCCCACATCGGTGAGGTCCTGGTCGACGACATCGGTGAGGTGCTCGAGCACGGCGAGGTGCTGATCGCCGGCTCGCGCGTCGCGGAGGTCGCCGACGCGATCGCCAGGAGAGAGTCGCACCAGCTCGTCATCGACCTGGTGCGGCTGCCCGATGCAGAGCAGCTGAGGGGAACCGCAAACTACCGAGGCATCGGTTGGTAGCCGATGCCGCAACCACTGTTCAGTTTCCTCACAACCGCTTACCGCACAGAGCATTACGTGGCGCAGACGATCGAGTCCGTGCTGGCGCAAACCCTCGACGACTGGGAACTGGTCGTCGTCGACAACGGCAACTCCGATGAGATGGCCGATATCGTCGAGAAGTACATCAGCGACTCGCGAGTCACTCTCGTGCGACAAGCCAACAAGGGTGTTCGTGGCGGGGTGGCCGCCGCCGCGGACGTCGCGATCGGACGGTATATCTGCCTGTTGGACAGCGACGACTTGCTGGAGCCGAACTTCTGCGAGCGGATCGCAGCCGTCATCGAGGCGGATCCCGAGGTGCATGCCGTCGGATGCGACGCAGAACTCTTCACGGACTTCGACGTGTTGCCGCCGGTGCGGTACTTCCATTCTGTCGGCCGCAGGACGGTGCCGGACACCATGTCCCTTTCCGACATGCTCGACGAGGGCGTGCCGCCTTACATCGGCGCAGTCCGTCGTGATGTGTGGGCGGCCCACGCCATGTACGACCCGCACGGCGCCGACGTCGAACCCGACGTCGAGATGTGGTTGAGTCTGGCCGCCGGGCGCCGCAACATCCGGCTGCTCGGTGACTGCCTCGCCAGGGTCCGCTTGCGGCCGGATTCGATGACACACGAGCCCTCGGCCGTGGAGGGCTACGAGAGCAGGCTTGCGCGGGCTTTCATCGCCGTCGGCGATCAGCTCGAGCTCAGTGATGTCGAAGCCACCGAATACCCGGCGCTGCAGCGGATTCGGTACCACCAGGCGCTCCGCAGAGCGCGTTGGGCGATTCTCGAGGGCGACGTAGCAACCGCCAGGATCGCCGCGCGGGAGGCCTACCGGCAGCGGTCGACCTTGCGGGCCGCGGCGGTCATCATCGGTCTTCGG
The DNA here is from genome assembly GCF_032159775.1 of Mycobacterium sp. Taxonomy (GTDB): domain Bacteria; phylum Actinomycetota; class Actinomycetes; order Mycobacteriales; family Mycobacteriaceae; genus Mycobacterium. Next base: position 25,811 of record NZ_JAVHWK010000156.1, read on the forward strand.
ATCACTCCGCGGTTGCTCCGGTCCGTTCATCCGGCGAAGAATCGGGCTGAGCGCGCCGTTCGCAGGATTCGATATCGCCTGGCGCGCGGGCACACTCGATGACGGCGGTCGAATCCGCGTCCGAAGCCGAGAGCGGTGGCCTCGGCAGCGTGCTCAAGCGCGGCGCGGCGATTTCTGCCCTGAGCCTGGTCGTCTGTCAGGGCGTCACCGTTATCCAGACGATCGTCCTCGGCAGGCTGCTGGGGCCGACCGAGGTGGGCCTCTTCGCGGCGGGATCGGTGGTGATCGGGGTCGTGCTGGTGAGTCACAGCGCGCTCTCACAGGCGCTGATCCAGCGCGAGCGAGATCTCGAGAACGCGGCCAACACAGTACTTGTCGTCACGTTTGCGACCGGGTTGCTTCTCGGACTCGGAGTTCTGGCGGCGTCGCCGCTGATCGGCAACCTGTTTCACGACTCACGGGTCGCGCTCATCGCGGCGGCCACCTCGGGCCTGCTTGTGCTTCATGCCTGCTCGGGTGTGCCCGATGCGTTGATGCAGCGTGCGTTTCAATTCAAGCGACGCATGATCGTCGATCCCGCCATTTCACTGTCCTTCGCCGGTGTGTCGACGACGTTCGCCGTCCTGGGTTTCGGCGCGTGGGCGATGGTCATCGGCACGTACGCCTCCACCGCAACCGGCGTCGTGCTGACGTGGTGGCTGGCGAAGTGGCGGCCGTTCCAGGGGAAGTTCTCGTTCCGTATCTGGCGCGAGATGGCGGGTTTCTCGTTTCCGCTGCTGCTCGACGGTATCGCGGAACGTGCCCGCGAGATGGTCGAGCAGATCCTGGTCGGCCGTCAACTCGGGACCGGGGACCTGGGGCAGTACCGCTATGCGTACCGCATCGCGTCCATGCCATCGATGGCGGTGATCCAAATATGTTCCTACGTGTTGTTTCCCGCGTTCTCCCGCATTTCAGGTGATCCGATTCGGTTCCGTGAAGCGTTCCTGCGTGCGCTCGGTTGGATCTGGTTCGCCGCCCTCCCCGCAGGCATGCTGTTGGTGGTCGCGGGTGAGCCGATAGTCGTGCTGCTGCTCGGCGAGCAGTGGCGCGCGGCGGGAACGGCGACTGGTGCGATGGCGGGAATCGGCCTGGGCATCGCCCTCACCTCGGTGGGCTGGGAGGCGATCAAGGGTGCCGGCCGGTCGTCCTTGCTCAACTGGTTGACCGGTCTCAGTGTCGTGCTGGGCCTCCCGCTCATCGTCATTCTCCTTCCATTGGGCCTCGTCGGTGTCGGCATCGCGATTTCGACGATGCACCTCGTCATCGGTTGTGTCACGGTGGAAATGGCGAGAAGGATCGTCGGAGCTTCCTACCGCGAGGTGATCGGCTGCCTCGTACCGTCGACGCTTTCCGCGTTGGCCGCTCTCGCCGTGGTGTTTCCGCTCGAGCGTGTGCTGGTTCGTTCCGACCAGCACGGCGAGCCGCTCGGACTGGCCCTGATAACCGCCGAGTGCCTGTTGTTCGCGATCGTCTATCTCGGCGGGCTGAGGCTGCTGGCCCCGGGACAGTATCGCCAGGTGCGCGGCTTCATCGAACGCGGGCTGACGCGCCTTCGCGGCGACGTCGGCCGGCCGGTATGAGGGGGAAACCGGGATGGGTCTGAAGGTGTTGATGATCGGGGCTTATCCACTCGAGCCGGGCACGGTGAACGGTGGAATAGAGTCTGTGACGAGCACCCTTGTACCCGCTCTCGCCGAACGCGACGACATCGAAAGCGTTACGGTGCTGCGGTTCCACGAGGGTGAGGCGTCGACCGACTTCCGGTCTGAGGGGCCCAAGGTCAACGTTCACTACGTTCGAGGCCAGAAGCGGCTTGCTGCGCTGACCCAGTCGTTCCTCGACGTGCGACGGGCACGCAGAATCGTTTCGATGGTGAAGCCGGACATCGTTCATGGCCAGGAGATCGGCAGACGCGGCGATATCGCTGTGCGGTGCAGCCCGAACCCCGTCGTGACCGTGCACGGCATGGTGCATGTCGAAACCAGGATGGCGGCCGAGCGGAGCTTTCGAGACAAGTTGCGGGTCAGGCTGTTCGATCACATCGTGGCGCGCGTCCTGCGCCGGGCCAAGGTGGTGATCTCGATCTCTGAGTACGACCATGACGACCTTGCCGGGCAGATTCGCGGGACAGCGCTGCGGATCGGCAATCCGACCGCTCCCGAATTCTTTTCGCCGGCAGCCCTCGCCCCGGCTCCGCCGAGGCTGCTCTATGCCGGACTGCTGGTGCCGTTGAAGAATCCGCTCGGCCTGTTGAATGCGTTCGCCGAGGCTCGTCGTGCCGTTCCCGAGGCCCGGCTGGCGCTCATCGGCCCACAGCCCGATGCCGACTATCTGCAGACGATTCGGGACCGCGTGAGCGCCCTGGGTCTTGACGACAGCGTTGAGATCATCGGCCTTGTCGACACTGCGCGCATTCGACGTGAAATCGCGCGCTCGCGTGCGGTTGTGCTGTTCTCGCGACAGGAGAACTCACCGACGATCATCGCGCAGGCAATGGCATCGGGGAAGCCCGTGGTGGCCAGCCGCGTCGGCGGTGTCCCCGAAATGGTGGAGGACGGCGAGACAGGATTTCTTGTCGAATCGGAGGACGAGGTGGCGCTGTCCGATCGATTGCAGACCCTGCTCAAAGATGAAGACCTCTGCCTGCGGCTGGGCGCGCGCGCACACGATGTCGCACGGCAGCGGTTCATGCCCGCGGAGGTCGCCGCGAAAACGGTCGCGGCATATCGAAAGGCGCTCGAGTAGACGAACACCCGGCGAGTCAGCAGGACGGCGAGACACCTTTGCGTAGCCATAACTCAGCGTTCGGCGCCTGCCGGACCTTCCGGAAGTGTTGCGCCAGAGCATGATCGAGCATGATGACGGTGTGTTGGCGCAGTAATGCCGACGGCGCGACCGCGCGGCCGTAGACGACGACGCCGGTGAGGGGCAGTCCTTGGTCGATCGCGGCGCCCAAGTCGATGGGCGTGGGCACCTCGTCGAATGATCGCCCTGACGCGACAAAGCGGTCGGCGCGGGCGTCATCGGTGTAGCGCCAGAGGTAGAACGGAAACCAGCCGGATTCGTTGAATAGGTCGAGGGACTCCCGGGGAACGGTTATCGCCCCTGACTGCTCGGCCATCGGGTTCAAGCGTGGCGACACCGCGCCGCCCGCGTCCAGGTTCACCTGCATGACGGAGGAGTGTAGGGGTAGACAAGGTGCGAGTGACCCGATGTGATCGGCCTCCGCCGACAGTTGATGCAGCGCCGGTACGCGCACAATCGGAATGGTCACAGCGACAACGGCTCCGACTGCGAGCATCGCCATCGACAGAGAGCGAGCGCGGCCCGTCAGCTCACTTATCTGGATGCACTCCCAGAGCAACAGGAACACGAGCGCAAACAAGGCCAGCCGCAAACCGACGAAGCCCGCGCCGCTTCCGGTGTGTTCGGGCGCGGCGACAGAAAGCACCGCTGTCAGTATCGCCGCGGCGAGCAGGCCGTCCATGCGGTCGTGGTATCTGCGCTCGTGAACGCGGATTCCGATGACGATGACCGCGACGGCATAAGCCGCTACCGCGAGCGCTCGCGCCAACCAGTATTCGACGTGCGCGTAGGACACCAGAGGGTCGGAGAATTGCAGCAGGTTCGTTATCGATGACAAGACGCCCGGTCCTCTCTGCAGAGCACCTGTCGGTGCTTGCACGAACCACGTGATGCTCAATAGCGCCACCGGGGCAAGGGGTACTGCAAGCGCTTTCACCGTCGCCACCACCGCCCGTGCGGGCCCTTGGTGGTCGGCAAGATGCGCGACGAACACAACGAGGGTGATGGCGATGCCGACCGTCAGGGCGGGTACCACATGGGTGAACCAGGTCGCGGTCAGCAGCAGCGCCAGTGGCCATTTTCGCGGAGCCAGGGGACTTCGAACAACCACGGCAAGAGCGCAGAGCGCAATCGGCACGGACCATACGAACCCGAGGAATCCGAGCATCACCAAGTAGTGCATCTCGAACGCCAGGAGCGGAATACCGAAGTAGACGGGCAGGTGCGCCGCCCGCATCAACGCGAAGACCGCAAACGCGAATCCGAGCAGGCCGACGGCGATGACCACCTTCAACGCGAGGTTCCCGCTCATGACGCTGGTGAGCGCGGCGAGGACGATCTCAACGGTTGTGTTGGGTGCAAGAACGGGGCGCCAGCTAACCAGCGAAGGAAACCAACCGCCGATGAGTCCGCGCAATGCCATCGCGTTAGACAGGTGCAGACCGCCATCCTCGACGACGATGTGCGGTGTGGTCAATACCACTAGCAGGGGGATAACCGCTATTGTCCAAAAAATTGCGACAGCTACTCGCGCGAACTGCCGACTGGACGTCACATCCAGCATAGTGCCATAGCAACGCCAGCGCAGATACGTAATACAATTTAGCCAACTCCCAGTTTGGCAATGCCACACATGGCGAATACCGTGGTTGTGAAACCTTGTCGTTCGAAGGAGTGGATCTTGCGCGTGCGCACCGCGCTGGCTGCGGTGGCGGTCGTCATCATGGTGCCGGTTGCCCTATTGCTTTCTCCGACCCCGTCAGCAGAACCCCCCGCACAGCTGTTCGCCGGCGACTACGCCTCCGGTGACTTCTCCCAGTGGCTGACGGTCCAGACGAAGGCGTACAACGGTCCCGCAGCCGACTACCCCCCCGGATATCCGGCGTCGATCGTTCAGGACTCAAAGGGTGACGTCGCTCGATTCGAAGTCCGTAAAGGTGACGTACCGCCGTTCGGCGGCGGCGAGCGAGCCGAAGTGCAGGGCGACTCATGGTCTACTGGAGGCGCCGAAGGGGAGGTGCGCTGGTACAAGTTCTCGACCAAGTTCGACACGTCATTCCCCAAGAACCACGCCGATCTCGGTTGGGGCGTGACAAACCAGTGGCATCCCGATTCCGATGTCGGCAGCCCGCCCGTGTCGTGGACAGTGGGCATGAGGAACGGCTATTGGTCGCTGACCATCAGTGATCAGTCGGCGCCTGACGCGTATCTTGGCACGTTCTCGATCTTCGATACGCCCTTGGCGCCTGGCGAATGGCATGACGTCAAAATGCAGATCCGCTGGTCGGAGTCGGCCACCGGCGGCTCGATCAAGTTGTGGCTCAACGGGGTACCGCAAAAGTTCGCGAACGGAACGGATACCTATGTAGGTCGCACCCTGATCCCCGGTACGACTTCGGTCTATTACAAAGAGGGCATGTACAGGGCGCCGATGGCGCCAACGGACATCGTCTATCACACCGGGTTCGGAGCAGCCGACAGCGAGGATGCGCTGTAGCGCTAGGCCGGCACCAACTCCACGCCTGCCAGCGCGACCGCGTCGTCGCGCTCAGGCGCGGTGACGACCGCCCGGAAGCCGTCGCCGTCCTTCCAAACGCTCGCCTTCAGCGTCTCCCCCGGGAACACCACGCCCGCGAACCGGGCGCCGTAGCTGCCTACACGTGACGTGTCGCCATCCAGCAGCGCGTCCACCATCGCCTTGCAAGTCATGCCGTACGTGCACAAGCCGTGCAGTATCGGTCTGGGAAAGCCTGCGGCCGCAGCGAATTCGGGATCGGAGTGCAGCGGGTTGCGGTCGCCGCACAACCGGTAGAGCAGCGCCTGCTGGGGAGACACCGCGATGGACAGCTCGAAGTCGGGCGCCCGTTCCTGCCGCTCCGATGACGTCGACGGTCCGCGCTCGCCGCCGAACCCGCCCTCACCCCGGGCGAATATGGACCGTTTCTGCGTCCACAACGGTGCGCCGTCGGGTGTGGTGACCGTCGTCTCCGACCAGATCACCGCGGCCTTGCCCTTGTCCCAGATGTCGGTGAATGTGGTGACCGCGCGCCCCGTACCCGACGGCGGAATCGGCGCCTGCGTCGACACCGCCTCGCTGGCGTGCAGCACTCGGCTCAGCTCGATGTCGATTCCAGGAAACTTGACCGTCGGCGGCGCGGTGTCATGAAAGCTCGCGGCCACATTGCCGAACGTCGGCAATACCTGCGGATTGTCGTCGACGAGATAGCGCAACTCGCGTTTGTCCATCGGGTCCTGACCCGCGCCGAGACCCAGATGGTATAGCTGGATATCACTACTGGCCCAGGAGAATTCGACCGGATCGAGCGTCGCGCCGAGCGCCTCGTCGAGGTTGATCGCCATCTCAGGCCTTGCCCGCCAGGTGCAGCGCCGCCAGGTACCCGAACGCCATCGCCGGGCCGATCGTGCCGCCCGGCCCCGGGTACGTGTGACCCATGACAGGTGCACTGACATTGCCCGCGGCGTAGAGACCGTCGATCACCGAACCGTCGTCGCGCAGCGCGCGGCCGTGCACGTCGGTGACGATGCCGCCCTTGGTGCCGAGGTCGCCCGGCACCATCTTGGCCGCGTAGAACGGCCCATGGCTGATCTCGCCCAGGTTGGGGTTGGGCTTGTTGGTCGGATCCCCGTAGTAGCGGTCGTATGCGCTCTCGCCGCGGTGGAAGTCGTCGTCAGTCCCCGAGCGTGCGAAGCCGTTGAATCGCTGCACCGTCGCGCCGAGCGCTTCTGCGGGCAGCCCGGCCTTGGCGGCCAATTCCTCGATCGTGTCGGCCGTGACGATGACACCGGACTCCAGCCACTTGCGCGGAATGCGCTGTCCCGGCTGAAGACCCGCGAAGATGTAGCGGTCGCGATACTGCTGGTCGAAGATCAGCCACGCTGGGATGTTCTCGCCGGGACCGGGGCCTTGGCCGTACTCGCCGCCGTACATGTGATGGCACGCCTCGACGTAGGGCATCGACTCGTTCATGAATCGCTTGCCCGACATGTTCACGATGATCGAGCCCGGCGAGTTGCGTTCCGACAGCGCGAACCAGGGTGCGCCGACCAGCGGCACCGTCGGCCCCCACCAAGCGTCCTCCATGATGTCCAGTGCGGCGCCGAGCTTCTCGCCCGCGATGATGCCGTCGCCGGTGTTCGCCGTGGCGCCGACCGTCCACTCGGTGGTGATCGGGGCGCGCTGGTACTTCACCCGCATCTGTTCGTTGTGCTCGAACCCGCCCGAGCCGAGGATCACGCCGCGGCGTACTCGGATCAGTTCGGGCTCAGCCGATTCGGGTGCGTTGGTATCCCGGATATAGATGCCGCGCACCACGCCGTCCTCGACATACAGGTCGGTGAGCGCCGTGTTCAGCAGCACGGGCACCCCAGCCTTCTGCAGGCCCACCCGGAGCGGCGCGATCAGCGCGCGGCCCATGCCGACGAGGTGCTTGCCCGTCGCCTTGGCCCACATGGTGCGGGCGCCGACCTTGAGGCTGCGCAGCACTCCGCGCGGATGGCGCTTGAGCATGTTGAGCCGCACATAATCCTGCTGCATCACAACGACATTGAGCGGGACCTTGCCGTACGGAGGCTCAAGGCCCGCCTCGTCGGCGCCGAGTTTCTTGGCGTTGAAGGGCTTGGGTTCGATCGAGCGACCGCCCGACCTGCCGCCAGCGGACTCGGGGTAGTAGTCGGAGTAGCCGGGCACCCAGCACATCTTCAGTGGGGTGTGCTTGAGCACGAAGGACAGCATCTCCGGGCCGCGGTCGAGATAAGTGTCGATGCGTTCCGGCGCGACGACGTCGCCGATGATGCCGTGCAGGTATGTCCGCGCCGCGTCAGGCGTGTCGGAGACGCCGTCGCGCTTGAGGACTTCGTTGTTCGGGATCCACACCCCACCACCCGATCGGGCAGTGGATCCGCCGTAGTGTGCGGCCTTTTCTACGACTAATGTTGAAAGGCCCTGATGGGCGGCGGTGAGGGCAGCGACCATGCCGGCGGCGCCGCTGCCGACCACGACGACGTC
>NZ_JAVHWK010000164.1:0-2629 GCF_032159775.1 Mycobacterium sp.
GGTGCAGGCAAATGACCACCGTAAGCGTCGTTGCAACCAATTAAGCGCCGATTCCAATCAGCGCGACTACGCCCTCGCTGCCTAAGCGACGGTGTGTCCGTCAGACCGGGAGAGCCCTCGACCCGGAGCCTGGCGTCATCTAGAGGGACAAACCCATACGTCCGGTCGCGGGATGTATGGGGACATCAAACAGCGACTGGGATCGTCATCTCGGCTTGTTCGCGTGAACGAGAGATCCAAGTAGAGACATAGCGAACTGCGCACGGAGAAGCCTTGAGGGAATGCCGTAGGACCCGGGTTCGATTCCCGGCAGCTCCACCGAGAAGATGCAGGTCAGGGACATAGTCCCTGGCCTGTTTTCTTTCCCATCAACGTCGCCCGGAGCCCGCGCGTCCTGTCAGCCCGAACCGCCCGGACCGCGATGCTGCGTCCAGGCGCGTAGGGCCATCTACGTCAATCCGATCTCACGGCCAACGTCGTAGTTCCATCATCGACTCATGGCGACCGACAAAACGGAGCTCGACCCGGAATCGCGGCGGATACAGGTACGGCGTGCGGCGCTGGGAAGCGCGATCGGCACGACGATCGAGTGGTACGACTTCTTCCTCTACAACACAGCCGCCGCGCTGGTCTTCCCGCATCTGTTCTTTCCGGCTTCGAGCGCGTACGCGGGTGCGATGCAGTCCTTCGCGACCTACGCGGTCGGGTTCGCCGCGCGGCCGGTAGGGGCCGCCATCTTCGGGCACTGGGGCGACCGAATTGGGCGTAAGACCACGCTCATCATCACACTGCTGGTCATGGGCATCTCGTCAGCCATCGTCGGGATGCTGCCCGGGACGGCGTCGATCGGCTTCGTAGCGCCATTGATCCTGGTGTTGCTGCGGCTGGTGCAGGGCATTGCAATCGGCGGCGAGTGGAGCGGGTCGGTGCTGCTTGCGATGGAGTGGGGTGATCAAGATAGGCGTGGGCTGCTCGGCAGTGCCGCGCAGATCGGTGTCCCGGTGGGGCTGGTGCTCGGCACCGGCGGCATGACCCTGCTCTCGGCGACACTGTCGCCTGAGGCATTCAACTCATGGGGTTGGCGGGTCCCGTTCCTGGCCAGCTTGATCCTGGTGGCAGTCGGCCTGGTGATCCGGCTGAAGATCCTCGAGACGCCGATGTTCGCCAAGGTGCTTGCCGAAGGTAAAACCGCGGCCACACCGGTGATGGACGCGATCCGGCAGCACTGGCGGGAGATCCTGCTCTCGGCGGGGGCACGGTTCAGCGAGCAGATGCCGTTCTACCTATTCACTACCTTCGTGCTGACCTACGTCGTGGCGACCCATCACTACAGCAAGACGTTTGTGCTCACCGCGGTGCTTGCGGGCGCAACGTTGGAACTCGTGGCGATCCCACTGTTCTCACACCTGTCGGACCGGTTCGGGCGCAAACGCGTGTACCTCACCGGAGCCGTCTTGACTGGGGTGCTCGCCTTCCCGTACTTCGCCGTTCTGTCGCATGGCGGTTACGCGCTGATCTTCATCGCCATCGTCTTGTCGTTGGTAGTGCACGCCATGCAGTACGGGCCACAGGCCGCGCTGATCGGCGAGAGCTTCCCGACCCACCTGCGCTACGGGGGTGCCGGTATCGGCTACCAGTTGGCGTCGGTTTTCGCCGGAGGCCCGGCACCCCTACTGGCGACATGGCTGCTGCACGAGACCGGAACACCGTACGCGATTTCCGCATACATCGTGCTTGCCGCGGTGATCACCGTGGCCTGCGTCATCGCCCTCCCGGATCGATCTCGCGCGAACATCGATGATGCGGCCGTCTACACCCGTGCCTAAACGTTTAGGCCTAGGTACTGAACGCTGCACCGGCGCTATCCACCGAGCGACTGCGCCGAGTTCGTAGCTTCGGCCTCCTAAGTCGCGTGCTCCGAGGTGGCAGCTTGTTGTTGCGAATGTCCACGGCAACAACACCTTTCGGTGTAGCCGCAGGTCGCGTCAGATGACTCCGATGCATGACTCTGGAAATCGCCCCTGCCAGAAGTATTACCGTACCGTCAGCCCGACCATTCCGAATTGGAAGCTGCGCTGACCAACCCCAGCGACGGTTGAGAAGGAGCGGATTGGGATGCGAATCGTCGTCGACTTCTGCTATCCCGGCACGGAGGCCGACCGCTTGGGCGCCGACAGGTTTCTGATCTTGTCCGCGAGGTCGGCCCGCTTGACGACGCCCACCTTGCAGCTCGCTCGGTAGACGTGCCCCTCGACGGTGCGCACCGACAACGACACCGCGTCCGCGATCTCGCGATTGCTCAGCCCTTGTGACACCAGAACGGCGATCTCGTGTTCACGCCGCGTGAACGGCACCACGACGCGGGCCGCGGTGATCGCCGGGCTGGTGGCGCCTCCGCACGCGTCGGCGAGTGCACCCGCCCGGGTGGCGGCGGTCATCGCACTGCCGATTCGTCCCGCCATCCGGTGCGACGTGGCAGCCTGGCCTGCGGCGTCCGCGGCGGCCAGCACATCGCCCATGGCCTCGAATTGCCGGGACGCCTCTTCCAGTCCCGACGCGTCCTGGGAACTCAGCGCCCGTGCGTAGCGGTGCGCCACCTGAACCCTCGGCCCCTCGACGAGGCAGGCCA
>NZ_JAVHWK010000023.1:0-8259 GCF_032159775.1 Mycobacterium sp.
GACCGGACGTCTGCGCTCCGTCAGTGGGGAGTATCTGAAGCGGACGCCATGGATTTCGAGTTCGGCAGCCTGTCGCGCGTGGCGGCCGAATCTCTGGAAGGCGCGCAGCGGTTTTCGAAGGGAGCCGGCCGCCACGGGGCGAAGGGTTAGGACTCGACGAGCTGAGTTTTGCTGACGAAGTCGCCGATGGCATCCGCAGCCGCCTGGGCCCCGTCGCGCTGCCGGATTTGAGCGCCCAATCGGTCGGCCGCCTCGCGATATGCGGAGTCGGTCAGCACCGCCTGGATCGCCGCCCGAATGCGTTTCGGCCCTGTGTGTTTCCGTAGGAGTATTCCTGCACCGACGCGCTCGAGTGCCGCGCCGACACCCTTCTGGTCGATCATCGGGTTGGCAGGCATCACGATCAGCGGTACGCCGAACGACAGCGCCCGCATCGCCGTGCTGTGGCCGCCGTGCCCCACCACAAGCGACGCGGTAGGCAGGACGTCGTCGTGGTCGAGCCATGCGTGCATCGACGCGTTCTGCGGCACCCGCAGCCCCGCCGCGTCGATGGCCGGTCCCACCGTGACGGTCGCCTCGACCGCTAGCGGTGCGATCGCGTCGAGGATGTTCTGCAGCATTCGGCGCTGTCCGGCGAAGGCACATGTGCTGAGGCTGACCAGGATTCGCGGCACCTGCGCCTGCTCGGCGGCTCTGGGCGTGCCCTGCCACACGACGCCGGTGTGGCAGACCGCAGGACGTCCGCGCATCGGGTCGAGGTCGGCTAGAGCGGAAACCACCTGGAGCAGCCCTCGGTGTTCTGCCGCAAGGGGATCCGTGCCGCGCAGCCGAAGCATCCAGCCGACCGGGCCGGCCGCGAGGTCCTGAACCGCGCGATAGAAGCAGTGCACGAAAACAATTGTCGGGATGTCGGAGTTCACGATCTCGGGAATGCCCGCGGCGAGGATCATGTCGACGACAACGGCGTCCGCAGCGTGGCGCCGCGCGGCCTCCACCACGCTGCGGCCAATGCGTCGATCCGCTGCCACCCGGGTGAAGGCCGTCATGAGGGCCGCCAACGACCTCTGCACAGTTGGATCGAAATTCCTTCCGGCGGTGAACGGTTCGAACGCGAGGCCCGCTGCTTCGACCCGTTGTCGAATGCCGCGATGCCCGAGCACCACGATCTCGACACCGCGGGCTCGAAGGGCGCGCGCGACCGCCAACTGCGGTGGAACGTTGCCGCCGCCGTCCACGATTGCGAAAAGGATCTTCATGGCGTTCGGGCTTGGGCCAGTAATGCTTCGGTCATCAGCACCATCCGGTCGGCGACGTCGTCGACAGAAAGCCCGCGGTCGAGTCGCAGCAGTTTCCAGGCGTAGACATCGGTGGCCACGACGAGGACGTCAACCAAACGGGTACGCCCGACGGCCGTTGCGGGAAGGCGGTCCGTGAAGACCTGTTCCACCCATTCGCGATGTGCGAGCCGCCCGGCGTTGTTCGTCCGTGCAGCGCGCGGGTCGGTCTCGTCGGCGAGCATGGCAAGCGCGACCCCGCCCCGACGTTCGTAGTGGGCGATGAGCACCTTCAACGCGGCCTCAGGCTCGCCCTGCGGCGGAACGCGTTCGGCCATTACCTCGTCGTACGCCTGCGCCCACGCGGCGTCGATGAGGCTGTCTCGACTTCCGAAATGCCGGAGCACCGTCTTCACAGTGACCTGTGCGCGCTCGGCGACGGACGGCAGCGTGATCGCGAATGACCGTTCGGCCATGAACGTGTCGATGGCGGCCCTGATGATCACGTCACGCGTCGCGGTTTTGGCCTGCTGACGTGTGCCCATGTCGTAGCTGCGCGATTTCATGTCAATTCGAAGGTACATCAAATGCACCTTTGATGTCCATGGGTATGGACATCAACATCCGAGCGTCAGCTTTTGCTGATCTTGTTGCCCGAGCCGGTGTCGTTGACCTTGGGATCGCCCTGCTTATACGTGACGGTGTTGTTGAAGCCGACGACGCTGAGGCCTTTGTCGACGCTGTCCATGTTCACGGTGTTGTCCGCGCCGCCGATGTTGGCGTTGGCGCAGCTGCCCTTGACGGTCAGCTTGTTGTTGTTGCCGCCGATGTTGAGTGACTTTCCGTCGGCGCAGTCGAGCTCGGTCGTCGTGCCGACCGAGCTGTAGTTGATGGTGTTGCCGATCTCGACCTGACCGCCCTCGGTGCCCAATGTGGCAGTGGGAGTGGTGGAGTCGCCGCTGTCCGCGCCGCAGCCGGCGAGCCCGATCACGGCGGCGGCAGCCATACCGATCAAGACGTGCGTGCGCATGGTTCCTCGCTTCCGTTCGGTGCGATGAGAACTCGGCCGATCACGCGGGAATGCGGTCAATCCGGTTCATCATGCCCAGTTCCCGCCCACGATCCCAGACAACCGGGTCACCGGTTTTGTAGAACACGGTCTGGTTGGAGCCGTACACGGTGATGTCGTTGATCACGTTGTCGGCGATGATGAGGTTGCCCGAGCCCTGCACCGTGACCGCCCAGCAGGTGCCGAGCGCATTGATGGTGTTGTTGGCCCCGTTCACGATCAGCGTCGACTCGTTGCAGTCGATGGTCTGATCCGAACCGATTGAGGTGATGTGCGTGTCGCCGTTCTTGGCCTGCGCCACGGGTGCCCCCAGCAGCAGCGCGACGGGCAGTGCGATCAGGCATGCGGCCATCGACCGGCACGTTGCTTTCCAACCCCCAGCGGTCATGGCTGTAGAGCGTACGTCGCGCGCGTGGTTCATGGCAGTACTTGCCCGGTTCGACCAATGGCCGGCCTGCGACGAACGAGTCGCGGCGCCGCACTGCGCTCGGTAGCGTGTGCAGGCGATGCGTTGGCGTGTCAAAGCGGTTGCTATCGCGGCGGTCACAGCGATGGTGACCGGCGCCGGATGTGCGCAGACCGTGAGCGGGACGGCGCAGCGGGCCCATCCCTCGGTCCCCGATCCGGAACGCAGCTACGGCTATGTCGACAACCGGTGCGGGTTGCTGGAAGACAGCTCGATTCAGGAGATGCTCGACGCCGATAACGTGGTGCGGCCCTACAGCGGCGCCGTGTGTCAGTACGTGCTGGAGCGGAAGTCTGGAACTGATGTCGGCGCCGGTGCGCCTGCGGCCACGGTCGACGTCGTCTTCTCCTGGTTCGAGACGGGCAGCCTTGACCGGGAACGGACGCTGGCCGACCAGCGCGGGGCGCAGGTCACCGCCAAGGACGTCGAGCGGCACCAGGCCTTTCTGGCTCGTCGCGACACCGACGGCGCCGGCTGTTCGGCGACCGCCGCGGCCGGCCGCGGCGTGCTGAGCTGGTGGGTGCAGACACGAGGCAAGACCGACACCGACCAGTGCAAGGACGCCGAAAAACTACTCGCCGCCACGCTGTCCTCGGATCTGTGACGATGTCGCACCGTACGCCGTCCCGCTTCTGTGCCACGCTGGCCGCCGCCGTGGTCGTGTTGGCCGGCTGCGGCACGTCGGAACATTCCGCCGCCCAGGACACTCCATCCGCTTCGCCCAGCAGCGGCTTTCAGAGCGGCGACTGCAACAACGTCACCGACGCGGAGGTCGCGAAGGCTGTCGGATCGTCGACGTTCACCAAGGTCGTCGACAGCGACGCCGGGTGCTTCTGGCAGGAGAACACCATGCTCGGCTCGTTCGGCGCGGGCATGGGCATTTCGACGTGGTGGTATCGCGGCAGCGACATGGACACCGAGCGCACCCTCGAGCAGCAGGCCGGCCGGACGCTGACCGAACTGTCCGTCGACGGCAACAAGGGATTCAAGGCATACGACGCCAACGCCTGCAGCATTTATGTGTCCAAGGGCGGCGACGTCATCACCTGGTCGATCCAGACGATGAATCCGGCCACCCTGCCCAATCTGTGCGACATCACCGAGGAGCTGGCGCAGCTCAGCCAGGAACGTGTCAACTGACTCTGGACAAACTAGAGGTGTTAGTTTTCGCATATGACAGGCCGTCCCGCCCCCCAATCGACCGGTCGGCGACCGGCGAAACTGAGCCGGGACGCCATCGTCAACGCCGCCCTGACCTTCCTGGATCGCGATGGCTGGGATGCGCTGACCATCAATGCGCTGGCCACCCAGCTCGGCACCAAGGGGCCGTCGCTCTACAACCATGTGGACAGCCTCGAAGACCTGCGCCGCACGGTCCGGATGCGGGTCGTGGGCGACATCATCGACATGTTGAACACCGTCGGCCAGGGCCGCACCCGCGACGACGCGGTGATCGCGATGGCCAGTTCCTACCGCAGCTACGCCCACCATCACCCCGGGCGGTACTCCGCATTCACCCGGATGCCGCTGGGCGGCGACGACCCTGAGTTCACCGACGCGACCAGGGCGGCGGCGGGGCCGGTCATCTCGGTGCTGTCGTCCTACGGCCTGGACGGCGAGGACGCCTTCCACGCCGCGCTCGAGTTCTGGTCGGCTCTGCACGGTTTCGTGCTATTGGAGATGACCGGGGTGATGAACGCGATCGTCGACACCGATACAGTGTTCAGCGACATGGTCATGCGACTCGCGTCGGGCATGCAGAGGCGTTGAGTTTCCGTACTGGTTGACCTGCGATTAGGTGCCTCGTCGCGGGTTTGGATCGACGTGCTCTGCCCTGGTATCGTGGATCGCCGTGCCTGGCAGGTAAGCGGTTGCCGCGCGCCGGGCCAATTCGCATGTCGTGTAAGCCTCGGAAATGGATCGTCCAAATTTCCGGTGCGAGCGCGTGCGACACACCCGGTCGCGGGGTAAGCGAGCGGGGCATAACAGCAGTACAGAGACTTAGAACCACACGAAGAGACGAAGAAAGAAAGCCGGTAGATGCCAACCATTCAGCAGCTGGTCCGCAAGGGTCGCCGCGACAAGATCGCCAAGGTCAAGACCGCGGCCCTCAAGGGCAGCCCGCAGCGGCGCGGTGTGTGCACCCGCGTCTACACCACCACCCCGAAGAAGCCGAACTCGGCGCTTCGGAAGGTGGCGCGCGTCAAGCTGACCAGCCAGGTTGAGGTCACCGCCTACATCCCCGGTGAGGGTCACAACCTGCAGGAGCACTCGATGGTGCTGGTCCGCGGCGGTCGTGTGAAGGATCTGCCGGGTGTGCGCTACAAGATCATCCGCGGCTCGCTCGATACCCAGGGCGTCAAGTCCCGCAAGCAGGCCCGGAGCAAGTACGGCGCCAAGAAGGAGAAGAGCTGATGCCGCGCAAGGGACCCGCGCCCAAGCGTCCGCTGGTGAACGACCCGGTCTACGGATCGCAGTTGGTCACCCAGCTGGTCAACAAAGTTCTGCTCGACGGGAAGAAATCGCTGGCCGAACGCATTGTTTATGGTGCGCTCGAACAGGCCCGCGACAAGACCGGCACCGATCCGGTCGTCACCCTCAAGCGCGCTCTGGACAACGTCAAGCCATCGCTCGAGGTGCGTAGCCGCCGCGTCGGTGGCGCGACCTACCAGGTTCCGGTTGAGGTTCGGCCGGATCGGTCGGTGACGCTGGCCCTGCGTTGGCTCGTCAGCTTCTCCAAGCAGCGGCGTGAAAAGACGATGGTCGAGCGTCTGTCCAACGAGATTCTCGACGCCAGCAATGGCCTGGGTGCCGCCGTCAAGCGACGGGAAGATACCCACAAAATGGCCGAGGCGAACCGGGCCTTCGCGCACTACCGCTGGTGACAAACGCCGGCGATGCCCGGAGCCGCCCAGCGGCGAATCCAATCGGGGCGGCCGCCGGGCGTGACGACAACAGCAACCAAGCAACCGAAAGAGTGAGACTTCCGTGGCACAGAAGGACGTGCTTACCGACCTGAACAAGGTCCGCAACATCGGCATCATGGCGCACATCGATGCCGGCAAGACGACGACCACCGAGCGCATCCTGTACTACACCGGTATCAGCTACAAGATCGGTGAGGTGCACGACGGTGCCGCCACCATGGACTGGATGGAACAGGAGCAGGAGCGAGGTATCACCATCACCTCGGCTGCCACCACCACGTTCTGGAAAGACCATCAGATCAACCTGATCGACACCCCCGGTCACGTCGACTTCACCGTTGAGGTGGAGCGCAGTCTTCGGGTGCTCGACGGTGCCGTTGCCGTCTTCGACGGCAAAGAGGGCGTCGAGCCGCAGTCCGAGCAGGTCTGGCGGCAGGCTGACAAGTACGAAGTTCCGCGCATCTGCTTCGTCAACAAGATGGACAAGGTCGGCGCTGACTTCTACTTCTCCGTCAAGACCATGGAGGACCGCCTCGGCGCGAACGTCATCCCGATCCAGTTGCCGATCGGCTCGGAGAGCGAGTTCGAGGGCATCGTCGACCTAGTCGAGATGAACGCCAAGGTGTGGCGGGGCGAGACCAAGCTGGGCGAGACCTACGACACGATCGAGATCCCTGCCGATCTGCAGGAGCGGGCGGACGAATACCGCACCAAGCTGCTCGAAGCGGTCGCCGAGACCGATGAGACGCTGCTGGAGAAGTATTTCGGCGGTGAGCAGCTCTCGGTCGAGGAGATCAAGGGCGCGCTGCGCAAGCTGACGATCACCTCCGAGGCCTATCTGGTGCTGTGCGGCAGCGCGTTCAAGAACAAGGGCGTGCAGCCCATGCTCGACGCGGTCATCGACTACCTGCCCTCCCCGCTGGACGTGCCGCCGGCCACCGGCCATGCGCCCGGCAAGGAGGACGAGGTCATCGTCCGCGAGCCGAACACAGACGAGCCGTTCGCGGCGCTGGCGTTCAAGGTCGCCACGCACCCGTTCTTTGGCAAGCTGACCTACGTCCGGGTGTACTCGGGCAAGGTCGACTCCGGTTCTCAGGTCATCAACGCCACCAAGGGCAAGAAGGAACGGCTGGGCAAGCTGTTCCAGATGCACTCCAACAAGGAGAACCCGGTGGAGTACGCGTCGGCCGGTCACATCTATGCGGTGATCGGGCTGAAGGACACCACCACAGGTGACACCCTGAGCGACCCGAACCAACAGGTCGTGCTGGAGTCGATGACCTTCCCCGATCCGGTCATCGAGGTGGCCATCGAGCCCAAGACCAAGAGCGACCAGGAGAAGCTGAGCCTCTCCATCCAGAAGCTCGCCGAAGAGGATCCGACCTTCAAGGTGCACCAGGACGTCGAGACCGGTCAGACGGTCATCGGTGGCATGGGCGAACTGCACCTGGACATCCTGGTCGACCGGATGCGGCGCGAGTTCAAGGTCGAAGCCAACGTCGGTAAGCCGCAGGTCGCCTACAAGGAGACCATCAAGCGCAAGGTCGACAAGGTCGAGTTCACCCACAAGAAGCAGACGGGTGGCTCGGGTCAGTTCGCGAAGGTGCTCATCTCCATCGAGCCCTTCTCCGGCGAGGACGGCGCGACCTACGAGTTCGAGAACAAGGTCACCGGTGGACGTATCCCGCGCGAGTACATCCCGTCGGTGGACGCCGGCGCGCAGGACGCCATGCAGTACGGCGTGCTGGCCGGCTACCCGCTGGTGAACCTGAAGGTCACCCTGCTCGACGGTGCTTATCACGACGTCGACTCATCGGAGATGGCGTTCAAGATCGCTGGCTCCCAGGTGCTGAAAAAGGCTGCGCAGCAAGCGCAACCGGCCATCCTGGAGCCGATCATGGCCGTCGAGGTCACCACGCCCGAGGATTACATGGGTGAAGTGATCGGCGACCTGAACTCTCGCCGTGGTCAGATTCAGGCCATGGAGGAGCGGAGCGGTGCACGCGTCGTCAAGGCGCACGTGCCGCTGTCGGAGATGTTCGGCTACGTCGGCGACCTTCGGTCGAAGACCCAGGGCCGGGCGAACTACTCCATGGTTTTCGATTCCTACGCTGAAGTTCCGGCGCAGGTGTCGAAGGAGATCATCGCGAAGGCGACGGGTCAGTAATCTCGGACCCGTCGTTTCGGCGGGACCACACAACTGCAAAGATCAACACACTGCTTTACAACAAGCACCAACACAGTCCAGGAGGACATAGAAGTGGCGAAGGCGAAGTTCGAGCGGACGAAGCCGCACGTCAACATCGGGACCATCGGTCACGTTGACCACGGCAAGACCACACTGACTGCAGCAATCACCAAGGTTCTGCACGACAAGTACCCCGATTTGAACGAGTCGCGCGCATTCGACCAGATCGACAATGCGCCTGAAGAGCGGCAGCGCGGCATCACGATCAACATCTCCCACGTGGAGTACCAGACCGAGAAGCGTCACTACGCGCACGTCGACGCCCCCGGTCACGC
>NZ_JAVHWK010000027.1:0-8298 GCF_032159775.1 Mycobacterium sp.
CCATCTGGCAGTTGGGCCCCGACATCGTCGGCTCGGGTGTCACGGGCCAGGACATCCCGAAGTTCAACCTCGACGAGATGCCCAACCCCGCGGCCAGCATCTATAAGACTCGCGACAGCCGGTTCATTGCGTTCGTGCTGCTGCAGGCCGACCGGTTCTGGGCCGACTTCTGCACGCGGGTGGGACGGCCTGACCTCATCGACGACGAGCGGTTCGCCAACGCGATGGTGCGGTTCGAGAACCGTAAGGATTGTATTGCCGAGCTACGGAAAGCTTTTGCCGCAGAGGATCTCTCGCATTGGGAGAAGGCATTCGCCGGATTCGACGGGGTTTGGGATGTCATGCGGACCGCCCACGAGCTGCATGCCGATCCCCAGGTGATCAAGAACGGCTATCTGCCTCGGGTGACGAATGCGGACAACAACGAGTTCGCACTCGCCGCCAGCCCGGTGCAATTCGATGAGACACCGCTGGATTTGACCTGCGCTCCCGGCCACGGCGAACACACCGACGCGCTGCTGGCCGAGCTGGGTTACGACGAGGACGCGATCATCGACTTCAAGATTAAGTCGGTAGTGCTGTAGTGGCTTCGGAGGATCTGGCCCGGCGTTTCCTGCACGTCAATCTGAACTGCGACTCGCTCGATGCGACCGAGGGGTTGTACGCGGAGAAACTCGGGCTCTCCGCGCGGATGCGAACGGACCCCAAGGTGGCTACGGACGGCTCGATACTCGGGCTCGACGGTGAAACCTTCTGCGCAACATCGTTTCTCTATGATTCGCGCGGTGGCCGGGGCGGCTGCGCGCTGGAAGCGATCGAGTATCGCAGCCCGATGCTGAAGCGCGACCCAAGCAGCGATCCAGCGCGCACCGGCATCAGATCGACGCTGATGACCGTGGGGGACCTGGAAGGCACGGTAGGCAAGCTTCGCGAGGCGGGTGTCACGGTCGGCGATCCGGTCGACGGGCTGATCTCCGGCACGAAATCGGTGCTGGCGCTCGATCCCGACGGCGTGGTGGTCGAACTCGCCGAAAGTGCGCCTGATGTCGATGCGTCGGACGGTGCGCTGTTCGGCGGCATACGCATCGCGGCGGTCAATGCGGTGGCCACAGGAGACTTCCTGACCGCGATCGGATTCGCCGAGGTGGAGGCGCCGACCCTGAGGAACCTGGCCGGTGACCAACTGGCCCCTGGTGGATCGTCCGATGCGGTGGAATGTGTGGTGTCGCGTTACGCGGTGCCCGAGGATGCCCACCAGTTCAGCCTGATCGTCGTAGCGCACCCCGAGACCGCAAAGCGGGAGCCAGTGCCGTGGGGTGGTAACCATCAGGGTCTCTATCGCTGCGCGATGCGGGTCGACAACGCCGAGCAAGCGCTGGCCGCGGTGCCGGATTCCGTTGAGGTGATGGGGGATCCGGTGTGGTGTCCGCTGCCGGGCACCAAGATCGAGGGCCTTCACATCGCGTTCGTGCGTTCACCTGACGGCGTGGTGTTCGAGTTCGTCGAACGCCCCTTGAAGCACTTCAGCCGGTAACTCATGGGTGCGGATCCGATTAGACAGTTAACGGGCAACGTGGTCCTGGTTACCGGCGCGGCGCGAGGGCAGGGACGCAGCCACGCCGTTGCGCTGGCCGACGAAGGCGCTGACATCATCGCAGTTGACATCGCCGCAGACATCGAGTCGATTCCATATGCGTTGGCGACAAAAGAGGATCTGGATGAGACCGCTCGACTTGTTCGGAACACCGGCCGGCGGGTAGCAACCTATGTCGCCGACGTTCGCGACCTCGGCTTGCTACGGGCGTGCGTGCAGGCGGGCATCGCCGAACTGGGTGACATCGACATCGTCGTGGCCAATGCCGGCGTGGTTGCAACCGGCCGGACCGACCCATTCGACGAACAGGTGTATCGGGACATCGTCGAAACCAATTTGTTCGGCACGTGGAACACGATCGTCGCCGCGGTGCCGTCGATCATCCGCAAGGGGAAGGGCGGATCGATCATCCTGACGAGCTCGACACAGGGACTGGTGGGTCGCGGCGGCGACGGCTCGGCGGCGGCGTTCGGCTACGCCTCGTCCAAGCACGCTATCGTCGGTCTGATGCGGTCGGCTGCATACGCCTACGCGGAGCACGGCATTCGGGTGAACACGGTGCATCCCACCGGGGTCGCGACTCCGATGGTGCTCAACGAACACATGGGTCGGGTTTTCCTGGAGAACCCGTCGGCGCCGAAACTCGCGACCAATCTGCTCCCTGTTCCGTTCATCGAGGCGCAGGATGTCACGAACCTCGTGGTGTGGTTGGCCAGCGACAAGGCGCGCTATGTGACCGGCGCGACGATGCCGGTCGACGCCGGTTACACCGCGTTGTAGCGATCGAGATCGACTGTGGTGCAAATAGAAGCGACGCTCGTCGAATTCCTGCGCGACAACCGTCGCGCCTTCCTTTTCTGCCGCGACGGGTCGGGGCGGCCGATCGGCTACGCGATGCAATCCATCCGATGCGATCTCACCAGCCTGTACTTCTCGACGTATACCAAGAGTCCGAAAGTGAAGCACCTGCGTGCGAATCCTGCAGCTGCCTGCCTCGTCCTGGGCGAGCGCGAGGGTTCGGACGGAGCCTGGGCATCGGTGCGCGGTACCGCGGAGGTCTATCAGCCTTCCGCCGAGGAGATCGACGAATTGATCGGCGCCGGACCGCATGACGGGCGGGTCCCCGGCCGGGTGGTGGCCGGGGTGCGCGATCGACTGACAACAGGTAAGCGCTGCTTGATCCGACTGGTCATCGACGAGGTGGTGTGTGCGCATGCCACATGAACGCAGACGCGGACCGGTCGCCATGTCGGCCGACGAACTGGCCGCGTTTCTCGACGATGGACCGACCGGGGCGATCTGCCTGACCGACGCCGCCGGTCGTCTGTTGGCGTTGCCCGCGGACGTGATCGGCGGGCAGGAGAGCATGCTGAATGTCGAGATCGATGGGTTCGATGGGCCGCCGTCGCCAGGGACACCCGCGTGCGTCGTCGCCGATCGCTTCCCTTCCTACGAGGCGATACGCGGGGTCATCGCGCAAGGCTCGATCGCCTCCGCTGTGCCCGCGACACCTGGCCCATCGATCGTCACGGTCGCTGTTGCGCGCACTGTCACCTTCTCCTTCGCCAACGTCAGCATGTGAGCACCGTGGTCGCGTCGACGCCGCAGTCGTGAAATCCGAGGAATATTCATCGTTTTGACAAACCGAAAGTGGGGCCGAAGCTGTTGGCGACTCTGACTGATGTGCTGAACCTGTTCGACCTCTCGACGCTGGCACCCGACCTCTTCGAGGGCCGCCAACCCGACTCGCCTAACCACCACATCGTCGGCGGTCAGATTGCCGCGCAGGCACTGATGGCGGCAAGCCGGACCACCGAGGGGCGTCCCGCTCACAGCCTGCACGTCTACTTTCTGCGCCGCGGTGACGCGCGCCGGCCTGTCCGGTTCGAAGTCACCCGGCTGCACGACGGCGGCAGGTTCTCGAACCGCAGGATCGCCGCCGTCCAGGAGGGCGCGGTGCTGATGGAGGGGCTCGCGTCCTTCAGCGCCGGCGTCGAGGCAGCCGACTATCAGCGCGCGATGCCCCACGCACCTGAGCCGGAGTCGTTGATTCCCGTTGACGAGCAGCTGGCGCCGTACGCCGAGGAATTCGGCGACTGGTGGGGGGTCGAGCGGCCATTCGACGTCCGCTACGTTGATCCTCCGCCCCGCATCGCCGCAGACCGGAAAGAACCGGCGGGGCCGGTGAGCCGGATCTGGCTGCACGCCAGAGGGTCCGTTCCGGCCGATCCGGTTGTGAACAGCTGTGTGCTGACCCTTCTCAGTGCCCTCACGCTGTTGGAGGCGGCGCTGGGGCCGATGCGCAAGTCAATGCTGGACGTCTCGGCTCTGCTCGATCACACGGTGTGGTTCCATCGGACGGCAGATTTCTCGGATTGGCTCTTTTACGAACAATATTCGCCGAGCGGGATCGCCGGGCGCGCGCTGTCGACCGGCACCGTTTACAACCGCCGCGGGGATCTGGTGTGCACCGCCAGCCAGGAGGGGTATTTCCCGCCTGCCAGGGTCTAGGGGGAAGATCACTCCGTCGGCAAGGGACCCGCGAGGCCGCGCGGGGACGTGCCGTACAGCCAGCTCACCGCCTGCCCGATCTCGGAGAACTGAAGCGACACACCGTCTTTGGCGTGGTAGCGGCCGGGCGCTTCGGTGAAGCCCTCGATGCGGCTCAGCGTGTCCCCGTTGACGCGCAGGATCTGGCCGGTCAACCACGAAGAGTCCGGCGACTGCAGCCACGCGACCACGTCCGAACTGCGGGCCGGGTCCAGCGCGGGATCGTCGGCCTTCTCGCCACTAAAGAATTCCTCACTGATTCGGGTGACGGCCAGCGGCGAAATTGCGTTCACCGCAACGCCGTAACGGCGTGCTTCCATCGCAGTGACGACCGTGAGGTTGGCGATGGCCGCCTTGGCTGCACCGTAGGCGCTCTGGCCGACGTTGCCCCACAGCCCCGCGCCCGACACGGTATTCACGATGCGCGCGTCGATCTGATTGCCCGCCTTGGCTTGTGCGCGCCAGTACTCGCAGGCATGTTTGGTGACCGCGAACGTGCCCTTGAGGTGAACCGCGATCACCGCGTCCCAGTCGGCCTCGGTTGACGTGGCCACCATCGAGTCGCGCACGATGCCTGCGTTGTTCACCACGCCCGTGAGCGTCCCGAACGTCTCGACCGCCGTCGTGATCATGTCGGCCACGTCCTCCCACGAGGAGACCGATCCGGTGTGCGATACCGCCTTGCCGCCCGCTGCCACGATCTCGGCGACCACGTCGGCTGCCGGTCCCGCCCCGTCACCGGCCGAGCCGTCGCGACTCACACCCGGATCGTTGACGACGACAGAGGCGCCCTTGGCGGACAGCGCCAGGCAGTGCCCGCGCCCGATGCCCCGTCCACCACCGGTGACCAGGACGACGCGTCCGGAGAGGGGTCCAGTCATTGCGCTCCTTATTGCTCGAACAGCGTGGTGATGAGCCGGCGTCGCTGCGACCAATCCGCGCCGCGCAGGTCTGCGTGACCGGCCTCGGTGACGATCAGATCGACGTCGTGCGCCGCGGTGGACACCGGGCGGCTCAACCGCTCGACGAGCGGCGAGTGCCCGTTGACCGTCGTCGGGACGGCAATGATCGACAGCCCGCCGTGGGTCATCCGGGCCGCCGCGCAGTAGTCCGGATGGCCGCCGATGCCGCCCACCACCTTCTCGCCGCGGCCTTCGACGTTGACCTGCCCGAACGGATCGATCTCGATGGCGGTGTTGACGGCGATGAACGGCTCGCCCCTCGACAGCCGGGAGAGGTCATGGGTGTGTTCGATACCTCGAAGTATCGCCCTGCCATCTGCCCAGTCGTAGAGCACTTCGGTGCCGAACAGGTAAGTGGCCGAAGGCACGTCGAGCAGCATTCCGCGCTTGTCCATGTCGACCACCGCATCGGTCAGCAGGCCGGTGTCGATGCGCAGCGGCACTGTCGCACGCCGCAGCAGGGCGGTACCGAGTTGTCCCGGGCCGTACTGCAGACGAACGCGTTCGGGCACAAATCCCAGCACCGCGTCGGCGAGCGCGTCGTGGACGGGGTCGGGGTCCTTCTGCGGCATGCATGCCGGTCCGTCGCTGCTGGCGCCGCACACCTGCACGGCCGCGGGATTCAGCGGCGGACCCGCGTCCGCGCACGGCGAGCTGCGATCGACGATGGCGAGCACCGGCACGCCGGCATCCACGAGTCCCCGTTGCCACGAGACCTCCGTGCCGAAGTGCAGATGTCCGGAGCGTTCGACGAGGCGCATCACGAGAACGTCGGGTCTGAGCACGCCGGTCAGCAGCGGGGGTATTGCGCTCAGCCGGGTCGGTACGAAACGTGCTGTCGGGCTGGTCAATACGGTGCGCACACCCCAGCCCGGCATCAACGCGACGGTCTCGGCGAAGGCGTCGGCGTCGATGCCGTCGAGCGGTGCGGGAAGCCATCCCAGTATCAGCCGCACCGAACCGACCTCGCGGGCGAGCGCAGAGATGACTGCTCCGACCGATGTGCCGTCGTCGAGGCAGCGCAGTGCGCCCACGCCGTCACCGAGGACAATGGTCATCCCTGGGCGCAGTCGGGCGCGCAGCGCAGCGTCGAACGACGAATCCGCCGATGCCCTTGTCACCGTGGCTCTTTGGGGAGTCCCAGCACCCGTTCACCCAGAATGTTGCGCTGAATCTCGCTGGTGCCGCCGAGGATGGTCTGGGCGCGGCCGACCAGCATTTGCTGCACGAGGTCGTTGTCCGCCGGATCGGCACACGCATCGGTGCCGAGCACCTCGGTGGCCAGGTCACCCAGATCGCGATCGGTTTCCGAGGTCATCAATTTGAGCACCGAGAACGCCGCCGACGAGGTGTCACCCGCGACGATCGCCCGCTGCCAGGTGTAGCGCAGCAGCCACATTCGCGCCCACAGCTTGGTCATCGTCCGCGCCAGTACTGGGTCGAGCAGATCGTGATCGCGTGCCGCGTCGACCATCCGCTCGTGTAGCCGGAACATTGCGACCGCCTGCGAACCGAGCGTCAGCCGTTCGCGTCCGAGCGTCATGATCGCGATGGCCCATCCCTGGCCGACCTCGCCGATCAGCGCGTCCTCGCCCACTTCGGCGTCGTCGAAGAAGACCTCGTTGAACTTGCTCTCGCCGTCCATCTGCGTCAGCGGCCGCACGCTGATCCCTGGCGTGTCCATCGGGATGACGAACATCGACAGGCCGCGGTGCTTGCCGGGATCGGTACGGGCGAGCAGCAGGCCGTAATCGGCCGAATTCGCAGCAGAACTCCAGACCTTCTGACCATTGATCCGCCAGCCGATCGGGGTTTTCTCAGCACTGGTCCGCACCCCGGCGAGATCGGAGCCCGCGCCCGGTTCGGAGAACAGTTGGGTCCAGATGTCGTCCCCGAGCCGAATGGGTTCCAGGTAGCGCGACTTCTGTTCTTCGGTGCCGAATTTGATCAGGACCGGCCCGGCCAGGTCGATGGCGGTGATGGCGAGCTGACGTGGGACACCGGCGCGCGCGCACTCTTCGGCAAAGATCGCCTGGTAGGCGACGGACGCGTCGGCACCCCCGTACTCCACGGGCCAGTGCAGGCAGACATATCCGTGATCGGCGAGGTATTTGTGCCAGGCCCGGCCGGGCTCGACGTCCGCGCTCGTCGGAGTCGGCCCGTAATTACGCAGACCCGCCGGCCTTGGTGCGTTCTCCAGGAACGAGCGGATCTGCGACCGAACTGCGGCGGTGTCTTCGGCGCTCGTCTCGGCGGCTACCGACACATCACTTCCCGTCGCGGTAGTCGGTGTACTCGTCGCGGACGGATTCCATGGCGTTGAGACGCCGCTCCAGCAGCGTGATCTCCGGATCGTCGGCGCCTTTCGCCGTCAACTCGTCCAGCCGTGCCCGGGTGCGACCGATCTCGCCGACGAGGCGCTCACGCGCCTCGTCCTTGGTCAACAAGTCCTGGTCAGTCCAGTCCGAAACCGGAAGCTGCTCAATCCTGTCCATGGCGTTTGGTCTTCTCGTCCCGTCCCTGCCCGCCGTCACGCCGCTCGCGGGAAGTTGTAGAACCCGCGGGCGTTCAACTCGACCATTTGATGCACCTCGTCGTCGGAAACATCCTTCAACGCTTCCGCGGCACGGTCGCGGCTGTTCGGCCAGAACGAGTCGGAATGCGGATAGTCGCACTCCCAGGTGATCTGGTCGACGCCGACCGCATGGCGCACCCCCACGCCGAAGTCGTCTTCGATGAAACAGCCGTGGAAGTGCTTCTTCCACAGATACGACGGCTCGTGGTCCTGGTTGATGTTGTTGTAGAACCGGTGCTTGCGCCACACGCTGTCGGCCCGTTCGAGGATGTAGGGGATCCAGCCGATGCCGCCCTCGGACAACCCGATCTTGAGGTCGGGATGCCGGTAGAGCGTGTGGGAGAACAACCAGTCGGTGAGCGCCGTCATCGACATCGTGCCCATCAGCGTGACGAACACCGCGAACGGCGCGTCCGGGGCGATCGGCGGTGGGAATCCACCGGAGCCGAAATGTTGGGCCAGAACGAGTCCCGTCTCCTCCATCGCCGACAGCAGCGGGTCCCAGTGATCGGAATGCACCGACGGCAGACCCAGCTTGTCCGGCAGGTCCGGGAAGGTGACGCACTTGGCGCCCTTGGCGGCGACCCGGTGGATCTCTTTGACGCTGGCATCCACAT
>NZ_JAVHWK010000037.1:0-5841 GCF_032159775.1 Mycobacterium sp.
CGATCGACCTTGTTACTGAACGGGTTGAATTGCGCATCAACGCTCCTAGCCTCGGTTCTCGGAGGCATCCTGCCAGCACGAGCCGCCATGCGCGCCAGAATCGAGCAAACTGTCACAGACGACAAATCTGACAGCGTCTGCCACCGTTTCACAACGTATTTTCAGCCTGCTCACATATAGCCATTCGCCCTTCTCGGGCAAGAACCAGCGCTAGGGCGAGCGGTGGGGGTTCAAGCGCCACCTCGCTCACACATATAGCACCAGTGACCTGAGAACTCGAAGTAGGAGCCTGATTCGACATCAGCGAACGGCTGTCAGCCCTCGCGCGCGCGGCGTTCGCGATAGGCCGCGACGTGTTGGCGGTTGCCGCAGTTGCCGGTATCGCAGAACTTCCCGGACCGGTTCCGCGACAGATCCGTCAACACCGCCTCGCAGTCGGGTGCCGCGCAAATCTTGAGCCGGCGGAGCTCACCGGCGCGTATCAAGTCGGCCAGAGCCATCGCCATCTCCGCGCCCATCCGCTGCCACAGCGGGTCGTCCACCGAAGCCAGGTGTAGATGCCACTCCGGCATCTCGGGATGCCGAGTAAGCCACGGCTGCGCCTTGGTGTCGCTGAGCAACGCGTTCACCTGGGCGACGGCGGCATCTTCGTCGCCTGCGGCCGCCCAGATGGCGCCGAGCCGTTCGCGCAGTCGTTGCACGGATGCGAGCTCGGCGCTGTCATGGTCGCGCCGTCCGGTCCAGCCGAAGCTGTCGAGATAGGCGTCGAGCTCCGCAAGCTCGCCGAGCCGCTCACCGTCTACCCGATCGGTATTGATCAGCACACACGCGGCTTTCAGTGTGAGCTCAGTGTCATAAGTAAAAATCATTTGACTCATGACCTCCCGTCCGGCTAATGTCATGACCAATAGCTATTTTACTCATGACGCGCTGGAGGTGCCAGATGACCGCGACCAAGCTCGAAAATGGCGTCGACCATTTCCGGCTCGGCCTCCTGTTCGCCGTCCTGTCGGCCTTCACGTTCGGCCTTTCCGGCCCGTTCGCCAAGGCACTGATGGAGGCGGGCTGGACGCCCACCGCGGCAGTCACCGCGCGTATGGCGGGCGGCGCGGTCGTGATGGCAATCGTCGCGAGCATCATCAGGCCCGGCTGGGTCCGCGAGGCGGTCAAGCACGCCAAGACGGTAGTCGCGTACGGCATCGTCCCGGTGGCCGGTGCTCAACTATTTTATTTCAACGCCGTCGAGCATTTATCTGTCGGCGTCGCGCTGCTGCTCGAGTACACCGCCCCCATCCTGGTGGTCGGCTACGTGTGGATCACCACGCGGCGCAAGCCGACCAACCTGACACTGGCCGGCGTCGTGGTTGCGATCGCGGGAATCATGCTGGTGCTCAACGTCTTTGCGGGCGCTCACATCAACGGTGTCGGCGTGGTGTGGGGACTCGCGGCGGCAGTGTGCGCCGCGTGCTACTTCGTGATGTCGGATGAAGTCAGCGCCGACGGCGACGAAGGAAGCCTGAACTCGATCACGCTCGCCACGGGCGGCCTGATCATCGGCGCGGCGGCGACCGCCCTGGTCGGCGTGACGGGTGTCATGCCATTCCGCTTCACCACCAACGACACCGTCGTCGCGGGGTTCACGGTGTCGTGGGCGGTACCCGTCATCGCCCTCGCCGTGATCCCGACGGCGATCGCGTACAGCCTCGGCATCATGGGCATCGCCCGACTGCGGCCCAGGTTCGCTTCGCTGGTCGGGTTGTCCGAGGTGATGTTCGCGGTGCTGGCGGCATGGCTGCTGCTCGGCCAGGCCATCACGTGGACGCAGGCCATCGGCGGCGCCGTCGTCCTGGCCGGCCTCGCGCTGGCTCGGCAAGGCGATCGCGGCGAGAGGCTCGAGGCCGCGACCTGGCCCGACACTGGTCCGCTCGAGGACCACACACCGTGCAGCAGGGCAAACGGTTAGCTCTGTTACATGAGTGTGGAAATATGGCCGCGTGACTTTGCCACGTAGCTTGGCCCGCGGGGCCGCCATCCTGTCCGCCGTCGGCGCCGCGGCCACCGCCGTGATCGTCGCCCCGACCGCGACAGCTGTGCCCTGCCCCGACATCGAGGTGGTGTTCGCACGCGGCACCGCCGAGCCCACAGGCGTCGGTCGGGTCGGCCAGGCCTTCACCGACGCGTTGACCGCACAGGTCGGCGGTCGCACCGTCGGTTCCTACGCCGTGAACTATCCGGCGAGCTACGACTTCCTCACCACCGCCGACGGGGCAACGGACGCGACCAATCACGTCGCGCAGATGGCGCTGTCCTGCCCGTCGACCAAGATCGTCCTGGGCGGCTACTCGCAGGGCGCGGCGGTGATGGACATGCTGGCCGGAGTGCCACCGCTCGGCAACAAGATCGGCGAGGTCGGCTCGGCGCCACCATTGTCGCCAACGGCGGCGGTGACCGTGGCGGCCGTGGCGGCATTCGGAAATCCCGCAACGAAGTTCGGCAACCCACTATCCTCGGTGGGTCAGTTCGCGAGTAGATCCATTGACCTGTGCAAAGACGGCGACCCCATCTGTTCAGATGGGCGAAATCCCTTGGCACACAGGGGCTATGAAGACGCAATGGCTCAACAAGCGGCCAACTTCGCAGCGGGAAGGGTGTAGAGAATGACTGCACTACGTGTAATGAAGGCAGCAGCGGCGTCTTTGGTAGCCGCCGCAGCAGTGGTCACGCCGTCGATGGTGTTCGCGCCGGTCGCCTCCGCTGACTGTCCCGACATCGAGGTGGTCTTCGCCCGCGGCACCGACGACACAGGCGGACTCGGAGCCGTCGGCGGGTCGTTCGTCAACGCCCTCAGCGGAAGGGTCGGCGGCCGCTCCGTCGGCTCCTACGCAGTGAATTACCCAGCGTCTTACAACTTTCTTCTGGCCGGTGACGGCGCGAACGACGCCAGCGCCCACGTGCAGTACATGATGGGGGCCTGCCCCAATACGCGGCTGGTGCTCGGCGGCTACTCGCAGGGCGCGGCCGTCATGGATGTCATCACGTCGGTACCGGTGCCCATCCTGGGCTTCGACAACCCACTACCTCCTAACGCGCCCGACTTCGTCGCGGCGGTTGTCGCCTTCGGCAATCCGAGCGCCAAACTGGGTGCCCCACTGACGATCGCACCCGTCTGGGGTCCGAAGTCGATCGATCTGTGCAATGGCGGTGATCCGATCTGCCAAACCGATGGGGAAGCCCTCAACGCGCACAGGTCCCCCAATTACACAGGCGGCTTCGTCACTCAGGCGGCCGACTTCGCCGCGAGCCGTCTGTAGCATCGGTCCGGTGATCCTTCGCCTCGACCGAGATAGCAACCGGCATCGCATTCGCCGCGGCGTCATCGCCTCGTTCACAGCGGCCCTCGTAGCAACGGGGCTGCTGGTCGGACCGTCATTCCTGCCCGGTGGCTCAGCTATCCCGTCGGCATCGGCAGCCTGCCCGCAGGTCGAGGTGATTTTCGCCCGAGGTCGGCTGGAGTCGCCCGGGGTCGGGGTACTCGGGAATGCCTTCGTCGGTGCCGTCCGCAAAAAGGTGAACAAGAACATCGGTGTGTACGCGGTTCGTTACCCCGCCGACAACCAGATCGACGTCGGCGCGAACGACATGAGCGCCCACATTCAGAACATGGCCAGCACCTGCCCTGACACTCGCCTTGTCCTGGGTGGTTACTCGCTGGGTGCCGCCGTCACCGATGTGGTGCTCGCACTTCCATTCCCGTTCTTCGGCTTCGACAATCCGCTGCCCGCGGAGATGGAGCAGAAGATCGCCGCTGTCGCAGTCTTCGGCAACGGGTCGGCCTGGGCGGGACCGATCACGAACTTCAGCCCGACCTACTCCGAGCGAACGATCGAGTTGTGCCACGGCGCTGACCCGATCTGCAACCCCGCGGACCCGAATACGTGGGAACAGAACTTTGTTGACCACGCAGCCAAGGCATACATCGACGCGGGCATGGTGAATCAGGCCGCCGACTTCGTTGCGGCCCGACTCAACTAGTCGATGCGCCGCAGGTCTCGGGTGACCGCGACACGCGCCTCGAGCTCGTCGTCGGGTGGATAGTCGACGCCCACAAGCGTTAGCCCCTGTGGGGGCGCCGCCGCGAAATCGCTGGAGCGCCGCGTTTCGGTGAGCAGGCTTGCGCACCAAACTGGTTTACGACGGCCCTCCCCTACCGCGAGCAATGCACCGACGACCGACCGCACCATCGACCAGCAGAACGCATCGGCGGCGACATGGGCCGTGATCAGATCGCCCGATCTTGACCAGTCCAGCCGTTGCAGGTCTCGGATGGTGGTTGCGCCGTCGCGATGCCGACAAAACGCGGCGAAGTCGTGCAGACCGACGAGTTCTCGTGACGCGGCCGCCATCGCGTCAACGTCCAGCGGACGCGGCCACGGCGTCACATACCGCGCCTGCTGCGGTTCGACGCCATACGGCGCCGTCGACAGCCGGTAGGTGTAGTGGCGCCGCAGCGCCGAGAAGCGTGCGTCGAAACCCGTTGGTGCCCGGACGATATCGCTGACCCTGATGTCGGACGGCAACAGCCGCGACAACCGTCGCACCAACGGCAGGAACTCACTCTCGTCTGGGCGAGTGGTGCGCGGATATGCGTGCGGGATCGCGTCGGCAGGCACGTCGACGTGAGCCACCTGACCGGTCGCGTGTACGCCGGTGTCGGTACGGCCTGCGGCGCGAAGCTGTAGTGGCATCCGGAAGACCGTCGACAAAGCCTGGTCGAGAACGCCCGCGACCGTGCGCTGACCCGCCTGCGTTGCCCAGCCCGCGAATTCTGTGCCGTCGTAAGCGATGTCGAGCCGAAGACGAACATGCCCGCCACCGGATTCGATGGCGGGCATATTCAACGCTTCACTACTTGGCGTCGTCGGCCTCGTCCTCGGAGTCGGCCTTCTCGGCGTCAGCCTCTTCGATCTCGGCTTCGGCTTCGGCGGTCTGGGCGTCGGCGATCGCCTCGTCCTCGGCCTTGACCTCCTCGACCGATTCCTCCGCGACCGGGCCTTGCGCCTCTTCGGGCTCGACCGCAGCCTGCGGCGCCGCTGCGGCCGCGACCGGCGCGGCCTTCTTCGCCGCACCTGCCTTGCGCGCGCGGTTGGCCTCGGACGTCACCGTCTTCTCCCGCACCAACTCGATGACGGCCATCGGGGCGTTGTCGCCCTGACGTGCCTCCACCTTGATGATGCGGGTGTAGCCGCCGGCGCGGTCGGCATAGAAGGGTCCGATCTCGGCGAACAGGGTGTGCACGACATCCTTGTCCCGTATCTTCTTGAGCACCTCACGCCGATTGTGCAGCGTGCCCTTCTTGGCGTGGGTGATCAGCTTCTCCGCGTAGGGCCGCAACGCCCGCGCCTTGGGCTCGGTGGTCTTGATCCGACCGTGCTCGAAAAGCGATGTGGCCAAATTGGCCAGCAGCGCCTTCTGGTGCGAGGACGATCCGCCGAGGCGACGGCCCTTGGTGGGCTTGGGCATTGCGACTATCTCCTAAATGGGGCCGGTCCCCGTATCAGGTAGGACCGGGACGGGTTGTTTAGAGCTGTTCGGTTTCGGCGAAGTCCTGGTCGTTGTCCAGGTCATAGCTCGCATCGCTGTTCCACGTGCCGGTGGCAACGTCGTAGCCTGCGACCTCCGAAGGATCAAACGTGGCCGGGCTGTCCTTCAACGAAAGACCCAGCTGGTGCAGCTTGATCTTCACCTCGTCGATGGACTTCTGGCCGAAGTTGCGGATGTCCAGCAGATCGGACTCCGTGCGGGCGACGAGCTCGCCCACCGTGTGCACACCCTCGCGCTTGA
>NZ_JAVHWK010000057.1:0-58370 GCF_032159775.1 Mycobacterium sp.
ACAGGCCTGCGAGCAAGAGCAGGGGGCGCCACCGGCGACGGCACAGCACCGCCAGCAGCAGCCAGGCCAGCAGCGGCAGCACGACGTAGAACGCGGCCTCCACCGCAAGGCTCCACATCTGCGTAAGACCCTGGTGCAGATAGGAGTACATGTACCGGTCGGTGTAGATCTGTGTCAAGCTGAGGTTGCGCAGGAAGCCGATCCAGGTATGGCCCGCGTTCGGTCCGGCGTAGCGGAAGTGGTAAACCGCATACGCCGCGATCACGGTCACCGCGTACGCGGGCATGATGCGGCGCACCCGGTGCCAGCCGTAGCGACGGACCGATGGCCAATCACCCCCCGTCGCAGCCGCTTTCACCCACGGCCGAAAGAGAAGGAAACCGGACAGCACGAAGAAGATCGGAACTCCGATCTCCATGCGGGCCTGGACGAGCCCCCCATAGCCGTGTGTGTATTTACCGGTGGTGTAGGCGGCGTGGGTCGCCAGCACCAGAATTGCCGCCACCGCGCGAATGCCGGTGAGCGACGCCACCCGTTCGGGCGCGGCGACAGACTCGAGTCCACCTTGAGCCTCAGAGCCTTCGACGCCCCTCGACACGGTCATTTCGATTTGCGGTGCGGCTTCTTCGGCCCGCGATCGGGTTGTAGATCGATCAACTGACCTTGAATGCGGGTCTTGGCAAGCGCTTTCAGCGTCTCCTTGGAGAGCTTCGCGGGCAATTCGACCAGTGAGTACTCGGGCCGAATGCTGATGTGCCCGAAATCGCTTCGGTGCAGGCCGCCCTCGTTGGCGATCGCGCCGACGATGGCACCTGGCATCACCTTGTGCCGCTTGCCGACTGCGATGCGATACGTGGCGAGGTCGCTGCGCACCTCGCGCCGCTTGCGCGGCGAACCGTCCTCGCGTGGCGGTCGGTCGGCACGCTCGCGGCGCTTCTCCGGCGGGGGTTCCGTCATCAGGAACTCTTCCCCGTCACGGCTCTGCAGCGCCAATGCGGCCGCGATGTCGGCCATCGGCACGTCGTTATCCTGCTCGTAGCCCTCAATCAGCTTGCGGAACAAGTCGATTCCCGGTGCGTTGAGCGCGCCGGTGATCGAATCCCGGAACTTTTCGACGCGCTGGGCGTTCACGTCGTCGACCGACGGCAGCCGCGACTCGACGAGCTTCTGGCGGGTCACCCGCTCGATCGAGTTGAGCAGATGCCGCTCACGTGGCGTGACGAACAGCAGCGCGGTGCCCGACCGCCCGGCGCGGCCGGTGCGCCCGATCCGGTGCACATAGGACTCGGGGTCATGCGGGATGTCGTAGTTCAGCACGTGCGAGATGCGGTCGACGTCGAGTCCGCGCGCCGCGACATCGGTGGCGATCAGGATGTCGAGATTTCCGTCCTTGAGCGACGCGATGGTGCGCTCGCGTTGGGCCTGCGCGATGTCGCCGTTGATGGCCATCGCGGAGAACCCACGCGCCCGCAGCTTCTCGGCGACCTCTTCGGTGGCCTGCTTGGTGCGGACGAACACGATCATCGCTTCGAAGGGCTCCACCTCCAGCAGCCGGGTCAACGCGTCCATCTTCCGATGTCCGGAGACCTGGATGTAGCGCTGCGAGATGTTGTCGGCGGTCGCGGTCTTGGATTCGACCTTCACCTGGACCGGGTCGTGCAGATATTTGGTGGTGATCTTGCGGATCGCCGGCGGCATGGTCGCGGAGAACAGCGCGACCTGCTTGTACTCGGGGGTGCCTTCGAGGATGCGTTCGACGTCCTCGGCAAAGCCCATCTGAAGCATCTCGTCGGCCTCGTCGAGCACCAGGTAGTCGAGGTGCGACAGGTCGAGGGTGCGCTTCTCGAGGTGATCGATGACCCGGCCCGGCGTGCCGACCACCACCTGAGCGCCACGCTTGAGGCCGGCCATCTGCGGTCCGTATGGGGAGCCGCCGTAGATCGGGAGCACGTTCACGGGCAGGTGCGCTCCGTAGCGGCTGAACGCCTCGGCGACCTGCAGCGCGAGTTCCCGCGTGGGTGCCAGCACCAGCGCCTGGGTGGTGCGGCTCGACGTGTCGATCTTCGACAGAATCGGGATGGCGAACGCCGCCGTCTTGCCCGTGCCGGTCTGCGCAAGGCCGACCACGTCCGAGCCCGCCATCATGGGCGGGATGGTCGCCGCCTGGATGGCCGACGGCGTTTCATAGCCGACGTCGGCCACCGCCTGCAGCACCGCGGGGTGAATCTGCAGGTCGGCGAATGCGGGTTGCGCCGGGGGCGCGTCGGTATCGGGCGTCGTCATCGCGGTGCCAGTCTAGTGGCCTGCATCGTTTCGACCCGCCGCGCCGCCTGTCGGGTCGGCGCGCGAGATGGCGGTACGGTGCGCAACTGTGAAATGCCGTCCGGAGTCGCCGGGGCTGCGACATCTGGCAGCGACCGCGACCGCGGCCGCGGCAGGGGTCGCCCTGCTGGCCGGCTGCGGGGCAGGCGACTCGACGGTCTCCAAGACACCCGAAGCCAGCACCACCCCCACCGCCGCGCCCGCGCCCGCGACCGCGCTGCCTGCGCCGCCACGCACAGCCGCACCAAGCACGGCCGCCGACCCGTGCGCGGTGAACCTTGCGGCACCCGAGATCGCCAAGACCGTCTCCGAGCTGCCCCGCGACCCACGCAGCGGGCAGGCCTGGAGCCCCGAGCCGATGGCGGGCACCTACAACGAATGCGCGCAGCTGTCGGCGATCATCGTGCGGGCTAACACCAACGCCGAGAACCCCAACACCCGCGCCGTGCTCTTTCACCTCGGCAAGTTCATCCCGACCGGAGTGCCGGACACTTACGGGTTCAACGGCATCGAGCAGTCCGCCAGCACGGGTGACACCGTGGCGCTGGTGTACTCCAACGGCACCCCCGGGCTGGAGAGCGTGGTGAAGTTCCGCTGGAACGGCGCCGGCGTCGAGCTGATCGGCAACACGCCCGGCTGACTTCGGCGCGAAGTCGTGTCGGCCGACGGGCCTACAGTTGGGCACGTGTTCGTCGCCGACGATCGAGTGATCTACAGCGCCTCCGACCTCGCAGCCGCGGCCCGCTGCGAGTACGCGCTGCTGCGCTCGTTCGATGCCCGGCTCGGTTGGGGGCCACCGGTCGCGGCGGACGACGAATTGCTCGCCCGCACGGCCGAACTCGGCGGCCAGCACGAGCAACGTCACCTCGACGAGCTCCGTGAGGACTCGCACGAGTCTGTCGCGGTCATCGGCCGTCCCGCCTACACCGTCGCGGGACTCACGGCCGCCGCCGAAGCCACCCGGCAGGCAGTCGAACGACGGGCGCCGGTGATCTACCAGGCGGCCATGTTCGACGGCCGGTTCGCCGGCTTCGCGGACTTCCTGGTGTTCGACGGCGAGCGCTACTGCCTGCGGGACACCAAGCTCGCGCGGTCGGTGAAGGTCGAGGCCCTGCTTCAGCTCGCCGCCTACGCCGACACGCTGGCCCGCGCGGGAGTGCCGGTCGCGGCAGAGGTCGAGTTGGTTCTCGGCGACGGCGCAATCGCCGGCTACCGGGTCGATGAGCTGCTGCCGGTGTACGGTCCCCGCCGCGAGGCCCTGCAACGGCTGCTCGACGACCACTTTGCCCGCGGTGAGCCGGTCACCTGGGAAGACGAGACGATTCGGGCCTGCTTCCGCTGTCCCGAGTGCACGGTCCAGGTCCGCGAACACGACGACCTGCTGCTGGTGGCCGGCATGCGCGCGACCCAGCGCGCCCGGCTGATCGACGCGGGTATCACCACCATCAGCGGGCTCGCGCGCCACGACGGCGGTGTCCCTGAACTGTCAGCGCGCACTGTCGCGTCGCTGACCGCACAGGCCCGCCTGCAACTGGCGCCGCGTGTCGACGGCAAGCCGCCCTACGAGATCGCCGACGAGCAGCCGTTGATGGTGCTGCCCGAACCGGACAAGGGCGATCTGTTCTTCGACTTCGAAGGCGACCCGTTGTGGACGGCCGACGGTCGGGAGTGGGGGCTGGAGTACCTGTTCGGCGTACTCGACACCGCCGACGACTTCCGGCCGCTGTGGGCACACGATCGCGCACAAGAGCGCCAGGCGCTGCGCGACTTCCTCAAGATGGTGCGCACACGCCGCAAGCGCTATCCGCATATGCACATCTATCACTACGCGGCCTACGAGAAGACGGCCCTGCTGCGACTCGCCGGACGGTACGGGGTTGGCGAGGACGAGGTGGACGACCTGCTGCGCAACGGCGTCCTCGTCGACCTGTATCCCCTTGTGCGCAAGAGCATCCGGGTGGGCACCGAGAACTACAGCCTGAAGTCGCTGGAGCCGCTGTACATGGGCGGGCAGCTCCGCACCGGCGATGTGACGACGGCGACCGACTCGATTACCCAGTACGCGAAATACTGCGAGCTACGCGCCGCTGACCGTGATGACGACGCCGCGGTCGTGCTCAAGCAGATCGAGGAGTACAACCGGTACGACTGCACATCGACGCGCAAGCTGCGGGACTGGCTGATCTGCCGGGCCATCGACTGCGAGGTGCCGCCCGTCGGCGCGCAGCCCGTCAAGGACGGCGTCACGATCGCAGACGACGACCAGCTGGCCCGCAAGCTGGCCAAGTTCGTCGGCGACGACCCGACCGACCGCAAACCGGAACAGACGGCGGTGGCGATGATTTCGGCGGCCCGCGGCTACCATCGCCGCGAGGACAAGCCGTACTGGTGGGGTCATTTCGACCGGCTCAACAATCCGGTCGACGAATGGTCCGACAACACCGACGTGTTCATCGCCGAACGTGCCGAAGTGCACATCGACTGGCATACCCCGCCGAAGGCGCGCAAGCCGCAGCGGTGGGTACGTCTCGAAGGATGCGTCGCGGCAGGCGAGCTCAACAAGTCGATGTATGCGCTCTACGAGCCACCGTCGCCCACCGGCCTCACCGACGACACGGAGCGGCGGGCGTGCGGCACGGTCACCGTCGTCGACTGCGACGACCCGGCTGCACCGACCCAGGTGACCGTCGTCGAACGAGAACCCAAGAACGGTGGACTGTTTGACCAGCTGCCGTTCGCGCTCACCCCCGGGCCGCCGATCTCCACAGGTCCGTTGCGCGACTCCATCGACGCGACCGCCGCCGACATCGCGGCGGGTCTGCCCAATCTGCCGCCGAGCGCGATGATCGACATCCTGCTGCGACGCCCGCCGCGCACCCGTAGCGGCGGGCCGCTCGCCCGCCATGCCGATGTCGCTGAGTCGATTACCGCGGCGCTCCTGGACCTGGATTCCTCGTACCTCGCGGTGCACGGCCCACCCGGCACCGGGAAGACCTTCACCGCGGCCGCCGTCATCGCTCGCCTCGTCACCGAAAGTCGTTGGCGCATTGGCGTGGTCGCGCAATCGCACGCTGTCGTCGAGAACCTGTTCCGCGATGTGGTCGCTGCAGGAGTGGACGCTTCGCTGGTGGCCAAGAAGAAGCACGGCGCAGATCCGAGCTGGCAGGAGATCGACGAGAAGCAGTACCCGGGCTTCATCGCCGACCATGACGGTTGCGTCGTCGGCGGCACCGCGTGGGACTTCGCCAACGCGGGCCGCGTGCCGCGCGGCAGCCTCGATCTTCTGGTTATCGAAGAGGCCGGACAGTACAGCCTGGCGAATACCATCGCGGTGGCGTCGGCGGCCGAAAACCTTCTGCTGCTTGGCGATCCGCAACAGCTACCTCAGGTCAGCCAGGGCACACATCCGGAACCGGTGGACACTTCCGCGCTGGGCTGGCTGATCGACGGCAGGCACACGCTTCCCGCCGAGTTCGGGTATTTCCTCGACCTGTCCTACCGGATGCACCCCGACGTGTGCGCCGCGGTGTCGCGGCTGTCCTACGACGACCGGCTGCGCTCCGTCGACGAGGTGACCGCGGCACGCATGCTCGCGGGACATGCGCCAGGCGTACGGGTACTGACCGTCGAGCACAACGGCAACGCGACCGAAAGCCCCGAGGAGGCCGACGCCATCGTGGCCGAGATCAAAGGGCTGGTCGGCGCCATGTGGACCGACGAGTGCGGGCCGCGGCCGCTGGCGCAGCAGGACGTGCTGGTGGTCACCCCGTACAACGCGCAGGTGGCGCTGCTGCGCGAGCGGCTCGACGCGGCAGGGCTCGGCGGCGTACGCGCGGGCACGGTGGACAAGTTCCAGGGACAGCAGGCGCCCGTTGTGTTCGTGTCGATGACGGCGTCCTCCATCGACGACGTGCCCCGCGGAATCGCTTTCCTGCTCAACCGCAATCGGCTCAATGTCGCGGTCAGCCGAGCGAAGTACCTGAGCGTCGTCGTGCGCTCACCGCTGCTGACCGAATACTTGCCGAGCACACCGGACCGCCTGATCGAACTGGGTGCGTTCTTGTCGCTGTCCTCGTGTGATAGACCCACGGGGTGACCGACACGCTGACCGACCGGCTCGCCGCGATCGTCGGCGCCGCGCACGTCAGCGCAGACCCGGACGTGCTCAACGGCCGTAGCGTCGACCACACCGGTCGTTACCGCGGGCACGCCAGCGTTCTCGTACGGCCGGGCACCGCTGAGGATGTCGCGGCGGTGCTGCTTGCCTGCCGTGACGCGGGCGTACACGTCACCGTGCAGGGCGGACGCACCTCGTTGGTGGCGGGCACCGTTCCCGAGCACGACGACGTGCTGCTGTCCACCGA
The DNA here is from genome assembly GCF_032159775.1 of Mycobacterium sp. Classification (GTDB taxonomy): domain Bacteria; phylum Actinomycetota; class Actinomycetes; order Mycobacteriales; family Mycobacteriaceae; genus Mycobacterium. The sequence goes on from NZ_JAVHWK010000057.1 coordinate 6,687, forward strand.
GCGGCTGACCGACATCGGTGACGTCGACGTCGTCGAACGCCGCGTTCAAGTCGGGGCGGGCGCGACGCTGGCCGATGTGCAGAGCGCGGCGACAAAGGCAGGTCTGGTGTTCGGTGTCGACATCGCCGCGCGCGACTCCGCCACCGTCGGGGGCATGGCGTCGACGAACGCGGGTGGCTTGCGCACGGTGCGCTACGGCAACATGGGCGCGCAGGTGATCGGGCTAGACGTGGTGCTTCCCGACGGGTCGATATTGGAGCGGCACAGCCAAGTTCGCCAGGACAACACCGGATACGACCTGGCATCGCTGTTCGTCGGCGCCGAGGGCACGCTCGGCGTCATCACCGGGTTGGATCTGCGATTGCACCCTGTGCCGACGAACCGGGTGACGGCGGTCTGCGGATTCGACGATCTCGACGGCCTCGTCGAAGCGGGTCGCGAGTTCCGCGACATGGACGGCATCGCCGCGCTGGAGTTGATGGACGCCAGGGCCAGCGCGCTGACCGCCGAGCATCTGGGCGTGGTCGCGCCTGTGCAAGGCGCCTGGCAGCTGCTCATCGAACTCGCAGGCGGTACCGATCAGACCGAGCAGCTCGCCGACGCGCTGGAGCACGCGCGGTTGACCGGTGAGCCCGCGGTCGGTGTCGACGTCAACTCGCAGCAGCGGCTGTGGCAGGTCCGCGAGTCGGTCGCCGAGGTTCTCGGCGTCTACGGCCCGCCGCTGAAATTCGATGTGTCGCTGCCGTTGTCGGCGATCGCGCCGTTCGCGCGCGAATCCGGCGAGCTCATCGCCGAGCATGCGGCGGACGCCATCCCGGTGCTTTTCGGCCACATCGGCGAGGGCAATCTGCACCTCAACGTGTTGCGCTGTGCGCTGGACGGTGACCGCGAAGCCGCCCTGTATTCGGCGATGATGGCGTTGATTGCCCGATGCGGTGGCAATGTCAGCTCCGAGCACGGCGTCGGCAGCCGCAAACGCGACTACGTCGGCATGTCTCGAACCGATGCCGACATCGCCGCGATGCGGACGGTCAAGACCGCGTTCGATCCGGCGGGATATTTGAACGCGGCGGTGTTGTTCGACTAGCTGACCCCAACGACCCGCGCCACTCGCTCGGCATCGCCGATGATTCCGATTCCGGCCACACCAACCCGTTGGCGTTCCCGGCCGCCAACGCTGAACAGCCGGTGGACGCCGACGTGATCGACGCCAAATTAGACGCCGAATCAGACGCCGACGAAGTCGCGGCCAGGATCACCACAGCGTCGCGCTACGACGACACCGGATCATTTTCCACACCAGACGACCACGAGCAGCTCAGCGGCAGAAGTCGCCCCCCCCATCGGCGGGGAATGCAACCCGTTCGGCCCGCCACCCTACGCCGGTCTCGTGACGTTCGATGAGCGGTGAATCGGCAGCTGCGATCAACAATAAAGCACTGCTGGTCACGTCATCATTCGCCGGAGTCAGCGAGCGTTGCCGCGCGGTCGGTCGTGAAACAGCCGGAAACTCAGATCGTTTCCTCTCCGACTGGCGAGGCTGATTCGGGCGGCCCGGATCAACGCCGACGCGCCTTGCGTCTTCGTTTGACCTACTGCCGGTGGCCCACCGTGAGCTGCGACCTTATGCCCGAGCGCCTTTGGCATCGAACTTGCGACCGTGACCGCCGTCGTCGGGAACACGCGTGCCCGCAAGCTCGTCAGCCGCTCGTGATCGGCGTGGGCGCGGGCGACGTGACGGCGCACGGCGCTACGAGTCCGCAATGCCCAGGGTGCGCCTGCGTGGCGACTACGCCAGTGAGAACCGCTGCGCCTGCCAGGGCGGTGCGGCGTTGGCGCTTGCGCTTTCCTTCTTCGGGTCGATGACGGTGCCTGTCGACCGGTCCCAGGCGTGCATCCGGCGAATTACCGCCCGGATTGCCTTTCTTGTGGTTCGAATTGCCAACGCCGCTGTCCACCCGACCCATGCTGAACAGCATATTTGCTGATGCCGCCGCAAATAACCGGCCTGAAAATTTTGCGAGCAAAACAATCTCTTCGACGCGGCAACAAAAGCGGGTTCGCTGCAGCTTGGCGCGCCTTCCCACTACCCGAACGCTCATTAAGAGATCACTGTGACAACACCACGACGGGAAAATGGCCGATGATGAGCGCCACTGCCTAGGTCAGCACGCCCCAGACGACTGGAGTAGCGCACTACTCGCGCCTGCCCTGCACCGCCATGCCTACGCTGCCCCCGGGCGTCCGACAACCCCGTACCGGTTAGCCAGAGCAAGGGAAGGAGCCCGCCATGGCTAATCATCCGGTCCATCGGGCGGTCGGGTAATCCATCACTACACCAACGATTTGGAGGCACGACTAAAATGGGTACACATCGTTCGCTTCACAACCACTCTCGTCTGGCACGTGGCGTAGAGACCGGCGCGGTTGCCGCCGCGTTGTTCCTCGGCGCACCCGCATTGGCGCTCGCCACATCTGGGCTGGCCAATGCCTCGTGTGCATCCAACGGCACACACACCGTCAGTCTGGGCAGCGGCGGGGACACCTGCACAGTCCAAGGCACCGGCACAGCGGTCTCCATCGGCTCCGGCAACACCGTGTCGACCGTCGGCACCAATAACCATGCCATGGCCATCGGCACGGGCAACACCGTCAGCGCGGGCCAAGTAAACACCGACGCCAACAACAACTCCACGGTGGTGGGCAACAACAGCCAGGCGACAACCGGGATGGGCAACGGCAATAGGGCCACCGTGTACGGCAACAATAGCTCGGCGGGGGCAGCGAACGGCAACTTCAATACCGCCACCGTCGGCACGCCCTTCACCCCATCCAACAACAACGCGGTGGCGGCAGGCCAAGGCGACCGCAACAGCGTCACTGTGGTCGGCAACGGCAACGTGGCGGCGGCGGGGCTTGGCAACGGCAACAGGGTGGTCGTCACCGGCAACAACAACACGGCGGCAGCGGGCAACGGCAACAACAACCGCACCACCGTCGCTGGCAGCGACAACACGGCGGCCTCTGGCGCCAACCTCAGCACTGCCGCCAACAACAACAACAACAGTGTGTCGGTCATCGGTAACCGCAACAAAGCGTTCGCCGGGGCACCCAACCTCACCACGGTGACCAACGGTGCTAGCAACAACCACCTGAGCGTCATCGGGAACGGCAAGACGGTCACCAAGCCGTGATCGGCACACTGGGTTAATGTCTCGCAGAGTGCTACACGTATCAAAGCGTGTAGCACTTCTGCGCATCTTCCAGCAGCGGTCGCGGGCTTGGGTGTCGGTTATACCGCCGACCCGCGGTGAACGGGGATTCCGGGTCAGTAGCCATCTTTCAGGGCGACCGTGGCCCATCGAGCCCAAGGACGAATCAAACGCCGGTAATTACGTTACAAAGGTGGTGTTCTACCACTGAACGACCGGACCTGTACTTCCATCCGATATATCGCACTTTTCAACAAGGCGTTGTTCAGTGTCTGCTGACCGCACTAGTCGCCGGGCCTGGAGTGCCGCCCATGGCTCGCCGCGTCGCCGGGCTCGGCGCGGGAGTGCCTGCCATTGGACGGGAACGGGTATTGCTCCGGCTCCTCATCGGTCAACTCGTGGCGGGACGGTCGCTCGAAGCCGGCCTCATCCGGGCTCTCGTAATGGGCGTGACTGCCGAAGTCCAGCGGGTAGTCGGGGCTCAGGATGTCCGGCTTCTGCGGTCGCGCAAGCGGCGACGGGCCCCCGCGCACCGCCTCGGATCGGCTGAGCGGTTGGAACCGCTCCTCTTTGTCCACATGGAAACCGTTGTGGGCGAACCCGATCGGTTCCACTGACAGTTTCGGCGGGGACACATCGGCCAGGAAGTCGAACAGGCTGCGCACGGGCTCCCGCCGATGGCCGGGCTCCGCGGGCTCTACGGGCGGCGCGGTGGGCTCGACAGTGGTCGGTTCGGCCTCCAGAAGCCCGGTGTCGTCAGCCGGCGGAGCGGACACCGACTTCCGTACGTCGTCCTCTAGCAGAGAGCGCCATGCCTCGACTTGCTGGTCATTCCACGTATCCGCCGGAGGCGTGAGTAGGGGGTCGTGGCCCGCCGCAAACGGCTCGGTGTCACCCTCATCATCGACGACGCGAACATCGTCGATAGGACCGACCGGCGCGACGGGCGCTGCCGAGGCGGCTGCGGTAACGGGCGCGGGCTCGTCGTGGACGACGGTGAACTCGACATAGTCGTCGTCGTCGACGTCGTCCCAGTAGTCGTCGGCCGGTTCCGACCGCTGCGGTCCCGGGGCGGCCGGACTGGCGAAGCCGAGCAGGAACATCGCGGCCACCACCCCGAAGAGCGCGATGAACGCAGGCAGCAGCAGGGACTGCGACATCGCGGACGCGAACGGTTCGTGAAGGAAGCCCGGCAATTCGGTGACCGAACCCTCACCGCCTGGCCCGTCGGCTGCCAACGGCATCTCGGCACTGAGCCGCGTCGTCATGAACGCCGCCATGCTGGCGCTGCCCAACACCGAACCCACCTGGCGGGTGGCGTTGTACACACCCGATCCCGCGCCGGCCACATCCGAGGCCAGATTGCGCGTCGCGGTCGCCGCGAGCGGCGACCAAATGAAGGCCATGCCGATACCAGTCGCCGTCAGCGGCAAGGCGATTCGCCAGATCGGTGTCGTCGCGGTCATCTCGACCGACAACCACGTCAGCGAGATGGCCAGCATCGAGAAGCCGAACCCGACGATCGGTCGCGGGTGATACCGGTCGACAAGCTTGCCGACCCAGGGCGCCAACACGCCACTGGCGATCGCCATCGGCGCGACCAGCACCGCCGCGCGAGTCGGCGACAGTCCGCACACCGCCTGCGCATAGAACATCACCGGCAGGATCATCGCGGTCACGACGAAGCCGATGGTCGCGACGCCGAGACTGGACAGGCTGAAGTCGCGGTCACCGAAGATGCCGAGCGGAACCAGCGGCTCATTGCGGTTGGCCTGTTGCCAGAAGACGAACGCCGCCGTGACGCCGATACCGCCCGCCAGCGTGCCCCATACCCATGGCGCCCAGTCGTGCGACTGCCCCTCCTGCAAGGCGAACACGACCATGAACATGCCGACGCCGGACAGCACGACACCGATCAGGTCGAAGCCGCGCTTCTCGGTCGGCAGTACCGGCACCAACCAGAAAGCCAGGCCCAACCCGATGATTCCGATCGGCACGTTGACGAAGAAGATCCACTGCCAGCCCAGCCCGTCGACCAGCACACCGCCGGCCAGCGGCCCCGCCAAGGTGGCGACCCCGGCGGTGGCGCCCCATACGCTCATCGCCACGCCGCGTCGCTCGGCCGGGAAGATCCGCGTGATCGTGGACAGGGTCTGGGGGGTCAGCAGCGCCGCCCCAACGCCTTGCACCACCCGGGCGGCGATCAGCATGCCGATGGTGCCGGACAGGCCACACCACAACGATGCGGCCGTGAACACGGTCAGCCCGATCAGGTAGAGGTTCTTGGGCCCGTAGCGGTCTCCGAGTCGGCCCGCCACCAGCAGGGGCACCGCGAAGCCGAGAAGGTAGGCGCTGGTCACCCAGATCACGGCGTCGTAGCCGGCGCCCAGCTTCACCATGATGGACGGGTTGGCGACCGCGACGATCGTCGCGTCGACGAGGATCATGAAGAAGCCGACCATCATCGCCCAGAGCGCGCGCCACGGGTCAGCGACCGGCCCGGCCCCTCCCGCGGGCCTGCTTCGCAGCGCCGTGGTCATATCCCCCACCTCGTCTCGGCTCCTACCGATGGTGTCGATTTCTCCGGCCCAGCGCCAGCGCAATCGGCCCGTTCTTCAGGACTCTACGAAGCCTGGCAGCCGAGCGACCTGCCCGTCCGAAGCGGTAAGCAAATCCATCAGCGACGACCGTCTGCTCGCCGGCGCGCCGCTGACATGCTCACGACCGCTCTACTCGCTGAGGCGGTGGCCGGACGCAGCTATGCGGCCGTGCACCCGATCGGCGACGCAGGCCGCCTGAAGGAATTCGCCACGACGGTACGGACCGATCGCGACCGCGACAACTACGCCGGATCGGCGAGCGCGCCCACACCCACGGTGTCATCGGCGTCGGCGGCGTCATCGGTCGTCGAAGCGCCGACCGCGAGAAGCGCGAGCAGCGCGACCAGCACGCTCACGGCCATCACCACGGACAGGGCCAACTCGTCGTTCCCGAGCACCCCCACCAGCGGCGCCACCGCAGCACCGAGACCGAACTGCGCAGCACCCAGCAGCGCGGCGGCGGTTCCCGCGGCATCGTGATGCCGGGACAACGCCACGGCGGGCGCGTTGGGTAGGACAAGGCCCATTGCGCCGAGGATGGCCCACACCGGCACGACGAAACCGGCCAACCCGCCGACATGCGCCACGGACAGTCCGACGAACACACCGCCGGCCAGCAGCGCGGCAGCCAGCGCCCACAGCATGATCGTCTGCGGCGAGAACCGCCTCAGCAGGACGACGTTGAACTGGGTTGCACCGATCAGCGCGACCGCACCGGCACCGAACACCAACGCGAAGCTCTGCTGATCGAGTCCGTAGATACCCTGCAGGACGAACGACGCCCCCGCTATGTAGGCGAACAGACCGGACATCCCCAGCGCCGCGACAAGCACCAGAATGACGAACCGTTTATCGCGCAGGAGTTCCGCGTACGTCCCGGCGATGCCACCCAACCGCAGCGGCCGCCGATGCGACGGCGGCAGCGTCTCCGGTAACGCCAGCGCGGCCACCACCAGCAGCACACCCGCCCACACCACCAGCGCGGCGAAAACCCAGTGCCATGACCCGTGCAGCAGCACGACCGCTCCGAGCGACGGCGCGACGACCGGCGCCACCCCGAGCACCAGCATGAGCCGAGACAGTACGGTCGCGGCGGCGTTGTCGGCGAACAGGTCACCGACGACGGCGATCGCCACCACCATGGCCGCGGCCGCGCCGGCGCCCTGCAGGACACGGGCCAGGCCGAGCACGACCAGGTTCGGCGCGAGCATGCAGAGGATCGACGCGGCGATGTGCAGCACGATGCCCGCCATCAACGGGCGCCTGCGGCCCAGCGAGTCGGACAGCGGGCCGACGATCAACTGGCCGAGCGCCAATCCGGCCAACGTGCCGGTGAGGGTCAGCTGCACGACCGATGAGGACACCGAAAGGTCGTCGGCGATCTTGGGCAGCGCGGGCAGATACATGTCGATCGTCAACGGGCCCAGCGCGACCATGACACCGAGCACCACGATCATCCGTGTGCGGCTGGGTGTTTTGACGTCCACAGCGGCGGATATTGCCATGCAAGTGGTTAGCACGCTAAATCAATATTTTCTTCCCGGATCACCCGCAGTGACCCGCATCACCGAGTTGTCCGTCCTCCTTGCGGCCGCGGCGGGCACCACCAGCCCTGGCCGTTCGTTGATCAACCGTTAGCCTGAAGCTATCGCCTACGCCCATCCCAGGAGGCCGCCATGAGCGCTCGGTCCAAGGACAAGAGCCAGCTCCCGGCTACCAGAACCACCGCAGACGAGCATCCCGGCGCCGCGGCGCGGGCGTTGTCGGAGATCATCGAACGCGGCGCCAGGGTGCAGGGCCCGGCGGTCAGGGCGTATGTCGAGCGCATGCGGGACGGCAACGCCGACGCGACGCCCGCCGAGATCGTCACCAAGTTGGAGAAGCACTACCTGGCCGCGGTGATGGCCAGCGGCGCCGCCGTCGGCTCTGCGGCGGCCTTTCCGGGCATCGGCACGCTCGTCGCGCTTTCTGCGGTGGCGGGTGAAACCGTGGTGTTCCTCGAAGCGACGGCCGTCTTCGTGCTCGCCGTGGCCGAGGTGCACGGCATACCGGCCGAGCACCGGGAGCGCAGGCGGGCGCTGGTGTTGGCGGTGCTGGTCGGCGAGGACAGCAAGCGCGCCGTCGCGGACCTGCTCGGTCCCGGCCGGACCAGCGGCGCGTGGCTCAGCGACGGCGCGGCGACGCTGCCGCTGCCTGCGGTGTCGCAGCTGAATTCGCGGCTCCTGCGGTTCTTCGTCAAGCGGTACGCCCTCAAGCGTGGGGCGATCGCGTTCGGCAAGATGCTGCCGGTGGGCATCGGCGCGGTCGTCGGCGGCGTCGGCAACCGCATGATGGGCAAGCGCATCATCGAGAACGCCCGCATGGCGTTCGGATCACCGCCCCCGCGCTGGCCGCAGAAAATTCACGTGCTGCCGTCACCCCAGGGCTGATGACGGCCTGGGACGATTAGCGCTCTTGTGCCGTCCGGGCATTCGCGAAAGCGCTAGCCTTTAGACGGCGTAGATGCGGGTAACCGCAGGCGAAACGAACACAGAGGGGCAGGTGTCTTCTCCGACACTTGCCGAACAGAAGGAATCGAGGCGAGTAGCTGCCGTGAGCAGTTCAACTTCACCATTCGGACAGAACGAGTGGTTGGTCGAGGAGATGTACCGCAAGTTCCGCGAAGATCCCTCTTCGGTCGATCCGAGTTGGCATGAGTTCCTGGTCGACTACTCACCTGAATCGACCGCAGGGACGTCGAACGACGGCGGCGATGGACGGGCGTCGGCCCCGTCCGCGCCGCGCGAACCAGGCCCCGCGCCCGCGCCGAAGGCCGCCGCAGGCAACGGCGCCCCCGCCAAGGCGGAGCAGGCGTCCGCCAAAGCGGAGGAGGCGCCCGCCAAGGCCGAGCCCGCCCAGCCGAAGGCCGAACCGGCGCCCGCCAAGAGGCAGGCCCCACCCGCCGTGACGCAGCCACCGGCCGCCAAGACGGATGTGACTCCCGCCAAACCCAAGGACGCCGAAGCCAAGCCGTCCACACCGAAAGCCGACGGCGACGAGGCGCAGGTGCTGCGTGGCGCGGCCGCGGCCGTCGTCAAGAACATGTTGGCTTCGCTCGATGTGCCGACCGCGACGAGCGTGCGCGCGATCCCGGCCAAGCTGATGATCGACAACCGCATCGTGATCAACAACCACCTCAAGCGGACCCGCGGCGGCAAGATCTCCTTCACCCATCTGATCGGCTACGCGATCGTGCAGGCGGTCAAGAAGTTCCCCAATATGAACCGCCACTTCAGCGAGGTGGACGGGAAGCCGAACGCGATCACCCCCGCACACACGAACCTGGGGTTGGCGATCGACCTGCAGGGCAAAGAGGGCGCCCGCCAGCTGGTGGTTGCGGCCATCAAGGGCACCGAGGAGATGCGGTTCGGTCAGTTCATCGCCGCCTACGAAGACATCGTGCGGCGTGCTCGCGACGGCAAGCTGACCGCCCAGGACTTCTCCGGCGTGACGATTTCGCTGACCAACCCCGGCACCATCGGCACTGTGCACTCGGTGCCTCGTCTGATGCGGGGTCAGGGCGCGATCATCGGCGTCGGCGCGATGGAGTACCCCGCCGAGTTCCAGGGCGCCAGCCAGGAACGGATCTCCGAACTCGGAATCGGCAAGCTGATCACCCTCACCTCCACCTACGACCACCGCATCATCCAGGGTGCGGAGTCCGGCGATTTCCTGCGCACGGTGCACGAGTTGCTGCTCTCCGACGATTTCTTCGACGAGATCTTCCACGAGCTCGGCATCCCGTACGAGCCCGTGCGGTGGCGCACCGACAACCCCGACTCGATCTTCGACAAGAACGCGCGCGTCATCGAACTCATCGCGGCCTACCGGAACCGTGGACACCTGATGGCCGACATCGACCCGCTGCGGTTGGACAAGAGCCGGTTCCGCAATCACCCCGACCTCGACGTCACCACCCACGGGATGACGCTGTGGGACCTGGACCGGGTGTTCAAGGTCAACGGCTTCGCAGGCGCGGAGTACAAGAAGCTGCGCGATGTCCTTGGCCTGCTTCGTGACTCGTACTGCCGCCACGTCGGCGTCGAGTACACCCACATCCTGGAGCCCGACCAGCAGAAGTGGCTCGAGGAGCGCGTCGAGGTCAAGCACGAGAAGCCCACCGTCGCGCAGCAGAAATACATCCTGTCCAAGCTGAACGCCGCCGAGGCGTTCGAGACCTTCCTGCAGACCAAATACGTTGGCCAGAAGCGGTTCTCGCTCGAAGGCGCGGAGACGGTCATCCCGATGATGGATGCGGTGATCGATCAGGCCGCCGAGCACGAGCTCGACGAGGTGGTCATCGCCATGCCGCACCGCGGCAGGCTCAACGTGTTGGCCAACATCGTCGGCAAGCCCTATTCGCAGATCTTCAGCGAGTTCGAGGGCAACCTGAACCCGTCGCAGGCACACGGCTCCGGAGATGTGAAGTACCACCTCGGCGCCAACGGCACTTACATACAGATGTTCGGCGACAACGACATTTCGGTGTCGTTGGTCGCCAACCCGTCACACCTCGAGGCGGTCGATCCGGTACTCGAGGGCATCGTGCGGGCCAAGCAGGACCTGCTGGACAAAGGCGACGGGCCCGACGGTTTCACGGTCGTGCCGCTGATGCTGCACGGCGATGCGGCCTTCGCGGGCCAGGGTGTGGTCGCCGAGACGCTGAACCTGGCGCTGCTGCGTGGATACCGCACCGGCGGCACGATCCACATCGTCGTCAACAACCAAATCGGTTTCACCACCTCGCCTTCCGATGCCAAGTCGTCGGAATACTGCACCGATGTGGCGAAGATGATCGGTGCGCCGATCTTCCACGTCAACGGTGATGATCCCGAAGCGGCGGTGTGGGTGGCGCGGTTGGCCATGGACTTCCGGCAGAAGTTCAAGAAAGACGTGATCATCGACATGCTGTGCTACCGCCGTCGCGGGCACAACGAGGGTGACGACCCGTCGGTGACCCAGCCCGCGATGTACGACGCCATCGACACCAAACGCGGTGTCCGGAAGACCTATACCGAATCGTTGATCGGCCGCGGCGACATCTCGATGAAGGAAGCCGAAGACGCCCTTCGCGATTACCAGGGCCAGTTGGAGCAGGTGTTCAACGACGTCCGGGAGCTCGAGAAGCACGAGATCGAGCCGAGTGAGTCGGTCGAGAGCGACCAGATGCTCCCCGCGGGCATGAACACCGCCGTCGACAAGTCGCTGCTGGCGCAGATCGGCGATGCCCACCTCGCGGTGCCCGACGGCTTCACCGTGCACTCGCGGGTCAAACCGGTGCTGGAGAAGCGCCGGGAGATGGCGTACGAAGGCAAGGTCGACTGGGCCTTCGGTGAACTGCTGGCGCTGGGCACACTGATCGCCGAGGGCAAGCTGATCCGGCTGTCCGGCCAGGACACCAGGCGGGGCACGTTCACCCAGCGGCACTCGGTGGTCATCGACCGCAAGACCGGCGCCGAGTTCACTCCACTGCAGCTGCTGGCGGTCAACTCCGACGGTCAGCCGACCGGCGGCAAGCTGATGGTCTATGACTCGGCGCTGTCTGAATACGCCGCTGTGGGTTTCGAATACGGCTACTCGGTGGGCAACCCCGACGCAGTTGTGTTGTGGGAGGCGCAGTTCGGCGACTTCGTCAACGGCGCGCAGTCGATCATCGACGAGTTCATCTCCTCCGGCGAGGCCAAGTGGGGTCAGCTGTCAGACGTCGTGCTACTGCTGCCGCACGGACACGAGGGCCAGGGTCCCGACCACACCTCCGGCCGGATCGAGCGGTTCCTGCTGCTGTTCGCCGAGGGCTCGATGACGATAGCGATGCCGTCGACGCCTGCGAACTACTTCCACCTGCTGCGCCGGCACGCGCTGGACGGCATCCACCGCCCGCTGATCGTCTTCACGCCGAAGTCGATGCTTCGCAACAAGGCAGCGGTCAGCGACATCCGCGACTTCACCGAGCAGAAGTTCCGTTCGGTGATGGAGGAGCCGACCTACACCGACGGCGACGGGGACCGCGGCAAGGTCAAGCGAATCCTGTTGACCAGCGGTAAGATCTACTACGAGCTGGTGGCCCGCAAGGCCAAGGACAACCGCGACGACGTGGCGATCGTGCGCATCGAGCAGCTCGCACCGTTGCCGAGGCGGCGGCTCAACGAGACACTCGACCGCTATCCCAACGCCGAGCAGTTCTTCTGGGTGCAGGAGGAGCCTGCGAACCAGGGCGCCTGGCCGCAGTTCGGCTTGACGATGCCCGAGATGCTGCCCGAGAAGTTGACGGGGCTCAAGCGGATCTCGCGGCGGGCGATGTCGGCGCCGTCGTCGGGCTCGTCCAAGGTGCACGCCGTCGAGCAGCAGGAGATTCTCGACGAGGCGTTCAGCGACTAGCACCTCCCACCGCGAGCCGGCGGCATTCTACGCACACTCGGGGCAACGAGCGCCCGCAAAGTGAAGTGGTCGATTACTCACCGCACGAACTTGGTTGTGCTTGAGAATCAGTGACCATGGCAAACTTCGGCGTGGGTGTGGTCGACTTCCTCGTCAACAGTCGGTTCGGACCGACACCGATGGTGCGCAATACGCAGATGACAGCGCAGGCGGCACAGGCGGATTCGTTGTGGGTGCCAGATCATCTCAACTCGTTGTTACCTCGGTCCGTCATGAAAAAGCCTTACATGGGCGCGGCACCGTTGACTCCCAGAGCGGATGCGTGCCTCGAGCCGTGGACGATGCTTGGTCACATCGCAGCGAAGAACCGTTGGCGAAGGTTGAACCTGGGTGTAGCGGTCACCGACGCAGGCCGGCGAAACCCCGCAGTAACAGCTCAGGCGGCGGCGACACTGCATCTGCTGTCGAAGGGCCGTGCCATCCTCGGCATCGGCACCGGCGAGCGGGAAGGCAATGAGCCCTACGGTGTGGACTGGTCGAAACCTGTGGGCCGGTTCATCGAGGCGGTCGCAACGATCCGGGCACTGTGGGAGTCCGATGGACGACCGATCACCCGCGACTCCGAATTCTTTCCGCTGCACGACGCGACGTTCGACCTGCCGCCGTATAAGGGGAGGTGGCCGGAGATCTGGATAGCGTCGCACGGGCCTCGCATGCTGCGGGCCACGGGACGTTACGCCGACGGATGGTTTCCCGCAGCGATATTCGACCGACCCGACTACAAAGCAAGCCTCGACGCAGTACGCAGCGCGGCTTCCGACGCGGGACGAGAACCGGCCTCCGTCCGGGCCGCGAACTTCCTCTACGTAGTCACCGGCCGAAGCCGCGGAGAGGTCGACGAAGCGCTCGAGTCGGTGCCTTTGAAAGCATTTGGGCTATTGGCGCCCGCTGCGGAGTGGCAGCGACACGGCGGGCGGCATCCGATGGGCGACGACTTCGGCGGATTCCAGGACATCATTCCGCAGGTACTCGACGAGCAGACCGTACTGTCATACACCGCCAACGTGCCGGGGTCGCTGCTGCGGTCATGCCTGCTGCACGGCACACCCAACGAGGTGGTCGATCAGGTGGCCGAGTGGCGAGATTTCGGGCTGGAGTACGGGGTGTTCGCCAACATCAGCTTTCTGCAGGCGAGCATGAAGAACGGTCTGGCGGCGGGTGCGCCGTTCGTACAGATCCTCCGGCGACTCAGAAAGCTGTAGGCCGCACTCGGGGGCGACACATCGTCGTCTGAGAGGCCCGATTAGCCGCTACCGCCGGTACCGATTAACCTCTTCCGGAGTCAGTCCACATCTGGGGGTGCGTACATGAAGGGCTTCACCGACAAGGTTGCCGTCGTCACGGGCGCCGGGTCCGGCATCGGCCGGTCACTGGCGATCGAGCTCGGACGCTCCGGGGCCAAGCTGGCGATCAGCGACGTCGACACCGACGGCCTCGCCGGAACCGAGGAGCGGCTGACGGCCATCGGCGCACCGGTGAAATCCGATCGACTCGACGTCACCGAGCGCCAGTCATTCGAGCTCTACGCCGACGCGGTCAAAGAGCACTACGGCACCGTCAACCAGATCTACAACAACGCCGGCATCTCGTTTATGGGCAGCATCGAGGCCAGCCAGTTCAAGGACATCGAACGCGTGATGGACGTCGACTACTGGGGGGTGGTCAACGGCACCAAGGTCTTTCTGCCGCACCTGATCGCGTCCGGCGACGGCCACGTCGTCAACGTGTCCAGCGTGTTCGGACTGCTCGCCGTACCAGGCCAGGGCGCGTACAACGCGGCCAAATTCGCCGTGCGGGGGTTCACGGAGGCGCTGCGCCAGGAGATGCTCGTCGCGGGTCATCCGGTCAAGGTGACGTGTGTGCACCCCGGCGGCATCAAAACCGCCATCGCCCGCAACGCCGCCGCGGCCGACGGGATCGACCAGGCGGAACTCGCGAAGTTCTTCGACAAGCGGCTGGCCAGCACGTCACCGCAGAAGGCCGCGCGCGTCATCCTCGACGCCGTCCGCAGGAACAAGGCACGCGTGCTGGTCGGCAGCGACGCGAAGGCGCTCGACCTCCTCACCAGGGTGACCGGTTCGGGCTACCAACGAGTCGTCGCCGCGGTCACTTCACGCCAAGGGCCTTCCATGCAGTAGTCCGGAGATCGGGCTAGCGGCTGGTGGCGCCAAGGGGGTGCTCGGCGAGGAATCCGTCGGCGATGTGGGCCGGGTCGTCGCCCGAGGCGAGCTGCCGGCGCATCTGCACCAGGGCGGCAGTGTCCAGGACGCCCGCCACCTCGTTGAGCGCGAGCAGCTGAATCTCGGACAGCGCGTTACGGCGATACAGCGGCACGACGTTCTCCGCGCGGATCAGCGATGTGCGATCACCGAGCACCACCGCGTCGGCGGGGATATCCGGATCAGCCGTCGACGTCCAGGCCGCATTCACCTGACCGGTTTGCAACGCCTTGAAAAGGCTTGCGGCGTCAGGGTATCCGTGCACCTTCGCCGAGCACGTCCCGACCTCCGGAGGCCGCGCTGACCCGACGACCTCTCCGAGCTTGAGTGTGTCGCAATGGCGAACCGCCGCCGTCACATCCCGCCCGCCCCACGCATCGACGGTGGCCTCGGAGACCGCGAGAGCTGGCCTGTCCTCCGCCGACTCCGCATAGTCCCCTGCGGCAACACCTTCCGGAAGAGCCGACACCATGTCGCGGTAGACCTGCACCGCTGCGCGCGCCTTCGCGCCGGGCACGAACGTGTCCAGCAGCCGACCGGTCAAACCCGGCGCGACCACGACGTCGCCGGTGTCAAGCCCAGTCAACGGGTCGGGCACCACGTCGACGTGGGCAGCGGCGCCGTAGGTCTGCAGCGCAGACGCGTACAGGTGTGCCAGCAGCGTCGACTCCGCATCATCGCGGGCGCCGACGGCGATCGATGGGCTCGTGGTTGTGGTTCCGCACGCCGCGACGAAAAAAAGTGTGAGCAGCGAGGCGACGAGCCGACGGGCGCCCATCGGGACGGTCAGACGGCCTCGGCGTCCGACGCCGCCGCGACCGCTGCGGCCACGGCGGGCCCGACGCGCGGGTCCAGCGGGCTGGGCACGATGTACTCGGCGGCGAGGTCGTCGCCGACGACACTGAAGATCGCCTCGGCGGCAGCGACTTTCATCTTCTCGGTGATCCGGCGGGCGCCGGCGTCCAGCGCCCCGCGGAACACACCGGGGAACGCCAGCACATTGTTGATCTGGTTCAAAAAGTCGCTTCGGCCGGTGGCTACCACGGCCGCATGCTTGGCGGCGATCTCGGGATGGATCTCCGGATCGGGATTGGACAGCGCGAACACGATGCCGTCGGGCGCCATCGTCGCGATCAGCTCTTCGGGCACGAGGCCGCCGGACAGGCCCAGGAACATGTCGGCACCCTTGAGCGCTTCGACCATGCCGCCGGACAGCCCGTCGGGGTTGGTGCGCTGCGCCAGGTCGAGCTTCACCGGCGTCAGGTCATCCCGGTTCGGATGCAGGATGCCGCGCGAGTCCAGCACCGTCATATCCGAAACACCCGCCGCCAGGAGGATGTTGGCGCACGCCATGCCCGCCGCGCCGACACCCGAGATGACGACGCGCAGCGAGGACATGTCGCGGTCGAGCACTTTCGTCGCGCCCATCATCGCCGCCAGCACGACGATCGCGGTGCCGTGTTGGTCGTCGTGCATCACCGGGCAGTCGAGGGCCTCGATGAGGCGCCGTTCGATATCGAAGCAGCGCGGCGCCGAAATGTCCTCGAGGTTGACCGCGCCGAACGTCGGGCGCAGCCGCACCAGCGTCTCGACGATCTCGTCGGGATCCTTGGTGTCCAGCACGATCGGGATCGCGTCCAGGTCGCCGTACGCCTTGAAGAGCCCGCACTTGCCTTCCATCACCGGCAGCGACGCCGCCGGTCCGATGTCGCCGAGGCCGAGTACGGCGCTGCCGTCACTGACGACGGCGACCAGTCGGCTCGCCCAGGTGTACCGGGCAGCCAAGGTGTGATCGGCCGCGATCGCGCGACTGACCTGAGCTACTCCAGGGGTGTAGGCGACCGAAAGGGCGCGTTGGGTGTCCAGCGGAGCCTTCAGCGCCACAGAGAGTTTGCCCGCTGCGTGAGCCTCGAAGATCTCCTCGTCAGTGACGACGACCTGCGGATTGTCTGGCATCTCCGGCACGCGCCTCAGGGTAACGACGAACTGGTAGGTAACCTAATCGCCTCGGGTCGCACGAGGCCCGACCGAGCGGCTCCGCAATACTGCATCTATGGCTTTCAAGGTACGGCTCGGCGAGGGGACGCAGGACTGCGGAGACGACGACGTCTACGACTTCGTCGCCGATGGTGTTCTCGTGCTGCACTATGCGGAACCGGGCAGGTGGTCGGAGTACTACCCCCCGGGCGAATGGAAGCGCATCGACGCCGCGCCCAACCACCGGCCCGGTGAGCCGGTGGATCGCAGCATTGGGCCGGATTTCGAGACCTGATCGCCTCAGATCAGTCCGAGTTCCTTGACCGCCTTGCGCTCGTCGGCAAGCTCGGCCGTCGACTTGTCGATCCGGCCACGGGAGAACTCGTCGATCTCGAGTCCCTGCACGATCGTCCAGTTACCGTCCGTCGTGGTCACGGGGAACGACGAGATCAGACCCTCGGGGACGCCGTAGCTGCCATCGGAGACGACCGCCATCGACACCCAGTCGTCCTTCGCGCTGCCCAGCAGCCAGTCGCGGGCGGCATCGGTGGTCGCCGAAGCGGCTGACGCGGCCGAGGATGCGCCGCGTGCGTCGATGATCGCCGCGCCGCGCTTGGCGACCGTCGGGATGAAGTCGTTCTCGATCCAGTCCTGGTCGTTGACGACCTCGGCGGCATTGCGGCCCCCGACCTCGGCGTGGAACACGTCGGGGTACTGGGTGGCCGAGTGGTTGCCCCAGATCGTCATCTTCTTGATGTCGGTGACCTTCGCGCCGGTCTTGCGGGCCAGCTGCGAGATCGCCCGGTTGTGATCGAGGCGGGTCAGCGCGGAGAACCGCTCGTGCGGGATGTCGGGTGCGTTGCTCAACGCGATCAGCGCGTTGGTGTTGGCCGGGTTGCCGGTAACACCGATCCGGACGTCGTCTGCAGCGACCTCGTTGAGCGCCTTGCCCTGCGCGGTGAAGATCGCGCCGTTGGCCTCGAGCAGGTCGCCGCGCTCCATGCCGGGGCCACGCGGCCTGGCTCCGACGAGCAGGGCGAGGTTCACACCGTCGAAGATCTTGTTGGCGTCAGCGCCGATCTGCACGCCGGCAAGCAACGGGAACGCGCAGTCGTCGAGCTCCATGACCACACCCTCGAGCGCCTTCAGCGCCGGCTCGATCTCCAGCAGGCGGAGCTCGATCGGACGGTCGGGGCCCAGCAACGAGCCGCTCGCCAGGCGGAACAGCAGGCTGTAGCCGATCTGGCCGGCGGCTCCGGTCACCGCGACCTTGAGGGGAGAAGTGCTCACGTCGAAGGCTCCTTGAGAAGAGTGGTTTTCCGCGTCGAAACTAGCGCACCGGCGTCAGCCTCAAACCGCCGGTCCACAACCACCCGCGCGTAACATTGTCCGAGGCCGAATAAGGCCTGCGCTGCGAGGAGGTCGGATCATGCCTTCGTTTCGGGGCGCTCTGCCGCCATCCCTTCGCCCTGTGCGAACCAAGCACACTCATCCCGACGCCAAGTCGATCCACGTCCCCGTCGCGCGGGCGATGGTCGACTGCGCCGTCTACGTCGACGGCAAGCGGCTGTCCGGCAAGTACACCCACGCCGCGGCGCTGAACAAGGTTCATGAGCTCGAAGCCGAGGGCAAAGTCGCGTTCGTCTGGATCGGCCTGCACGAGCCCGACGAACATCAGATGCAGGCCGTCGGTGATGTGTTCGGTCTTCATGAGCTGGCCGTCGAGGACGCCGTGCACGCTCACCAGCGGCCCAAGCTGGAGCGCTACGACAAGACGCTTTTCATGGTCCTCAAGACGGTCAACTACATCGAGCACGAGTCGGTGGCCAAGGCGCGGGAGATCGTCGAGACGGGAGAGATCATGGTCTTCGTCGGCGCCGACTTCGTGGTGACGGTCCGGCACGGGGAGCACGGTGAACTGGCCGGGGTGCGCAGGCGGTTGGAGGCCTCACCCGCGCTGCTCAAGCTCGGCCCGTACGCGATCATGCACGCGATCGCCGACCATGTGGTCGACGACTATCTCGACGTCACCGACCTCATCGAGGTCGACATCGACGCGATGGAAGAAGACATCTTCTCCCCCGTGACGCACACCAACATCGAATGCATCTACCTGCTGAAGCGGGAGGTCGTCGAATTACGCAGGGCCGTCAACCCGTTCACGCTCGCGCTTCAACGCCTCGGCACCGACCACAACGACCTGATTTCGATCGAGGTCCGGCGCTACATGCGCGACGTGCTGGATCACAACATCCAGGCCTCCGATCGGATCACGAGCTACGACGACATGCTCAGCTCTTTGGTACAGGCTGCGCTCGGCAAGGTGGCCATGCAGCAGAACGTCGACATGCGCAAGATCTCGGCGTGGGTGGCGATCGCCGCCGTGCCCACCGCGCTGGCAGGCATCTACGGGATGAACTTCGAGCACATGCCCGAACTCCACTGGACGTGGGGATATCCGGCGGTGCTGACGGTGATGTTCTGTGTGTGTTTCCTGCTGTACCGGACATTACGTCGCAACCACTGGCTCTGACTGAACGCGTGCGCAGTGTGACGTAGGCCACTCCCTCGGGCGAAGTTGAACCTGCGCTGTGAGTTCGCCGTGTCATACCCGAGAAGCCGAACTCCCAACGTCGTTGGTGGCGCAGGTTTTACAAGCACCCACAAAACCGAGGAACAGCCATGTCCACATACCACCGAGCCGCCGCGGCCACCGCTCTGGCTTTCGCGGTAGGTGCCGTCGTCGCGCCAGTGCCCGCATCCGCCGCACCGGCGAACCTCTCGATGACCAACGAGATCCGAATGACCCCTGCCGATTCATCGCGCACCGACGGCGGCTATTTCAACCAGCAGGTGATCTACGCCAGCGGGGTGGTGACGATGTCGAAGGCCGCCGCCCAAGACACCATCGACCACGGTGACTACTCTATCGCCCTGCGCTACTGGGGCGACGACACAAACGACGACGATCTGATCTTTGGACCGGTCAACGCGTTTGGGTTGTTCGCAGCAGAAGACGGGCTGCATTTCGAAAACGCTGCGACGCTGTCGCATCTGCAATTGGACGAGGACAGCGGAACGTTCGAGAACATCGGAGACGGCGGCCAGGACGAGATCTACGTCGGCGCACGCTTCGTGGACCGTAACGGCAATACCGTCGCCAAAGCGGAAAGCAACCGCATCACCGGAGATCTCTAGCCGTCCACGCGCCGAAACGGAATTCCAGCACCCCCGTTCTCGCACTTTGGGTGCTGGAATTCCGTTTCGCGGATATCAGCTCGGCGCAGACGCCTTACGCCTCGGGTCGAGCACGTCGACACCATCGGCCCGCCACGCCTCACGCATCGCTTCGGCGCCCTTGAGCCGGACCCACGCCGCCTCCGTCGGGGTGATCGGTGTCGCCGACAGGACGGTCACCGGATCCAGCGGTGCGGGTAACGCGACGTCGTCGATGTCGCCGCGGTTCAATAGGAATGCTGTGAAGGGGGCCGCCTCCCACAGCGGGGAGCCGAGGTCGACCAGCGAATCGGGAACCAGGACCAACCCCTCTACGGCGGGCGCCGCGGCGACCACCGCGACGCTGCGGGCCAGCCCCGACGGCGTCGGCCCGCGCAGCGAAACAGCGACTTCGGCGCGAGGGCCACGCACGGGATCCGCGGCCAGTTCCGCCGGATCGGTCATCGGCTCACGCGAACACCCAAGCGTCACATAGTGAATGACACCGTTGCCGTCGGGACCGAACCGCAACACGTCGAACGACTGAGTGCCCAGAAACGTCACGCTCGCGGCGTCGGGCTCCCGGTCGAAGTGCGCGCTCAGGCGAGCGCGGACCTCCGCAAGGACATCGGTCACTCCGCGTCGGGCGCGGTCTGCTGTTCGGCCTCCGATGGAGGTTCAGCCTCAGAAGGTGTCGGCGGCGGCGCCTGCTCCTCGGTTGCGCCGGCAGGCGGGATGGAGAGGTTGGCCCCGGTATCGGCGTTGAAGATGACCAGTCTTGTCGTGTCCAATGCGAGCTCGATCGTCTGACCGGGCGTCACCTTCGACTCGGTGGAAACCCTTGCCACGAACTCGTTCTCGCCGACACCCGACTCTGCGGCCAGCTCCGCGAGCTGCTGGGCACGGGCACCCGCACCTTCGGCGATGAAATGCACGTACTTGTCCGCGCCGAGCGATTCGACGAAGTCCGCCGTCACCTCGAATGTCAACGCGCGGATCCGCGCATAGGTGTCGATCAGCGAAGCGTCCTCGAGATGCTCGGGCCGGACACCCACGATCACGTTCGGCGGTGAGTTGTGCTTCGCGAGCAGGTCGTGCACCTCCTGCGTCAGCGTGACGTCCCCGAATGGCAGCCTGATTCCGACATCGGTCATCGTCGCCGGGAAGAAGTTCATCGCAGGCGATCCGATGAAGCCGGCGACGAAAAGGTTGGCAGGCCTGGCGTACAGCTCCTCGGGGGTGCCGATCTGCTGCGCCTCGCCCGCGCGAAGAACGACGACGCGATCCCCCAGCGTCATCGCTTCGGTCTGGTCGTGTGTCACGTAAACCGTTGTGGTGCCAAGACGGTTCTGCAGGCGGGCGATCTCCGAGCGCATCTGCACTCGTAGCTTGGCGTCCAAATTCGACAGCGGCTCATCCATCAG
Organism: Mycobacterium sp.; assembly: GCF_032159775.1. Classification (GTDB taxonomy): domain Bacteria; phylum Actinomycetota; class Actinomycetes; order Mycobacteriales; family Mycobacteriaceae; genus Mycobacterium. The sequence continues at coordinate 27,812 of NZ_JAVHWK010000057.1, forward strand.
GAACGCCTTGGGATCGCGCACGATCGCGCGACCCATCGCGACGCGCTGGCGCTGACCGCCCGACAGCTGGCCGGGTTTGCGGTCGAGCAACTCGGTGAGATCGAGAATCTTCGCGGTTTCCTCGACCTTGGACGCGATTTCGGCCTTCTTCACTTTGGCCAACGTCAACGGGAAGGCAATGTTCTGCCGGACGGTCATATGCGGGTAGAGCGCGTAGGACTGGAAAACCATCGCTATATCGCGATCCTTGGGGGCCTTCTCGTTGACCCGCTCGCCGCCGATTCGCATTTCGCCCGACGAGATGTCCTCGAGGCCGGCGATCATGTTCAGCGTGGTCGACTTTCCGCATCCGGAGGGACCCACCAGGATGATGAACTCGCCGTCGGCGATCGTCATCGACAGATCCTTCACGGCCGTGGCGCCGTCGGGGTAACTCTTCGTCACCCGATCCAACACGATCTCGGCCATCGAACTACCCCTTCACCGCACCGGAGGTCAAACCAGCGACGATCCGTCGCTGGAAGATCAGAACAAAGATAACGATCGGAATCGTGATCACCATCGCGCCTGCCGCGATCGACCCGGTCGGCTCCTCGAATTGCGAACTGCCGGTGAAGTTCGCGATCGCCACCGGCGCTGTGATCGCGCGCTGCGTGGCCGTCAACGACAGGGCGAGCAAAAGGTCGTTCCACGCGAAGATGAAAACCAGGATGGCGGCGGTGACGATGCCCGGCGCCGCCAGCGGAGCGATCACCTTGCGGAACGCCTGCGCCGGTGTGGCGCCGTCCATCTTGGCCGCCCTCTCCAGATCCCACGGGATCTCCCGGAAGAACGCCGACAGCGTGTAGATGGCCAACGGCAACGCGAATGTGATGTACGGGATGATCAGGCCGGGCCAGGTGTCGAAAAGCCCGATGCTGCGCCACAGGTTGAAGATCGGTGTGACCAGGGAGATCTGCGGGAACATGGCGATCAACAGCGCGACACCGACCAGCAACCGCTTGCCGGGGAAGCTCAGGCGCGCGACGGCGTAGGCGGCCATTCCGCCGATGATCACCGCGATGACGGTCGTGATGAGGCCGATCCCGATCGAGTTGATCAGCGCCGAACTGAAGGCGTTCCCCGAGAAGATGCCCTTGTAGTTGTCGAAGGTAACCGCCGATGGAATCAGCTTGCCGTCCTTGACCGTTGACGTCGGTTTCAACGACAGGCTCAGGATCCACAGCACCGGGAAAAGCGCATAGATGACGACCAGGACGTTGACGACGGTCCATCCCGTCGCCCTGCCCGCACCGACCCGCTCAGTCATGTCAGCGCCTCTCCTCATCCGATCCTGGTGCCGACGCGCCGAAGATCATGATGTAGATGAACGCGATCACCGCCACGGACAGGAAGATCAGCACGCTGATCGCCGAACCCAACCCGAGGTTGAACGCCTTGAAAAGGTTGTCGTAGCCCAGGATCGACACCGATCCGGTGCTGTTGGCGCCGCCGGTGAGGACGTAGATGTTGTCGAAGATCCGGAACGCGTCGAGGGTCCGGAACAGAAGTGCGACCAGGATCGCCGGTTTGATAAGCGGCAGAATGATTTTCACCAGTCGCTTCCACGCGCCGGCTCCGTCGACCTGCGCGGCGTTGAGCAGATCCTGCGGTACGAGTGCCAGCCCGGCGAGCAGGAGCAACGCCATGAAAGGCGTGGTCTTCCACACCTCGGCGAGGATCACGATCGCCAGCGAGGGAAGCTGTTCGGTCAACGGCGCGCTGCCCTCGGGCAGCAGGTTGGCCAGATAGCCGGTGCCAGGGGTCCACGCGTAATACCAGCTGTAAGAGGCGGCAACGGTCACGATGCCGTACGGGATCAGTACCGAGGTACGCACGACGCCCCTACCGAAGATCGTCCGGTGCATCACCAATGCCAGCGCCATTCCGAGCACGAACTCGATCGCCACCGAGATGACGGTGATCGCCAGCGTCACGACGAACGCCGTCCACCAGTACCGGTCGGTGAGAACGGTCTGGTAGTTGGCGAACCCGACGAAAGCCGTGTCGTCGGGTGCGGCCAGGTTGTAGCGCTGCAGGCTCAGCCACACCGCGTAACCGATCGGATACGCGGTGACCGCGAGCATCAGGATCACCGCGGGCGCAATCAACAGATAGGCAAGGCGCCGGTCGGACTTGCGATTGTCGGTTCCGCCACCCGCCGCTTTCGCCGGTGCGTCCACCGTGGCGGTCACGGGACCAGCCCCTTACCGTCGATCGCCTTCTGGACCTGCTCTGTCAGCTCGTCGGCCATCTTGTCCGGTTCGATGTCGGTGACGGGCGCGAGCGTGGCCGAGATCCTGGTCGACACCGCCTGGTAGACCGGCGTTGCCGGACGCACAGCGGCATTGGTGAGCTGCTGTCGGATGATCGCGTACTGCGGGTACTTCTTCTGGAACGCCGGATCGTCATACAGCGATGTCCGAACCGCGGGCAGTCCACCCTCGACCGAGGTGTACCGCTGGTTCTCGACATTGCGCAGGCACCGCATCGCCTCGAACGCCTCCGCCTTGTGCTGGGTCGTGCGCGCCACCGCCAGGTTGAGTCCGCCCAGCGTCACCTTGGCGTCTCCGCCCGATTGCACCCCTGGATACGGCGCGAAGCCGAACACCATCTTGCTGGCTTCGTAGGCGGCTTCGAACTGTTCGTCGCTCGGTGAGAAGGTCCCGACCTCGTCGATGCTGCCCGCCAGCGCGGGGTCCTTGTCGAGCGGCAGGAAACCGACGCCACCCTTGACGGCGTTCTCCAGCATCGATGGCAGCACGAACGGCCAGTTCACCTCGAGCGCCGCTTTACCCTGCTCGAGCGCCAGCCGCGCAGTGCCTTCGTCGGTCTGGGTGATCGACGGGTCCGCGCCTGGCGCGGTGGCAACGGCCTTCATGATCTGCAGCGCCTTGACGGTCGCCGCGCGATGCTCGGGGGTGTCGGTCAGCGTGACGGTCTTGCCGTCGTCGGAAAGCGCTTGACCGCCCGCACTTTCCAGCAGCGTGTTGAACCACACCACCAGTCCCTCATACTGCTTGGCCTGCAATGCAATCCAACTCGGCTTGCCCTCTGCGTGCAGCCGCGTCGCCTCTGAGACCATGTCGTCCCATGTGGTCGGCGGCTTGTCCATCAAATCCGCTCGGTACCAAAGCAATTGGGTGTTGGTCGTGATGGGGGCGGCATACAGTTTGTCCTGCCACTTGGCCGTCTCCAACGGCCCGGGCAGTGTGTTGCCGGTGGCGTCGGTCTCGGCCCGGCCGGACGGATCATCGGAAAGCGGCAAGGCCCAACCAGCTTCGGCGAACTCGGCCGTCCACACCACATCGAGTGCCATCAGGTCGAGGGTCTTGTCGTTGCCCGTCAGCCGCCGCGCCAGTTGCAGGCGCTGGGCGTCGGCCTCTTTCGGCAAGCTGATCTGCTGGATGGTGAAGCGGCCGCCCAACTCCTCGTTGCACCGCTTGGAGACGGCGGTGAAGGTCGCCATTTCGCTTGCCGGTGTGTAGTAATTGATGACGATCCCGCTGCCGCCCGAACCACACGCCGTCACCACCGATGCCGTCGTCGCGGCCGCCAATGCCGCTGCACACAGTCGACGTGCGTGCACCACCCGCCTCCTGTCCGCGGACCATGTCGCCGCCGGAGCGGCTCCGGCGGCCAATGTCGCCGCCGGCGCGGCTCCGGGGCAATCGCCCGCGCCAGAACCGTAGAGCCAGGTGTGCGTGATTTGCAACACTTCCAAGCGGCGCGTCGGCAGCAACAGCGCGATCGTGACCTGCGGTAGCGGCCCTTTTTCGGGGCCTAGATGGTCAAGCGCGCCAGCAGATCCCGGCCCTTCTCGGCGCTCTGCGGGTCACACAGCACGTCGTAACGGCCCGCGACAAGTTGCATCGTCGAGCTGAAATCTCTTGTGCCACGAGCCATCGCGTATGGGATTGCCGAGGTGATCAGCCCGAAGAAGACGCCTGCAACGAGGCCGGTGATGAGCGACGCCCATGGATTCTCGCTGAAGAATCCGAGGATCAACCCGATGAACAGGCCCAGCCACGCACCGGTGATGACGCCGCCGCCCAGCACCTTGGGCCAGGTCAGGCGACCCGTTACCCGCTCGACCTGCATCAGGTCAACGCCGACGATCGTGACCTGCTGAACCGGGAACTCCTGATCGGAGAGGTGGTCCACCGCACGCTGCGCCTCGGCGTAGGTGGGGTAGGAGCCGATCGGCCAGCCCTTCGGAGGCGTCGGCAGCGCGGCGGGCCCGCGGGCCGGGGATGTCGGTGCACCAGGCGTCGCGCCGGGAGTCTGTCCGGGCTGGAAGGGACTGGTCATCGAACCTCATTCTCCTTTATCCGCGCCGAGATTTCTTTCGGCCACACACGCTCAACGCTCCGGGGTGGACGATGGTGCCCCGCAGCCTCTCCGGCCGCGGGTACCAGCACATACGCTAGGTTGACAGCATGACAAATCCGGGCGGGGAGTCCTCCGAAACGCCAGCATCCGACCCTAGTTCAGGCTCGTCGGAGCCGACATCCGGTGGCTACGAGGCACCGTCGATCGAGCAGTCGCAGCAGCAGGACGAGCAGCCCGAACCGCAACCCGCGACGGAGCAATTCATCCCCCCTGCCGCCCCCGCCGAGCAGTATTTCCCGCCGTCAGCGCCCACCGAGCAGTACGCCCCGCCGTCAGCGCCCACCGAGCAGTACACCCCGCCCGGATATGCCCCGCCGTCGACTGGATACGACGTGCCGCCGAGCTATCAACCGCCCGCGGACTATCAGCAGGGCGGCTATCCGCCACCCGGCTACCCGCCCGCGCCGGTCTATCCGCCGCCCGGCTATCCGACACCGGAATCACAACAGCAGAGTTACCCGCCGCCCTACCCCGACCCGTCGGCGGTCGGGGGTCAGCCGGGATACGGCGCCCCCTCCTATCCCCCGCCGCCGCAGCCGCAGCCGCCGTACGGCGCCGCGCCCGGGTACCCGCCGCCACCGCCGTCGTACGGCGCGCCGGGATACCCCGGTGGATACGGCGCGGGCTACGGTCAGTCGCAGCCCGAAACCAATCAGATGGCGGTCTGGTCGCTGGTGGCCTCACTGGTCGGGTTTCTCTGCTGGATAAGCGGACCCATCGGCATCGCGCTCGGTTTCGTCGCGCTGAATCAGATCAAACAGAAAGGTCAGGGCGGCCACGGCTTAGCGGTCGCCGGCATCGCGGTCGGTGCCGCGTCGTTGATCATCGGCCTCATCTGGTTCATCTTCGCGCTCAGCGGCTGATATGAGCACGCCGCCAGAGCAGCCGTTCCGCGGTGCCGAAGTCCCGCCGTTGGAGCAGTCGGCACCGCAGCCGGATCCGTTTGCGCCCGTCGACTATCCGGCGGGCTACCCGACGCTGCCGCCGCCGGTATACCCGCAGGCCGCCGGCTATCCGCCAGCCGGATATCCGCCCGCGTATCCGGGGTATCAGCCCTATGACCCGTATCGGCCTGGCAAGCCGCTGGGTACCAACGGCAAGGCCATCGCTTCGTTGGTCACCGCGTTGGCAGGCCTCGTGTTCTGCGGGTTGCCGTCGATCGCAGGGCTGATTCTCGGAATCATCGCGATGCGTGAATGCAGGCGCACCGGCCAGGACGGTCACGGACTCGCGCTGGCTGGCACCATCATCGGCGGCCTGATCACCGCTTTGGTGGTGCTCTACTTCGTCTTCGTCATCGGACTCGCCGCATCTGAATGGCAGTGGGCGCCATAGCTTTTCGCGGCTAGCTCGGCGGCTGAAACGGCTCCGCGTTCCGCGTCATACCCGCAGCGCGTCCCTTGCCTGCGATCACCAGCGCCATCTTGCGGCTGGCCTCGTCGATCATCTCGTCGCCGAGCATCACCGCGCCGCGCGCCCCGCCCGCCTGCGACGTGTGCCACTCGTATGCCTCGAGAATCAGTTCCGCGTGGTCGTAGTCGTCCTGGCGCGGGCTGAAGATCTCGTTGCCCGCGGCGATCTGGTCCGGGTGCAGCACCCACTTGCCGTCATAGCCCAGCGCCGCCGACCGGCCCGCCACCCGCCGGAACGCATCGACGTCGCGCACCTTCAGATACGGGCCGTCGATCGCGAGCACGCCGTGGGTGCGCGCGGCGATCAGGATCCGCATCAGCACGTGGTGATGCGCGTCGCCGACGTCATACCCCTCGGGTTGCTCCCCCACCACGAGCGTGCGCATGTTCAGGCTGGCCGCCATGTCCGCAGGGCCGAGCACCAGCGCCTGCACCCGCGGACAGGCCGCGATCGCATCGATATTTGTCAGCCCCTGCGCGTTCTCGATCTGCGCCTCGACGCCGATCCGGCCGACCGGAAGGCCGTGCGTCGTCTCCAACTGGCTCAGCAACAGGTCCAGCGCGTTGACGTGGGACACGTCGGTGACCTTCGGCAGTACGACGACATCGAGCGACGCGCCCGCAATGGACACCACTTCGATGATGTCGCTGTAGGTCCACGGCGTCGTCCAGTCGTTGACCCGGACCCCGCGCAGTTGTCCGGCCCAGCCCGGCTCGGCCAGCGCGCTTGCCACCTGGCTGCGCGCCTGTACCTTGGCGTCCGGCGCGACGGCGTCCTCCAAGTCGAGGAACACCTCGTCAGCGGGCAGCGTTTTGGCCTTCTCGATCATCTTGGCGCTGCTGCCGGGAACCGAAAGGATGGTTCGACGGGGTCGATACCGGTTTTCCACAACCACACTCTCTACCCTTTGAGTCATGGCGGCGGTGAACAGGGTCTACGCGGCCCGGCTTGCGGGAATGGTGGTGTTGGGCCCCGACGGCGAGTCCATCGGCCGGGTGCGCGACGTGGTGATCAGCATCAGCATCGTCCGCCATCAACCGAGGGTGCTCGGACTCGTCGTCGAACTGCTGACCCGTCGACGGATCTTCGTGCCTATCGGGCGGGTAACCGCGATCGACCCCAGCGCCGTCACTCTGATCACGGCCAATGTGTCGTTGCGCAAGTTCACCCAACGACCCGGCGAGGTGCTGGTGCTCGGCCAGGTGATCGAGACCCGCGTCCGCGTCGAAGACCCCGAGCTACCGGAGCTCGACGGGGTGGACGTCGTCGTCATCGACCTGGGCATCCAGCAGTCGCGGACCCGCGACTGGCTGGTCACCAAGGTCGCCGTGCGGCCGCTGGGGCGCCGGCTGGGTCGCCGCAGGAACGTCGACATCGTCGACTGGCAGCGCGTGCAGGGCTTGACCCCGTCGGGACTGGCGATGCCCGGGCAGGGCGTCGCCCAGCTGCTCGAACAGTTCGAGGGGCAGCGGCCGATCGAGGTCGCCGAGGCGATCCGCGAGCTGCCGCAGAAACGTCGATTCGAGGTGGTCCGAGCCCTCGATGACGAACGGCTCGCCGACGTGCTTCAAGAGCTGCCCGAAGAGGAGCAGGCCAACATGCTTCGGCAGCTGGAGCCGGAACGGGCGGCCGACGTGCTCGAGGCGATGGATCCCGACGATGCCGCCGACCTGCTCGGCACGATGACCCCTGCCGATGCCGAGCTGTTCCTTCGCCGGATGGATCCCGAGGATTCCGAAGACGTGCGCCGCCTGCTGGCGCACTCGCCCGACACCGCGGGCGGACTGATGACCTCCGAGCCAGTCGCGATTGCGCCGGACACCACCGTCGCGGAGGCCCTCGCCCGTGTCCGCGATCCCGACCTGACGCCGGCACTGGCCTCGCTGGTCATCGTGGTGCGGCCGCCGACGTCGACTCCGACCGGTCGCTACCTGGGCTGCGTGCACCTGCAGCGGCTGCTGCGGGAGCCGCCCGCCGCTCTGGTCGGCGGCATGCTCGACACCGACCTGCCCTACCTCGGCCCCGAGGACCCGCTGACCGCCGTCACCCGGTATTTCGCCGCCTACAACCTGGTCTGCGGGCCGGTGGTCGACGACGAGAACCACCTGCTTGGCGCGGTATCCGTCGACGACGTGCTCGACCACCTGCTGCCCGACGACTGGCGCGAGCGCGAGGAACCCGAGATGTCCACCGCCGAGGTGGTGACATGAGCGATCTGTCGGCGCGCCAGCGCCTCGACACGCCGCGCACGACACGGCGCCGATTCGCCTTCACCGTCGACGCCGAGACCGTCGGGCAGTTCAGTGAGTCCATCGCCCGGTTCCTCGGCACCGGGCGCTTCCTGCTGTGGCAGACGATCCTCGTCGCCGTCTGGATCTCCCTGAACCTGTTCGCGGTCAAGCTGCGCTGGGATCCCTACCCGTTCATCCTTCTCAACCTGGCCTTCTCCACTCAGGCCGCCTATGCGGCGCCGCTGATCCTGTTGGCCCAGAACCGGCAGGAGAACCGCGACCGGGTGTCTCTGGAAGAGGACCGCCGCCGGGCCGAGCAGACCAAGGCCGATACCGAGTACCTGGCCCGTGAGCTCGCCGCGCTGCGGCTGGCCGTCGGCGAGGTCGCCACCCGCGACTACCTGCGCCGCGAACTCGACGAACTGCGAGACATTTTGACCGAATTGCGGCCGACGGGATCGACCGACGGCGGCAAGGACGGCGCAGGTAAATCTCACAGCGGAGAGCGTCGCACCAAAAAGCTCGGTTAAGCCAGGTCAAGCATTGTTGTAACACGGCCGCAGGCGACTAGGTATGGTGACTTGGTTCACAAGCCACCTCGAACCTAGGACGGTTGAGTGCACATAGGGGGAGGGACCGCGCTCGCGGCAGTGCGGAGCCGCGCCGCGCGGGTGATGCGTTCACCCGCGCTGGGTCTTGTAGCCATCATCCCCATCGTCTTCGCCGGAGCTGTCGGGGCCTCGCCGACGACGGCGGCGCCGATGCGGGACGCAGCGGTCACCCCGTTGGCCGCCGTCGCCCTGTCGAACATCGATCCGTCCGGTCCCTCGGTCGTCGCCGCCACCAAGGCGCCCACGGCGTTCCACATCGCCTCCAGCGCCAACATGTCCGGCCCGCCGCCCGCTGTGGTGGTGAGTTCGCCTGGCACCCTTCGTATTCCGATGATCGCGCTGAACGCGTATCAGAACGCCGAGCGGATGATGGCCGCCTCGTACCCGGGTTGCGGTATCAGCTGGAACCTGCTTGCGGGCATCGGACGCATCGAGTCGATGCACGCCAACGGCGGCGCAACCGATGCGTCGGGCTCCGCGGTGCGGCCCATCTACGGGCCATCGCTCGACGGCACGCTTCCGGGCAACGAGGTCATCGAGCTGAGCCGAAACACCAGCCGGGTCACCTACGCCCGCGCGATCGGTCCGATGCAGTTCCTTCCGGGCACCTGGTCGCGGTACGCCTCCGACGGCAACGGCGACGGCAAGGCCGACGTGCAGAACGTGTTCGACGCCAGCCTGGCCGCGGCCCGCTACCTGTGCAGCGGAGGGCTGAACCTGCGCGATCAGTCACAGGTGATGACGGCGATCCTGCGCTACAACAACTCGATGGCCTATGCCCAGAACGTGCTGGGCTGGGCGGCCGCCTACGCGACCGGCGTCGTGCCGGTGGACCTGCCGCCGATCACCGGGCCGATTCCGCCGATCGCCGACGTACACCTGGACAACTACCAGGGCCTCGGGCCCGGCTTGCCGATGAACGTGCTCGGCCTGCCCGCCGACGATCCGCTCGCGATGGTACCGCTGGTCAACATGGGGCGCACCGACGTGGCAAACCAGATGATGTTCGGACCTCTTCCCGGACCGGCGCCCGAAGCCGGGATGCCGGGAATGCCCGGGATGACCATGCCGGGACCCGCGCAGGCCCTTCCGCCGGGAATAACGCCGCCGCCGCAGCAGAACTGCGCGGTCTTCTGCATCGGCAGCAACCCTCCTGCCGCGGTGCAGCCACAGCTGCCGCCCGAGGCGCTGCCCCCGGGCGTGATCGCGCCGCCGGCCGGCCAACCCGGACTCGCGCCGGGCGCGGCCGCCGAACTCGCGCCGTCGCCGCCACCGCCGGGTGATGCACCACTGGAGCCGGTTCCCCCGCTGCTCGGGCCGCAAGGCGTGGGACCCGCGCCGGGCCCGCCTGCCTGACCGGAGTCCCCGCCCCGCGCGCGAATCCGCCCGCCTGCGCCGCCTACACTCGGCGGTGATGTCAGAACGCCCTGAGCTCCAGACCGCGGTCCGCGCCGGGCTCGCCAAAGTGATCGACCCCGAGTTGCGACGGCCGATCACCGAGCTCGGCATGGTCAAGAGCGTCGAGGTCGACGCCGATGGCGGCGTGCACGTCGAGATCTATCTGACCACTTCGGCATGCCCGAAGAAGGCGGAGATCTCCGAGCGGGTCACCGCGGCGGTCGCCGACGTGCCTGGCACCGGCGCTGTCAAGGTGACCCTGGACGTGATGAACGACGAGCAGCGCACCGAACTACGCAAGCAACTGCGCGGCGACGCCCGCGAACCCGTGATCCCGTTCGCCCAGCCCGGCTCACTGACGCGGGTGTACGCGGTCGCATCCGGTAAGGGTGGGGTCGGCAAGTCCAGCGTCACAGTCAACCTGGCGGCCGCGATGGCGGTCCGCGGGCTGTCGGTCGGCGTGCTCGACGCTGACATCTACGGACATTCGATCCCACGGATGATGGGCACTGACGAACGGCCGACCCAGGTCGAGTCGATGATCCTGCCGCCGATCGCCCACGACGTGCGGGTGATCTCGATCGCCCAATTCACCCAAGGCAACACGCCGGTGGTGTGGCGCGGGCCGATGTTGCACCGGGCGCTTCAGCAGTTTCTCGCCGATGTGTACTGGGGCGATTTGGACGTGCTGCTGCTCGACTTGCCGCCAGGCACAGGCGATATCGCGATCTCGGTTGCGCAATTGATCCCCGGGGCCGAGATCCTCGTGGTGACGACACCGCAACTGGCCGCGGCCGAAGTCGCCGAGCGGGCCGGTGCGATCGCACTGCAAACCCGCCAACGAATCGTCGGTGTGGTGGAGAACATGTCGGGGCTGGTGCTGCCCGACGGCACGACGATGCAGGTGTTCGGCGAGGGCGGCGGCCGCCAGGTTGCCGAGCGGCTGACGACGGCGGTCGGCGCGGACGTCCCGCTGCTCGGTCAGGTGCCGTTGGATCCCGCGCTCGTCACCGCAGGCGACTCGGGTGTTCCGCTGGTGCTGAGCGCCCCGGATTCGGTTGCCGGCAAGGAGTTACGCAGCATCGCCGACGCGATCTCGACCCGCAAGCGCGGGCTCGCAGGCATGTCGCTTGGCCTCGACCCTGCCGGTCGCTGACGGGTGGATTCCGAACAAGTCATTCGCATCGCGCTGACGGTCGTGACGCCGATCCTGACGGCGGGTATCGGAATCGTTGCGCTGGTGATCGGCGACTGGCGCGAACGCAGAACCCTGCACGGGGTTCGCAAGCTCTCCTTCGAAGACGCCAGCAGGCAGGTCGAATTCGCGGCTGACTGGCTCAAGGCCAGCAGGGAAATCGACGAATCGCCCGAGGCGCAACAGGTGGCGGCCGCGCAAGCGCGGGCGTGGCTCGAGGAAGCCTCAGCGCTGGTCGCCGAAACCAAGCCGAGCCCGTCGACCGAAAAGACGAGATCCATCACAGCCAGCCGGTTGCTGCTGGCCTACCCGATGCACCGCCGTAGCGCGCGCGTCTTGCGAGGCTTTTACTACTTTTTCCTCGGCGTCGTGGTGCTACAGGTCAGTGGCGCGATGGGGTCCGCCTTCGGCAGAACCGACACGCTCGGCGTGCCCAACTACTTCTCCGGCGGACTCATCTACGCCGACCTGATCGGCATCGTCATCTACACCGTCATCGCAATGGGTTTCCGGTTCTGGTCGCTGCGCGCCGAGGAATCGCAAGCGTCTGAACCCCGTGATCGAATCACCGTGCGGCGCGCGTTGTTGTTCTACCGGTTCAACGGGATTCGGGCGAAACTCGCTCGATTCGTCTTCCACCTGTGGGTGCTGTTCACAATCCTGATCATCGTGGCGACGGTGGTCACCACGTTCGAGGACCCCAGGGCGTTGCCGTCCAACCTGGTTGCGACGATCGCGTGGCTCGGCTGGGCCGTCGGCCTGCGGTACTGGGCCGTCTCGCTCGACGAGCGGACGAAAACCTAGGTCGCGTCGCTGTCGAACGGTGTCACAAGCGGCTTGGCCGCAGGCGTCGTCGGTGTCGACGGCGTCGGCTCTTCGGGGACGGGTTGCACGGCAGGCTTGTTGGCTGACTCGTCGAACTGGCCGGTCAAAATCGAATCGTCGCCGTCGAGTAGGTGTTTGGTCAGTGCCGCGCGCGGCGTCATCCCGCGCAGCTTCTGCAACTCGCTCAACGGCTCACGGAGGTCGTCGAATTCGGGGCCGAGGTCGTCACGGAGTTGCTTGGTCGCCCCGCTGATGTAGTCACGCGCCTGGCGCAGGGTGCCCGACGTCCAGCGGATTGCGCCGGGTAGCCGCTCGGGCCCGAGGATCACCAGCCCGGCAATCACCAGGACCAGCATCTCGCCCCAGCCGACGTTGGCGAACATTACGTGCTGTTGTCGGAACCGGGGTTCACGGTCAGCGTCACATGACGGCCGTCGCGGACCACTTCGATCGGGGCGTCCTGACCGACCTTCAACAGCCGCACAGCGACGACGAATTCGTCGGCGTCGGCGACGGTACGGTCACCGACCTTGACGACGACGTCGTTCTCGAGGATGCCCGCCTTCTCCGCGGGGCCGCCCGCCTTGACATTGGCCACCTGCGCGCCCGACGCGAGATCGTTGTTCACCGAACGGGCGGTCAGCCCGAGCGTCGGGTGGGCGATCTTGCCGTCCTTGATCAGTGCGTCGACGACGTTTTTCACCTCGTTGACCGGGATTGCGAAGCCGAGCCCGTTGGCCCCGTCCCCCAACTTCCCGGCCGTGTTGATGCCGATGACGTCGGAGCTCATGTTGATCAGCGGGCCGCCCGAGTTGCCGTGGTTGATGGGCGCGTCGATCTGAATGCCGTCGATGACGGTGTCGGTATCAGAGCCGCTGCCCGACAACGGGACGGGCCGGTGCAACGCGCTGACGATGCCCATCGTGACGGTGCTGCGCAGGCCAAGCGGGGCGCCTGCCGCAATGACTTCATCACCGACATGAAGCTTGTCGCTGTCACCCAGCTTTGCCACCGTGAGGTTGTCGACGTTGTCGACCTTCAGCACCGCCAGGTCGGTCTTCGGGTCACGGCCGACGAGGTTGGCGGGCACCGACTTGCCGTCGTTGAACACCACCGACAACTTGTACTTGCTGGGGTTGTTGGCGGCCTCGGAGATCACGTGGTTGTTGGTGACGACGTACCCGCGGCCGTCGACGACGACACCGGAGCCCTGAGCGCCTTCGTCGTCACTCTCCGCTTCGATGGTCACCACCGAATTAGCAACGGAGGCAGCGACTTTCGCGAACCGACCCTCGGGTTGTTCAGTGTTGTTGTCGGTGTTCAGCGTCACCTTGGACGTGGTGAACGCCTCGACGACCTCGGCGGTCTTGCGCCCGACCCAGCCGCCGGCGAAACCGATCACCAGTGCGACGATCGCCAGCACGGCAAGCGCGACGTAGGACACCCGGCCACCGAAGAGCACGTCGCGCACGCCGAGCCTGCCGATGTTCGCGGCGGCGGGTGCGGGCACCGGCGTCGGCACCGCCGGGGTGCCGAGCGCGGCCGCGGCATTCGGATCGCGCCACGGGTCGTCGGGCTCTTCGGGCTTGTTCCTGTCACGCTCGGCATCCAGCGCGCCGATGTCGGCGGGATGGCGTTGAAGTGAGTCACCGCTGCCGTTCGGCCGTCCGAACGCCTGGTTCAAGACGGGATCGGGCGCCTGATTGGTCGGTGTGTACTCACCTTGATCGCGAACACCGTCATCGCCGAGGAAGGAGCCGTCGACACCCTGGGGCCTGCCGAATGCCCGGGTGGTGGACGGGTCGACCGGTGGGCGCGAGACGGGGCGCGGCGCGACCCGGTCGCTACCTTGGGACTGGTCCTGCGTTGTCACCCGCGTTATCACTCTCTATTTGGCCGCCGCTATTAAGCCGGCGCGCGCCGATGCTTGGTTTGGTTTACACACTACCGGCGCTTGCGCCGACCGCGGATCGTGCCGTCAGCAAAGTCGGTCTGATTGCCTTCGGGGGGTTGGACCTGCGCGGTGTCCTGTGGAATCTGCGAGAGCAATCCGAGTAGCGAACTGGGAATGGCGATCGGACGGGAGTCGCGCAGTGCGGATCGGGCCTGTCGCTGGGCGTCCACCTCGGCGGCACACTGCGGGCACATGGAGAGATGATGTGCCGCTCGCAGATGTGCGGACATCCGCAGTTCACCATCGGCGAAGGCGGCGACCGCCTCAGTGGACAGGTGCTCGGTGGAGCCGAACTGACGTGGCCCTACCGGCGCGTCGCTCTGCGAGGCGAACTGGGCGGGCAGCCAGGAGAACGCACGACGGAACACATGCCCTGGATCGGCCATCACCCCGCTCCTCTCGGCCCATCACCTTCGCGATAGACGGTGCTTACTTGAATGTAGCGCGGGATACGGCACCCGACACCCGTGAACGGTCAGGCCGACCGGGCCGTGTCGGCCTGGTGGAGTGCCAGATAGTCCCGCAGCGCCTGTCGACCACGGTGGATCCGGCTGCGGACGGTTCCCAGCTTCACGCCGAGCGTTGCGCCGATCTCCTCGTAGGACAGGCCTTCGATGTCGCACAGCACCACCGCGGCACGGAACTCAGGCGCCAGCGAGTCGAGGGCGGCCTGCAGGTCGGGACCGAGCCGCGAATCGTGATAGATCTGCTCCGGGTTCGGCTCGTCGGCGGGCACGCGGTCGTAGTCCTCGGGCAGAGCTTCCATCCGGATGCGGCCGCGTCTGCGGACCATGTCCAGGAACAGGTTGGTGGTGATGCGGTGCAGCCAGCCCTCGAACGTGCCGGGCTGGTAGTTCTGCACAGACCGGAACACCCGGATGAACGTCTCCTGCGTCAGGTCCTCGGCATCGTGCTGGTTGCCTGACAGCCGGTAGGCCAGGCGATACACCCGGTCAGCGTGCTGACGCACGAGTTCATCCCATGACGGCATGGTGGCGTGGTCACCGGTGGCATCGAAAACCGCGGTGCCCTGTGGCTCTTCGGAAGGCTCGACCCATTCCCCGTCGGTGTACTGCTCGAGATGAGACATCGTCACCGGGTTCATATGGGGGGCCGTGGTGGTTGTGGTCGTCGGATCCTCCAGATCACAGCGTTCACCGCTTATCGAGAACGCGACATCGGCGGCAACGCGACGGTCGACATGCTTATTCCCAGAGCGCCAGCGGCCGCCGTGTTCCATGCCGCTACCGTTGCCGACCGTCGTGTGGTTCGCATATGAGCTCACTGAACTTTCCCTGAGAAACCTGATTGTTACCCAATCCAGCCCGTCCTAACCTGCGCAAACCACGCGAGGTCCCGCCGATTCGAGCGTCGCGGGACGGGCGTGTCGCGGTGGTGGCCGAATCCCAGCCGCTCTACGCTGCGGGCATGGCCGATGCCCCGGCGAGCCAGCCGCAACCCAGCCGCGCCGAGTCCGTCGTCAACCACGCCGAGAACTCGATCTCCGAGGACGCCATCGTGGCCGCCGCGCGCGACCGTGCCGTCGAGACCGGGGCCGGCGCGGTCACCCCGGCTGTCGGTGCGCTGCTCAGCGTGCTGGCCAAGCTCAGCGGCGCGAAAACGGTCGTTGAGGTCGGCACCGGCGCCGGCGTCAGTGGGCTGTGGCTGCTCTCCGGAATGCGTCACGACGGGGTGCTGACGACAATTGATGTCGAGCCCGAGCATCAGCGGCTCGCCAAGCAGGCCTTTAACGAGGCGGGCATCGGGCCGTCGCGGACCAGGCTGATCAGCGGGCGGGCGCAGGAAGTTCTGACCCGGCTGGCCGACGAGTCCTACGACCTGGTTTTCATTGACGCAGACCCTGCCGACCAGCCGGACTTTGTGGTCGAAGGCGTGCGGTTGCTGCGGCCAGGCGGTGCGATCGTCGTGCACCGGGCGGCGCTCGGCGGCCGCGCCGGCGACGCCAAGGCAGGCGATGCCGAGGTCACGGCCGTCCGCGAGGCCGCCCGGCTGATCGCCGAGGACGAGCGCCTGACGCCGGTGTTGGTGCCGCTCGGCGACGGCCTGTTGGCAGCCGCACGCGACTGGCCCTCGCCCGACGACAACTGAGTTTTTCTCGCGAGCAGACGCAAAAAGCCCCTTTTCAAGGGCTTTTCGGGTACATATGCGTCTGCTCGCAAGGAGAAGTGGCGCCATTTTTACGGAACTTTGACGGTGTGACCTCTTGACGAGCCGCTGAACGCGCGTTTAGCGTACTAAACATGCGTTCAGCAGACGATCTGACGGCCGTCGCCAGGATTCGCGATGCCGCTATCGATCAGGTGGGTCAGCACGGCTTCAGCGTCGGGCTGCGCGCGATTGCCCAGGCCGCAGGAGTGAGCGCCGCGCTGGTGATTCACCATTTCGGATCCAAGGACGGACTGTTGCGAGTCTGCGACGACTACATAATCGAGCAGATTCGCCAGTCGAAGACCGAGTCCCTGCGCTCTGCGGATGCCACCTCGTGGTTCGCGCAGATGGCCGAGATCGAGTCTTACGCACCGATGATGGCCTACCTGGTGCGGAGCATGCAGTCCGGCAGCGCGCTCGCCAAGACGTTCTGGCAACGGATGATCGACAACGCCGAGGAGTACCTCGAAGAAGGGGTTCGCGCGGGCACCCTCAAACCCAGCCGCGACCCGAAAGCCAGGGCCAAGTTCATCGGCATGAACAACGGCGGCGGATTCCTGCTCTTTCTACAGATGCACGACAACCCCACCGACCTGCGTGCCGTCCTTCGCGACTACGCCGAGGACATGGTGCTGCCCGCCCTGGAGCTGTACTCCAACGGCTTGATGACCGACTCGTCGATGTACGAGGCGTTTCTCGCCCGGCGCGAACAAGGCATTCCGTTCAGCAACTCGACTGGAGGAGATCACGATGACGGCGACGTCCCTGCAACGGGCTAGCACAAGCGGAGCCACCCAGCCCGCTGTCGAAATACAAGGACTGGTCAAGACATTCGGTCATACCTTGGCCCTCGACGGCCTCGACCTGACCGTCGCGCCGGGTGACATCGCTGGCTTTCTCGGGCCCAACGGAGCGGGCAAGTCCACTACGATTCGGGTGTTGCTCGGCCTCCTGCGGGCCAACAGCGGCACGGTGCGGCTTCTCGGCGGCGACCCGTGGCGCGACGCCGTCGATCTGCACCGGCGCATCGCCTATGTACCAGGCGACGTCACGTTGTGGCCCAACCTGACCGGCCTGCAGGCGATCGACTTCCTGGCCCGGCTACGCGGCAAGGACGCGGTCGACACCCGGCGGCGCGACCAGCTGATCGAGCGGTTCGAACTCGATCCGCACAAGAAGGCCCGCACCTACTCGAAGGGCAACCGGCAGAAGGTGGCGATCGTCGCGGCGTTCTCCACCAACGCCGAACTCTACATCCTCGATGAGCCCACCTCAGGCTTGGACCCGTTGATGGAGAAGGCTTTTCAGACCTGCGTGACCGAGGTTGCCGATCACGGCGCCGCCGTGCTGCTGTCCAGCCACATCCTGGCCGAGGTCGAACAGCTGTGTAACACGGTGACCATCATCCGCGCCGGCCGTGCAGTGAGGTCCGGCACACTCGACCAGCTGCGCCACCTGATGCGGACCACAGTCAAAGTGCGCACCCACAGCGATGGCCGGAAACTTCTTTCTACACCGTTCGTTCACGACTTCACGGTCGACGACGGCCACTACGTCTTCTCGGTCGACCGCAATGAACTGGACGGGGTGATGGCGCTGCTGACCGAGTTGGGCATCATCGATCTGACCGTCACGCCGGCGTCTCTTGAAGACATGTTCCTGCGCGAGTACCGGGGAGCGGACCGATGAGTAACGCGACCCTCGCTCCGCATCTCGGCAGGCATGAAGCGGCCCCACGGGCGTCGCGCTTCACCGGTGTCGGCAGCCTGATCAAGCTGGCTCTGCGCCGTGACCGCGTCAGGCTGTCGATCTGGATCGCCGCGCTGACGCTGATGATGGTGTACGCGCCCAATGCCATCAAGCTCGCCTACCCCGATGAGGCGCAGCGCGCAGCCCGCGTCAACCTGCTCAAGACGCCCGCCGGAACGATATTGGGCGGCCCCATGTTCGGCGTCAACGAAACAGATCTCGGCGTGATGATGGCCAACGAGTTGATGCTCACCCTCATCATCGCGGCGTCGATCCTGTCGATTCTCACCGTGATTCGGCACACCCGCGCCGAGGAGGAGAGCGGTGCCGCCGAACTGGTGTTGTCATCGGTGGTCGGCCGTCATGCCAGGACCTATGCCGCGTTGATCGTCGTCGGCGGTGTCAACGCGATACTCGCGGTGACCATGACTGCGGCGATGGCCGCCACCGGATTCAGTGTCGTCGACACCGCGGCCATGTGCCTCGGAATCACCGGTGTGTCAATGGTGTTCGGGGCCACCGCGGCGGTCACCGCGCAGCTCTGGCGGCAGGGGCGCGCCGCAACCGGCGCCGCGATGGCCGCGCTCGCGCTGGCCGCTCTGGTACGCGGGGTCGGCGACGTCATCGACAACTCCGGCAGCGCGCTGTCCTGGTTCTCCCCCATCGCCTGGGCGCAGCAGATGCGCCCCTTCGTCGACCTGCGCTGGTGGCCGTTCGCCTTGCTGGTGCTGCTCGCCGTCGGCCTGATCGCGCTGGCCGTCGTGTTGGAGAACAGCAGGCAGTACGACGACGGCGTCATTCCGTCGTCCGGCGAGCATCCGAACGCGCATCCGATCCGCAATGTGTTCGGTCTGCACCTGAGGCTGCAACGCGGCCAGACGATCGGCTGGGGCGTTGGACTGTTTCTGTCCGGCTTGGCATTCGGGTCGATGACGAAGTCGCTCCTCGATGCGGCCGAGGCCAACGAATTGTTGCAGCGCGTGCTGGCTCAGCAGGGTACGGACGGCGTGTACACGACGTTGACGCAGTTTCTTGCCGCTGCGGCCACCGCCTATGTCGTCTCCGGTGTGCTGCGCGTCCGGGGCGACGAGGAGTCCGGGCTGGGCGAGACGGTGCTTGCCGGGTCGGTGTCGCGGTGGCGCTGGCTGGTCACCGCCGTGGCGGCCACTGTCGTTGGGTCGACGGTGTTGATGCTCTTCGCCGGCCTGGGAATGGGTCTCGGCGCAGGCCTGACGATCGACGAGCCGCAGATCATCTGGCGCCTGACGCTGGCCGCGCTCGCCTTCGTACCCGCGATGGCGGCGATGGCGGGCGTCGCCGCTCTGGCGGTCGCGCTGAGACAGCCTTGGATCGGTTGGCTGGCAGTGACATTCGTGGTGACTTCGCTGTATCTCGGCGCGCTGCTGCGGCTGCCGCAGTGGCTGCTCGATGCGTCACCGATCGGCCAGACGAAAGCACCGAGTGAGTATTCGGCCGCTGCGCTGGCTGCCATGGTGGTCGCCGCAGCGGCGCTGACGTTCGTCGCAGGCGCGATCTACCGCCGACGCGACGCCATCTGAAGGAGGAGGACATCGATGAAGACCACACTTCTGATGCTCTGGTACACAGTCTTCAGCATCGCCTTCTTCGGGGTGCTGTTGTTCTGGCCCGCCGGTACGTTCGACTACTGGCAGGCTTGGGTTTTCATCGCCGTCTTCGAGGTCGGCACCATGATCCCGACGATCCATCGGGCCGTGAAGTACCCCGATGCGTTCAGACGACGCACGCGCACCGGCCCGTTCGCAGAAGGTCGAATGGTGCAGAAGCTCATCAATATCGGCATCATCTCGACCACGGTCGCCACCGCTGTCGTCAGTGCACTCGACCACAGGTTCGGGTGGTCCGCGGTGCCGACCACGGTCGTCGTGGTGGGCAACGTGCTGATCCTGGTCGGCCTTGCGGTGGCCGAAGTCGTCGTCATACAGAACAACTACGCGGCGGCGACGATCACTGTGGAAAAGGACCAGCCGGTGGTGTCGACGGGGCTGTACAGCGTTGTCCGCCACCCGATGTACGTCGGGGCGCTGATTTTGATCGTCGGCATGCCGCTCGCCCTCGGCTCGTATTGGGGCCTGCTGACGATGATTCCCGGCGTGCTGATCTTCGTCGCTCGTATCACCGATGAGGAGAAGGCGCTGCGCCAGGACCTCGCGGGTTACGAGGACTACATCGACAAGGTGCACTACCGCCTGGTGCCCGGGGTGTGGTGACAATGAGAACCTCGGTCCGGATGGCAATGACATCCGCCATCGGTCTTGTCGCCTTCATTCTGATGGTGTTCGTGCCTGCGGGTACGTTCGACTACTGGCGGGGATGGGCGTTCATTGCGGTGTTCGCCGCGGCGACCCTCATCCCGAGTGTGTATCTCGCCGTGAACAATCCGGACGCCTTGCGCCGACGCATGCAAGCGGGCCCTGGCGCGGAGTCACGGCCTTTGCAGAAGGTCATCATCGCCGTGGCATTCGTATCCGTGGTCTCCATGATCGTGGTCAGTGCGCTGGACTTCCGCTTCGGTTGGTCGGCGGTGCCTGCAGCGGTCTCGGTGCTGGGGCTCGTCCTCGTCGCCGCCGGCCTCACCGTCGCGATGCTGGTGACGATCCAGAATGGCTATGCTGCAGCCAACATCACCGTCGAAACCGGTCAGCAGCTCGCGTCGACGGGCTGGTACGGCTTCGTCAGGCACCCGATGTACTTCGGCAACGTCATCCTGATGGTCGGCGTTCCGTTGGCGCTCGGCTCGTACTGGGGCCTGCTGAGCCTCCTCATCGGCCTTGCGGTCCTCGCACTGCGCATCAACGACGAGGAAGCTCTGTTGAAACAGGATCTGGCTGGATACCGCGAATACATGGACAAGGTGCACTACCGGCTGATGCCCTACGTGTGGTGACTCCGCGCCGCCCGCCACACGAACAGGAACACCGCCACCACCGTGAAGCGCAGAACGGTGTTCGCGATGACCGTGGTGTTCGGCCCGATCACGCCCATGTAGACGAGGTCGAGCACGCCGCTGGCCCCGTGCAGGACGACGAACGTCGTCACGACGAGGCGCAGCGCCGCTTCGTCGGTCAGCCGGGTGGCGCCGAACGACAACACGGCGACGGCGAGTTCCGCTGCGCCGACGAGGTAGACGAGCAAATATTGCGGTCGCTCCACGGTGATCCCCACCGCCGACGGGATCGCGGTCGGGAACACCGCCAACACCACCGCCCCAGCAAGCGTGATCAGTCCGTGCGCCACGAACACCGCCCGCAGCAGCCTCGGCGCACGCGTCGTCGTCTCAGTCATATGCCGTCCCTCCGTTTCGTCAAAGGTATGACGGAGCGCGGCAGCAGATCATGACCACGGGAGAGGAAACGGCAGGTGAGTGACTTCGAACAGCATCGTGCGCACCTGGCCGCAGTCGCCTACCGGATGCTCGGCTCGGTGCCCGAGGCCGAGGACGCCGTCCAGGAGGCGTGGCTGAGGATGGACCGCGCCGACGTGACCGGCGTGCAGAACATGCGCGGCTGGCTGACCACCGTCGTCGCCCGCATCTGCCTGGACATGCTGCGTTCCCGCACCGCCAGGCCCGAGCAGCCGCTCGATGGAACTGTTGCGTCGCCACGTATGGCGACCAGCGAATCGGTCGATCCGGAACAGCAGGCACTGCTGGCCGACTCGGTCGGAGCCGCGTTGCTCGTCATACTGCAGCGGCTGTCGCCCGCCGAGCGGCTGGCGTTCGTCCTGCACGACATGTTCGACCTGCCGTTCGCCGAGATCGCACCGATTGTGGGCCGATCGGAGAACACCGCCGCCCAGCTCGCGGCTCGCGCCCGCCGCCGTGTACGTGGCCAGACTCCTGACCCCGCAACGGATCTGGTCCGCCAGCGTCAGCTGGTCGATGCGTTCCTGACCGCGGCCCGCGACGGTGACTTCGGCTCGCTGCTCGCCGCGCTCGACACCGACGTGGTGCTTCGGGTCGACGCCACGGCGGCGGGCAGCGCGACGACGATCCGCGGAGCGCAGGCCGTCGCGGCCAACGCACGCGCGTTCTCCGCCAACGCACGCTTCGCCGAGCTGGCGCTGGTGGACGGCGCAGTCGGCATCGTCGTCGCCCCCGGGGGCAGGCTTGCGCTGGTGTTGCGGTTCGGCGTCGTCGGCGACAAGATCACCGAGATCTACATCGAGGCAGACCCGAACCGATTGCAGCGGCTGGAATTGGCCGTCCTGGACTGAACCGCGCTCATACTTCGTGTGTGGAACTGCTGACCGGCCTCGGCCTGGCCACCGCGTCGGGACTGAACGCCTACATCCCGCTGCTGGCGCTCGGCCTGATGTCCCGGTTCACCGACCTGATCACCCTGCCGCAGGGGTGGGTCTGGCTGGAGAACGGCTGGGTGATGGCGATCGTCGCGGTGCTTCTGGTCATCGAGGTCGTCGCCGACAAGATCCCGGCGCTGGACTGGGGGTACCTCCCAGCCGAAGGCTAGGGGGACGTCAACGACGCGATCCAGACGTTCGTTCGCCCGACCTCCGGTGGCATCGTGTTCGGTTCGGGCACGGCTGCCCAGACGCACGCCGTCACCGACCCGGGCGCTTTCGCGCAATCGGGCCAGTGGATCCCGATCGTCGTCGGCGTGCTGGTGGCGCTCGTGGTGTCGCTGACGAAGTCGGCAGTGCGACCCGCGGCCAATGTCGCAACGGCGGGCGTCGCGGCGCCCGTGCTGTCCACCATCGAGGACGGTGTCAGCGTTGCGCTGGTGTTCTTGGCGATCCTGATACCGGTCGTGGTGCTCGTCGTGCTCGCACTGCTGATCTGGGCCGTTTTCAAGCTGTGGCGGCGACGGCGCCGCAAGCACAAGGCCGCCGCGAGCGAGAAGTCAGGGTTGTGAATCCGCGTGAATCACGACCAGGAACGCTATTTCGCGGCTGGGGCTCGGCCGGCTAAATCCAGACGCCCTTACCGACGGCGACCACACCACCGGCGCTGATCGCGAAACGTTCGCGGTCCTTCTCCAGATCGACGCCGACCATCTCGCCCGGCCCGACGACAACGTTCTTGTCCAGGATCGCGTGGCGCACAACGGCACCGCGGCCCACCCGGACACCGGGCATCAGCACGCTGCCCTCCACGATCGCGCCGTCGTCGACCACGACGTTGGACGACAACACCGAATTGCGCACCGACGCGGCCGAGATGATGCTGCCCGCTCCGACGACGGATTCCTGCGCGGAGCCGCCGTTGACGAACTTGGCGGGCGCCAGGTTGTCCGACTCGCCCCTGATCGGCCAGCGCTTGTTGTAGAGGTTGAACACCGGGTGCACCGACACCAGGTCCATGTGGGCGTCGTAGAACGCGTCCAGAGTTCCGACGTCACGCCAGTAGCCGTGGTCGCGCTCGGTGGCTCCGGGTACTTCGTTGCTGTTGAAGTCGTACACCGATGCCATCCCGTCGCCCACCAGCCGCGGGATGATGTCGCCGCCCATGTCGTGGTCGGAGTTGTCGTCGTCGGCGTCGGCGCGGATCGCGTCGATCAGCACCTTGGTGGAGAAGATGTAGTTGCCCATCGACGCGAACGTCTGCTCGGGATCGTCGGGGGTGCCCGGCGGGTCGGCCGGCTTCTCGACGAATTCGCGGATGCGGCCGGACTCGTCGGCGTCGATGCAGCCGAACGCGGTCGCCTCGGCCCGCGGCACCCGGATACCCGCGACCGTCGCACCCGCCCCGCTCTCGATGTGGAACTGCACCATCTGCTCGGGATCCATCCGGTACACGTGGTCGGCACCGAACACGACGATGTAGTCGGGGTCATCGTCGTAGATCAGGTTGAGCGACTGATAGATCGCGTCCGCCGACCCCGTGTACCAGCGCGGGCCGAGCCGTTGCTGTGCGGGCACCGGGGTGATGTATTCGCCGGCGAGGCCGGACAGCCGCCAATTCTGTGAGATGTGCCGGTCAAGCGAGTGCGATTTGTATTGCGTCAGAACACAGATGCGCAGGTATCGGGCATTGACGAGATTGGACAGCACGAAATCGATCAGCCGGTACGCCCCGCCGAAGGGAACTGCAGGCTTTGCTCGGTCCGCCGTGAGCGGATAGAGCCGCTTGCCTTCCCCGCCTGCCAGGACGATGCCGAGGACGTGGGGCAACTCCCTCATGATTCAAACCTATCTGCAGCTTCCCACCGTGACCAGGCATTGGCACTTTTGGACCTCTGCGACTGTCGGTCAAGGTAATTGGCGAATACCCCAATCCGCGTTCTCCACACGGCTGCGGCACGCGGCGACTGACACTACGGTCGTAGGCATGCGGGTGGCGATGATGACGCGTGAATATCCCCCCGAGGTGTACGGCGGCGCGGGCGTACACGTGACCGAACTCGTCGCACAGCTGCGCACCTTGTGCGATGTCGACGTGCACTGCATGGGCGCCCCGCGAGATGGAGCTTTTGTTCACCAGCCTGATCCGGCGCTCAAGGGCGCCAACCCCGCCCTGGCGACGTTGTCGGCCGATCTGGTGATGGCCAATGCCGCCGAGAATGCCACCGTCGTGCATTCACACACCTGGTACACCGGCCTGGCCGGGCACCTGGCCGCCCTGCTCTACGGAATTCCGCACGTGTTGACCGCGCACTCGCTCGAGCCGATGCGGCCGTGGAAGGCCGAGCAGCTGGGTGGGGGCTACCGCATCTCGTCCTGGGTGGAACGCACAGCCGTCGAGGCGGCCGACGCGGTCATCGCGGTCAGCTCCGGCATGCGCGACGACGTGCTGCGCACGTACCCGGCGCTGGACCCCAACCGGGTGCACGTGGTGCGCAACGGAATCGACACCGAGGTGTGGTATCCGGCGGCAGCCGAATCCGACGAGTCGGTGCTGGCCGAACTCGGCGTCAACCCGGGCCGGCCGATCGTTGCGTTCGTCGGGCGGATCACCCGACAGAAGGGTGTCGCGCACCTGGTCGCCGCCGCCCACAAGTTCGCACCCGAGGTGCAGCTGGTGCTGTGCGCGGGCGCGCCGGACACCCCGGAGATCGCCGCCGAGGTGACCGCGGCGGTCCAGGAGTTGTCCCGCTCCCGCACCGGCGTTTTCTGGGTGCGCGAAATGCTCCCGATTGGGAACATCCGCGAAATCCTTTCGGCATCAACAGTTTTCGTATGCCCGTCGGTGTATGAGCCGCTGGGTATCGTGAACCTCGAGGCGATGGCGTGCGGAACCGCGGTGGTGGCGTCCGACGTCGGCGGCATCCCCGAGGTGGTGGCCGACCACCAGACCGGGCTGTTGGTTCACTACGACGCGGGCGACCCGGAGTTCTTCGAGACCCGGCTGGCCGAAGCCGTCAACGGACTGGTCGCCGAGCCGGAGCGGGCCCGTGAGTACGGACTGGCGGGCAGGCAGCGGTGCATCGAAGAGTTTTCCTGGGCGCACATCGCCGAGCAGACCCTGGAGATCTACCGGAAGGTGTCTAGCTGATCTCGGGGATCCAGCCGCGCCACGCACTGAGACGCCTGATCGATGCCATGCCGGGCGCTGAACGACGGCACGATGTCACCCCAATCGCATCTGATTTGAAGATGTACTGACTCGGTTTTTTGTGTTTTACAGCTGAGTTCGTCCGGCGCATAGTAATGGTCGTCACACCCGTCACGACGAGGCCGCGGCGACCGCGACACGTCATCTCACCCAATGGAGATTGTCATGTCGGAACTAGCCGATCGCGCACGACCCGGCGACGCCACGGCGCTGACCGAACTGGCCGCGACGCAAGAATCCCGGTTGATCAAGACACTGCGCCGCGGCGACATCGTCTTGTTCATCGTGGCCGCGGTGATCAGCGTCGACACCATCGGGGTGATGGCCTCCGGAGGCCCGGAGGGACTGCTCTGGGCGATATTCCTGGCGGCGGCCTTCCTTGTGCCTTCCGCGATGATCTTCTCCGAAACGGGCGGTGCATTCACCCAGGAGGGCGGGCCCTATCAGTGGGTCAAGTACGCGTTCGGGCGCCGTTGGGCCGCGATCGCCGTCGTCCTGTACTGGATCACCAATCCGATCTGGCTCGGCGGCTCCCTGGTCTTCATCGCCTCGGAAGTCTGGACTGAATATGTCTTCGGCATCGAGACGGGCAGCGCGGGCGACTACCTCTTCAAGCTGATCTTCATCTGGGTGGCGATCGGGCTGGCCATCATCAGTCTGCAGAAGGGTAAGAACGTCATCAGTGCGGGCGCGATCGCCAAACTGCTCGTACTGATCAGCTTGGTGACAACTGCCGTCATCTACGGCTTCACCGAAGGTTTCGAGCCCATCACCTTGTCGTCGCTGTCCCCCACCGCGGGTGGGTTCCTTGCGATCGTGCCGATCGCACTCTTTGCCTACCTGGGATTCGAAGCGCCCAACTCCGCGGCCGGAGAGATGCACGACCCGCAGAAGGACGTCCCTGCCGCCATCAGGCGAGGCAGCGTCATCACCATGCTGGCCTATGTCCTTCCGGTTCTCGCAATCATCTGGGCCACACCGGCAGACGAGATCGCCGATGCAGGCGTGTTGGCGGCTCTGGAGCGCGCCTACTCCGTGTACGGACCCGCAGCCGGGTTCCTGACGGTGCTGACCGCGGTGCTGTTCGTATTCGCTCTGCTCACTCAGGGCAGCGCGTGGATGATGGCTACCGACCGGATGCAGGCGATGGCCGCCGCAGACGGCTCCTTCTTCGGCGGGTTCTTCGGCGAATTCCACGAAAGGCTGGGGACCCCGGTCCGCATGAACGTCTTGTCGGGCGTGGTGTCCACCGTGTTCGCCATCGCCGCTCTGACGCTCGTCGAAGGCACCACCGCATCGGTCTTCGTCGTCGTCCTGACCGTGGCGGTGTCCACTCTGCTGATCAGCTACCTGATCATCGTTCCTGCAATCATGAAGCTCCGCAGGGACTTTCCGGATGTGCAGCGCCCCTACCGCGTTCCCGGCGGCGCTACCGGCTTCTACATTCTCGCCGGCGTAGTGCTTGGCTTCATCGTTCTGGGTTCTTGGGTCGCCGTCTTCCCCGGCACCATCGAAAGCCTCTTCGGCCTGGAGTACTCGTTCCAGGACGTATGGGGTGTTTCGCAACTGAACTTCGAGGCGTTCACCATCGGCACTCTGATCGTGGTGATATTGATCGCGGTGATCGGCTATTGGCGAGCGCGCGGTGTGCGCGCGGCGGCGGCCGGCATCCCGTCAGCTGACCTACTCGTCACCGATAACACTGATTCCGAGAGGTGAGCTGTGACGGCGAAACCGCCCGTCACACAGGCTGACCCGGTCGAAACGGCCTTCGACATCGTCGCGGACCTGCCGTTGGCGTCTCTCGAAGACGACCCCTACCAGTTCTACGGCTGGATGCGTGAATGCGCACCGGTCGTCTATGTGCCCGAGACCGGACGCGTCCTCGTCACGACCTGGGAGCTGTGCAAGGAGGCAGGGGTCAACGACAGTGTTTTCGGCCCCACCAAACAGGCACACGAAACCGTCTATGGATGCCCGAACGTGATGAGCATGACCGGAGACGACCATCGGACATTGCGAAATGCGGCCAACGCACCGATGCGTCCCAAAGCGGTGAAAAGCTATTACGAAAGCGGCATCCGCAAGACCGTGCTGCACTACGTCGAGTCGATCCGCGCGAACGGCGCCGCCGATGCCACCGTCGAAATTTTCGAGCCCATCAGCCAGCGGGTGGTCGGCGACGTTCTCGGATTCGGCGACGTCGATGACGCCACGCTGGGCCGATGGTTCCACACCTACGCCGACTATCTGGTCGACTACGGCCGCGACCGGAAGGTGGCCGAACGCGTCAAGCTTGTGAAGGCCGAGGTTTGGGATTACCTCGAGGGCCGGATGCCAGAGATGGG
Source organism: Mycobacterium sp. (assembly GCF_032159775.1). Taxonomy (GTDB): domain Bacteria; phylum Actinomycetota; class Actinomycetes; order Mycobacteriales; family Mycobacteriaceae; genus Mycobacterium. Next base: position 55,685 of record NZ_JAVHWK010000057.1, read on the forward strand.
CGAGCACCCCGACGGCAGCGGCCTGGATCATCTTCTGCACGACGGGATGCCGCCTGGCGAGATGCGCTCCATCGCCGACATCGCACCCACGGTCGGAGTGCTCATCGTGGGCGGATTCCAGGAGCCGGCGCATCTCATCTCCAACACGCTGCTCGGCCTTCTCGGGCGGCCCGCTGCGGCCCGGCGGGTCGCTGCCGACCCTGCGGCCTGGGCTCGACCCGCGCTCGAGGAGGGACTGCGCTGGCTTCCCCCGTTCGGTTTCACCGAGAAGCTGACGACAGAAGACGTCATCCTCGGGGATGTTCCGATTCCGGCTGACACGGAAATAGCGTTGGTGATCGGCGCGGCGAACCGGGACCCGGCACGATTCGCCGACCCCGATGTCTTCGACCTCGAGCGCAGCGACCAAGCCAATGTGTCGTTCGGCTTCGGTTCGCACTTCTGCATCGGCCACAACCTGGCTCGCGCCATCGGCGAAGTGGTCATCGAGGAGTTTTTTCGGTTGCTGCCCAGTGTGCGGCTGGACCCGAACCGTGCGCCTGTCGTGCACGGCTGGCTCACCCGCGGGGCGAAATCACTGCCTGTCGTCTGGGATGTCTGATGAAGATCAGAGTGGACCGGAACAAATGCAGCGGAATCGGGCTGTGTGAGGCGATGTCACCCGACTACTTCGAGGTTGACGATGGGGGCCTACTGCGGTTCGTCCAAGGCGATGATGTTGCCGACGTGCTGGACGAGATAGACGCCGCAGTTCAGGCATGTCCGACAGGTGCGCTCAGCCGCGAGTTGTGAGTGACGACCAGGGCGAGCCATAAGGGTGTCTGGCTAGCTGGTGACGCCCTTGAGTTCGTCGCCGAGGGCCGCGGCCTCGTCGGGGGTGAGTTCGACGACAAGACGGCCGCCGCCTTCTAGTGGTACCCGCATCACGATGCCGCGCCCCTCCTTGGTTGCTTCCAAAGGACCGTCGCCGGTCCGGGGCTTCATCGCCGCCATCGAGTGCTCCCTCCACATGAGCCGGCTGTCCACCCGTTGACAGCACCCGGCACTGAACTGCTTCTGAACCTCCCCCATTGTTCCCTATCCCCGGCGTTGCGTGTGCAAAGACCCGGTCAAGATCGATTCAAGGGCCAGATCAGGCGGTAGTGGGAACCCAGCAGGAAGCCGTGTGATCGTCGACCATTCCGGTGGCCTGCATCAGGGCGTAGGCCGTCGTGGGGCCCACGAATTTGAACCCCCGGCGCTTCAGCTCCTTGGCCATCGCCGTGGATTCGGCGGTGACGGCGGGCACCTGGGACAGGTCTGTCGGGCGTGGCCGCGGCGCAGGCGCAAACGACCAGAGCAGTTCGCCGAGGTCGACGTCCAGGTCGGCGACGGCGCGCGCGTTGGCGATAGTCGCCTCGATCTTGGCGCGATTACGCACGATCCCCGCGTCGTTCATCAGGCGCTCGATGTCGCGGTCGGTGTAGCGCGCAACCTTGCCGACGTCGAACCGGTGGAAGGCACGCCGGAAGTTCTCGCGCTTACGCAGGATGATCAACCACGACAGCCCGCTCTGGAACGCCTCGAGGCTGACCCGTTCGAACAACGCCCCGGCCCCCCGAAGCGGCTGTCCCCACTCGGTGTCGTGATAGTCCCGGTAGAGGATGAAATCGGCTGGCGCCAAACGAGATTGGTCGATCCAATCGCAACGGATGCGGCCGTCTTCTTCCGGCTCTGCGGTCACGAATCGGCCCTGTCCTCCGACAGCGCATGCGCGCCACTTTCGACCGGTTCCTCGTCGTGCACCTCGTCATCGTGTGTGCCGGTTGCCTGCACCGCAGCCAGTTGACCGCGCAGCGAGTCGAGTTCCTGGCCGAGCCGGTCCAGCACCCAGTCGACCTCGCTGGTCTTGTAACCGCGCAGCGCCTGGGCGAACTTGACCGCGTCGACGTCGGCGCCGGTGACGCCCGAGGCGGGGAGAACGGTCGCGGTGGTGCCGCTGGGCAGCGGCGGCAGTACCTCGCCGCGGCCGAACAATGCACTGCCCACACCGAACAGCACGACGGCCACCAGGATCAGCACCACGAGGTACAGGAGGATCAGGGTCACGCCCCTGATACTGCCTCACCGGTCCGACGAGGACGCGCCACCACCCGCCGCTAACGCGGTCGCAGCGAGATCATCGGCGGCCGGTCGACCAGCGACACCTCCGAAGAGCGCGGCGTGTAGTCGTTCCCGTCGGCGAAGAACTGCGTCAGCCCGACCCCGGAGTCGGGGATGCCACAACGCGACAACAGGGTGGCGATGACCTGCCTGCTCATCGAGGCGAGCTCGGTCAGCGGCCGGTTGCGATGTTCCCGCACGCCGAGGTTGACCTGCGCGATCGCGTCCAGCCCGAGCCGGTCGTAGGTGTCTATGAGCAGGCCGATCTCCACGCCGTAGCCGGGCGCGAACGGCACCGAAGTCAGCAGCTCGCGGGTGCCGGCGTATTCGCCGCCCAGCGGCTGCATGACGTACATCAGCTCCGGCCGCAGCGAGGCCAGCAACGGGCGCGCCACCAGCTCGGTGACCCGGCCGCCGCCGGTGGCGTCCTCGCTGCCGCTGATCTTCAGCGGCCGCCGGTAGAACCCCTTGACCAGGTGCACACCGTCGACGGTCAGCAGCGGGCCGAGCAGTTTCGGCACGAACATCGGGTCGGGGTCGATCA
>NZ_JAVHWK010000067.1:0-49984 GCF_032159775.1 Mycobacterium sp.
TCCATCGCGGCGTCGACGGACTTCTGCCCGGCGATCGCCGCACTGATCTGCTGGCTCACCCGCGTCCCCAGATCCTGGAACTCGGGAATCCCGACGAACTGCACACCGGTGTACGGCACCGGCTGAACGGTGGGCTTGTTTGGGGTCGCGTTGGTGATCGACTGCAACGTCAGAGGACCGTAGGACTTCGAAATCGCCTCGTACTCGGGCAGTTCGGTGTAGGTGGAGGTGCGGCTACCGGGTGGTACCCGCGCCCAGCCCAGCTTCTCGCCGACCAGCTTCATGTAGTCCTTGCTGGTCATCCACGAAATGAATTTCCAGGCCCCGTCGGGATTCTTGGCGGCCTTCGGGATGCCCAGAGCCCAGGTGTAGAGCCAACCCGAGTTGGGCTTCTCGGCGATCGGGGCAGGCAGGTAACCGATCTTGCCGACCAGATCCGGGTATGTCTTCGGGTCCTCGAGGACCGAGACCGCCGACGTCGCGTCGTACCACATCGCCGTCTGTCCCTGACCGAAAAGGTTGGCGCACTCCTGGAAACCGGTTGACGACGCGCCCAACTCACCGGATTCCTTGATCGTGTTGACGTAGAAGTTGACGGCCTTCTTCACCTCGGGGCTGTTCAGTTGCGCGTTCCACTGATCGTCGAACCAGCGGCCGCCGAAGGTGTTGATGACCGTGTCCAGCGGTGCGAGTACCTCACCCCAGCCGGGCTTGCCACGCAGGCAGATTCCCGCGTCCGAGACCTGCTTGGCCTTGATCGTCCTGGCCCAGTCGGCGACTTCTTGCCAGGTGGGCTGGTACTTCGAATCGGGGTTGACCTTGATGCCGGCCTGCTCGAACATGTCCTTGCGGTACATCAGGAATGACGACTCGCCGTAGAACGGCACCGAGTACATGTTGCCCTCGTACGACAGTGACTCCCGCAGCGACGGGATGAAGTCGGCCTCGTCGTAGCCGGGCGTATTCTTCGCGTAGTCCGAAAGGTTAAGCAGCCAGCCGTCTCTCGCCCACTGCGGGGTTTCGAAATTGCTGATCATCGCGACGTCGAACTGACTCCCGCCCATGGCCGTCGACATCGTGATCTTGGCGCGAGCCTGGTTCTCCGACAGCGAGATGAACTTCAGCTTGACGCCGGGGTTCGCCTTTTCGAACTCCGATGACAGCTCCTGGGCATCCGTCATCTGCGAGTTGGACACCAGGGCGATGGTCACCTCGTTCTCCGATGCCCCCAGACTGCCCGCGCCCGCACAGCCGGCGGTGAGGACAAGCCCCGTCGCGGCTGCACACAGTGCCAACCGGTGCAGTGTACTTCGTAACGGTTTCACCTTTACCTCCCTAGTCCTGCGCTAATAGCCAACGGGCGCAGTCGATGTCACAAACCAATAGTCGGGCGAGCTTTCCTCGGAGCGCGCCGAGCGTGGCGTGGTGTTTGGCCGCGCCGCTGGAGATCAGAATCGTCTTCTGGCAGGCCTTGATGTCCTCGAGCGGAACGGATACAGCACGCAGCTGCAGTTCGGTCTCGACCGGTGCGCCGTGACCGTCGAAGAACCGGCCGCCGATCTCGCCCACCGCTCCGAGCTTGATGAGCTCGTCGAGCATCCTGATGTCGAGGAAGCTGCCTTCGAACAGGGTCGTCGAGGTGGAGACGGCGCCGACGCCGAACAACATCACATCGGCACGTCGCCCCGCGTCCAAAGTGCGGGATATCAGTGAATCGCTGCGCATCGACGCCACGGTGGACGGATCCGCGTACAGCGGCGCGGGCAGGCGGATGGTGTTCGCCCGCAACACATCTGCGCAACGGCCGAGGATGAACTCGGTGCCCGTCTGATACGCGGCACTCGACATGGCACCGTCCAGCTGAACCACCTCGCGGCAACTCGCGACGCCGGGTGCCATCGCGGTGGCGACGGCGACCTGCTCAGGCCCCCAGGTGAAGCCGAGGACGTCGTTGGGTGTCAGGCGGCGCATCAAGAGCGCGGCCGCCGCACGCCCGACGCTGGCAAACGCTGCCGGTCGTCCCGGTGCCCCGACATCGATGCCGTGACCGGCGACCACCGCTTCGGTCAAACCGAAGCGCTGCTCGAGTTCGCGCTCCTCATCGGCGTGCAGATCGTCGCGCATGTCCGGCGGGACGACGACGTCGATGCGGACGAGCCCGTTGGCCTTGGCCCGCGCGATCAGCCGGCCGGCGGTTGGCCGGGACACCCCGAGTCGAACCGCGATCTCGGCCTGGGTGAGGCCGTCGAGGTAGTAGAGCGTCGCGGCGCGCAGGGCAAGCCGCAGGTCTTCGGGGCTAGCGCCACGGTCCTTGGTCGAGCCGTCGATCGTTCCGGCGACCTCGCCGTTTGACGTCGATGCGACCACGGACCTCAGCCTTGCCTTTCCGGACGCCCGATGAGCATATGCTCAGGGGTGCGAGTAGATGTTCATCACGCTAGCATGGTGACTGTGACGTACACAACACTTTCGCCCGAAGCCCGGATGCGGGTCGCCGTGCTCGTCGAACCAGGTCGAATCGAGATGCAGGAGCGTCCCGTGCCGACACCAGCACCGGGTGATGTGTTGATTCGGGTGTCGTCTGTCGGGGTCTGTGGATCCGACACGCACTATTACCGCCACGGCCGGATCGGCAGCTTCGTCGTCGAGGCCCCTTTGGTGCTCGGCCACGAAGCGGCGGGGACGATTGTCGGCGTCGGTGAATCAGTCGACCCCTCGCGCATCGGTCAGCGCGTGTCGATCGAACCCCAGCGGCCCGACCCAGAGACTGCGGAGACCCGCCGCGGCGACTACAACCTGTGCCCGCACATGCGCTTTTTCGGCACTCCGCCGATCGACGGGGCCCTGTGCGATTACGTGACGATCGGCGCGGAGTTCGCCCACCCGGTACCTGACACCGTTTCCGATGACGCCGCCGCGCTGTGCGAACCGTTGTCGGTCGGCATCGCCGCGCTTCGCAAGGCAGGCGTCGGGGAAGGGGCGAAGGTGCTCGTGGCCGGTGCCGGACCCATCGGCGTCGTGGTGGTCCAGCTCGCACGCGCCTATGGCGCATCCGAAATCGCGGTGTCCGATCTCGACGAATCGCGCCGTCACCAGGCACGGCTCAGCGGCGCAACCGTCACGCTCGATCCCGCGGCGGACGAACTGGGCCGCGGTTTCGATGCGTTCATCGATGCGTCCGGCGCGCACGCCGCCGTGACCGCGGGCATCAACGCGCTGCGGCCCGCCGGAACAGCCGTGCTGGTCGGCTCGGGAGCCGAGTCGATGCAGTTGCCGACGCAGTTGATCCAGAACCGCGAGCTGACACTGACCGGCGTGTTCCGCTATGCCAACACCTGGCCGGAGGCGATCGCGCTCGTCGATTCCGGCCGGGTCGATTTGGACTCCATGGTCACCCGACGGTTCCCACTCGAGAGGACCGCAGAAGCGCTGGACTCCGACCGCACGCCGGGTAGCGTCAAGACGGTGGTGGCCGTGTCATGAAGCTGAGCAGTTCGACTCTGGCGCAGATACCGATCAGCAAGCCGTCCTACGATCGCGATGAAATCGGAATCGGGATAGTGCATTTCGGGGTCGGCGGCTTCCACCGTGCGCACCAGGCAATGTACGTCGACCGGTTGCTGGAGAAGGGCAGCGCGCAAGAGTGGGGCATCTGCGGGGTCGGCGTCCTGCCGGCCGATCGCAAGATGGCCGACGTCCTCGACGAGCAGGGCGGCCTGTACACGCTGTTGTTGGAGAACCCCGACGGCAGCCGCGACGCGCGCGTGATCGGATCTATCGTCGACTACCGCTATGCCCCCGACGACCCCGAGGCCGTGATCGAGTTGCTGGCCGCGCCTACCACGCGCATCGTCTCGCTCACGATCACCGAGGGCGGTTACAACGTCGAGCACATCGACCCGGACGACGTCAGCGTGTTCGGCCTTGTGGTCGAGGCCCTGACGCGACGCCGTGAGCGCGGGTTGCCGTCGCCGACCATCGTCTCGTGCGACAACATCGAGGGAAACGGCGAGGTCGCTCGCGAGGCGTTCACGGCCTTCGCGGACCGAGTCCATCCCGGCCTCGCAGAATGGATCGCCGCCAACACCCGGTTCCCGAACTCGATGGTGGACCGCATCACGCCCGCCACCACCGCCGACGTGATCGAGACCCTGAAGGAGGAGTTCGGCGTCGAGGACCAGTGGCCGGTGGTGGCCGAGCCATTCACCTCATGGGTCCTCGAAGACGACTTCTCCGACGGCAGACCGCCGTTCGAGGACGTCGACGTGCTGCTGGTCGACGACGTGACGCCCTACGAGCTGATGAAGCTGCGGCTGCTCAACGCCAGCCACCAAAGCCTCTGTTATTTCGCCTATCTCAGCGGCTACCGGCTCGTGCACGATGCCGCCGGCGACCCGCTGTTCGCCGAATTCCTGATGCGCTACATGGACACCGAAGCGACACCGACGCTGCTGCCGGTTCCCGGCATCGACCTGCCCGACTACAAACAGACACTGATCGAACGTTTCGCCAACCCCGGGGTGCGCGACACCATCGTGCGGCTCTGCTTCGGCTCGTCGGACCGCATCCCGAAATGGCTGCTTCCGGTGATCCGTGCAAACCTCGAGTCCGACGGGCCCGTTCGGCTTTCGGCGGCGACGGTGGCCAGTTGGGCGCGCTACGCCGAGGGCGAAGACGAGAACGGCGAACCAATCGACGTCCAGGATCAGTTGGCGGACACCCTCGTTCCGCTGGCCCGCTCACAGCGGGACAATCCGACCGCATTCATCGAGAACACCGAAGTGTTCGGAGATCTCGCCTCGTCTGACCGGTTCGTCGAGGCGTATGTATGGGCGTTGAAATCGCTGCACCGCGACGGGGCAAGGGCGACGCTTGAGGCCCTGATGCGAAAGGATTCGCAATGACGTCCACCCGAAGACGAACGCGAGTGAGGATCGCAGCGAGGTACGAGCGAGGACCGGGACGAGCGGGAGTCGAGCTATGACAGAGCAGCAGCGCGCGCTTGTCATTGGGGAAGCCCTGATCGACATCGTCGAGCGCGACGGCAAGATCCTCGGCGAGCACGTCGGCGGAAGCCCGCTCAACGTGGCGGTCGGGCTTGCGCGGCTCGGCCGAGACGTCGAGTTCCTCACCCATATCGGCGACGACGAACGTGGTAGGCGCATCACCGAATACGTCAGGAGCTCTGGCGCAAAACTGGTTTCGGGAAGCGTGACGGCCGATCGCACCCCCACCGCGTTGGCGACGTTGGACGAGAGCGGAAAAGCGCAGTACGTCTTCGACATCGACTGGCAGCTGACAGGCACGCCAGAGGTGGCACCGCCGTTGGTGGCGCACACCGGCTCCATTGCAACGGTGCTTGAACCCGGTTGCCGTGCAGCCGCGGCGCTGCTCGACGCCTACCACCTGTCAGCCACGATCAGTTTCGACCCGAACGTGCGACCGGCGCTGATCGACGATGACGAGCAGGCGCGCAGCCGCATCGACCGGCTTGTCGAGAAGTGCGATGTCGTCAAGGCGAGCGACGAGGATATGCAGTGGATCGACCCCGACCGCACGCCCGAACAGGTGGCGACGACATGGCAGAGTCTGGGTCCGGCGATCGTCGCCGTGACGATGGGTGAAAGCGGCGCGTTCGCGGTGTGCGAGGCCGGCGTCGTCCGGGTGCAGGCGAGACCGGTCGACGTGGTGGACACGGTTGGCGCAGGCGACGCCTTCATGACGGGGTTGATCGATGCGTTGTGGACGGTCGGCCTCCTGGGCGCCGACCAGCGCGCCGAGCTGCGCCGCATCAGCGTCGACACGCTGAGCGGAGTGCTCGAGACCGCCGCGCTGTCGTCGGCGCTGACGGTCGCACGCGCCGGCGCGGACCTGCCGGACCGGGCGACAAGGGACGCCGCGGCCGCGGGAACTTCGCCGCTGCAGGCATAGCGCGGGCGGCCACGTACGCCATACTGGGGTTATGCGTTCGATCTGGAAGGGCTCGATCTCCTTCGGACTGGTGAACGTCCCGGTCAAGGTGTACAGCGCGACCGAAGACCACGACATCAAGTTTCACCAGGTCCATGCGAAGGACAACGGGCGCATCCGCTACAAGCGGGTGTGTGAGGTGTGCGGCGAGGTCGTCGAGTACCGCGACATAGCCAAAGCCTACGAATCCGACGACGGAAACACGGTGGTGATCACCGACGAGGATCTCTCCACCCTGCCCGAGGAACGCAGCCGCGAGATCGAGGTCGTCGAGTTCGTCCCCGCCAGCGACATCGATCCGTTGATGTACAACAGCAGCTACTACCTGGAGCCCGACGGCAAGTCGTCGAAGTCCTATGTGCTGCTGGCCAAGACGCTGGCGGAGACCGACCGGGTGGCCATCGTGCACTTCGCGCTGCGCAACAAGACCCGGCTTGCGGCGCTGCGCGTCAAGGATTTCAGTAAGCGCGACGTCATGGTCATCCACACGCTGCTGTGGCCCGACGAGATCCGCGACCCCGACTTCCCGGTGCTGGACAAGGAAGTCGATATCAAGCCCGCCGAGCTGAAGATGGCCGGCCAGGTGGTGGAGTCGATGACCGACGACTTTCATCCCGAGCGGTTCGAGGACACCTATCAAGAACAGCTCAAGGAGCTTGTGGAGGCGAAACTCGAAGGCGGAGAAGCGTTTACCGCCGAGGAGGCCGAGCCCAAGGAGCTCGACGAGACCGAAGACGTCTCGGATCTGCTGGCCAAACTCGAGGCGAGCGTGAAGGCGCGGCGAAGCGGCAACGGCGCATCCGGTGACGGTCAAGCCAAGAAGGCGCCGGCCAAGAAGGCGGCAGCCAAGAAGGCGCCCGCGAAAAAGGCCGCCAAGGCAGCCAAGAAAGCACCCGCCAAAAAGGCGGCCAAGAAGTCCGCAGCCAAGAAGTAGCGATCAGCGGCGTCAGCAGCCGAGGTGATTGATGCTGTTGACCACGATGTTGTAGGCCGCGGACGTCGAGATGCCCATGTCCTTGCTGACCTTGATGGTGTTGTCCGACGCGGGGATGCCGCTGCGTGCCGAGGCGCAGGCCTGATGTCCCGCGGACAGCAGCTGTGACTCGCTCATAAACGCGTACGTCGGCTGCACGCTCTGCAGGTAGGACGTGGTGTCGGCAGCCGCAGGCGCAGCGAGGCCGGTCGTCGCGGCCGCGACCGCGAAGAAGGCGCCAAGCGCGGGGACCATCCTGGTCCACCTCGTAGCGGATGCGGAAGTGGCTTGCTGCGACACGCGAATTGCTCCTATCCAATGGGCGAACGGTACGGATTCCGTCGTATTTGATGGACGTTAACACTAATTCCGCATTGAATTCGCTCTCACCTGCGGTTTTCCGCAGCATTGTGACCGAAATAACTTTGCTACCCGGAGTGATTCGTGTCTCACACTTAAACGGTCTTCGACTTCTGCGCGATGGTCGCGGCCAGCGGGTCGCAGCCCTGCTGCAGAACTCGCGACGCGCATGCTGGGATCAACTAGAACGTGTTTCAGAATGCGGCATGCCGTTCCCGCGGCCTTGTTACGGTGTCGCCCGGCGCACGAAGAAAGGCAGACGTGATACTCGACAGATTCCGATTGGACGACCAAGTCGCGGTGGTGACCGGAGCCGGCCGCGGGCTGGGCGCCGCAATGGCCCTGGCATTCGCCGAAGCCGGTGCGGACGTGCTCATCGCGTCGCGCACGCGGTCGCAGCTCGAAGAGGTCGCCGAGCAGATCAAGGGCGTCGGGCGGCGTGCCCACATCGTCACCGCAGACCTTGCTCATCCCGAGGACACCGCCGAGCTCGCCGACGCCGCCATCGAGGCGTTCGGCAAACTAGACATCGTCGTGAACAACGTCGGCGGCACGATGCCGAACACTCTGCTGACCACGTCCACCAAGGACCTGAAGGACGCGTTCACCTTCAATGTCGCGACCGCGCACGCACTGACCACCGCGGCGGTCCCGCTGATGCTGGAGCACTCCGGCGGCGGCAGCATCATCAACATCACGTCGACAATGGGCCGGCTGTCAGCACGGGGGTTCGCGGCATACGGCACCGCGAAGGCCGCGCTGGCGCACTACACGCGGCTGAGCGCGCTGGACCTGTGCCCGAGGATCAGGGTCAACGCGATCGCACCCGGCTCGATCCTGACCTCCGCGCTCGACGTCGTCGCCTCCAACGACGAGCTGCGCGAGCCGATGGAGAAGGCGACACCGATGCGGCGCCTCGGCGACCCGCAAGACATCGCCGCAGCCGCCGTGTACCTCGCCTCACCGGCGGGCAGCTTCCTGACCGGCAAGACACTCGAGGTCGACGGCGGCCTCACCTTCCCCAACCTCGACCTGCCCATCCCCGATCTGTGAGGACACATAGATGACCATTCGCGTCGCGCTGATCGGCACCGGCAACGTCGGCAAGCCCGCGCTCGTCCACCTCATCAACGACTCCAGGTTTGAGCTGACAGGCGTCTGGGTCTCATCGGAGGCCAAGGCGGGCAAGGACGCCGCAGAGCTTGGCGGGCTTGACGGAACGACGGGCATCACGGCGACCAACGACCTCGACGCCGTCCTCGCCACCGATCCCGAGTGCGCGGTCTACACCGCACTGGCCGACAATCGGCTGCCCGATGCGCTCGACGACTACCGCCGCATCCTCTCGGCAGGCGTCAACGTCGTCGGCAGCTCCGCGGTGTTTCTGCAGTATCCGTGGCAGGTCATTCCCGACGAGCTGCTGAAGCCGATCGAGGACGCCGCGCAGGCAGGCAAGTCCAGCGTGTTCATCAACGGCATCGACCCCGGCTTCGCCAACGACCTTCTGCCCCTTGCGCTTGCGGGCACATGCCAGAGCATCGACGAGATCCGGTGCATGGAAATCATCAACTACGACACCTATGACAGCGCGGACGTCATGTTCGGCGTGATGGGCTTCGGCAAGCCGCTCGACGAGATTCCGATGTTGCTGCAGCCCGGCGTGCTCAGCCTCGCGTGGGGTTCGGTGGTGCGCCAACTCGCGGCCGGCCTCGGCATCTCGCTCGACGAGGTGAGCGAGACCTACGTTCGCGAACCAGCGCCTGAGGACTTCGACATCGCGTCGGGGCATATCGAAAAGGGCAGCGCCGCGGCGCTGCGTTTCGAGGTTCGCGGCATGGTCGACGGCAAGGCCGCCGTCGTCCTCGAGCATGTCACCAGGCTGCGCAACGACCTGTGCCCGGACTGGCCGCAGCCGGCTCAGGAGGGCGGGTCGTATCGCATCGAGATCACCGGCGAACCGACATACGCACTCGACCTCTGCCTTAGCAGCCCGAACGGCGATCACAACCACGCGGGCCTCGTCGCAACGGCCGCCAGAGTCGTCAACGCCATCCCCGCCGTCGTGGCCGCTGCGCCCGGTATCACAACGACGCTCGACTTGCCTCTGATAACTGGGAAAGGGCTGTACGCTGGCCATAAGTCGGGCTGATCAATCTAAGGACTGCCTATGCGGACGCCCCTGCGCTATGTGACTCCGGTTCTTGCAGCGGCCTGCGCCGCAGCGGCTGTCATCGCCGCGCCCGTCGCAGCGGCCGATCCCGATTCGACCCTGCCCCAATGCACAAGCGTTGGCGGCGACGAAACCGTTGGCACCGCGACGACGGAATGCGCGACGCCGGGCAATGTCCAAATCAATGCCACTGCTCCTGACGTACCCGCGTACGCCTACCCGTGGGACGACGAGTTCTACGGACCCGCGCTGATCATGGGCGGCGGAGCTTGGGGCAACCACGGCATGGGCGGCGGCGGCCACCGCTAAGCCACATCTGTTTCTTGGCCCATCGAGGAGGCCAATCATGCGAACGAAATCTTATTATCTTCCAACACTTTTGGCGGCAATGGGTGCCTGCGCGGCCATCGCCGTCGCACCTGTCGCCGCTGCCGCGCCCGAATGCACGAACACCGGCCCGAATACGACACAGTGTGAGAGCAACGGCAACGCCCAGATCGTGACCTCTCCCCCGGCCAACAACAACTACGGCTACTGGGGCTTCCCGATCATCGGATTCGGCGGCTGGGGTCTGGGATGGTGACCCCGGTCTAGCGACCGCCCAACTGTTTCGGCTACCCTAACTTTTCTATTCGCCAGTCCGGATAGGAGGCGGGGTTGAGTTGCTGCGCGACACCGAGACACGGATGCGCCCGAGCTGGGTTCTGCTCGGCCCGGCATTCGTGGCGGCCATCGCCTACGTCGACCCCGGCAATGTCGCCGCCAACATCAGCGCAGGCGCGCAGTTCGGCTTCCTTCTCGTGTGGGTCATCTTCCTGGCCAACGCCATGGCCGGACTCGTGCAGTATCTATCGGCAAAACTGGGCCTGGTCAGCGGGCGCACCCTGCCCGAAGCCGTCGCCGACCACAGCCGCACACCGACCCGGATCGGCTACTGGCTGCAGGCCGAGCTGGTCGCCATGGCAACCGATCTCGCCGAGGTCGTCGGCGGCGCCATCGCGCTGTACCTTCTGTTCGACCTGCCGCTGCTGGTCGGCGGCATCATCACCGGCGCGGTGTCGCTGCTATTGCTGGCCGTGCAGAACCGTCGCGGCCAACGGACGTTCGAACGGGTGATCAGCGGCCTGCTGCTGATCATCGCGATCGGATTCCTGACCAGCGTCTTCGTCCAGCCGCCGCCGCTCGGCGCCGCCGCCAAGGGACTGGTGCCGCGCTTCCACGGAGCCGAGAGCGTGCTGCTGGCCACCGCGATGCTGGGCGCGACGGTGATGCCGCACGCCGTTTATCTGCACTCCGGCCTGGCCCGAGACCGGCACGGCCACCCCGAACCGGGTCCCCAGCGCAAATGGCTGCTGCGGGTGACCCGTATCGACGTCGGTCTAGCGATGCTGGTGGCCGGAGCGGTCAACCTGTCGATGGTGCTCATCGCCGCCACCAACCTGCAGGGCCGGGACAACACCGACTCCATCGAAGGAGCGCATACGGCCGTGCGCGACACGCTCGGCCCGACCGTCGCGCTGTTCTTCGCCGTCGGACTTCTCGCCTCGGGTCTTGCCTCGACGTCGGTGGGCGCATACGCCGGCGCGATGATCATGCAGGGCCTTCTGCGTCGCTCCTACCCGCTTCTGGTGCGTCGGCTGGTCACCCTGGTCCCCGCGCTGGCGATCCTGGCCATCGGCATCGACCCGAGCCGCGCGCTGGTCATCTCGCAGGTGGTGCTGTCATTTGGGATACCGTTCGCGCTGGTTCCGCTGGTGCGGCTGACCAGCAGTCGCGCGGTGATGGGCGATGACATCAACCACCGGGTCACCACCGCGCTCGGCTGGACGGTCGCCGGAATGATCATCGTGCTCAACGTCGTCCTGATCTATCTGACGGTCCGCGGCTGATCTCGCGAACGTTAGGCTGGTGGGAATGGTCCACAGCTACTTCGCGTACGGGTCGAACCTGTGCGTGAACCAGATGTCGCGGCGTTGCCCCAACGCCGCCGCTCCCCGTCCTGCGACGCTGGCCGACCACGACTGGCTGATCAACGAGCGGGGCGTCGCCACCGTCGAGCCGTTCGACGGTTCGCAGGTGCACGGCGTGGTGTGGCAACTCGACGACCACGACCTCGCCACACTCGACAGCGCCGAAGGTGTGCCGGTGCGGTACCGCCGCGACCGGCTCACAGTGCACACCGATGAAGGGCCCGCCGAAGCGTGGGTGTACATCGATCATCGCGTCGATCCCGGACCGCCGCGGCCGGGCTACCTGGAGCGCATCATCGACGGGGCGCATCAACACGGGCTGCCGCACCGCTGGATCGAGTTCCTCCGCCGCTGGGATCCGTCGCAGTGGCCGGTACCCAAGGACAGCTCCAAAGCCGGCGCGCCACAATCTCTTTCGGAGCTGCTCGCCGACCCAGCGGTGCTCGAGGAAAGCACACTCCGGTCCCGGGTCGGCTTCATGGCCATCCACGGCGGCGGCCTGGAGCAGATGACCGACGTCATCGCCGAGCGGGCCGCGGACGCCGCGGGCGCATCGGTGTACCTGCTGCGCCATCCGGAGAACTATCCACACCACCTTCCGTCGGCGCGCTACCTAGCACAGGAGTCCGAGCGGCTCGCGGAGTTCGTCGGCCATGTCGACGTCGCGATCTCGCTGCACGGCTACGGCCGGTTGGGTCGCAGTACCCAGCTGCTCGCGGGTGGGCGCAACCGCGCACTTGCCGCACATCTGGCCCGGCATATCTCGGTGCCCGGCTACCACGTCGTCACCGATCTCGATGCGATCCCCCGCGAACTGCGCGGCATGCATCCCGACAATCCGGTCAACTGCGTCCGCGGCGGCGGCGCCCAGCTGGAACTCACACCGCGGCTGCGGGGCATAAGCCCACGAAGCGCGCCCGCCGACGCCGAGGGATTGTCCCCGCCGACGTCCGCCCTGATCCAGGGTCTGGTGGCGGCAGCTCACAGCTGGAAATCAGCTTCGAAATAGCGCCATCCGGCACGCGGGCCGCTCCGAATACCCAGTTGTGGAACAAAATGAGCCAAGCGGGCGCTCCATCGCCGTCATCGGTAGCGGGGTCGCAGGGCTGACGGCGGCATATCTGCTGTCGGGCCGCGACCGGGTCACGTTGAGCCAGGCTGACTGCCGTCGTCTATTGGAACTGAACGACGACAAGATCGTCGACGCCGGTGCCTACCACGGGTGGGGATTCCACGAGGACGGCGCGGCGTCCGAGTTACGAGCGGCCAAACGCCTTGGCGCGACGTGGCCGAGCAGTGATCGGCGAGGGGAGGTTGTGCCGTGCTGACACCTGCCCTCTACCGCACCCGCATCACGCATCTGCGCCGCGCACCGGTGCACCACTACTTCGAACACCGGAGCTACAGCTGGTATGTCGACGTCGACCGGCTGCCGGACTTGCCGCGATGGCTCCGGCCGTTCGCCCGGTTCGAGGCCAGCGATCACCTCGACGGCGCACCCGAAGACACACTGCGGCAACGAGTCGACAACTTCCTCGCCGACCACGGCATCGACCTGCGCGGCGGTACCGTCACCGCGCTTCTGCAGGCGCGGGTCCTCGGCTATGCGTTCAATCCGCTGAGCCTGTTCTGGTGTCATGACGCGGACGGAGTGCTGCGCCACGTGATCGCGGAGGTGCACAACACCTACGGCGGCAGGCACGCCTATCTGCTGCCCCCGGACGCCGGCGTGCCCGCGATGGTGATGAAGAAGCTTTACGTTTCGCCGTTCAACGCGGTGGATGGTTACTACCTGGTGCGGGCACCGCGGCCGGATGCCGAACTCAACGTGACCATTTCGCTGCACAGGGAGAATCAGCCCGCATTCGTCGCGACGATGCGGGGCGCAAGGCGGCCCGCCAATGTTCGTCAGGTACTTCGACTTCAGTTGACGGCGCCGGTCGCACCACTGATGGGTTCGTTGGGCAGTCGCGTGCAGGGCATCACCCTACGGCTGCGTCGCGTTCCAATCGAACCGCGGCCCGATGCCGCTGAGAAGGCTGACGAGCGCGAGAAGGAAAGGGTCGAACAGCTGTGAGCGTCGACCTCGGCCGGCTTGCTGTCCCCAGGCGAACGCGTAGCCATTCAGGCCATCACGATGTCGTTGCCGGGCCCACGCCACGGTATTGCTGCCGGGTTTCGTTGCGGGCGTGGCTCTTTGCGGAGTCGACGTGTTCTTCGAGGCGGTCGGAGATCACCAGTTGCATCAGTTCAAGGCCGATCCCGCTAACCGGGGAACGATAATGGACCGCGGCCTGTGGGCACGGACACACCGCCCGAACCTTTTCGGTGACGTGTGCGCGTGGCGGGGGCTGTGGCTGGCTTCCATCGGGGGCAGGATTTCACTGCTGACACCGCGATTCCGTGAATACTGTTCTCGTACTTCATTTTTCATTCCTAAACCGCCCAGATTGCGAATATCGTGACGATCACGGCGGGGGTAGCTAGGCTACCGCTCGTGACCACCGACCTTTCTGCGTTGCTGCACCAGGTGGCCCAGCGGGATGTCGACGCGTTTGCCGCCTTCTATGACCTGACCCGAGCAAGGGTGTTCGGCCTGGTTAGCCGCGTGCTGCGCGATCCCGGCTACAGCGAGGAGACGACTCAGGACGTTTACCTGCAGGTATGGCGCTCCGCGGGCAACTACGACTCCAATGCGGGCTCGCCGCTGGCCTGGCTGCTCACGGTTGCGCACCGGCGCGCCGTGGACCGGGTGCGATCCGAGCAGGCGGCCGGCCAGCGCGAGTCCCGATACGGGGCGGCCAACGTCGAGGTACCCGCCGACTACGTCGCCGATGCGGTCGTGCTGCGCGACGAACGCCAGCAGGTCACCGACTGCCTCGGCTCGCTGACCGACGTGCAGCGGGAGTGCATCCAGCTGGCCTACTACGACGGGCTGACCTACGTCCAGGTCTCGGAGCACCTGACGGCCAATCTCGCGACCATCAAGTCGCGGATGCGCGACGCCATCCGCGGACTGCGCAAGTGTCTGGGGCTCGCATGACTGATCCGATGACTCCCGATCTGATCGCGTTGGCGACGCCGTACGCGCTGCATGCGATGACCGATTCCGAACGCGCCGAAGTCGAACGCCAACTCGCCGACGCCCCGCCCGAGGTGGCGGAGGCGTTCTCCGCAGAGGTGCGCGCCGTGCACGAGACGATGGCTTTCGTCTCGGCCGCGACGGCGGTCGAGCCACCCGCCACGATGCGCGACCGGCTGCTCGCGACCGTCGCCGAAGACCCGGTGCGCCAGTTGTCGACCAAACGCACGAATCGTTGGCGCACAACTGTTTTGGCAGCGGCCGCGGTGCTCGCCGTCGGGCTCGCCGCCCTCGGTGTCGGGTATGCGATGCGGCCGGCTCCAGCGACGTCGACCGCCGAGCAGATCTTCGCCGCGCCCGATGTGCGGACGGTGTCGGGAGACATACCCGGCGGCGGAAGGGCCACCCTGGTGTTCTCCCACGAGAAGGACGCGGCCGTGCTGGTGATGAACAACGTTCCACCGCCGAAGTCCGGCACCGTCTACCAGATGTGGCTCGTCGGCGACAAGGGTCCGCAGTCGGCTGGGACGATGGACGCCAAGGCTGTCGCGCCGTCGACCACCGCCGTGCTGCCGGATCTCGGCGACTCGCAGGCGCTGGCTTTCACCGTCGAGCCCGGCGGCGGATCGGCGACGCCGACCAGCCCCGCGTTCGCCGAACTGCCCCTGGTCTGACGGTCACTCCAGCGTTGCGGCCGCCGCCTCGGCGAGCACGTCGTCGATGTCGTGGCTGCGCTGCCAGGTCCGCCGCTGGCGCATCGCGCCGTTGCCGACCTCCGCGACACGGGCAAGCTCGCCGCGCACCATGTCGTAGTCGCCGACCGTCTCGAGCGCGGGCCGGACGTGATCGATCAGCCGGTTCAGCAGTTCCAGCGCAGGCACAGCGGCATGGCTTTCGGTCAGGTCGACCGCGTTACCGTCGAGCCCTTCGCGCGCCGACTTCCAATACGCGGCCCGAAGAGCGTGCGGTGCCAACGGGGCCAGGCTCTCGCCGCGCTGCTCCGCCTCCAGCGCCGTCATCACGGCGCCCCTGACCAACGCCGCGAGCAGGACAGTCTCAGCAACGGTTGCGGGAACATCGGCGACGCGCACCTCGACCGTCGGGAAGTTCGCCGACGGACGGACATCCCAATAGACCATGCCGTCGTCCAGCATCGCGCCCGTCTCCTGCAGCATGTGCACGACGGCGTCGTACTCGGCTGCGGACTCGAACTCCGGCGGCGGGCCCGCACTGGGCCAGCGCTGCCAGAGGATGCCTCGCCAGCTGGCGTATCCGGTGTCGGTGTTGCGGTACACCGCTGAATTCGCGGTCAGCGCCAGCAGCAGCGGCAGCCACGGCCGCAACCGATTACCCACGCGGATCGCGGCTTCGCGGTCAGGGACGGCGACGTGCACATGGCAGCCGGAGATGCCCTGCTCGTGGGCGATCATCCCGAACCGCTCGGCGATCTTGCGGTAGCGCGGCTTGTCGGTGATCGGGAACTGGTGCGGGACCGTCGGTGGCAGAGCGACGGCGAGCAGTCGTGCGCCGTCGGCCTCGGCCGCCTCTGCGGCGATGCGGCGCAGCCGAGTCAGCTCGTCGCGAAGTTTGTCGCTGGTGTCAGCCACGTCGGTCGCGGTCTCCACCTGGCAGCTGGTCAGCTCGAGCTGGAGGTCGACGCCGCGCGCCTTGGCGCGGTCGGCGACGGTCGCGTTGCGGGCGACCGGTTCGCCGTTGTCGGGGTCGACGAGCAGGAACTCTTCCTCGACGCCGAAGGTGGGGTGGCTGGCCATGACTGCCTCAAAGTATTGATCCGGCCCGCCGGAGGGATCTCTCGACGGGCCGGATCGCGCGGTGGCTCCTTGAGCGGTGTGCTCCGCTGGGCCGCGAAGACTAGCGGGTCAGAATTGACCGATCCGGTCGCCGTCAAACATGCCCGCGGAAGCAATTGTTTCGGATGCCTAACATCATGGGGTGGCCAAGGATTTCCGGTTCGGCGTCGGCCTGCGGGGCGCCAAGTCATTATCGTCGGTTCAGGACGAGGCCCGCCGAGCGGAGGACCTCGGCTTCGACGTGCTGCACCTGCCCGACCACATCGGCGCACCGGCGCCATTTCCCACGCTGATGGCGGCGGCCGCGGCGACCAAGACGCTGCGCATGGGCACGTTCGTGCTCAACGCGTGTTTCTACAAGCCTGCGCTGTTGGCGCGCGACGTGGCCGCGCTGCGCGACCTGTCCGGCGGCCGGTTCGAGTTGGGGCTGGGCGCGGGCTATGCGCAACACGAGTTCGAGGCAGCCGAGCTGCGGTATCCCAGCGCACGCGAGCGAATCGACTACCTGGCACACGTGACGGAGTACATGGCCGAGCACCTGCCCGACGTGCGGGTCCTGATCGCAGGCAACGGGGACCGGCTGCTGACGGTGGCGGCACGGCAGGCGAACATCATCGGGCTGACCGGAGGTCAACGGATCACCGGGGATCAGGATGCGCTGGCCGAGCGGGTCGACTTCGTCCGCAACGCCGCAGGCGACCGCTTCGACGACCTCGAGCTCAACCTTGCGATCACCGCGCTGCCCAGAGACGGGTCGGGCAAGCCAGACCTGTCGATAATTCGTCGAGCGCTGCCCGCTCTTTCCGACGATGAGTTGATGCAGACGGCCGCCGTGCTGTCGGGCTCTGCGAGCGAGATGGCCGACACCGTCCGCGGGTATCGCGACACATACGGCGTGAGCTACCTGATCGTCCAGGACAAGCACGCGCAGGCGTTCTCGAAGGTGATCGAAGAACTGCGCTGACCGGATCGTCGCCGTGCGTTTGAACCGGCGGACGACGGGAATTTCACGTCTTCATGGCGAGCACCACCGGTCCGATAGCCCGCGCACGACAACTGGTCATCACAGTGGCCTGCTGTCCTGCGGCTTTCGCGCAATGGGTGCGCGGCGACTACCCGCAATGGTCATCGCGACGCTGCCATGTGGCGGTGGTCGCGCTGTGCGGGCAGCAGGGATCGCTGCTCGAGCAGAAGCCGCGGCCTGCGGCCTAGTACTTGCGTCCGCGCAGCGCGTCCTTCACCCGTTGGCCCGTCTTGCGCATCCGGGCCCGCGCCTGATCGGACCGACCCTCGTTGCGCAGCCGGGCGTTTCCGGTCGCGTCACCGATCTCTTCTTTGGCCCGACCGACGACGCGATCGAACTCGGCCTTGGCTTTGCGTGTTGCGCTCATAGGTGCAGTGTTTCCGCTGCGCAGCGAGTGGAAACCTGGGTGCACGGTAAGCTCCCTGCGTCGCGCCCTCGTAGCTCAGGGGATAGAGCACGGCTCTCCTAAAGCCGGTGTCGCAGGTTCGAATCCTGCCGGGGGCACTTATCCCGTGTCTTCCTCCGACTCGGCATCCGATTCGACGCGCAGATGTGCGGTCAGGAACAGCTTGTCGTAGGTCGATTGAGCTGGCAGCGTTTCACGGCCGCTGACGCCGACGAAATCGGCAACCACCTGTCGGGCAAGAACTCTCAGCTTCGTATTGGTCTCTTGGGACCTCCACCGAAGCAGCTCGAAGGCAGCCTGTGGGTCAGCCATTCCGTGGACGAGCATCAACATGCCTTTGGCCTGTTCGATGTCCGCCCGATGATCGGTGATCATGGCGACGGCTGCCGTCACCTCGTCCTGGAGGTTTCGCTCCAGCACCGCGCCGTCGATGTCGACACCGTCGGCTGCAGTCGAGTTCCCGTCGACCGCTTGTCGATCCTGCCGGGATCGTGCCTTGTCGCCGTTGCCGTTGATGGAGTGCACAACGGCGTACTGCTCATCGAGTTCCGGATGACGTTGCATAGCAATACCCCTTTTTCGGAATATCGTGTGCCTTCGGTTGCTCGGCAACCCTTCTCGACGTCAGATGGCCTACGGAGCAATTTCGTTCTACTCCTCACGGATAACCAGGTCAAGGGTTATTTTCGTCGGCGTCATATGCCCGCCCGCCTTTGCGGCCGCTAAACGCCGCTGCGCGGCGGCCGAGCTACAGCTGCGCTCAGACTTTCGAACGTGTGTTCTAATGAATGGTCACGCCGTCCCGCTCACTGCGGGGCCGCACCAAGAAGGAGAAAGCCGTAACGATGACTGTAGACACCCTGCCGGCAGAGGCCCCGCCCGCCGATGTCAACACTCCCGACGTCTCGGTTTCCACTGTGAAAAAGAGCCCCGCCAAGAAGGCTCCCGGCAAGAAGACCAAGACTCTCGAGCTGACCCTCACCGTCACTGGTACCGCCGACGGCGAATGGCGCGCCGAGCTCAAGCGGGGCACCACCTACCTGGCACGCAACCTCGCGGTCGCCGCCGCCGCCGTCTCCCGCGCGGCCAGGGAACTGCACGAAGACCTCTCCACCCCGATCGATGAGGTCATCGAAGAAGCGCGCTCTCAACAGGCCGCCAAAGTCGCCGCGCTTGAAGCCGAACTGGAAGCCGCCCGCCAGGCTCTCGCCGATCTCGACTCAGATTCCTGAACCGACCGTTCTGGTTTTTACCGGCAACGAGCGCGCAGACGAACGCCGGAGCGGTGATGGCGACCTGCGCGTCATTCCCCGCGCCGGGGAGTCATAGCGGGACGCCGGTCACCTGTTCCCGTCACCACGCGTCTCGATGACGCGCATCGCGACATCCACGAGCTTGGTGTTGCTGTCCTGCGAGAGCTTGCGAAGCATCTCGAACGCGCGCATGTCGTCGACGGCGTAACGCTCCATGATGATGCCCTTGGCCTGACCGATGCGGTCGCGGGTGGACAGCGCGGACTGCAGCTCCTCGCCTTCACGACTGGCCAGGATCGCCGCGGCGGCGTGGGCGGCCAGCACAATGCCGATCGTCTCGGCCTCCCCGTCGAACGCCTGCGGCTCGAATGCGAACAGGTTGAGCGCCCCCGCGGTGCGGTTGGCCGTGTACAGCTTGAACGACAGCCCGCTGAGCACGCCGAGTCGAACCGCCTCGGGTGAATACTTCGGCCATCGTTCTTCGTTGCGGAAGTCGTCGGTGCGCACAATCACCTCATTGAGCGCCGCCTCGGCGCAGGGTCCCTCGCCGTGCGCCATCTGAAATTCGTCCAGCTTGTGCGGCAGGTCGGAGGTGCCGCCGAACGAGGCCCACTTGCCGCCCTTGCCGATCATCAGCACACCGGCGGTGTCGACCCCGGGGATCAGCTCCTGAGCGGTCGCCGTGACATCGCTGAGCACCTCGTTCACGGTGCGCGGCGCCGCCGCGGTGCGGGCAAGCTCGGCCATCCGCGCGGCCAGATCGTAGTTCGACGATTCGGTCATGACCGGTGTGTTCCCGTTCCGGTGCCGACACACACACCGGGCGGGACGCGTATCAAGTGCCTGATCACGTTTGTCGTGCGCTGAGCCTGGCAATGCTGCGCGTCAGGCGGGTGCGGCGGTCGACCACCGCACCGGCCGAGGTTCCGCCGGTTCAGACTACGAGCCGGCGGGGCCGCCCTGCCTTCCTCGCTGATCACAGCCAGTCACTCTGTTAGTTGTAGTATCGTCCGATTATGGGCAGCACCACCAACGTCTGGATTCTCGGCGGCTATCAAAGCGACTTCAGCCGCAACCTGACCCGCGAATGCCTCGATTTCGCCGACCTGACCCGCGAAGTGGTCGACGCCACCCTCACCGCCGCGGGGATGGACGCAGGCGCGATCGGCGTCGTGCACGTCGCCAACGCCTTCGGTGAGCTGTTCGCCCGCCAGGCCCACCTCGGCGCGATGCCCGCGACCGTGCACGAAGGGCTCTGGGACACACCGTCTTCGCGCCACGAGGCGGCGTGCGCCTCCGGCAGCGTCGCGACCCTGGCCGCGATCGCCGATCTCCGGTCCGGTGCGTACGAGTCCGCGTTGGTGGTCGGCCTCGAGCTGGAGAAGACGGTGCCGGGCGACGCCGCCGCCGAACACCTCGGCGCTGCGGCATGGATCGGGCACGAGGGCACCGACGCCACGTTCATGTGGCCGAGCATGTTCGCCCGCGTCGCCGACGAATACGACCAGCGGTACGGCCTGGACGAATCCCACCTGCGGGCGATCGCCGCGCTGAACTTCGCCAACGCCCTGTCGAACCCCAATGCGCAGACGCGCAATTGGACGATTCCCGACCTGCGTGCCGGGCGCGACGGTGACGCCACCCTCGACGACGAGGTCAACCCCGTCATCGAAGGCAGGCTGCGTCGTTTCGACTGCAGCCAGATGACCGATGGAGCCGCGGGCGTAGTGCTGGTCACCGACGACTTCCTGCGCAATCATCCCGGTGTCCGCCCCATCGGACGGGTCGACGGCTGGGGCCATCGCACCGTCGGCCTCGGCCTGCAGCACAAGCTCGACCGATCCGCGGACGGGCCTTACGTTCTGCCACACGTGCGCGGTGCGGTGCTCGACGCCTTCGACCGAGCCAATGTGACCCTCGACAACGTCGACGGGTTCGAGGTGCACGACTGCTTCACGCCGAGCGAATACCTCGCCATCGACCACATCGGGCTCACTGGTCCCGGCGAATCGTGGAAGGCCATTGAGAACGGCGAGATCGAGATCGGCGGGGCGCTGCCGATCAACCCCAGCGGCGGCCTCATCGGCGGCGGACACCCCGTCGGCGCGTCGGGTGTGCGCATGCTCCTCGACGCCGCCAAGCAGGTCAGCGACACTGCCGGCGAATATCAGGTCGACGGCGCAAAGACGTTCGGCACGTTGAACTTCGGCGGCAGCACCGCGACCACGGTGAGTTTCGTCGTCGGATCGGCGAAGGAGTTCTGATGGATGTAGAAGTCGTTGGCAAGTTTTTGTCGACGCTGCCGCAAGACGACGACCACCCGTACCGCACGGGGCCGTGGCGGCCGCAGACCACGGAGTGGGATGCCGATGATCTCATCGCTGTCGAAGGCGAAATTCCGCGAGATCTCGACGGAGTCTATCTGCGCAACACCGAGAACCCGCTGCATCCGTCGCTGAAGTTCTACCACCCGTTCGACGGCGACGGCATGATCCACGTCGTCGGTTTCCGGGACGGAAAAGCGTTCTACCGCAACCGATTCGTTCGCACCGACGGGCTGGCGGCCGAAGCCGAAGCCGGTGGCGCCCTGTGGCCCGGTCTGGCCGAGCCGGTGCAGGTCGCCAAGCGCGACTACGGCTGGAGCGCGCGAACGTTGATGAAGGACGCGTCGAGCACCGACGTCACCGTGCACCGCGGCACCGCGCTGACAAGTTTCTATCAGTGCGGCGATCTTTACCGCGTCAACCCGTTCACCGCCGAGACCACCGGTAAAGAAGATTTCAACGGGAGGTTCCCGTTCGACTGGGGGGTCTCGGCGCATCCGAAGGTCGACGACGCCACCGACGAGTTGTTGTTCTTCACCTACAGCAAGCAGGCCCCGTACATGCGCTACGGCGTGGTCGACGCCAACAACGATCTGGTGCACCTCACCGATATCCCGCTCCCGGGTCCACGGTTGCCGCACGACATGGCGTTCACGCCCAATTACGCCATCCTCAACGACTTTCCGTTGTTCTGGGATCCCAAGCTGCTGGAGGCGAACATCCACCTGCCCGGGTTCCATCCGGACGTGCCTTCGCGCTTCGCGGTCATCCCGCGACGCGGCGGCCCGCAGGACATCACGTGGTTCGAGGCTGACCCGACGTTCGTGCTGCACTTCACCAACGCCTACGAGGACGGCGAGGAGATCGTGCTCGACGGCTTCTACGAGGGCGACCCTGCGCCCGTCGACAGCCTGACAGGAAGCCGATGGGACAAGGCATTCCGGTTCCTCGCCCTCGACCGGCTGCAGACGCGGCTGCGTCGCTGGCGTTTCAACCTAGTCACCGGCGCCACCACCGAGGAGCAGCTGACCGACAGCATCACCGAGTTCGGCATGATCAACGCCGCCTACGGCGGTCGCGACTACCGCTACACCTACGCGGCCACGGGGAAGCCCGGCTGGTTCCTGTTCGACGGGCTGGTCAAACACGACGTGCAGACCGGGGCGGAGGAACGCTACGCCTTCGACGACGGTGTGTACGGAAGCGAAACCGCCGTGGCGCCGCGCGTCGGCAGCGATGGTGAGGACGACGGCTACCTGGTCACCCTGACCACCGACATGAACGATGACGCGTCCTACTGCCTGGTGTTCGACGCCGCGAGGGTCACCGACGGCCCGGTGTGCAAACTGCGCTTACCGGAGCGGATCTCGAGCGGGACCCACTCCACGTGGGCCGACGGGTCGTCGCTGCGGCGCTGGCATGAGGCCGACGACGCGCCTGCCGCGATCGGGCTGTAGGTGGCGCAGCCCGCGCCCAACGCGGTTGCCCGGATGCTCGGTCTGCTCGGCGACGAGTGGACGCTGCTGGTGGTGCAGCAGGCGCTCATGGGCGCCACCCGGTACGGCGATTTCCGGTCCCGCCTGCCGATCTCGCACTCGGTGCTGTCGAGCCGGCTCCGATCGCTTGCAGACAACGAGTTGGTGAAACCCTGGGTCTACCAGACCAACCCGCCGCGTTCTGAGTACCTGACCACGGCGCGCAGCCGCTCGTTGTGGCCGATGCTGGTGTCGATCTGGAACTGGGAGCGCGTCTGGGTCCCCGACCACCAGGACCCGGTGCCCCTCATGCGGCACACCGTCTGCGGCGAGAACTTCGCGCCGCTGGTCAGCTGCGGTTCCTGCGGTGAGACCGTCAGCGAGAAAGACGTTGTCGCGCAATGGGGCCCGAGTGGCTCATGGCCGCGGTCGATACCGGCCGCCGTCACGCGGCGACGGTCGGCGACGAGACAGGCCGGCCTTTTCCCGCAGACCATGACCGTGCTCGGAAACCGGTGGTCGTTTGCGATCCTGGTCGCCGCGTTCGTCGGGGTCAGCCGGTTCACCGACTTTCAGACACAGCTCAACGCTCCGCCGGGATCGATCGCGGACCGCATGGGGATCTTCGTGGCGAACGAGGTGTTGGACGACACCGACAACCGTTACCGGCTCACTGAGAAGGGCCGCGCCCTTTTTCCGGTGCTGATATTCGCGCTGCAGTGGGCCCAGCGGTGGTTCCGCGAGCCGGAGGGCCCGGCGGTGATAGTCACACATACGGCCTGCGACCAGCGGTTTTCCGCGGTCATGACCTGCGACCAGTGCAGCCGACCGCTACATGGAAATGAGGTCACCGCGATCTAGCACTCTCACATCGAGAGTGCTAATATCGCTGGCGCACAGTGATTTGGTCGCCCGCCAGGGTGGCGGGCTCTGAGTCGACATAGGAGGTGAATTGCTGTGCTTCGTTTTGATCCGTTCAGTGACCTTGACGCCGTGACCCGTAACTTGCTGACCAGCCAGACCGGATCGAATCGCACTCCTCGGTTCATGCCGATGGATCTGTGCAAGCTCGACGACCACTATGTGTTGACCGCCGATCTACCCGGCGTCGATCCGGGCTCGGTCGACGTGGACGTCGACAACGGCACCTTGACGATCTCGGCGCATCGCACCGCCCGCAGCGATGAATCCGTCCAATGGCTGACCAACGAACGCTTCTTCGGCAGCTACCGACGCCAGCTGTCATTGGGTGAAGGCATCGACACGAGCAAGATCTCGGCTACCTACGAGAACGGCGTTCTGACGGTGACGATCCCGTTGGCCGAGCGTGCGAAGCCACGCAAGATCGACATCGAACACGGCGCAGGCAAGAAGAGCATTCCGACGACAGTCGACGCCGAGTAAGCACGCCTTCGAGACTGCGGACAGATCGCGATCCGGGCAGATTCTGCGATCTGGCCGCAGTCTCGGTGCTTAGCCGTGGCGGGTCAGGAGAAACTGCAAATGCGTACGCACGGTGGGCCATTCGACATCCAGAATCGAGTACACCACGGTGTCCCGCCGCGTTCCGTCCGGTACTAGCTGATGGCTGCGCAGAATCCCGTCCAGTTTCGCGCCGAGCCGCTCGATCGCCGTGCGGCTGGCGAAGTTGAAGAAGTGTGTACGGAATTCGACTGCCACACAATTCAACACGTCGAACGCGTGGCCTAGCATCAGTAGCTTGGTCTCCGTGTTGACGCCGCTGCGCCGGGCAGAGGCGCCGTACCAGGTGTTGCCGATCTCGAGTCGGCGGTTCGGCGCGTCGACGTTCAGGTAGCTCGACGAACCGATCAGGGTGCCGTCGATGCGGCGCACGACGAAGGTCAGACCGGTGTCGGGCTTCTGTAGACCGAGCCGCATGTCGACCCACTGCGACGCGGTCTGCGGAGACGGCGCGCCGGTGAACCAGAGACTGCCCACGTCGCCATCTTCCGACGCCACCGCGATCTCCGAAACATGCTCACGGCTAAGGGGTTCCAGGGTCACCCACTGCTCGCCTGTCAACGTCACCGGCTCGACGAAGCCGCTCATGACCGCCGCCCGACTGCCGACCACGCCGCCACCATGGCCCACACCGACAGCACGATCGCCAAGCACGTCACGGCCGCGCCGATGTAGAAGCCGTAGCCTGCGGACACCGGTGCGTGCACGTAGAGCCGGTAATACCACATTGTCAGAACGGCGATCAGTACCGAGATCGCCAGCGCCGCAGACGAAGCCACGCGCGCTGACAGCCCACGCGCCGCCATCGCGCCCGCGACGATCAGCGTCGATGCCAACAGCGCGATGAGCTGACCGGCGCTGAAGTGCGGCGGCAACGTCAGGTTTCCCACTACCCCGCCGACAGCATTGGCGCGACCACCACCCGCTGCACGAGTGGTCAGCCATGGCAGCCATGCCGCTACCGCGAGAATCGCGGCGCAGACCGCGACCAGCCAGCCGGGGCTCAGTCGAACCATGCGATGAGACTATCGGGTATGGACCGCGGTCCAGGTCAGCGCGTGATCCGCCACGTCTTCCCAGCCGTCGAGGACGGTGATGAGGTGCGGGCTGCCCCGGAAGACCTTGAAGTCCGTCGGCGCCGACGAACGGCGGTAGCGATTGAAGTTCTCGTAGACCACCGACGCGGGCATGACGTGGTCACGGTCGCCCGCGACGAGCAGCAGCGGTGCGCGGTCGGGGTTCGCGAAGTCGACGACGCTCGCCGCCTTGGACTTCGGCAGGAGATCGGCGGTGGACACGTCGAACAGCGCCGTGCCGGGAGCCGGTATCGCCAACTCGGAATGCCATTTATCGGAGTCGGCCCGCGGAATTGTATTGGCGAAAACATAGTGAAAGTGGGCCGCGCTGATCGGTACGGCTTTGCCTCGGTTGCGCGGGTCACGCAGCCACGGCCATGCCGACCGCCACATCGACAGCGGGGCCCGCAGCACCCCGCGCGGCTTCGACGGCGCAATGGCGACTCCCGCGCGTCCGAGTCCGCGGTCGAGCAGCAACTGGGTGATCAACCCGCCCATCGAGTGGCCGATGATGATCGGCACGTCGGGCAGGGAGCGGACGAACGCGTCGAAGTGCTCGGTGGCTTCGGCCAATCCGATTCCGGTATCTGCCGGCCAGTCCGGCGCGTGCACGATGTGGCCCGCGGATCGATACCTCTGGACCCAGGCCCGCCAGCTATCGGCCGACAACCACAGACCGTGGATCAGCACAATCGGCGCCGTGACGTTCGACATCGTCTCTAGTGTGGGACTTTGACACCACATTGAGGGCGGTAATGCGATGAGCGAACTTCCCGACTGGGCGCAGCGGCTCGACCTGTCCCCCCATCCGGAGGGTGGCTGGTTCTCCGAGACGTGGCGCAGTCCGCTGACGACGCCCCAGTCCGCGCTGCCGCCGGACTACGCCGGTTCACGCAGCGCCGGAACAGCCATCCTGTTCCTGCTCATGCCCGGTCAGCAATCGGCTTGGCATACCGTGCGCAGCGCGGAGTTGTGGCTTTACCACCGTGGCAGCCCGCTGCTGCTGGAAATTGGGACCGAACAGAGAAGCGCCGCAACGCATCTGCTGGGTGCCGACATCATCGCCGGAGAGAATCCGCAGCTGGTTGTCCCGGCCGGACACTGGCAGCGAGCCCGGCCGCGCGACGACGAGCCATCCCTTGTCAGCTGTGTCGTGGTGCCCGGATTCGACTACGCCGACTTCGCGCTGGCCGCTCCTACCGACTGAGCAGAGCCACCGCAGCCGACACCAGCGCCGCGTTGTCGGGCGCAGTGCTGCCGTCGGGCAGCAGCAGGGTGTCCTCCATGCCGATCCGGGCCTGCACTCCGCGCAATCCCGCGTGCTCCAGCAGCGGCCAACAACTTTCGTCAAGGCCGTGCAGCAACACCGGGGCAGGCGAGCCGGCCGCAAGTACCTCGCTGAGGACATCGTCGGCGGTGTCGGTGTCGCCGTCGGGACCGAGTTCGACCATCACCCGCATGCAGTGAGCGGCCATATCCGACTTCGCCCAGGACGCCGCCGCCTCGGCGTGGAAGATGCCGACCTCGACGCCGACCCCCATTTGAAGCAGCTGGTGCGCCAATGGCTCAGAACCGGGCTCGTGCCAGTTCACCGACGCAAAGTCGGGCAGCACCTCCCAGCCTTGCACCGTGCGCAGCCGCTCGTCGGGATCCGACAGCGCCCAGAAGCCCGTCGTCACCCCCAGCGGTAGTCCGGGGACGGCATGCCGCACCGCCTCGACCGCCGCCCCGACGACTTCCGGCTCCAGCGAGTCGACGCCCTCGGTGGTCTTGGGGTGCATGTGCACCGCCTTGGCGCCGGCCAGGTGAGCGGCCAGGGCCGCAGCGGCGAGCTGCTCGGGGGTTACCGGCAGATTCGCGTGCTGGTCGGGGGTGCGGGCGCCGTTGATACATGCCTTGATGTACGTCTTCGGGCTATCGACCATGACCCATCTTCACCCGTCGCGGCGAGGTTTTCTTCAGTAGCGTGCTCGCATGGTGGGCCACTTCATCGTCTGCGGCGACGACGCGCTGGGGATCCGGATCGTCGACGAATTGAACAACGCCGGAGCGCGCGTCGCCTCCGTGCAGTCGCCTGACGACTTGGCCGCCGCCGGCGTGGCCGACGCGCAGGCGGTGATCTGCGCCGACGATGACGACGACCTGAACCTCGAGATAGCGCTGTTGGCCCGGCAGGCCAATCCGACCGTGCGCGTGGTGGCCCGACTCGCCAACAGCGTCCTTCGAACCGCAGTAGCGGAGGACAACGGAGCCGGCGCAATCCTGGACGTCGCCGATCTCGCAGCGCCATCGGTCGTCGAGGCGTGCCTGGCCCGCACCACCCACACCATTTCGGCCGCAGGCGTCGACTTCGTCATCTCCGGGGCGGTCGTGCCGCGCGACGGCACACTGCGGGACATATACGGCGATCTCGCGCCGGTCGCGGTGATCCACGGCGACAAGTCGCGCAACCCGGGGGACGTGGTGGCCTGTCCCGGCCGCGATCTGCGTGTTCACCAGGGTGACTGGACCGCGATGATCGGCACCGCCGACGAGCTCGCCGCACAAGGCATTGCGATCGCGAAGCCGTTCGCCACCACTCGGCTGCATCGTTCGGCGGTTCGCCGAGCGATCGACGCGGCCCGGGCATTCCGCGAGGATCTGAATCCGATGTTCTACCGCGCACTGGCGGCATCGACAACGCTGCTGATCTGCGCGACGGTGCTGCTTCGATTCACCTACCAACGGCCGCCGGGGATGAGCTGGATCGACGCGCTGTACTTCTCGACCGAGACGATTGCCACCGTCGGATACGGCGACTTCAGTTTCATCGAGCAACCGACGTGGCTGCGGCTGTTCGGCATTCTGCTGATGTTCGCGGGTGTGACCACGACAGCGATACTCGTCGCCTTCGTGGCCGATGTGCTGCTGTCACGACGGCTGTCGTACTCGTCGGGTCGCCGGCGGGTGCGCCATCTACGCGACCACATCATCGTCGTCGGCCTTGGATCGTTCGGCATCCGAGTCGTCAGCGACCTGGTGAGCGCCGGGTACGACGTGGCGGTGATCGAACGCAACGACGACAACCGCTTCCTGTCGACGGCCGCGCAACTGAATGTGCCGGTGATCTTCGGTGACTCGACGCTTCGCGAGACGCTGGAATCGGCCCGCATCCACCAGGCCCGCGCTGTCGCGGTGCTGACCCAGGACGACATCGTCAACATCGAAACCGGCATCGTGTTGCACGAGATGCTGGGCGACCGTGACGTGCCCGT
The DNA here is from genome assembly GCF_032159775.1 of Mycobacterium sp. Taxonomy (GTDB): domain Bacteria; phylum Actinomycetota; class Actinomycetes; order Mycobacteriales; family Mycobacteriaceae; genus Mycobacterium. Next base: position 28,631 of record NZ_JAVHWK010000067.1, read on the forward strand.
CGTTCTGCGGGTTTACGACCGTACCCTCGGGGCAGCCGTGGCTCAGCGCTTTGGCTTCGAAAAGGTCCGTTCCACAGTCGATCTCGCCGCACCGTGGTTCATCGGGGCTGCGCTCGGCCTGCAGGTGCTCGGCACTTTCTCGGTGGGGCAGCGCTCATTCATGGTGGGAGGTGTCGATGTGCAGCTGAGCAGCGACCTGGACGGCACGAAGATGGCGGACCTGTCGACCCAGACCCGCGTGATCGCCATTGCTCGACCCGGCACGCCCGTTCGGCTGCACCCGCGACGCGACACGAAGCTGATCGCCGGAGACACCGCATACCTGGTGGGTCCCTATCGCGAACTGCTGGACACCTTGGGCAAGGGACAGGTACAAGGCGCTAGGACGTGACCCCGAGTACCCGCAGCGCGTTCTCCTTGAAGATGAGCGGCAGTACCTCGGGCTTCATGTCCAGCGTCTCGAAGTCGCGCCGCCAGCGGTCCACCTCGATGTAGGGGTAGTCGGTGCCGAACAGAACCTTGGTGCTCAGCGCCCGGTTGGCCGCGCGGACCAGCTGCGGCGGGAAGTACTTCGGCGACCAGCCCGACAGGTCGACATACACATTCGCCTTGTGTGTGGCGATCGCAATCTGCGCGTCGACCCACGGCACGGCGGGGTGCGCCATCACGATCGTCAGCTGCGGGAAGTCGGCGGCGACGTCGTCGAGCAGCATCGGATCTGAATACCGCAGCTTGACACCGTGGCCGCCGGGCAGTCCCGATCCGATGCCGGTCTGGCCGGTGTGGAACAGCGCGGGCACGCCGGCATCGGCGATCGCGGAGTAAATCGGGTAGTAGGCGCGGTCGTTGGGTTGGAAGCCCTGCAGGCTGGGGTGGAACTTGAAGCCCTTCACGCCCAGCTCCACCTGCCTGTGCACACCGTGTACGGCCTGCTCGCCGGTCAGTGGGTCGACGGTGCCGAACGGGATCAGCGCGTCGTTGTTGCGCGCGGCGCCCTCGATCAGATTCTCGACGGAGTTGGGCGGATGCCCGGACACGGTTTGCGCGTCGATGGTGAACACGACAGCGGCCGTGTTGCGCTGCCGGTAGTACTCGGCCACGGCGTCGACGGTGGTCGGCTCCGAGGTCAGCTTGAAGTACTGCTTGGTGGCCGCAATCAGCTCGTCGTCGTATGCGTGGTGGCCGTGGTCGTCCGCCTCGATGTGAGCGTGGATGTCGATCGCGTCGATGGCAGCGAAATCAATGCCGTAGTCGTACTTTTGGCCGCCCGTCATGCCGGGGCGAACGTGCTCTTGAACCTGTTCAGCGACTCGCGGATATCGCCCTTGAGCGCCGCGGCGACCACCATCCCGATCGGACCGAAGAGGGCGGGACCACCGAGATGGACGTCGAACGTGACCGTCGATCCGTCACCCGCAGGCTTGACCTTTCCGATCAGCTTCACCTTGACGCCGCCGACACCTTCACCGTTGAGCGTCATCGCCTCGGGCGGCTTGAAGTGGACGATGGTCCACTTGATCCGGTTCGGCATGCCCTTCACCTCGAGGATCGACTCGACGACCGTGCCCTTTTCCAGCGTCTCGGGCAACTTGCTACGCCACACCCGGTGGATGGTCAGCCATTCCTTGTAGCGCGACAGATCGGAGGCGCATTCCCACGCCTTTTCCGGTGGTAGGGGAACGTCAACGGAGACAGAAAGTTTCGCCATGTGCCGTCAGGGTGTTTGCGGATCCGTCTTGTCGACGGCCTTCTTCGCGGCGTCCTGCACCTTGTTGACCTGGCTGGTGTACTTGCCCTGAGTTTTCTGGTCGACGACGTCGCCGGCTTTGTCGATGGCGGTTTCGACCTTGTCGGCGTTCTTCGATACGACGCCCTTGACCTTGTCTAGAAATCCCATGGGGTCACCCTACAGCGCCGTCGAATGCACGCGCGAGGACGGACAGCCCCGACGACGCCGACGGCCAGCGCCGACGGTCGTCATCGGGTGAATGTCCCCTTGCCGATGTCGTCGTAGTACTCGAGTGTCAGCTTGTTACCGTCGAACGTCGCCTTTCCGACCGATCCCGGCGGTGAGTTCTCGCTGACCCATTCGTAGGTGAAGACGTTTCCGTCCCAATTCATCAGCGGGACACTCAATTTCGTGCCCAAGTCGAGGTGCAGATTGCCGTCCTTCTCGCTGACCCGTGCCGGACCCCAGTAGTCGTTGTTGTAGGTGCCGACGTACGACGCGCGCGGCTCGGACGGAGCGGGATTCGCCGGTGGCTTCTTGCCGACGAGCGAGCCGACCGGCTCCTCCATCTGCTTGAAAGCGTTGTTGTACAGCGTGTACCAGTCCTCCCGGACCTCGCCGAACTGCACCAGGTCGGCGAACTGCGCAGTGAGCGCCTCCGGCACACCGGACGGGGTGGCATTGGTCAGGGCGACGATCGCGACGTCGGCCGACGGGATGATGACGAAGTTGGTTCCGGCGCCGAGTTCGAACGCACCTGAGTGGCTCAGCTGCGTTCGCGCCGCCGATGTGGTGCCGACGTTGAAGCCGAAGCCGTAGAAACCGCTGCGCATCGCGGGCTCGCTCGGCGGGCTCGACACAATCTGCGGAGTCAGCGCGGGCAGCAGGGCTTTCGCGTCGACGATCTGCTTACCCCCGTAGCTGCCGTCGGCCAGCATCAGCGCCAGCCAGTGCGTCAGGTCGTTGACCGACGAGCTCACGCCACCCGCCGGGGACTGCGGTTGCGGATCGCGCACGTAGAGCGTTTCGTATTTGCCGTCTATATGGATGTGGCCGAGCGCGCGGTTCTTCCGTGCTTCGAAGTCGGAGAAGCGATAGCTCGTGGAGGTCATACCGAGCGGCTTCAGTAAGACGTCATCGGCGAGGTCCTCCCAGGGCTTGCGCGCGTTGACAGCGACCGCTTCGGCTCCCGATGTCAAGCCGAAGTTTGTGTAGGCGTAGGAGATTCGGAAGGGGTCGAGCGGCTGATCGCGCAGCCGATCGAGCACGTAGCGGCGGTCGTAACCGAGGTCCTCGACTTCATCGCCTGCGTGGTCGGGCAACCCGGAGCGGTGCGAGAACATGTCGCCGACGGTGACCATCTTGGTGGTGGTGGGATCCGACAGCGCGAACCACGGCAGCCTCGACGCTATTGGCGTATCCCAGCCGATCGCGTTGGCGCCCACTTGCTGAGCCGCCACGGTCGAGGAGATCGACTTGGACAGCGACGCCAGCTGAAACACCGTGTCGGAGTCGACCTTGTCACCCGTCTTGATGTCCTTGACCCCGAAGCCCTTGGCGTAGACGGCTTTTCCGCCGTGTACCACAGCGACGGCCATTCCCGGGATGCCCGACTTCTTCATCAGATCATCGGCGAGGCCGTCGATCTTGGCAACCGCATTCTCGATCGCGTTGTCCGGCAACGGCATGGCGGGTACCAACGGCGGCGGAACTTCCGAGAGAGTCGGCTCGGTCCTTTGCGCCGACGGGTTGGCCTGTTCGGCGGGTCCGGAATCGCAGGCGGCGAGCAGCGCTACCACCGCCGCGATGGCGACGAACGAGGCACATGCGGTGCTGGCTCTGATCACAGCCAGTACGCTAGCCGGTTATCGCCGCCACCACGGGTTGAATGTCGATGGCGCGTTGGGCGCCATGGGATCGACCCGCTCGCCCGGGCGCGGCACCACCACCTCGACGCCCGCCGGATCGGCTGCGGCAAGCAGCCGCTCGATGGGCTCGGCCCAGGGGTGCGGCGCAAGCCGGAACGTCGCCCAGTGGATCGGCAGCAGAAGTCCCTTACCGGCTTCGGCGATGTCGAGGTGGGCCCGCACGGCTTCTTCGGGGTTCATGTGGATGTCCGGCCACGCCGGGTGGTAGGCACCGACCGGTAGCACCGAGAGATCGAATGGCCCGTGATCCATGCCGATCTCGGCGAAACTCTTCGTGTAGCCGGTGTCACCGCCGAAGAACGCGCGGTGGCGCGGACCGATGATCACCCAGGACGCCCACAGCGTCGTGTTGCGAGTGAGCAGCCGTCCGGAGAAGTGCCGGGCCGGGGTGCACACCAGCGTCAGATCACCGATTCGATGGCTCTCGTGCCAGTCGAGCTCGACGATGCGGCTGTCGGGAATTCGCCACTTGCGCAGGTGCGCACCAACTCCCAGTGGCACCACGAACGGCGCACGCTGGCTGTGTGCCAACCCGACGATCGTGTCCATGTCCAGGTGGTCGTAATGGTCGTGGCTGATGAGCACCGCATCCAATGCGGGCAGCGCCTCCAGCGGCACCGGCGCCTCGTGCATCCGCTCGGGGCCGACCGCCTGCGACGGCGAGCAGCGCCTGCTCCATATCGGATCGGTCAGCACCCGGTAGCCGTCGACCTCGATCAGCGCCGAAGAGTGCCCGTACCAACTCGCCGCGAGGTCCAGCGACGCGGTGTCCACCTTTGCCTGCACTGCCAGCGGGATCGGTGTGGGCGGCCGCCTGGCGTCCCGCGAGCCGATCAGTTCCCGGATGAGCAGGCTGCGCTGCTCACTGTCGAGGTTCATCGTCGCGGCAGGCTCGACGTTGACGAACACGCCGTCCCGATAGTTGGGCGATCGCCGGGCGACCGGCCAGATTTCATCGGGCCGCGCACCGACGGCCCTCGGAGAGCCCTGCAGCGCCCGCAGCACCCAGCCGCTTGCCGCGACGGTGGCCGTCCCGACGGCGAATCGCAGCGCGGCGCCCAACATGTGCGGTCAGGCTCCCTTGAAGTTCGGCGGCCGTTTCTCGATGCGGGCGACCTGCGCTTCGATGACGTCCTGGCTGGCCCAGGCTTTGTCGAACATCTGCTGATGCTCGGGCCGCGGATCCTCGTAGGCGCCGTCGTCGTTGAGGACCCGCTTGGCGTGTTGCAGCGCCAGCGGAGCGAAACCGGCGATCTCGGCGGCCCAGGCCTGCGCATCCGCCAATGTTCCGATCCGGTTGGCCAGCCCGGTCTGCAGCGCGACGTCGGACGTGAGCCGCTCGGCGCCGAACAGCATTCCCCTGGCCCGCCCGGCTCCGACGAGTGAGGTCAACCGTCGGATACTCCAATTGTCCAGCGCCAAACCGTATTTCGCGACGGGGAACTGAAAGTACGCCTCGGGTGCGACAACGCGCAGATCGCAGATCAACGACAGGATGACCCCGGCCCCGATCGTCGGTCCGTTGATCGCGCCGATGACCGGTACCGGCGCCTGGTCGATCGCGAGATTCAGCGCCTTGGCCTTGTCGGGCAGTTCCTCGGCGACGCCCGCGGCGTCGGTGAGGTCGGCACCCGAGCTGAAAACGTGGCCCTCGCCGGTAAGCACGATTGCTCGGACATCCTCGGCGGCAGCCTTCTCGACCGCTTCGCGCAGCCCGTCGACGAGTTCGCCGTTCAGGGCGTTGCGGCGCTCGGCGCGTTGCATCTCCAGGGTCATCACGTGGCCGTCGCGGGTCACACCAATCATTCCTCCACCCTATTAGGGTCGTCCTGTGAGCCGTATCGGTGCCCTTGAGCTGCGGGACGCCGTGCTGGACGAGGAATCCTTCATCAGCTGGGACGCGGCGCCCGTGCCGGTGGCGATGAGTGACGAATATCGCAGCGAGCTGGCGGCGGCGGAGGCCGCGACCGGCCTGGATGAGTCGGTTATCACCGGAGAGGGCCGAGTGTTCGGCCGGCGGGTCGCGGTGGTGGCGTGCGAATTCGACTTCCTCGCCGGCTCGATCGGGGTGGCGGCGGCCGAGCGGATCACCGTGGCCGTCCAGCGGGCAACCGCCGAGCGTTTGCCGTTGCTGGCGTCACCGAGCTCGGGCGGCACCCGCATGCAGGAAGGCACGGTTGCTTTTCTGCAGATGGTGAAGATCGCCGCGGCCGTCGAGCTGCACAAGCGTGCGCACCTGCCCTACCTCGTCTACCTGCGGCACCCCACCACCGGCGGAGTGTTCGCGTCGTGGGGGTCGCTGGGGCACATCACCGTCGCAGAGCCCGGCGCGCTGATCGGGTTTCTCGGTCCGCGCGTCTACGAGCATCTGTACGGCGAGCCATTCCCGCCGGGTATCCAGACCGCGGAGAACCTACAACGCCACGGTGTCATCGACGCCGTCATCCCGCTCGGCCGCCTGCGCAGCGTGCTGGACCGCGCCATGAGAGTCGTCGCCGACGCGCCCGAGGCACCTCCTCCCGCACCGCCGCCGGAGCCGTTGCCCGATGTGCCTGCCTGGGAGTCGGTGGAGGCCTCGCGGCGGCCGGACCGGCCGGGTGTCGCCCAGCTGCTGCGCGACGGCGCAACCGACTGGGCGCTTCTGTCAGGGACCGATTTCGGCGAGGGCGCCACGACGCTGCTTGCGCTGGCCCGGTTCGGGGGCCAACCCGCGATCGTGCTCGGTCAGAAGCGCGTCGTCGGCGGGCCCCGCACGCGAGGAGGAGAGGAGGGTTCGGTCGGGCCCATCGCGCTACGGGAGGCGCGTCGCGGCATGGGGCTGGCTGCCGGGTTGAAGCTGCCGCTGGTGCTGGTGATCGACACGGCCGGACCGGCGCTGTCGGCCGAGGCGGAGCAGGGTGGTTTGGCCGGCGAGATCGCGCGGTGTCTGGCCGAGCTCGTCACCGTGGATACGCCGACGGTGTCGGTGTTGCTTGGGCAGGGCAGCGGCGGACCTGCGCTTGCGATGGTGCCCGCGGACCGGGTGCTTGCGGCGTTGCACGGTTGGCTTGCGCCATTGCCGCCGGAAGGTGCCAGCGCGATTGTCTACCGGGATGTCGACCATGCCCCGGAACTTGCTGCTGCACAGGGAATTCGGTCGGTCGACCTGCTGCGTGACGGGATCGTCGACGTCGTGGTGCCCGAACACCAGGATGCCGCCGACGAACCGGTCGAGTTCACAAAGCGGCTGTCGGCCACCATCGCCTACGAGCTGCACCGGCTACGGGCGATCCCCGACGGGGAGCGCTTGAACGCGCGGCTGGCCCGCTACCGCCGCATCGGCCTACCTCCGTCTTAGCCGCCGAGTTCGGAGACGGTCGTGTCCAGAATCGCCGCCTGCTCCTCTATCAGCCGGTCTGACAGGTCCGCGCCGCCGATCCGCTGTAGGAGATCGTCTCGCGAAACCACCTGCAGCGCTCCCCGATACGCGTCGGAGTCAGATTCACCTTGCGAGATGACCTCGGCTCTGCCCTCGATCAGCACGAGGACTGCGTCAGGGCTTTCGTCCTCGAGAAGTTGCCGCACATTGTCGGGCGAGATCGTCATGATTTGCCCCTCCCGGTCTGTTGTTGCAGACGGTCGATCAGCTCGGACGCCTGCGCCTTGGTCAGGTCGTCCGGGACTTCTTCGCCGGCTTCCTGCGCGAGCGTGCTCAAGTAACTGCGTTGCGGACCGGTCATCGGCTCGTCGCCGGTGACCCAATCCGACCTGTCCTTCTCAGGATTTCCTTGCGGTGCGCCCGCGTCCTCACTCATGCCGGTCTTATGCCCACTCGAGCACCGCTTTAAGCCACGGTCACCGGGGACTATTCCGGCCTGCCGACCGCTCTCGCGTTGCCACGGGTGCGATAGCAGAGGACCCCGACGGCGATCAGCACCTCGATCATCGACAACAGGGTCGCCACGGTCATGACCACCGATTGCGGCACAACTGCATTCACATCCACGTGCGTGACGTGATGCGCTCCGGACATCGGCAGGTGCACGGCGACCATGACCGCGATCAACACGGCGAACGCGGCGTTACCGGCGTGACGGAGCATGACCGCGTGCAGGCCCGCTGAACTCGCGGCGAGAACGGCGGCGGTGCGGCGCGCGACCACAGCGGCGGACACCCTGGTCATTGTGGTTCATCAGTCGATGTAGCGCTGCACGGTCGGCCCGAGCCACGACACGACCTCCTCGCGCGACATCTCGACGACGGGTGGCAGCTTCAGCACATAGCGGCACAGCGCCAGCCCCAGCATCTGCGTCGCGACCAACCCGGCCCTGCGTAGTGGCTCCTTGGAGTTGGCTTCCGCAATCACCGGCAGTAGTTGCGTCGCGAAGATGGCCTGCATCCGCTGAGCCGCATCGGCATTGGTTGTGCTCGACCGCAGCAGCACGACCATGATTTCGTCGCGCTCCCACCGGTCCACGAAGTGCTTCACCAGGCGCGCTCCCACCTGATCGTTGTCGACTCCGGAAAGATCCGGGATCGCCAGATCGAAGTCCGCCGCGGCCGCGAACAGTTGGTCCTTGTTGCCGAAGTAGCGCATCACCATCGACGGGTCGATGTTGGCGTCTGCGGCGATGGCCCTGATGGTGGCTCGTTCGAAGCCGGATTCGGCGAATCGCTCGCGGGCGGCGGCCAGGATCACCGCCTTCGTTTCGGCCGCGGATCTACGCATGCCAACAAGTGTATGCCAACATCTGTTGACTTTCTCCCGTCGACGGAACATAGTTATGCCAACAAGCGTTGGCATAGACACGCTGGAGAGAGGAAAAGGATCATGAACAGCACATATGACACCGAGGTCCTGGTCGTAGGGGCGGGCCCCAGCGGGCTCACCCTGGCCGCGTCGCTGGTCCAGCGGGGTGTCGCAACCATCGTCGTCGATCGGCAGGCCGCGGGGGCGAACACGTCGCGCGCCGCGGTCGTCAACGCCCGCAGCCTCGAGGTGCTCGAAGGCCTCGACGTGTCGCGGCGGTTGGTCAAGGAAGGCATCGAGGCACCCCGGTTCAGCATCCGCGACGGCGCGCGCACCCTCATCCCGATCGACTTCGGCTCGTTGCCGACCGAATACGCGTACTCGTTGATGGTGCCGCAGTCGACGACCGAGCGGGTGCTCCTCGACCGGCTGGTCGAACTGGGCGGCTCCGTCGTCCGGCCGAAGGTACTCACCGCAATCGATCAGGACGCCGACGGCGTCACCGCCACGTTCGATGACGGCGGCGTCATCCGGGCGCGGTACGTGGTCGGGGCCGACGGTCTGCACAGCACGGTGCGTGAGCAGGCAGGCATCGGGTTCGAGGGCGGCGCGTACGAGGAGTCGTTCATCCTCGCCGACGTACGTCTCGCCGGTGACGTACCGGCCGACGAGGTGATCCTGTACTGGGCGACCGCGGGCCTGACGGTCGTGGCGCCCCTGCCCGGGGACATCTTCCGCATCGTCGCCCCCGTTGCTGACGCACCCGAAACCCCTTCTGCGGCATACGTTCAAGACATCCTGGACACCCGGGGTACCGGCAAGGGTCACATCACCGTCACGGAGGTCATCTGGGGCTCTCGCTTCCGTATCCACCATCGCGTCGCCGACTCGTTCCGCGCCGGACGGCTGCTACTGGCAGGCGATGCGGCGCACGTGCACAGTCCGGCAGGCGGACAGGGCATGAACCTCGGCCTCCAGGACGCCGTCGCCCTGAGCGAAGCCCTTGCCGCGGTGCTGGCCGGTGGTCCCGACTCGTTGCTCGACGAGTACAGCGCCGCGCGGCGCCCGATCGCGCGCTCAGTCGTGTCCATCACCGACCGCATGACACGGCTGGCGACACTGCCTCGCATCCTGCGCCCGCTGCGCAACGTCGCGTTCAGCGTCGTCGGTCGGATCCCCGCGGCGAACCGCGCGCTGGCCTGGCGGCTGAGCGGGCTCGTCTACCGCTGAGCCGGGCACCGATAGCATCTCCACGGGAGGACACCGTGGGGACTATCGAGGCCGACTACCTGGTCATCGGAGCGGGCGCGACCGCGATGGCGTTCGTCGACACCCTCGTCAGCGAGACGTCCGCGACCGTCGTTGTCGTGGACCGCAACCATCGGCCGGGCGGACACTGGACCACCGCCTACCCCTTCGTGCGGCTGCACCAGCCGTCGGCCTACTACGGCGTGAATTCGCGGCCGCTCGGCAACGACACCATCGACGCCACCGGATTGAACAAGGGCTTCTACGAGTTGGCCGCGGGCGCGGAGGTCTGCTCCTATTTCGGCGCGGTCATGCAGCAACAGCTTTTATCGACGGGGCGTGTCTCGTATTTCCCGATGAGCGAGTACCTCGGCGACGGCCGGTTCCGCACGTCCGGAGGGGACGACATTCTGGTCGCCGCACGCCGGCGGATCGTCGACACGACATTCGTGGGCATCACCGTGCCGTCGATGCGGCCTCCGCCGTACGACGTCGCACCCGGCGTCGACTGTGTACCGCCGAATGACCTGCCCGCCTTTCCGTCTCGCGACAGCTACGTCGTGGTCGGCGCGGGCAAGACGGCCATGGACACCTGCCTGTGGCTGCTCCGTCACGGCGTCGGCCCGGAGCGGCTGACGTGGATCAAGCCCCGCGACTCCTGGCTGCTGAACCGCGCCAACGTCCAACCCGGTGCACAGTTCGCCAAGCGGGTGCTGGCCGACGTGTCGGCGCAACTGAAGTCGGTGCAACAAGCCGAATCCGTCGACGACCTGTTCGCCAGGCTCTCTGCCGCCGGATCCCTGATGCGGATCGACGACTCGATCGAACCGCAGATGTATCGCTGCGCGATCGTGTCGGATGCCGAACTCGAGCAGCTGCGCCGGATCGACAACGTGGTGCGAATGGGACACGTGAAGGCCATCGAACCGGGCCGTGTGGCGCTCGACGGAGGCTGGCTGCAGCCCGCGGACTCGGTGCTCTACATCGACTGCACCGCAGTCGGTCTCGGCCGCGGCGACGTGACCGACGTGTTCGCAGGCGATCGCATCACCCTGCAGACCGTGCGCACCTGTCAGCCGGTCTTCAGCGCGGCGCTCATCGCGCACGTCGAAGTGGCCTACGGTGACGACGACACCAGAAACGCCTTGTGTCGACCGATTCCCAACCCCGAGGTACCACTGGACTGGCTGCGAATGATGCTGACGTACAACGGGAATCAGATTCGATGGTTCGACGAACCCGACATGATGGCCTGGCTGGACTCCGCTCGGCTCAACATCCTCAGCCATGCGAGGGCGACGGTCAGCCCACGGGCGAGGGAGAAGATCATCGGCGTCATGCGGTCTCAGCTCCGCAACACCAACGACAAGCTCGAGAAGCTGCTCGAGCGTTGAGATCCGACTTCTGTCCAGCCGTCAGGCCAGGGACTGGACCCACGCCTGGTGCAGGGCCGCATACCGACCGTCGCTGCGGTGGATCAGTTCATCCGGCGGGCCGTCCTCGACGATGCGGCCGTGCTCGAGCACCAGCACCCGGTCGGCGACCTCGACAGTCGAAAGCCGGTGCGCGATAACAAGAGCGGTGCGATCGGACAATACCGTCTCCAGCGCCCGCTGCACCATCCGCTCGCTCGGAATGTCCAGTGACGATGTCGCCTCGTCGAGAATCAGTACCGCGGGATCGGCCAGGAAGGCCCTGGCGAACGCGACAAGCTGACGTTGACCCGCAGACAGCCGGCCACCGCGCTTGGCGACGTCGGTGTCGTAGCCCTCCGGTAGCGCGCCGATGAACCGGTCAGCGCCAACGGCCTCGGCCGCCGCGCGCACCTCGTCGTCGGTCGCATCGGGGCGGCCGAACCGGATGTTGTCGGCGACGGTCCCGTCGAACATGAAGTTCTCCTGCGTGACCATCACCACGTGGCGACGCAGCTCGCTCTGGGACACGTCGCGAAGGTCGACGCCGTCGAGGGTCACCGAACCAGACTTCGGATCGTAGAACCGTGCGATGAGTTTGGCGATGGTCGTCTTGCCCGCACCGGTGGTACCGACGAGCGCAACTGTCTGCCCCGCCGGAACGGTCAGGTTCAGATCCGGAAGCACCGGGCGGTCGGGCACATACGAGAAGTGCACGTCGTCGAACGCGACATCGCCGCGCACCGACGTCAGCTTCACCGGGTTCGCCGGATCCTTGATGCCCGGGCGCTCAGCCAGCACGCCCGCCAGCTTCTCCAGTGCGGACGTCGCCGACTGAAAGGTGTTGAAGAACTGCGAGATCTCCTGCATCGGTTCGAAGAACATGCGCAGATACAGAAGGAACGCGGTGAGGGTGCCGATCGTCATCTGGCCGTGCAACACCCGGTAGCCGCCGTAGAGCAGCACCACGCCGGTGGTCAGGTTGCCGACCAGCTTGACCCCGGGCATGAAGACGGCCAGCAGCTTCATCGTCTTCTCGTTGATGTCGCGGTACCGGTCGGCCAGCCCTTCGAAGATCTCCTGATTGCGGGGTTCCCGCCGGTAAGCCTGGACGGCCTTGATGCCCGTCATCGTCTCGACGAACTGCACGATCACCAGCGCGGCGCTCTCGCGGACCTCGCGGTAGGTCTTCGCGGACTCGCTGCTGAACCACCACACCAGACCGACGAGTATCGGAAACGCGGCCAGACACATCAGCCCGAGTCGCACGTCGAGCACCACAAGCAGAATCGAGGTGCCGACGAGGGTGAGCACCGCGGTGATCAGGCTGTCGAAGCCGGTCTCCAGCATCTCCTCGATCGCGTCGACGTCGTTGGTGGACCGGCTCACGACCCGGCCCGACGTGTAGCGCTCGTGGAATGCGATGTCGAGCCGCTGGAAGTGACGAAACACCCGGCGCCGCAGTTCGAGTAGTACCTTCTGACCGATTCGGCCTGAGCGGTGCAGGAAGAACATCCGGCTGACCGCCTGGACCAACACGACTCCGCAGAGCGCGCCCACGATAACCAGCAGCGCACGCGATGAACCGCCGTCCAGGATCGGCGGGATCCCGTGGTCGATACCGCGCTGCACGAGGATCGGAACCGAAAGGCGGGCAACGTTTTCCACGACGACGACGATGGCCAGCAGGGCGACGATCTTCCGGTACGGCCTCAGCAGAGACCCGAGCAGCGCCCGCGCCTCCCGTCTGCGCGGCCGTTGCTCGTCGGGCGGAAGCTCATCGACCTGTCCTCCTTCGAAACGGCCGCGCCATCCTTCCGTTTCGTCGGTCACCTCTTCGACAGGGCGGTTGTCTGTCGCCGTCATCGGCCCTCGGCCTCCGTGGTCACGAACCGACGGCCATCTCTGTCGAAGGGTCCGCGCGACCTGTTCAAGGCGTCCTGCTCCTCGCGGTCCTGCAGCATCCGTTTGCGGTCTTCGTCCTCCTGCCACGTGCAGCTACGTTCGGCGTCGTCACATTCGTCGTCGGCGGCCAACAGATAGCGATATTGCGGCACGCTGGCCAGCAGTTGGGCATGCGTTCCGACGTGGGTGATGGTGCCGTGGTCGAGCAGGGCGACCCGGTCGGCGAGCAGTACCGTCGATGCGCGGTGCGCGACCACGATGCCGGTGACCGCGTGCAGCACCCGGCGCAGCGCCTCCTCGACGACGGCCTCGGTGTGCACGTCGAGCGCGGAGAGCGTGTCGTCGAGCACCAAGATCTTCGGTGTGGCCAGGATCGCGCGGGCCAGCGAAAGCCGCTGTCGTTGACCGCCGGACAGGCTCATTCCCTGTTCGCCGATCCGGGTGTCGAGGCCGAACGGCAGATCGTAGACGAATTGTGCGGCGGCGACATCGACCGCCTGTGCGAGCTCGTCGGCGGTTGCGTACGGCCTGCCCAGCCGGAGGTTTTCGGCGACCGACATCGAGAACAGCGTCGGATCCTCGAACGCGGTGGCGATCGTCTGCCGCAGCGCCGACAACGACAGCTCGCGAATGTCGCGGCCGTCGATGCGGATCGCGCCCTCGGTGACGTCGTACAGGCGCGACAACAGTGCGGCGAGCACCGATTTGCCCGACCCCGTCGAGCCGACGAGGGCGACCGTCTCGCCGGGTTCGACGACCAGATCGACGTGCCGCAGCGCCCAGTCATCGTCGGCTGCGTCCGGGAACCGAAAGCCGACGTCGTCGAGCTCGAGCCGACCACCCTGCGGTGTCTCGGCGGATGGGCCGTCGGCGATTTCCTTTGGCGCATCGAAGATCTCGGCGATCCGGTTCGCGGCGGTGAACGACTCCTGCATCATCGACAGCAGGAAGCCAAGCGATGCGATGGGCCAGACCAGCGACAGCATCATGGTGATGAAGGCGACCAGCGTGCCCATGGTGACGTACTGGTGGCCCGCGGCGTAAGCGCCGAGACCGAGCACGATGATCAGCGTCAGGTTCGGGATGACTTCCAGAAGCGTCCAGAACTTCGCCGATACGGACACACGGCGCACCTGGGTGTCGTAGAGATCGGTGAGCTGCCGGTCGAACCTGTCGTAGGCGTAGCGCTCGCGGCCGAAGGACTTGATCACCCGGACGCCGAGCGCGGACTCCTCGACGTGGGTGGCGACATGGCCGGACTGGTCCTGCGCGAGCCGCGACAGACGAGTGTTCTCCCGCTGGAAGTGCAGCACCGTCAAGGTGACGGGCACGATCGACACCACCACGACGACACCCAGCGGCCAGTACATCGCCAGCAGGATGCCGGTGACCACGATGATCTGCAGAGTGTTGAGCAGCAGGAAGACCATGCCGAAAGACATGAAACGGCGAATCGAGCTCAGGTCGTTCATGATTCGCGACAGCAGCTGCCCCGACTGCCAGCGTCCGTGGAACGACATCGGAAGGATCTGCAGACGCGCGTACAGGTCCTTGCGGATATCCGCCTCGACGCCCATCGTGGCGCGCGACATCAGCCAGCGCCGCAGGAACCACAGCACGGCCTCGGTGAAGCCGACGCCGATCGCGGCGAGCCCGAGGACCCACAGCCCACGCTGATCCTGATGTCGCACCGGGCCGTCGATGACGGCCTTGGTCATCAACGGGATCGAGACGGTGGCCACCAGGCTGACGATCGCCACGGTGAGCATGGCGGTCCAGCGCACCCGATAGGGAAAGATGTAGGGCAGCAGCCGCCACAGATCCGATCCGGTGCGCGGCGTGGCGGGTGGTGGTCCGATCGCCGGGGGGCCCCGCGGCGTATCCACGTTCAGTTCAGTCAAAGTAATTCCAATTATCCGCCAAGCGGCAACTCATTAACGGGTGGTCTGAAGACTGTCACGCGGCTACGACATCCTCGGCGTCCGCCTGCTTGCCGAACTGGGTCTCATACAGCTCGGCGTAGCGGCCGCCACGGGCGAGCAGCGCCTCGTGGTTTCCGCGTTCGACGATGCGGCCGTCCTCGACGACGAGGATCGTGTCGGCCGCGCGCACCGTGGACAGACGGTGGGCGATCACGATGGAGGTCCGCCCCGCCAGCGCCTCGCCGAGCGCCTGCTGCACGGCCGCCTCCGACTGGGAGTCCAGCGACGCGGTGGCCTCGTCGAGCACCACGACGCGGGACCGCCCGAGCAGCAGGCGTGCGATGGTCAGTCGCTGGCGTTGGCCGCCGGACAGCCGGTAGCCGCGCTCGCCGACGACGGTCTCCAGACCGTCGGGCATCTCGCCGACGACATCGGCGAGCCGCGCCCGTCCCAGCGCCTCCCAGAGCTCCTCGTCGGTCGCTTCCGGCGCCGCCAACCGCAGATTCGATGCGATCGATTCATGGAACAGGTGACCGTCCTGGGTCACCATGCCGACCGTCTCCTTCAACGACGCGAACGTCACGTTACGCACGTCGGCACCGTTGAGCCGCACCGCTCCGGAATCGACGTCGTAGAGCCGGGCCATCAACGAGGCGATCGTCGACTTCCCCGCCCCCGAGGAGCCAACCAGCGCCACCATCTCGCCCGGCTCGGCGGCGAACGAAATACCGTGCAGCACTTCGTCTCCCCCTCGGTCATCCAAGACCGCGACATCTTCGAGGGAGGCCAGCGAAACCTTGTCCGCCGACGGGTAGGAGAACCGCACGTCGACGAACTGCACCGACACAGGCCCGTCAGGCACCGGCACGGCCTCAGGCTTCTCCTGGATCAGCGGTACGAGGTCGAGGACCTCGAAGACGCGCTCGAAGCTGACCAGCGCGGTGGCGATTTCGACATGCGCGTTGGCCAGCGCCGTCAACGGCGAGTACAGCCGGGTGAGGAGCAGCGCCAACGCGACGATCGCGCCCGTCTGCAGGTGGCCGCCGATGGCCAGCACGCCTCCGAGCCCGTACACAAGCGCCAGTGCGAGCGCGGACATCAGCGTCAGCGAGTTCATGAACACCGACTGCAGCATCGCGGTGCGCACCCCGATCTCACGGACGCGCCCGGCCCGCACCTCGAACTCGCGCGATTCGGTCGCCGGGCTGCCGAAGAGCTTGACCAAGGTCGCGCCCGGGGCCGAAAAGCGTTCGATCATCTGGGTGTTCATCGTCGCGTTGTGGATGGCGGCCTCGCGGGACAGCCGCGCCATGGTCCGTCCTATCCGCCGGGCCGGCAGCAGGAACAGCGGCATCAACACCAGGGAGAGCACCGTCACCTGCCACGAGATCCGGAGCATGACCACCAGCGTCAAACTCAGCGTGACGATGTTGGTGATGACGCCCGAGAAGGTGTCCGAGAAGGCGCGCTGCGCGCCGTTCACGTCGTTGCCGATTCTGCTGACAAGGGCGCCGGTGCGGGTACGGGTGAAGAACGCGATCGGCATCCGCTGCACGTGATCGAAGACCGCGGTGCGCAGGTCGAGTATCAGCCCCTCGCCGATGGTCGACGACAGCCACCGGGACACCAGGGACACCCCTGCTTCGGCCACTGCGACCGCGGCGATCACCGCGGCCAACGCCACAACGACGCCCAGCGCGCCCTTGCCGATTTCGTCGACGACCCTGCCCGCCAGCAATGGGGTGGCCAGCCCGAGCAATGCACTGACCACGCTGACCGCGACGAACACGCCGAGCCTGCGGTGGTGGCGTGCCGCGAAGCGCCAGATCCGGCCAAGCAGCCTGCGATCGACCAGCGACCGCAGGTCGCCGCCCTTGGCGTGCGCCTGCCGGTACAGGGATTGCCGCGCTACTGATTCAAAGCTCATAGAGTCACCGTAAAACCTCAACAATGGATGAGGTCAACGACTTCCCGAGCGGTCGAAAAGCTAAACCCGCTGATCCACCTGGGCGAGGTCCGCCTCGATGTCGGCGACCCAGGCCGTGTCGATCCGCCACGGCTGCTCCACGTCGACATGCTTGTCCAGGTCCCACAGGACGCATCGCTCGCCGGGGCGCGCGACCATCGACCACGCGATGACCGTCCGGCGAAGTTGCTCGTGCATCGGGTCGGCGGCAGCACGGGCGTTCTCCGGGGCGCCGCCTTCGGGGTGGTGATGCAGGAACTGGGGGCCTTGTCGCCGCCTTTCTCGTGGCCGGTATCACGGCGATCGTTGTCATGAACTGGTTCCGCGAACGGCACCGCCGTCGCAAGTGGGCGTCCGGGAAGCTTGCCAAGGGGGCGTCTGCGGGTGGAGCGACCGCGGCCGGCGGCCTCGCTGCGGGAAACTGTGGCGCCGGGTGCGGTGCGGGTGGCGGATCTGATGGCAGTGGCTGTGGGGGCGGCGGTGGATGCGGCGGCGGCTGCGGAGGTGGCTGCGGTGGTGGCTGAACGCGTCGGTATTCACCCGATCGGAGCCAAGCCGTGACGTCGCGGTGATGGGACCGCAGCAAAGGTGATAGCAAGGGCCTCTCGCGCCTATCCCATTCACAGTGGCCGATCAGGCAAGATGGCGGACATGGACAGTGCCGCAGTTCCGCCCCGGGTGCTCGTGGTCGACGACGACGACGACGTGCTCGCGTCGCTGGAACGCGGCCTGCGGCTGTCCGGTTTCGATGTTTCGACAGCCAAGGACGGCGCCGAAGCACTACGAAGTGCCACCGAGACCAGGCCCGATGCCATCGTGCTGGACATCAACATGCCGATACTCGACGGCGTCAGCGTCGTCACCGCACTGCGGGCCATGGACAACGACGTGCCGGTCTGTGTGCTGTCGGCCCGCAGCTCCGTCGACGACCGGGTCGCTGGGCTGGAGGCGGGCGCCGACGACTACCTGGTCAAGCCGTTCGTGCTGGCCGAATTGGTGGCGCGGGTGAAGGCGCTGCTTCGGCGGAGGGGCGCCACCGCGACGTTCTCGTCGGAGACCATCTCCGTCGGTCCACTCGAGGTCGACATCCCCGGCCGCCGTGCCCGCGTCAACGGCGTCGACGTCGACCTGACCAAGCGCGAGTTCGATCTGCTCGCCGTGCTCGCCGAACACAAGACTGCCGTGCTGTCCCGGGCCCAGCTGTTGGAACTGGTCTGGGGCTATGACTTCGCCGCCGACACCAACGTGGTTGACGTGTTCATCGGCTACCTTCGTCGGAAGTTGGAGGCCGGCGGTGCGCCGCGGCTTCTGCACACGGTCCGCGGCGTGGGGTTCGTACTGCGTCAGCAGTGATCAGATGGCCCCGCTGTCCCGGTTCTTCACCCGAACACCTTCGCTGCGCACGCGCGTAGCGTTTGCGACAGCCATCGCCGCTGCGATCGTCGTCGGCATCGTGGGAACGGTCGTCTGGGTCGGCATCACCAACGACCGCAAGGAGCGCCTCGACCGCAGGCTCGACGAAGCGGCCGGTTTCGCGATTCCGTTCCTGCCGCGTGGGCTCGACGAGATCCCGAAATCGCCCAACGACCAGGACGCCGTCATCACCGTCCGCAACGGTGACCAGGTCACGTCGAACTCGAACGTCGTCCTTCCGCAGATGCCCGCCGGCTACGCGGATACCTACGTCGACGGCGTGCGCTACCGAGTCCGCACCGTCGACATCCGTATCCCCGAGCCGATGGCGGTCGCCGTCGGAGCCACCTATGACGCCACCATCGCCGACACGAACAACCTGCATCGCCGCGTCCTGATCATCTGTCTGTTCGCCATCGGCGCCGCCACGTTCGCCGGGTGGCTGCTCGCCGCGTTCGCGGTCCGGCCGCTGAAACGTCTGGCCCAGCAGACTCGCCAGATCGACGCAGGCGATGAAGCACCAGACGTGGAGGTGCGCGGCGCCTCCGAAGCGGTCGAGATTGCCGAGGCGGTCAAGGGCATGCTGCAACGCATCTGGACCGAGCAGGGCAACACCAAGGCGGCGCTGGCGTCGGCGCGCGACTTCTCGGCGGTCTCGGCGCACGAGCTTCGCACCCCGCTGACCGCGATGCGCACCAACCTCGAGGTGCTGGCCACCCTGGACCTTCCCGACGAACAACGCAAGGAAGTCATCAACGACGTCATCCGGACCCAGTCGCGCGTCGAGGAAACCCTCGGCGCGCTGGAACGCCTTG
Source organism: Mycobacterium sp. (assembly GCF_032159775.1). Classification (GTDB taxonomy): domain Bacteria; phylum Actinomycetota; class Actinomycetes; order Mycobacteriales; family Mycobacteriaceae; genus Mycobacterium. Next base: position 47,698 of record NZ_JAVHWK010000067.1, read on the forward strand.
CGCAGGGCGAATTGTCGACCTCCGACGACCACGTCCCGGTCGACATCACCGAGTTGCTCGACCGCGCCGCACACGACGCGATGCGCGTCTATCCCGACCTGGACGTTTCGCTGGTGCCCGCGCCGACCGTGATCATCGTCGGCCTGCCCGCCGGCCTCCGGTTGGCAGTGGACAACGCGATCGCCAACGCGGTCAAACACGGCGGTGCGAGTCGGGTCCAGCTGTCGGCCGTCAGTTCCCGGGCGGGCGTGGAGATCGCCATCGACGACGACGGTGTCGGCATCCCCGAAGACGAACGCGACGTCGTGTTCGAACGCTTCGCCCGCGGGTCGACGGCATCGGTCTCCGGCTCGGGGCTTGGCCTGGCGCTGGTTGCCCAGCAGGCCGAATTGCACAGTGGCACAGCGACGTTGCACTCCAGCCCGTTGGGTGGCGTGCGGCTGTTGTTGCGGCTGCCGGGGCCGCGCTGAGTTCGCCGCCGCTTAGTTAGCGAACATCCAAGAGGTCGATGACGAAAATCAAGGTCTTGCCGGACAATCGGTGACCGCCACCGGCAGCTCCGTATGCCTGCTGGGGTGGGATGACGAGTCGGCGGCGTCCGCCCACCCGCATGCCTGGGATGCCGTCCTGCCAACCCTGGATCAGTCCCCGCAGCGGGAATTCGATGGACTCACCGCGATTCCAGGAGCTGTCGAACTCTTCACCGGTGTCGAACTCGACGCCGACATAGTGCACAGTCACCGTCCCGCCCGGCACCGCCTCTGCGCCGTCGCCGACCACCACATCGTCGATGACCAACTCTGTCGGTGCTGGACCATCGGGAAATTCCACCTCGGGTTTCGTCGCCACGGAGGGCTACGTTACGCGCCAATCGCGTTAAGTCCGATCGCCTCAACGGGCACACTGGAGGCGTGGCATCTGACAACAACCCCCTGGCCCATATCCACGACCTCGTCGAAGAGGAGCGCGAACTTCGCGCCCGCCTGCAAAACCACGAGATCAGCCCGGAAGAGGAACATGCGCGGCTGCGCGCGCTAGAAGTCGAGCTGGACCAGTGCTGGGACCTGCTGCGGCAGCGTCGGGCACTGCGGGAGACCGGCGGCGACCCACGTGAGGCCCAGCTGCGCCCGCCGGACGAGGTCGAAGGCTACCTCGGTTGATCATCGATCCGCAGACCGACGTCGTGATCGTCGGCGGTGGGCACAACGCTCTGGTGGCCGCCGGCTATCTGGCCCGTGCCGGCCGACGGGTGCGGATCCTCGAGAAGCTCGATCATGTCGGCGGTGCGGCGGTATCCGCACATGCCTTCGAGGGAATCGATGCCCGCCTCTCCCGCTACTCATATCTGGTGAGTCTGCTGCCGAAGCGCATCATCGACGATCTCGGCGTGCGGGTACGGCTGGCGCGGCGCCGGTACTCCTCCTACACACCCGACCCGGCGACCGGGGGTGAGACCGGCCTTCTGATCGGACCGAACCCCACGTTCGCAGCCGTCGGCGCACAGAGCGATGCCGGACCCTTCGCGGAGTTCTACCAGCGCGCCCGAGTCGTCACCTCCCGGCTGTGGCTGACGATGACTTCGCCACTGTTGACGCGAGACGACGCATTCAAGCTTGTTCTCTCCGGAGGCGACCCTGACGCCGAAGAAACGTGGCAGGCCCTGATCGATCGGCCAATCGGGCACGCGATCACCGAAACGGTGAGCAACGACCTGGTCCGCGGCGTGATGGCCACCGACGCGTTGATCGGGACCTTCGCACGGCTCGATGACCCATCGCTGGAGCAGAACATCTGCTTCCTCTACCACCTGCTCGGCGGCGGAACCGGCGATTGGGACGTCCCGATTGGCGGCATGGGAGCGGTCAGCGGAGCACTGGCCGCCGCCGCAGCCGGCTTTGGTGCCGAAATAACCACCACCGCAGAGGTTTACGCGATCGACCCGGACGGCGAGGTGCGCTACGAGCTCGACGGCGAACAGCATCGGGTGGCGGCAGACCACATTCTCGCCGGTGTGACGCCGACGGTGCTGGCCGAGCTGATCGGCGATCCGCGACCGACGTCGGCTCCGGGAGCGCAGGTCAAGGTCAACCTGCTGCTGCGGCGACTGCCACGGCTGCGCGACGAAACCGTCACGGCTGAACAGGCTTTCGGGGGTACCTTCCACATCAACGAGAACTACAGCCAGCTCGACGCCGCCTACGACCGCGCGGCCGGCGGCTCCATTCCGGACCCGCTGCCGTGCGAGATCTACTGTCACTCGCTGACCGATCCCACCATTCTGTCCGAT
>NZ_JAVHWK010000088.1:0-8547 GCF_032159775.1 Mycobacterium sp.
ACGCTCGGCGCGCTGCACGAGGATCCTGATCGGATCCGCCGGCCGATGATCAAGGTCGACGGCCAGTGGCACGAGGTCAGCTGGGACGCCGCGTTCCGGCGCTGCACCGAACTGCTCGCCCCCGTAACCAAGGAGCACGGTATCGGCGCGGTGACGTGCTACACCGGCAACCGGTCGCGCATTCGTTCTCGCTCGGCCGCTACACCGGTGTGCTGCTCGGCATGTATCCGGTAACGGGGCACTCAACGGGATCCCGGTGACGGTCACCGCGGTGCGGACCTGAAAGTATTCGATCGTGGGTAACAACGAGCGGTCGAAGATCGTCATGTCCGACGAGGAAATCGCCGAATTCATCGAGCGAAGCCGCACGGCGACCATGGCCACGGTGCTGTCGAACGGCAGGCCGCACCTGGTCGCGATGTGGTACGCCGTCGTCGACGGCGAGATCTGGTTCGAGACCAAGGCCAAGTCTCAGAAGGCGCTGAACCTGCGCCGTGATCCGACCATCACCGTGATGATCGAGGATGGCCAGAGCTACGACACCCTGCGCGGGGTGTCGATCGACGGGCAGGCCGAGATCATCGACGACCCGGAAACCAACCTGCGCGTCGGGAAAAGCGTCTGGGAGCGCTACACCGGCCCCTACACCGACGAGATGCGTCCGTTCGTCGACGCGATGATGCACAACCGGATCTGCGTGCGGGTGGTGCCCGGCCGCCTGCGCAGCTGGGATCACCGCAAGCTGGGCATGGACCCGATGCCGATCGGCGGCAGCACCGCCCAGTACCTAGGTTGATCACATGGATGCAGACAAGAAGCCAAAGCAACTGAACGCGCCGTTCGTCAAGACGGTGATGCGCTACGCCGGCCGCGCGCACGCCTGGGCGTACCGGCGCAGCGGCGGGAAGATCGGCGGCAACTGGCGCGTCGGTGCGGGCGCCAAGAAGCCGGTGCCGACGCTGCTGCTCGAACACAAGGGGCGCAAGTCCGGCAAGCTGTTCGCCTCGCCGCTGGTCTACATCAACGACGGCGACGACGTGATCATCGTGGCGTCGATGGGTGGTCGCGACGAAAACCCGCAGTGGTACCACAACCTGATCGCCGACCCCGACGTGCACATCGAGATCGGGCGCGACCGCAGGGCGGTGCACGCCGTGCTCGCCAATCCGGAGGAGAAGGAACGGCTCTGGCCGAAACTGGTCGATGCCTACGCCGACTTCGACGCCTACAAATCGTGGACCGACCGCGACATCCCGGTCTTCGTGCTCAAGCCGCGCTAACCGCGGCTCGGTGGCCGGAAGCCCGTGTTGGCAAGACCGGTCGCCACGCCGCTGCCGATCGGGCCGATCCGATCGAACAGCGTCGCCGTTCCGGTCGCCACTCCGGCGTGGCTGTAGTGCGTCAGCCCGGCCAGGCCGATGTAGGAACCTTCTGGCAGCCGGCTCAACGTCAAGGTGTAGTCGGCGTTGATGTAGTTCAAACCGCTTGCGCTGGAGTGGGTTAGCGAACTGGTCACGTCGCCGCCCATCGCGGCGCGGACGAACGGCGATACCGCCTCACCCTCGACAAGCGGCATCACGTCCCGCACCCAGGCGTACTTCTGGCCGCCATGTCGCCACTCGCTGAGATCGTTACTCGGTGTGGTCAACTCCGAGTTGGCGCTGTAGGTCCACAGTTCCATGGTGAAGTCTCCCGATACGTCGGCCTGCTGATCGGGAGGCGGAGGCATCTCGATCGGCATCGTCCACGCCATATCGGGCGGCTGTTCACCGCGGCGGAGAAACAACGCGCTTGCCCGAGCGACGACGGTGTCGTTCTGCCGCATCGTCGCATCTACCAACCGAATTCGCCTGCCGTCGCGCTCGACGTTGGTGTCGATTCGTACCGGGTCGGCCAGCGCGACCGGTCGCAGCAGATCGACGGTCAGCCGCGCGGGTTGCAAATCCGGGTCGCCACCCGCGCGCTCGACGGCCCGTGCGAGCAGGCCGCCGATGTAGGTGCCACTGATCGTTGAACCCCATGGCCCGCGCGCGAGCGGACTCGGTACCAGCACGTTCCCGGCGGCGGTGAAGAACGCTTGGTCATGAGATGTCATCGCCCAAGACGATAGCGGGCCTGCTGGGCCTGCTTAGTCGTCGACGATGTCGGAGTACTCGTCGTGCTTCTTCACGTAGGCGGCGACCATCGGGCATTGAGCCACAATGCGCATCCCGGCGTCGCGGGTCTCCTGCAAAGACTCAGCGATGAGAATCGTTGCCAGGCCGCGGCCTTCGTAGTTCTTGTCGACTTCGGTATGGGTGAAGACGCGTCGGCCGTTGCGGTCGAGGAACTCGGCCTTGCCGACCCGGTTGCCCTCCACGGCGATGGTGTAGCGATTCGGCTCGGCGGTGACGGTGGTGGGTGAGCCGGTCTTGTCGGTCTTGCTCATGGATTTCCCTTCGGAATCGGGCGTGGCCGCAACGTGGCGTTCGGCAGCGGGGGAGCGGGCAACCGCTCGACGGCGCCGCGGTAGCCCTCGACGTCGCCGAAGCGGGCGTCAAGCGCCTCCCACAGCTTTCGGTAGGTGGCGATGTCGTCGTGGCTGCGGCCGACGAAGTTCCACCACATCACCAGTTCCTCGCCGAACGGCGGGCCGCCGAGCACGATCGCGCGGGCCGGGCCGCCCCCCGGGTTGTGCAAGGACAAAATGTCACAGCCGGTGGGGTGGAACGCGAGGTCAGCGACATCGAGCACCGCGCCGGCTGTTTCGAGCTGACCCTGGTCGAGCAGCACGCCGTGTTCGAACGACGGGTCTACGTCGAGGGCCAGCCGCGCGCCCGGCTCGATATCGACCTGCGCGCCGAGCAGCGGTGTGAATGTGTGCACGGGTGATCGGCTACCCGCCAGCTCGCCGAGGAACACCCGCAGCACCGCACCAGGGACGGCGACGGGTTCGGGCGCGTAGTGCGCGAAGTCCCTGTCGGTGTCACGGTCGGAGTCGGGCAGTGCCACCCACAGTTGCACGCCGTGCAAAACTGTCGTCGCGGCGGTGGAGACCTCCGAATGGCAGATCCCCGCCCCTGCTGTCATCAGGTTCAGCTCGCCAGGCCGGACGAACGCATGCACGCCCGCGCTGTCGCGATGCTCGACCTCGCCCTCGAACAGCCAGCTGACGGTCTGCAACCCGGTGTGCGGGTGCGGCGGAACATCCATGCCAACGCCGTCGGCGACGTGGTGCGGCCCGTAGTGGTCAGCGAAGCACCACGCCCCGATCAGCGACCGCTCGCGCTGGGGCAATGTGCGCCGCACCCGGATGGCGCGCGGACCACCCAGCGGGACCTCCCGAGGATGCAGCACGCCGGTGAATGCCGATGCCGCGCAAGCCACTTCGGCGGGCGCGGTGTCGGTGTTACTCACTTGACCACAGTAGCGCTATCCGGTCATCGCGGAGCGGATCACATCGAGGTCGTGGTCGTCGATCCGGAAGACGCCGAAGCGGAACTTGTACCCCCAGCGCTTCTTGTCCTCGATGAAGCCGAGATGCTCGATCAGCGGTTTGATCGGTGCCTCCGTACAGGACAAGAAGTCGACGTTGCGCCGCCACGGGCTGACACCATCGGCCATCTCCACCTGATAGGGCTCGTCGTCGACGACCTGCCCGATGGCGGTGAACGCCTGCAACGGCTCCCCGTCCGGATAGACGGTTCGCGGTGAATAGAAGGCGAGCCAGTCGCCCCGGGCCATCTTGCGCAGCATGTGCGGCTTGCCGTGGTTCGCCTGCGTGAATCGGCCGCGGACACCACGTTCGACGTGGTCGCGGCTGACGGTGTTGATCCAGTTCGTCATACCTGCACGTTAAGTCGCCGGACGGACAACAAGGGCTATCCGTTTGCAAGCCTGTGGATAACCTCGCGATGACAGACTGTCGCGATGAGTTCCAACGACAGCGATATCTACGACCGGCTGCGCGCGCTTGATCAGCTCGTGAAACATCTCTACAAGCAGACAGGGGTGCCGATGCCCGATCTGGCGGCCCTTGCCACCACGGACGTGTCCGATCATGTCCGGCAACTGGTCGCGTCAGGCAACAAGATGGGCGCGATGAAGGCCTACCGCGAGGAGACAGGCGTCGACCTGCGCACGGCCAACCAGGTCATCGAGTCGCTCTACGGCGGCTAGAACGGGCTGCTGTTGCGCTGCCACTCAGCTTTGGTCAAGAAATCGAGAAGGGCATCGTTTACCTCGGTCGGCCGTTCCTGCTGTACCCAATGCCCGGCGCCGTCGATCAGCAACTGCCGGAATGGCCCGCTGACCACCTCCGCGTAGCGGTCGGTAGGCGTGAAGGACAACACCGGGTCGTTGGTGCCGGCGATGAACATAGCTGGAGCGGTGATCGTGGTGGCTGGCGTGTCGGCTGTGAGTTCCCAGTTCCGGTCGAAGTTGCGGTACCAGTTCAGTGCTCCCGTGAAACCCGTCCGAGTGAACTCCGCGATGTAGTAGTCGAGTTCGCGCTCGCTCAGCCAGGCGGGCAGTCCGTCGGGTTCGGGCAGCCGCTCGACGTAGCCTTCGGGTCCCGGCCGCGCCATGACGGTGGCTTCGGCTTCGTTGGGCAGTCGACCCGCGAGCGTCCTTCGCATCGTGGTCGCAGGGTCGCGCGCGAGATCGGCATCGGCGACGCCAGGCTCCTGGAAATACAGGATGTAGAAGAAGTGGTCGGCGAACCTGTGGCGCCACGCCGCTGTCGGTGGCCGCGACGGTCTTGGCACAGGTGGTCCGCCCAGACCCGCCACTGCGGCCACCCGACTGGGGTGCAGCAGCGGCAGCGCCCACACGACGATCGATCCCCAGTCATGGCCCACGAAGATGGCCCTGTCCGCGCCCGCCCCATCGAGCAGGCCCACCAGATCAGCTGTCAGTTCAACGATGCTGTATGCCTCGACGGCCGAAGGGCGCGACGAGCCCCCGTATCCGCGCTGGTCTGGCGCCAGGACATGAAAGCCGGCCGCGGCCAGCGCCGGGAGCTGGTGTCGCCACGAGTAACCGAGCTCCGGAAAGCCGTGGGCCAGCACGACGAGCGGGTCACCGGGCCGTCCGGCCTCCAATGTCCGCAGTTGCACGCCGTTGGTATCGATGACCCGTTCGGTGACACCCACACCCATGCTCGAACTGAATCACACGAGCGGCTAGAACGGGCTGCTGTTGCGCTGCCACTTCGACTCTTCCGGGCGCGGCCCGTACTTGGCGATGTAGGCGTCGTGCATGTGGGCGTTCTTCTTCCGGTTGATCTCGTCCACAAGGTTGGGGTCAAGCCCGTGCTGGGCCAGTCGGTGCCGGCGCCACACTTTGTTGAGCGCGAGCGCCATCAGTAGAGCCCAAATGTAGATGGGCGCCGTCATTTCCAGGTGTACGTAAAGCGACGCAGGCAGCAGCCAGAACGGTGCGAGCACCAGCAGCGGCGGAATCGCATACCGGAGCATGTGTCGGCGGACGGCCCCGTGATCGGCGAGATCATGGGCCACCCACTCGCGGTATTCGTTGGGCAGCCTACGGCCGAACACATATCCGAGGTAGGAGACGGGTTGCGGTTTGTTCATGATCGTTCTCCTTCGAGGGCGCCTGCGGCCAGCGCGGCGGCGTTGATCCGGGTGAGCACCTCATGCAGGTGCTCGAGCTCGTCCAGGCCCACACCGAGCCGTTCTATCACCGCGGGCGGAATCTTGAGGGCTTTGCGACGTAGCTGCACACCCGCCTTGGTGAGTTCGACGTCGGTGGCCCGCTCGTCGAACGCCGATCGGGTGCGGGTGATCAGGCCCAACGCCTCCAGCCGCTTGAGCATCGGCGACAGGGTGGCCGAGTCGAGCTGCAGCGACGCGGCGATCTGCTTGACCGACAATGGTTTATCGCCGTTGCCGCCGCGGTGGTGATCCCACAGCGCCAGCATCACGAGATACTGCGGATGGGTCAGTCCCAGTGGTTCGAGCAGTGGCCGGTACACCGCGAGCACGGCCCGGTTGGTGACGGCGAGCGCGAAGCAAACCTGGCGTTCGAGTGCCAGCGGGTCGACCTCTTCGGCCAGGACTGTCATAACTGCACTGTACCCTAATAGTTAGTGTGCTAATTAAAAGGTGATCGGCCTCACCACCTCGTTGTTAGGCTCAGCGCCATGAGAGACGATCTCACTGCGTTCGAAGTGCGCGACATCCTGTTCGGCAGCCCGCTGACGCGTAAGCGCGGCTACAACGAGGACGAGGTCGACGCCTTCCTCGACGATGTCGAGGCGACGATCGCCAAGCTGGACCGCCGGGGATGAGCCCGATCCGTGACGATCACGCCGAACTGTTGCGCCGCCGTGCGCTGACCGAGGACGCCGCCCGCCCCGACGCCGTCGAACGCAGGCGTGCGACGAACGGCCGAACCGCGCGCGAGAACATCGCCGACCTCGTCGACCCCGGCTCGTTCGTCGAGTACGGCCGGTTCGCCATCGCCGCTCAGAGGTTCCGACGGGACCTCGACGACCTGATTGCGCGCACACCGGCCGACGGGCTGGTGGCGGGCACCGCGCGCATCAACGGCGATCTGTTCGGCGCCGAACGCAGCGCCAGTGCCGTGCTGTCCTACGACTACACCGTGCTGGCCGGGACGCAGGGCTACCTCGGGCACCGCAAGAAAGACCGGCTGTTCGAGCTCATCGATCGGATGCGGCTGCCGACCGTCTTCTTCGCCGAGGGCGGCGGCGGCCGACCGGGCGACACCGACTTTCCGACGGTGTCGTCGCTCGAGACGCGCGCGTTCAAGCTGTGGGCTCAGCTATCGGGTGTGGTGCCGCGCATCGCGATCGTCAAGGGCCGCTGTTTCGCAGGCAACGCGGTGATCGCGGGGACTTCAGACTTGATCGTTGCGACCAGGGACGCGTCGATCGGGATGGGCGGTCCGGCCATGATCGCCGGTGGCGGCCTTGGCGACGTTCACCCCGACGAGGTCGGCCCGATCTCGGTGCAGGAGCCCAACGGGGTCGTCGATGTCGTCGTGGCCGACGAGGCGGAGGCGGTCGCCGTCACCAAGCGGCTGCTGGGCTACTTCCAGGGACCGACGGCATGTGGCGACGGTGGCGACCAAACCCTCTTGCGCACAATGATTCCCGAGCGGGATCGGCGCGCTTACGACGTCGGCCCGGTCATCACCACGTTGGCGGATCAGGATTCGGTGACATTCCTGCGGCCGCGTTTCGCCCGCGAGATGGTCACCGCGTTCGCACGGATCGAAGGCCGTGCGGTCGGGGTGATCGCCAACGACACGCGGTCTATGGCTGGTGCGATCACCGCTGCCGCGGCCGACAAGGCGGCCCGGTTCCTGCAGCTGTGCGACTGCTTCGGTATTCCCGTCGTGTCGCTCATCGACTGCCCGGGCTACATGGTCGGCCCCGCCGCCGAGGGTGAAGCCCTTGTGCGCCGCGCCTCCCGGATGCTCGTCGCGGGCGCCGCCCTTCGGGTGCCGCTGGTCGCTGTTGTGCTGCGCCGCGGCTACGGCCTTGGTGCACAGGCGATGACGGGCGGCAGTCTGCACGAGCCGGTACTGACCGTGGCGTGGCCGGGTGCGCATCTCGGGCCGATGGGACTCGAAGGCGCCGTGCGGCTCGGTCTGCGTAAGGAGCTCGAGGCGATCGCCGACGACGACGAGCGGGAGGAACGCGTCCGGCAGGCGACCGCGGCCGCGCAGGAGAATGCCAAGGCGCTCAACGCCGCTCAGATGTTCGAGATCGACGATGTGATCGATCCGGCCGACACGCGAAGGATCATCGCCGAGACGCTGATGGCCGCGACCGCGCATGGGGAACCGCCGCCGCCGCGGCGGTTCGTCGATACCTGGTAAGTGGGGACGGAGCCGTCATTGCGCCTCACGGCAAGTGGTCGCTCGAAGCGACGATTCTGGGTGGTACCCGGGGCATGCCCGGCACCGTCGGAAAGTTCAACGGGCACCGGGCCCCGGTCTATTCCACTGCGGGCAGGGCTAGTTGATCGCGAGCGCCGCCGCAATCGCGCGGCGCATGTCGTCGTCGTTGACCACGAGATCGGTGTCAGCGGCCTGGGCCAGAAGTTGCGGTGGCGTGGTGCTGAGCCGGCGGGCGCGCTCGTGCTTGCAGTGCACGATGACCTTGCGCGCAAACCGCCCGTTACCGGCGGTGTCCAGCGCCGTGCCCTGCTCGATCGGGGTGTCGCGCAACCGGGCGGCCTCATCGCGTAGCAGCGGCCACGCGGTGTCGGCGATGGCGATCTTCTCCTTGCCCGCGATCAGCTGACCGATCTGAACGATTTCATCGGGCGTGTAGCTGGTGAACGTCAGCGTCAGGTGGAAGCGCGAGGCCAGGCCCGGGTTGGCCTGCATGAACCGCCGCATCTCCTTCGGGTAGCCGGCCACGATCACCACCAACCGGTCGCGGTAGTCCTCCCCTCCAGCTCGGCTCGGATCACCAGCTGCCCCCTCAGATACGCGACATCGTTACACGCCATGATGCCCTGCGCGATCTCGATGGCCGACCGCTTCATCGCGGCGGGCTCGATCTGCACGCCG
>NZ_JAVHWK010000100.1:0-3429 GCF_032159775.1 Mycobacterium sp.
AGACGTTGCGCGCCGCCGACTGATCACCGATGTGGCCGCTCACGCCGCGCTACTGGCCCGCATCGGTGAGCACACCGACATGCCCAGACAGGTGGTCGAACGAGCAGTTCACGCCAGTCGGGCTGCAACAGAAGGGTTCTCCCGATGAAGCAAATGAACGGGCTCGACCGGATGTTCATCAATGTCGAGACCGAACGGCTACCGATGGACATGTTCGGCATCTTGATGCTGGACCCCTCCACCGCGCCCGACGGACACAATTTTTCACGGTTCCGCGCGGAAATGGCGGCCCGACTGCCGAAGATCCCGGTCTTCACTCGCCGCGCCGTGTCCGCACCGCTCGGGGCCGGCCACGAACACTGGATCGTCGATCCCGACTTCACCATCGACAGGCACCTCAAACATCTCGGCGCCCCGGCTCCCTACGACCTTGGAGCGTTGTGCGAGCTGGCCGTGTCGCTGGTCGACGAGCCTCTGGATCGCGGCCGTCCGCTATGGCAGATGTACTACGTCGACGGGCTAACCGACGGGTCGGCGGCCGTCCTGTTGCGGTTGCACCACGCGATGATCGACGGCGTCGGTGGCTCGGAGATGCTGGCCGAACTCTTCGATACCCAGGCCTTGCCAATGGATCCGGAACTCGCCGCGTGCAAGATCGCCGGGGAACGGGTGCCGTCACAGGTCGAGATGCTGATACGTTCACTGCCCGATCAGGTATTGGCACCGATCAAGCTCGTGCAGCGCAGCATCCCCATTGCCGTGCCGTTGGCCAAGGGGCTGGTGTCCAAGATGCCGGGCGGCGGGCGGTCGAATTCCGAGCCCGATGTAGACAAGCCGTCACCGTCGGATGTCAGAGCGGACAAGCCGTCTCGGCGAAACCTGTTAAACCGCTTGAGCAACAGCTCCAAGCGATCTCTCGCGGTCGCCTCGCTGTCGATGGTGGACGTGAAGCGAGCCAAGGACAAATTCGGCGTAACGCTCAACGACGTAGTGCTGTCGGTGACAAGTGCAGCGGTCGCCGACTACCTGCGCGACCGTGACGAGCTGCTCGATGAGCCGCTGCGGATCGCAGGCCCCGTGAACGTCCGCGACGACTCGGCCGAAGCCGCCAGCGGAAACCATTTCGCGTTCATGATGGTGGCGGTACCCGACGTCGCAGACCCCGTCGAACGACTTCGGACGGTGTCGGATCTCGCGAACAAGAGCAAGCCCGCGCGCGAGGGTAGCGAAACCGCCGCGAATCGAACTAGTCGAAAACCCACCGGCACTGTGAGTCAGGTGATGGGGCTCATCGACGTCCTGCCCAGCGGCGTGTGGCTTGCGCTCGGCCAGCTTGTGAACACCCCGGTGATCGAGGCTGTCCCACCGATTGCAAACTTCGTCGTATCGAACATCCCCGGCCCGAAGGACAAGCTTTACATTGCGGGGGCCGAGATAACCCACATCTACGGACGCACCATGGTCGGTGCGGGTATCGGCTTGTTCATCCACTGCCTCAGCTACGGCGACACGTTGGACTTCGGCTTCACCGCCCTCGCCGACCTCGTCCCGGATCCCGACACGATCGTCGAAGGTGTGCATCGGCACCTGGCGGCCTTGCTGGATGCACAGTAGCTTCCGCGAGGATTGAGCCCACGATGAAACCGGTCAGTCCGGTGACCCAAGCCACCCGCGTACCGTCTGGGGCCCGAATTCGGTTCGCCCACCACATCGTCGAGCTGGGTGATGGCCGCAGAGTCGGCGTGTCGGTCGGCGGCCAAGGCGTGCCGCTGATCTTCTTCCACGGCATCGGAATGAACCGCCAGGTGTATCTGAAACTGCTGAGCCGCCTACCACAGCTGGGATTCCTGGTCGTCGCGATCGACGCACCCGGTCACGGGCAGAGCTTTGCACCAAGGCGCGGTGAGCACACGTTCGCACACCGAATCGCCGTCACCGAACAGATTCTCGAAGGTCTCGGAGTCGAGCGCGCCGTTCTCGTCGGCCACAGTATGGGTGGTCGAACCGCAGCCGAGCTCGCCGCACGCCATCCAGAACGCGCCCTCGCTGTCGTCCTCATCGACCCCGCGATCGGCAGCGCGTTCGATGCGTCGCGGATTCGGATCGCATCACCGGTGAAGACCGGCACCGCGCTCGCCGCGGCGATCGGCGACACGATCATCGACCGCGTCGGACTCCGGCGACTCGATCACATTCGCTACCTCCGCACGCTGAGCAGACTATTTTTCAACACAGCCGCCCACCCCAGGATGTTCGCCTCGGCTGCTTCAGCCATTGCCCAGGCGGATGACAGCGCGACTGCGCTGACGGCACTTCGAGCGGCAGGCAGCCGTGTGGTCATCGTTCACGGCGAGCAGGACAAGATCGTATCGCTCGAATCCGCGGTCGACGCCGCAAGTCTCAGCGGAGCGTTGCTGGTGACACTGCCCAAGGCGTACCACTCGTGGGTGCTGACAACCCCCTGGACCTTCGCCGACCTGTTCGAACGGCTGATCGCCAACAATCAGCTGGGCCCAGAGCTGCGGGACGCGGTGGCCCAGGCCGCCCAAAGCGGTTCCGCAAGTGCGGCTTCCGACGACATGTATAGCGACCAAGCTCTGGTCCGGAGCCTGACCCCCGCCATCAGCATTCTGGGCAATGCTTATCCGCCGCGGCCGCGGATGTATCACCGGTATCGGATCTGGAATGCACAGGAGATCACGGACTACGGCTTGGGGCGTCCACACCCAGCTGAAACCGACTAAGGGGAGTTCCTCGACATCGCGCGGAGAGTTACGGAGCAGTTAGACCTAGCAGTCAACACGAAGGGGATCATCGCCGGTGAGCAGCACCGCCTGTTCCGGGCAGAGCTTTTTGGCCTTAAATAACGCCTCGAGTCGATGGGGCGGCACGTCACCGTCGCCACGCGCATGGGCGATGCCCCAGTCGTCGTCCTCGATCAGGTCAGGCACCAGGGTGTAGCACTGGCCGTGTCCGACACACCGGTTCGAGTCGATCTCGAGTTTGGTCATCTGCCGTGTCCCTCGAACACCAGAGGAAGGCTTTCCAGGTGGTATGTCCCTGTGGGCCAGGCGATTCGGGGCTCGAATCCTACTGGGAGCTCGTAGTCGGGGATCCGGGCGTGGAACTCCTCCACGATCAGGCGTAGTTCGCGGCGCGCTAGATGCGACCCGAGACAGCGATGGATTCCGCCGCCGAAGCTCAGATGGCCACGTCCGGCCGCGGACAGGTCGATCTCGTCTGGCGCGGCACCATCGCTGGCTTCCCGGTTTGCCGTGGCCATACAGATGCGAACCATCGCGCCAGCGGGAATGGTGACTCCAGACACTTCGACCTCGCGAGTGGTGCGCCGGGGGACCATCGGAGCGGGCAGCTCGAGTCGGAGGATCTCCTCGACCAGCGGGTTGATCAATCTCGGATCGTCGATGA
>NZ_JAVHWK010000161.1:0-6489 GCF_032159775.1 Mycobacterium sp.
GTGACGGGCAGGTATTGCGGATGCACAACGCCAAGAACATCCTCAACGCATCAGTCAGATCTGTCTGAATGAGCCGAGTCGCGACGACAATTCTGACGACAACCCTGGCGTCTTCCGATAAGCCCAAACCATCTCGTCGATGCGCCGGCGGGCACATTGATCGCCTTCGCGATCCGGTACTGCGAGATCACCGAGCAGGCCCGATCCGCGCGAGTGAAGGCACAACCCCGCACCGGCCCCCATCGACCGAGGAACTCGGTAAAGAGGATTTCGCCGGAATGGGTAGGGGCGAAGTCTGAGGCACTGCGGATTTTCACGCTCCTCCGTCTGCATCTGCTGGTTCACCGATCCGATAATCTCAATCGAGCAGAATTCGGCCGCCATCTATTTCTTCTCAGCGTTGCCAAAGCTACCGGCCCCCATGCTGGAACCATGTCCGACGTCAGCGCGGCGCATGAGGCAGTGTGGCCCGCGATCGTCGTCGCCACGCCTGGAACTTTGGTCACCGGACTCCTCATCATTGCCTTCGTCCTCGCCGGCCGCCGGCTGTCCCGCCACCGTTATCTCGCTGTCGCGACCCGCGTCGCGGCGCTGCTCACCGCCCTGACAGCGGCGGTGATCGCAATCCACAGCCACGGGTGGGTGACCAGGCTCGACACGGCCACCACGTCCTGGGTGGTCGCGCACCGATCCGTTGGCTTCGACATTGCCGCGTCGGTGATTACCGACCTGGGCAGCCCGATCGCGACCGCGGCCGCCAGCACGATCTGCGCGGCGCTGCTGTGCTGGCGGGTATGTTCAACGATCCCGGGGATCATTGTGATCGGCACCGTCGGCGCCGCGGCGCTGGCCAGTACCGCGCTCAAAGCAACCGTCGATCGGCCGCGGCCCCTGCCGCAATGGCAGGTAGTCCTCGAGACCGGTCCGTCATTCCCGTCCGGTCATGTCACCGGCAGCGCGGCGCTGCTCGGCATCATCGCTATCTGCGCCGGAACGACGCGCAGCCGCACAGTCCGTGCCTGGCTGGCGAGCGGGGTGGTCACCGGTGTGCTGGTCATCGCCGCCAGCCGCCTCTACCTCGGTGTGCACTGGCTCACCGACGTCGCCGCGGGGGCGATCCTGGCCGCGGTGTTCGTGACCATCGGCGCCACCTTGTTCGGGACCCTTTACGCCAGGTTCGGCCGACACGGCGTGCCGGGGGCCGCGCCACCCGGTGAAGCCCCGGCGGTGACGACGTACGCCGCCGGGCGCGTGAACCGTGACACCCGCATCGCGGCGGACAGCGACGGTGCTCGCCGCGTGAGCTCACGCGACATCAGTGAAGCCCATCGTGAAAGGAAGCCATGAGAAGAATTACGCGCACCGTGTCGGGTGTCGCGACGGTCCTGGCTCTCGCGGCGGTCTCGGCCGTCGTGGCGGTTGCCGGGTGCGGGACCAGCGGGACCACCCCGTCGGGGTCGGCCACCCTCAGCAGCAGTATCGCCGCGGGGGCGTCGACACCGAAGAGCAACCCCGCCGGCGACATCCCCGATAACCAAGCGTTCGTGCCGTTCTCCGACCCCACCGGGCTGTTCACGGTGTCGGTGCCCAAAGGGTGGGCCCGCAGCACCGATGGCGCCGCGACCATCTTCACCGACAGGTCGAACACCGTGCGTATCGAGACACGCCCCCTCGCAACCGCCCCCAATACCGAGTCGGTGGATGTCGACGAATTACCGGCCATCGCGTCGTCCACCGCTGGCTACCGTCTCGGGATGGTGACTGCAGTGCAACGCAAGGCCGGTCCAGCCATGGTGATCATCTACCAGGGCACCTCCCCCCGGAACCCCGTCACCGGCAAAACCGGAACCGACGCGATCGAGCGCTACGAGTTCTGGCGCGACGGCACCGAAGTGATTCTGACCCTGTCCGGCGCGGTCGGCGTCGACAACGTGGACACATGGCGGACGGTGACCAGTTCACTGCAATGGCGGTGACAGCACACTCGGCGACACCGCTGGCGCCAGAAACCGGTTGCTGTACCGGTTTTACGGTGCCCGCGACGAGGAAACCCTTGCGCTACAAGGAGTAGCTGAGGCTGGAGCGTGGCGAATTCGTCGCCGTCACCGGACCCTCCGGGTCAGGCAAAATCGACGCTGCCGGCATGTCTGGCCAGCATGGACAAGCCCCACGGCGGCAGTGTGCGCACGCAGGCCGGCGGATCAGCCACCGACCTGAGCCTCAACGTGCCCGGATCCGGGCCCGCCACCTCGGCCTGCTCTTTCCGAACTCCAACCTGCTCGCGGGATATCGGCTCGTCGAAGGCCGTCAGCGCCCTCTCAGCGGGCGAGTACCACGGTGATGCCATCGACGAATAACCGCCACAGCGAAGCCAGATTGCGGGTCGACGCGTCGCGCTCTGGCCGAGTTCAGCGGCGGCATGTTCGCCAACCCGAGCATCCCCACCGGAACCGCGTTCGTCGCCCAGGGCGGCATGGTCGGCACCGTCGGCTTCGAGTCCGCCCTCACCGTCGAGGTGTACGACGACCGCTCGACGCGATCCAGGTGGGCGCAGGCCTACGCCGCGCCCGCATTCGCCGTCGATCGGCCGTACGCCGCGAAGAAGATCACCGGTCTCAGCGACTAGCGGAAGGGAACGCACACAATGGAGTTCACACCCGAACAGATCACCGCCTTGCTTGAGGCTCTCGGCCTGCCCGCGGACACCGCCGACGCCGAACTTGTGGTGGCAACCGCCACCGATGCGTTTTCGGTGATACTGACCCCGCCTCCCGTAAGCGCTTGTGGACGCGATGAAAGCGACTCTGCGAAAGACACTCTCGAAGAATGATTAAGCCGGCCCCGCAACATGCAGGCCAGTTGTTAGTTAGTCTGCCTCGACGATGTCGTCGCGGTAACGCTCGAACAGTGCGAGGAAGTCGGCTCGCACCGCGTCGCCCACACCGTTCTTGGCTAGCGCTGCATCCGAAGCTCTCATATTCGATTCCCACTCAACGTCAGTGATACCGAGTCCGCTGTGCGATGTCTTCATGTCGCGCCCAATGTAATTGCATGGCCCGCCACTTAGCGCACACATCTGGTCGATCAAAAGCTGCCGACTGCGAATGACCGAGTCATTGCTGCGGCCACCGAAGAAGCGAGCAAAAGCGGGGTCGTCATGCAAAATGGCGAAGAGATCGTCGATAACGGCCGCGATCACGTCGTAGCCGCCCATCCGCTGATAGAGGGATGTAGCTGATTGGGTCATGTGTGCCTCCCCACACCGAGACGCGGAAGGCCCTCATGGTAAGGGCACACGAACCTGCCCAACACCCCACCATCGACATCGCGTCGCAAATCGGTGAAGAGCATTCGATGGACTTGGCACGACTGGCCCAACTGCGCTTTGGTTTTCGTTTCGAAAACGGCAGGGTCGGCAATCGGTAATGACTACCACGCTGGACCAAGCCCAGTCCGCTGGCCGCTAGCCAGCAGCGCGCGCGGTCGGGAACAGGGCAAATGGGGTATTGGCTGGAGGCAGGGCCGCCCCCGGTGTGGGAAACATTCGTGGCTGATCGGACTGCTGAGAAAACCTTCTTGAGGCTGTACAGGGCGGGGATCAGCGAACGAGTTGATTGGATAGTTCCTCAAGCGCTTGGCGAGCCCAGCCGTCCCAGGCCTTCCCGAGCAACGTGACAGCCGGCCTCGTCAGGGCGGACCGCGGATGAACCGTCCAGCGCCAAGTTGTCTTGGTACCGGCGTCGGCGGCCGCAAATTCGAACTCGCCGTCGATGCCGCTGGCCGCCATGGACAGCGGGCCCCTGATATTTCCTACGCTGTAAGCGAAGTAATGCGGCGCGTCAACCTTGGTCAATTCCTCAAGCGAGCTGCCGCCACCAGCCATCTTCAGGGTTCGAGTCTGGCCGACGGTGCCCCATGTATCGGACTCGGTGAGGACTTGGCGGATCGGTGGGAACGGCCCGTACCAACGGTCGAACACAGCGGGCACATCCATCATTAAGGTGCCGTGAAAGGCGTCCTCGACATTGACCGACATTAGACGCGATTGCTCAACGACGACCGGCGCAGCCATTTGCGCATGGTACGCGCGTTCGGGCTGCATTCGTAAGGGTTCTACGAGAGCCTGAACGATGAGGACAACTCATGACTCGGCTAACTCCGAGCAAGTCGGGGAAGAGGGGGAGACGGGGAAGTCGGGGAGACGGGCGGGGGTTCGATTCCCGTCTAGCCCGAGACGTAAAAATCCTGGATATGCCTCAATATACGATCCGCGGGATAGGGGATCTCTACGAGTTCATCGCCGTGTATTCAGAGGACTGGTGGGACGACCACGGCAACCAAAATCGTTGTGTAGCACACCGAAAGAACGGCGAGCAGTGTCTGAAGGCCGCGATCCGCGGAGCGAACGTGTGCCGATTCCATGGCGGTGCGGCGGGGCACGTACGGCGTAAAGCGCGGGAGCGGATTGAGCTTGCCGCCAACCGGATAGCCAAGGAACTTTGGGATCGCCACAGATGGTCAGTCAGAAGGGGTGAAGCGGAGTCGAGATCGTCGAGGTCTAGCGGAGAGGTTGCGCCGCAGCACCGAACAGCGCTGGACGGATGACCCGCGATTAAACGACACGGGTGGTGGATTGGGGTGTGATGATTGCTCGTCGTACGACGATCATCATGGCCGCGGGGGCCACGCCGATTTCGGGCGTACGCCGACCTTCGCATACGTGGCCTTTCGATTGGCATGACCTACCAGGTCTCTGATACCGATCTCAAACCCGCGTGATCCGTGCCACGGCGTTACGCCAAGCACTTGTGTCGTATCTTCTCGGCGCAATCATCCTCGCCGTGGCCATCAACTTGATCGCCGGCTTGGCGCATTGAGTGTGTCGTGATGCCCCGCCGTGCGGCGCCGAATCCGTAGCCACTCAACTGGATTGCCGTCGGGCACCCAGTGTGGCCGGCGGGACCCCGGCCGCGTCAACCCACGCCGCTGATTGCGGCTCGACGGGGCTCGGGCCACGCCGCTGTTATCGTGGCGTGGTGCGCCTGAGTGTGGGCGGCACGCAATGGCGCGGTGGTCCCCACAGTTGGAGTAGGTGAGCCGCGCCCGTCGGGGGAGGCCGCCATGGGCGAGGAGCGCAGCGCGCAGCGTCCGGACACCGGAGGCCCGACGGTCACGGCGCGCGCAGACGGCACCTTCCTAGCTTGGGTCCGACGGCTCGTCACGATAGACGATGCGTTGCGGCTGACCACCGTCACCGGGACGGTGCTGGGCATGGTGCTGTATTCGAACTGGTTGCTGGAGTTCGCCGTCAACATCACGCTGCCCGACCCCGACGCGTTCATCAGTGAGCTCGCCGCGGCGGATCAGCCCTATTCTGCGTGGTTTCGCGGCTTAGATCTCGCTGCGGCGGGGTGTCTTGCCGCCGCCGCTGCGGCCGGCATCGCGCGTTCGACTGGTGCCCTGGCCAAGCTTGGATGGTGGATGCTGGCTGCGTTCGCCGCGGCAACGGTCCTGGACAGCAGCATCTGGTCCCTAGTGTGCGCGCCCCATTCCGATGCACTGTGCGCGGCTCGCGAGGCTGCCAGCGAGGTGCCACTGGGTCACCGTCTGCACACGTTGAGCAGCATCGCTGCGATCGTCGCGGCGTTCGGATCGCTTATCCCGTTCGCCCTCGCCGACGTCGTCGGCCAAACGCCGGGACCCGTACGTCGCCTGGGACAGGTTGTGCTGGCGGCGCTGTCCGCGGCCACGGTGTGGACGGTAATCGCGGTCGCCATCGACGACACCGGCAGGGACGGCGACGTCGGCCTGGCACAGCGGGCGCAACTGCTCGCCGTCGCAGCGTGGCTGACCTATCTGGCCCTTCGTTCGGCGAGCGCCAGCCTCGCACCGCTTGACGGAGTGCGGAGACTCGCAGATGTAGGGGGCGGTCAGAAGTTCGATGCCCGCACGATGGACTGCAATTCCATCACCGGCTATCACCGCACAATGCCATCGGACAGGTAGCGGTACGCGGTCGCCCGGCCGCCTAGGCTACCTCGTGCACAGGTTCGCCGGTGGCTGCCAACCGATACAACTGCTCTTGGCGGTTCGGGCTGAGGTTTGGTGGTTGGTCGCCGGTCGCCGCGGGCGCGACGAGATTCCCACGACGCAGCGCGCCGGTTGCGACCCTGCTCGACCTCCAGTTCGGCCAAAGTTGCCATTATCGCTGCGACAGCCCGGCCGGTCGGGGTGACCGTGTCAATCCCTCCTCGGTTTCCATAAGACGATTCTGACGCACACTCTCAGCTGTACCGCCGCGGGTAAAGCAACACAGGTGGTCTGTGGTGGACGTGCCTGTCTCCACGTGCACTCTTGGCTAAATACATAGCGGCGTTGGCACCCGTTATGAGCCGGTCGATGAGCGTTGTCCCCGATCTGGTCCCAAGCGTGGCGACCGCAACGCTGATACTGCCGATGCTGGCGGTAACCGGGCGAATGCGCTCGCCA
>NZ_JAVHWK010000169.1:0-10062 GCF_032159775.1 Mycobacterium sp.
TGCCTAGATTTGCGGCATGACCGTCACACGTGTCTTCCCCTCCCCTGACGAGGTCGAGGCGAACACACCCGCGACGCGGGACCGTGCGATCGACGTCATCAGGATGGTGTCGTTGGTCGGCGTGGTCGTCGGGCACACGATCATGGCGACGAGCATCATCCGCAGCGACGTGCTCATCTGGAGCAACCTGCTCACCGCGTCCGTCGTCTTCCAGGCGCTGACTTGGGTGTTTCAGATCATGCCGCTGTTCTTCTTCGCGGGCGTCGCGGCTTGTATCGACACTTGGCGTAGCGGCGACAGTTGGGGCAACTGGCTGATGCGCCGCTGCACCCGGCTGTACCGGCCGGTGTTCTACTACCTGGCATTCTGGATTTCCGCTCTGGCGATACTTCGCTACTTCCTGCCTGAACACGTCTACGACCCCGTGGCGGGGATCTCGATTCAGCTGCTCTGGTTCCTCGGCGCTTACGTGCTCGTGCTCGCCGCCGTCCCACTGCTTGCGCGCATCACCACCGGCGGCGGCCTGATCGCGGCGGTCGCAGGAACGTACGCCTTCGTGGCGGTGGTCGACGCGATCCGAATCAACGGCGATGTCCCGGTGGGCTTCGGTTATCTCAACCTGGTGGCGTGGCTGATCCCCGGCATGCTGGGCGTCGCGTACCGGCGACACCTGCTCGCGGGCCGCGCGGCACTGATGCTCGGCGCGGTGATGCTCGCGGTCAACCTCGGACTGATCTGGCTGGGCCCCTATGAACTCAGCCTGGTCGGCATCGAGACCCAGCATGTCAAAAATATGACGCCGCCGTCGCTGTTGTTGGCCGGACACGCAATCATGATGTGCGCGTTCGCGATTGCCGCGGCGCCCGCGATCGCGCAGTGGGCGCGGCGGCCGCGCGTGTGGTGGCTGACCGCCGTCGGTAGCTCCGGGGCGATGACGCTGTATCTCTGGCACATCCCGGCGCTGCTTTTCATGCACCTGGTGTTCGACTACCTCGGCTATCCGCGTTTCGACGCAGGCGCTGCCGGCTTCGTCGCGCTGTCCATCCTGCAGTTGATCGTCATGACCGTCCTGGTCACGACGGCGTTCGTCGCGCTGCGCCCGTTGGAGAACAAGCCACTTCCGCTCTGGGACGGCGGCTACGTGGCCGCGACAGGTCCGCGCAGCGCGGCGGTGGGCGTGCTGCTGTGCGTGGCCGGTGCGGCGACGCTGGCCTCCGTTGGTTGGGGCCTCAAGGGACCGGGGCTGTATTGCGTGGCGGTGATGCTGGCGGCGCTGATCGGCGCCCGCTTCCTGGCTGGCGACCGGCCCGTCACCGCTGCGCGGGTTTGCGCGGCGAGCACGCCCGCAAACACGAGGTAGGTGAGTCCTCGCATCCCGAACCGGGGCCGGCTAACCGCTCTTGCGGCGGAATTCCCGACGGCTCTCCAGCGGGCCGTGCGCCTTGGGTTGCTTGTTCCCACCGTCTCGATGCTCGGAACCGCCTGCCGACTTAGCGTTCTTGCGTTCCAGCGCCTCCCGGAACTTCTTCTTCGTGTCGTCTTCCGGTGCTTCAGCCATAGCCGCAGCTTAGCGCGGCGGCTTCGGACCGTCGCGGACTTTTCTGGTGGCTCAGCGCATACCGGGCGGCATGCCGTACACGTGCGAGATCGGCAGAGTCAGCATTACCCGGCGGTCGTCGACCATCGCGCGGCGGTAGTCGTCCCAGTCGGGGTGCTCACCGGCGATGTCCCGGTACAGGGCGATCAGCGCCTCGACGGTGTCGTCGCGTTCGGAGGCGGCCGGCGGGGTGAGGATCGCGTCACCCTCGGCTACCGCATACGACCACCCGTCGTCGCAGCTGACGTGCAGCGATGCCCGCGGATCCCGGCGCAGATTGCGAGTCTTGGCCCGCGGTTCGGTGATCGACGATGCGACGGTGAGCTTGCGCGGGTCGAAGTGGTAGGAGACGTTGGACAGCTGCGGCCTGCCGTCCCGCTTGATGGTGGCCAGGACGCCCAGCGAGTTGTTGCTGATCACCGCGAGCAGCTTGTCGTCGAACACCTGGCGGACCATTCCCCGAGCCTACGTGTGCCACCGGCGGGGTCGACCCCGATTCGCAGCGAGTACCTACTATGGGCGGATGACGAAGTTCGCCGCGTTCTTGCGCGGTGTCAACGTCGGCGGTGTCAACCTGAAGATGGCCCAGGTCGCCGCCGCGCTGGAAGATGCCGGTTTCACGAACGTCAAGACGATCCTCGCCACCGGTAACGTATTGCTGGAGAGTCGATCTGGCGCCGACGCCGTTCGCAAAAAGGCTGAAAAGGCACTGCGCGACGAATTCGGCTACGACGCCTGGGTGCTGGCCTACGACCTGGACACCGTGCGGGCGATAGCCGACAAATTTCCGTTCGAGCGCGAGGTCGACGGGCACCACAGCTACGTCACGTTCGTGACCGACCCCGACGTGCTCGACGAACTGGCCGCGCTCGCCAAGGACGCCGGTCCGGACGAGAAGATCAAGCGCGGCAAGGGCGTCATCTACTGGCAGGTGCGCAACAAGGGCACCCTGGACACCACGATCGGCAAGACGATGGGCAAGAAGCGCTACAAGTCGTCGACGACCACCCGCAACCTGCGAACGCTGGACAAGGTACTCAAATGAGCAAAACAGATGGCTCCGCCCTGACCGGAGTCTCCGAGACCGCGTTGATGACGCTGGTGGTGAGGGCCACCGAAGCGCGCAGGCCGGACTCCATCATCGACGACCCGATGGCGATCAAGCTGGTCGACTCGATCGACTTCGACTTCGCCAAGTTCGGCTTCACCCGACGCCAGGACATGGCGCTGCGGGCACTGACCTTCGACGAGTACACCCGTCGTTACCTCGTCGACCACCCGGCGGCAACGGTCGTGGCGCTCGCCGAGGGGCTGCAGACAAGCTTCTACCGGCTCGACGCGTCGGGTGTCGGCGACCAGTTCCGTTGGCTCACCGTCGATCTCCCTGTGATCACCGAGCTACGCGACCGGCTGTTGCCGCCATCGGATCGGGTGACGACGATCGCGCAGTCGGCATTGGACTTCAGCTGGATGGACCAGGTGGACCCGTCCGACGGAGTCTTCATCACCGCCGAAGGCCTGCTGATGTACCTGCAGCCGGAAGAGGCCCTCGGCCTGATCGCCGAATGCGCCAAACGATTTCCCGGCGCCCAGATGATGTTCGACCTTCCGCCGGTGTTCTTCGCCTCGTGGGTTCGCGGCGGCTCGCGGGTCTCGCTGCGCTACCGGGTGCCGCCGATGCCGTTCGTGCTGTCGCCGTCGGATGTCGCAAACCTGGTGCACACCGTGCCGGGCATCCGCGCCGTGCATGACCTGCCGATGTTGCCGGGCCGAGGCAAAGTGATCAACGCGTTGATGTGGACCCTGCAGCGGGTCCCGGTGCTCGACCCCCTGCGACCGGTGGTCACCCTACTCGAGTTCGGTTAGCCGAACGCCGCTTCGACGTACTTCAGGGCATCTCCCTTTTCTACGCCCAGAGCCTTGGCCGCGGTCGCGTAGGTGTGTGCGGCGGTCGCCATCGCGGCGTCGGCCGGATCCGTGCGTGCGACGAAAGTGCCGAAGCGCCCGCGTGTTTCGAGGATTCCAGCCGACTCCAGCTCGCGATATGCGCGGGCGACGGTGTTGACCGCCATGCCCAGCTCCGAGGCGAGTTCGCGCACTGTCGGCAGTCGTGTTCCCGGCGGCAGCCGGCCACTTCGAATTCCCTCGATGATCTGACTTCTGAGCTGGTCGAAGAGCGGTTTACCGCCGCGCGGATCAGCTTTAACCCATTCCCCCAAATCGGCCACGTGCTCAGTATCGCTCATAGCGTTAGTTTGGTCAGGTGCAATTGACGGTCCTCAGCGGAGCGGGTATCTCAGCCGAAAGTGGGGTTCCGACGTTTCGCGACGTCGAGACGGGGCTGTGGGCGAAGGTCGACCCGTATGAGATTTCCAGCGCCGAAGGCTGGCACCGGCATCCGGAGAAGGTCTGGGCCTGGTACCTCTGGCGGCATCACCTCATGCAGGGCGTCGAACCGAACAACGGGCATCGCGCCGTAGCGGCGTGGCAGGACCACGCCGAGGTGCACGTCGTCACCCAGAACGTCGATAACCTGCACGAACGCGCCGGCAGCCAACGGGTCTACCACCTGCACGGCAGCCTGTTCGAATTCCGTTGCGACCGTTGCCAACGCGAATACCTCGGTCAGCTGCCCGACATGCCGGAGCCGGTGGAGACGGTTGCGCCGCCACAGTGTCCGTGCGGCGGCCTGATCAGGCCCAACGTGGTGTGGTTCGGCGAGCCGCTGCCCGAGCGCGAGTGGCAGAAGTCGGTCGACGCCGTCAGCAACGCCGATGTCGTCATCGTGGTCGGCACCTCGTCGATCGTGTACCCGGCCGCCGGGCTGCCTGAACTGGCGCTGGCCAACGGCATTCCGGTGATCGAGGTCAACCCCGAACGCACGCCGCTGTCGGACGCCGCGACGGTCACGGTGAGAGAACCGTCCGCCGAAGCCCTGCCGACCCTGCTGCAACGCCTGCCGTCGCTCCTCGGCTAGGCGACGGGCCTGGTTGCGCGGCCGATGGTGTACTCGGCGACCGGTGTGGGGAACCATGCGGGCATCGCGGGCTCGTGACGGCTGCGGCCCACTTCAAACCCGGCCCCGACGATCGATGCCTCCGTGTCGCGATGGGTGTGGCAGTTGCCCATCAGGCGGGGCCACACCGTGGCGTCGGCGACCTTCTGCAGCCGGCCACGGAAGCCGCCGCTTCCGACGTGCTCGAGGAAGCGCAGCTCACCACCCGGCCGCATGAGCGAGAACAGCTGTCGCAGAACGATATTGGGATCGTCGATTGAGCAGAGCACCAGAGAGCACACGACCGCGTCGAACGGCGCCCCGTCGGTTCCGGCAAGGTAATTCTCGACGGTGCCTGCGCTCACGGTGACCGGAACCGGAGCCCTTTCCGCCGCTGACCGCGCCTGCGGCTCCAGCCGTCGCTCGGGCTCGACCGCCACCACCTCGGTCACCGTTGTCGGGTAGTAGGCGAAGTTCGTCCCGGTGCCTGCGCCCACCTCCAACACGCGACCGGCCAGGCCGGCGAGATTCTCAGTCCGCAGGCGCTGAATCTCCTCGGTCTCGTGGCTGGACAGGAACGTCCACAGCCGCGCGAAGAATGGGTTATCGGTGGTGTTGCTGGCGTCGGTCACGACTTCCTTTCCGGCGGTTGGCGATTCAGCAGCCACGCGACGGTCTGCTGAGGCGTCGCATCCTCATCCTCGACGAGCCCGAGCACGATATGACCCAGACACGCCGCCGACATCGTCTGGTCGGCGAACTCCTCGACATCACCCCACGGCAGATACGGCTTCGAGATGAGCAGCGCCGCAATGCCGTGCGCGGCGGTCAGCAGTTGCATAGCGGCCTTCGTTGGGTCGTCGGCGCGGAAGACGCCCTCCTCGATCAACAGCTCCACCGAATTACGCAGGTGCGCAAACACCGAACTGTTCAACGTCGTGTCGATGTCGCTACCGGGCCTGCCCTCGCCCATGGTGGCGATGCGGTACAGCTCGGGTGTTTGCATGGCGAATCGGACGTAGGCCAGGCCCTGAGCGCGAAGCACGTCGACGGTCGACGGCTGATCGGCCGAGACGCGCTGCATCTCCTCGTCGAGCTTCTCGAAATAACGTGCGCACACCGCATCCAGCAGCGCGTCCTTGTCGGCGAAGTGCAGGTAGATCGACGGCGGCGTCACACCGACCCGCTGCGCCACCGACCGGATCGCCACGGCCTTGGCGTGGCCGGTCTCCAAAAGCAACTCGGTGGTGGCGTCGAGAATCTCGTCTCTCAGCTGGTCACCGGAGCCGCGGGGGGCGCGCCGACGCTTCAGAGGCTGCAAGGACATCGTCAACCAGTGTCCGTTGCCGAGATCGCCGCGCGCTCACGTTTCTCCGCCGGCGGAATGAGGTCGTCGGGTGACTCACTGATACCGATGCGATCATGCAGCCGCGCCAGCGGTTTGGGGGCCCACCAGTTCCACCGGCCCAGCACATGCATGAAGGCGGGCACCAGCAACATTCGCACGAGCGTTGCGTCGACGAGGATCGCCAGCGTCAGCCCGACCCCGAACATCCGCATGAACGACACCTGGGCGGCCATCAACGCGGCGAACGAGATCGACATCACCACCGCCGCCGCGGTGACGACGCGACCGGTGCGCGCAAGCCCGAGGGCGACGGCCTCGTCGTTGTCGGCGCGGGTCTTGCCAGGCAGCGACAGCCAGTACTCCCTGATCCGGCTGACGAGGAACACCTCGTAGTCCATGGACAACCCGAACGCGATGCAGAACAACAGCACGGGCATGTTGGCGACCAGCGTGCCGGTTGGCGTGGTGCCCAGCGCACCGAGATGGCCGTCCTGAAATATCCACACCAGCGCACCGAACGCCGCCGTCAACGACAACACGTTGAGCAACAACGCCTTCAAGGGAAGCACCACGCTTCCCGTCAGCAGGAACAGCAGCACGAACGTGATGGCGGCGATCGCCGCGAGCACGAGCGGAAGCCGTTCGGTGATGCCGCTCGAGCTGTCTTCGTTGATCTGCGCGACGCCGGTCAGCTGCACCGGCTTCCCCTCGGGAGTGCTCACCGCGCGCAACCGGTCGAGCTGAGTCTCGGACGCGTCGGAGAACAGCGGGGCGTCGCTACCGACGGTTAGGAACGCGCTGCCGTCCTTCAAACCCGTTGCCGCCGAGGGAGGACCGGCAGGTCGACCCTCGGCGAAGGTTCCTGTCGGAGACGACACCGACGACACATCGGGCACCAGGGATAGGTCGGCGGCGTAGCGGCCCAGCTCCTGCGGCGTGATCCCGCTGGCGTCGGGGATCACCACGGTCGCGTCGCGCGCCGCGTCGACGGCGAAGTCCTTTCGCATCTGGTCGCCGACCTCGCGGGCCGATAACGACTGGGGCAGCACGCGGTCGTCGGGGAATCCCCACTTCGCACCGAGGAACGGTGCGCCGAGTAGAAGCAGAAGCACGATGATCGCGAGCCCGATCGGAATTGACCGGCGCATAACGAATTTCGTGCTGCGATACCAAAAGCTGTCTTCGACCGACTTCGGCGTCGGCTCGGGTCGCCCGAGTATCCGTCGCACCAGGCGGCGAATGTCCAACGCGTCGAGCCGGTCGCCGAGAAGCACGATTGCGGCGGGCGCCACCACGATCGCGGCGACGGCCGCGAATGACACCACCGCGATCCCGGCATATGCGAACGATTTCAGGAAGTACATCGGGAACAGCACCATCGCGACCATCGACAGCGCGACCGTCATCGCGGAGAACAGCACGGTCCGCCCGGCGGTGGCCATCGTGCGTATCAACGCCTCGTCGCGCTGTGACCCGGCGGCCAGTTCGTCGCGATATCTGCTGATGATCAGCAGCGTGTAGTCGATTGCGAGCGCGAGCCCCATCGCGACGCTCAGGTTGAGCGCGAATATCGACACGTTGGTCACGAACGTGATCGCATGCAGCACCGCCATCGACCCGAGGATCGCGAAGCCGCCGACCGCCAGCGGCAGGGCCGCGGCCATCAATCCGCCGAACACCCAGACCAGCACGAGAAAGCTGAGCGGTATCGCGATCGACTCCATCAACAGCAGGTCTTTTTGGGTCTGGCCGTTGATTTGGACATAGATCAT
Source organism: Mycobacterium sp. (assembly GCF_032159775.1). Taxonomy (GTDB): domain Bacteria; phylum Actinomycetota; class Actinomycetes; order Mycobacteriales; family Mycobacteriaceae; genus Mycobacterium. Next base: position 7,713 of record NZ_JAVHWK010000169.1, read on the forward strand.
CGCCTCGCCGCCGGCGCGGACGGTGACGCCATCGCGATCGTGCACCAACCGCTCCGTGAGCTCCTTGGTGTACTTCTGCGCGTTCGTCTCCCCGCCGGTGATGCCCGCGACGATGAGCCCCGTCTTGCCGTCCGTGCTGACGAGGGCCGGGGTCGCCGTCGGCGGCGCGGTCCATGCCGAGGTCACGTCGACCACATGCGGAGATGCCTGCAGCTGCGAGGCGAGTTCGGTGCCGACCGCGCGCGACTCGGCGCTGTCCATCCCGCTGTCGGATGTCACGCTGAGGATGAGCTGCATGTCGCCCTGGCCGAACTTGTCGATGAGCAACTTGGCGGCTTTGGCCGACTCCGACGTCGGGTCCTGAAATCCGCCTGCGGACAGGCTTTTGGTGACGGGGATTCCGAAGATGCCCGTGGCCACCATCACCAGCAGCGCGATGACGATGATCCGTTTCGGCGCTCTGATAGCCATCCGCGCGATTAGTTGAAGCACGTGTATCCCCTCCACACCAGCCCAACTGTGGCTACCAACGCTAAGTTATCAGCGATAACCTATCGTCGTCAAAGCGACCTCGTGCTGGTACCACGACCCGCGCCGTCGAATCGTTCACAGTTCTTACGCAGCGATGAATTTCCGACCGCGCGGCAGTCGGTAGTGCATGACCAACACATCCACAGGATCCGCACAGGGCTCTCGGCTCGGCGCCACGGTGACCACCGCAACCACTCGAACGACGACCTCAACAGCCGAAGTCGGCCTGCTGATCCTTCGCATCGGCGTCGGCGCCGCCCTGGTCCAGGCCGGCCTCATCAAGGCTTTGGACTTCGGCGCGACCGCGGGCTTCATGGAAGCGGGCGGCTGGCGGCTCCCGACGATCGGTGCCCTGATGGTGACCATCGCAGAGACCCTCGGCGGAATCGGCCTCATCCTCGGCGTCCTCACGCCGCTGGCCGCGTGCGCCGTCGCCGGCGCGATGATCTGCGCCTGGGCCGTCAACGTCTCGCAGGGCGCGTTTTGGTCGGAGCCGTTCAACGTGCCGTTCCTGTTGTTCCTCGGTGCGACGACGCTGCTGTTAACCGGGGCCGGGGCCTATTCGGTGGACGCGCGCGTGCTCGGCCGGCCGCGGTGGTCACCCCGAATCGCGGTCGGACTGCTCGGACTGGCGTTCGCCGTGGCGATCCTGACGTGGATCGTGCTGAATGGCACAAATCCGATTCATTTGAGCTCACCGGCATAATCGCAGGTCAGCTACTCGCCAGTAACTTGGCACCCTACCGGGCGGTAAGAATTGCCACGATATTCCGAATCGTGACTCAAAGATCTCTTAATGGTGACCCATACGCTCAGAGTCATGTGGATCGACGACACCAGTGCTGATGTCATCAAGGTTGACTTCGAGGCGCTCTACCACGGCGATGTCCTGGTTGAGGGCGATACCTCCGAGCAGCTTGACGGCGACCAGCAGCTGCCCTACGCAGTCTGAGGCAACGCGCTCGCACTGAGCGCGTTGACCGATCAGACAGTTTGCCCCATCTGGGGCCCTCGTTGATCCTTCGTTGTTCCCAAAAACTAGACTCGATCGCTTACGCGACATTCTCCCTTGCCGAAACATCGACCATGTCGGCCAGCCGTTCGGTGATCAGTTCCTCCGCGTCGGCCACGATGCGTGAGACCAACTCGTCGCACGTCGGGATGTCGTTGATCAACCCCATTGCCGTGCCAACCGACCAGATGCCGGCGTCCAGGTCGCCGATCTCGTAGACCTTGACTCCCCGCGAGCCCGCGACGAGGTCTTTGACGTCCTCGAACTGGCCACCGTTGTTCAATATCTGCACCACCTCGCGGGACACCGCGTTACTCGCGACGCGCGCAGTGTTACGTAGAGGCCGGAAGATCATCTCGGTGTCGAGTTCGGTGCCCGCCACAATCGCTTCCTTGACGTTCTGATGGATGGCCGACTCGGCGGTGCACATGAACCGCGTGCCCATGTTGATGCCGTCGGCGCCGAGGGCAAGCGCTGCCACCAGGCCGCGACCGTCGGCGAAGCCGCCGGAGGCGATCATCGGGATGTCGATCTTGGCGGCCGCCGCAGGGATCAGGACCAGGCCGGGAATGTCATTCTCGCCGGGATGGCCTGCACATTCGAAGCCGTCGATGCTGATGCCGTCCACGCCGAGGCTCTGCGCTTTGACCGCGTGGCGCACAGAGGTGCACTTGTGCAACACCTTGATGCCGTTGTCATGGAACATCGGCAGGTGCGGCGCTGGGTTCGAGCCCGCGGTTTCGACGATCTTGATGCCCGCGTCGACGATCACCTGCCGGTACTCGTCATACGGCGGCGGGTTGATGG
>NZ_JAVHWK010000125.1:0-89598 GCF_032159775.1 Mycobacterium sp.
CACTTGACTCCCCACGCCGTCATCTCCGGCGCAGGCATCGGCGGGCCCGCACTCGCTCATCAGCTCGCATCGCGCGGCTGGAAAACGACCGTCATCGAACGTTTCCCCCAACGCCGCAACGAGGGCCCTCGGACCCGTACCGGCATCCGCGCGCTTCACGCCGGCGCCCGTCTGGTTTCGAGCCCGGTCGGTAAAGCGCTGGGCGCTGTGACCGGCAACCGGATGAACGCTGCTGAACAGTTGCCCTTACCCGATTACTCCCACAGGACCGGCACCGCGACCTAGCACAGGCTTCTGAGGGTCTGCGTTCCGCCGATCCTGAGATTGGGTACACCGCGCGATGACAGTGCTGCGGCGGCTGATCGCCGCCCCGACGAAACGGAGATGACAATGACCGAGCCGACTGGTGCAGATGCTCCCATCGACGACGTGCTGACGCCTGCCACCCCCGGGGCTCAAGCTCTGCCGACCGAGGCCGAGGACGAGATCCAGGAAAAGCCCCAGAAGTAGATGTCGAGAACGGCGTGACGGCTCCGTCCCATGGATGAGTGACCAACTAGGGTCGCCAACCAGAAGGGAGAGCCGCATGGCCAAGTACCTGTTTCTCAAGCACTACCGAGGCGCACCGGCGTCGGTAAACGATGTGCCGATGGACCAGTGGACGCCCGACGAGATCGACGCGCACATCCAGTACATGGAGGACTTCGCCGACCGGCTCCGAGACAGCGGCGAGTACGTCGACAGCCAGGCGTTGGCCTCCGAGGGCGCATGGGTTCGCTACGACGGCGAGGGCAAGCCGCCGGCCACCGACGGGCCGTTCGCCGAGACCAAGGATCTGATCGCGGGCTTCATGATCATCGACGTCGCCTCCTACCAGCGGGCGGTGGAGCTGGCCGGTGAGTTGTCGGCGGCGCCCGGCGCGGGAGGCAGGCCGATTCACGAGTGGCTCGAACTGCGGCCGTTCATGGGTGCCCCGACGAGCATCACTGAGTGATGGCCGTCGGCGCGGTCGACGAGGCGCAGCTGCGGGATCTGATCCCGGAAGTGTTGGCGGCCCTCGTCCACCGCGGGGCGGATTTCGCGACCGCCGAGGATGCCGTGCAGGAAGCGCTGGTACGCGCCTTCGAAACGTGGGGAACGTGGTCCGCTGAATATCCGGACGATCCCAAGGGCTGGCTCATCACGACGGCGTGGCGGCGCTTCATCGATCTGACACGATCCGACACCGCGCGTCGCCGCCGTGAAAGCGTGGTGTCCGACGAGCCACCGCCGGGGCCGGCCGCCTCTGTGGACGACACGCTGCACCTCTATTTCCTGTGCGCGCACCCCAGCCTGACCGCCCCATCGGCTGTCGCCCTCACCTTGCGGGCCGTCGGCGGCCTCACCACCCGCCAGATCGCGCAGGCGTACCTCGTGCCCGAATCGACGATGGCACAGCGAATCAGCCGGGCCAAGCGCATTGTCGGCGATGTCCGGCTCGACGAGCCAGGCGATCTGCGCACCGTGCTGAAGGTGTTGTACCTGGTGTTCAACGAGGGCTACAGCGGCGACGTGGACCTCGCCGCCGAGGCGATCCGGCTGGCGCGGCAGCTCGCCGCCTCCACCCAGGATGAGGAGGTCGCGGGCCTACTCGCCCTCTTCCTTCTCCACCACGCCAGACGTCCGGCACGGACACGCGCCGACGGCAGCCTCGTGCCGCTCGCCGATCAGGACCGCAGCCTCTGGCGCCGCGACATGATCGCCGAGGGGGTAGCCGTGTTGCAGGCGGCGCTGGCTCGCGACCAGCTGGGTGAGTACCAGGCACAGGCCGCGATCGCCGCTCTGCACGGCGACGCGCAGAAGGCCGACGAGACCGACTGGCCGCAAATCGTCGAGTGGTACGACGAGCTCGTCAGGCTCACTGACAGCCCGGTCGTGCGGCTCAACCGCGCCGTCGCGGTCGGCGAGGCTGACGGCCCGCGGGCCGGATTGGCGGCGCTCGCCGCGCTCGACCCGACGCTGCCGCGGTACACGGCCTCGGCCGCCTACCTTCACGAGCGGGCCGGCGACATCGCAACCGCCGCGGAGCTGTACGTCGCTGCCGCCGATCGGGCGCAGAACGTCGCCGAGCGCAATCACCTCACGCTGCGGGCGGCGACCCTGCGCCGCAGCCTGCAGGGCGACCGCGGCTGATAACGTACCCGTGCGACACAGGAGGTACATGCCATGACGGCAATCGTCGAGCGCGAGGAGGTGTCTGACCTTGCCGCCCAAGCCGGCTGGCAGCACAGGGACGCCGATCGCAGCGACTACTACCTGCGCAGGCCGGACCGCGTCCACATCATCTGGCAGGGCAGCCACGCGATCAGCGGTGGAGTGTTGTACCGGGACGGCATCCTGATGTCTCTGACCAGGGATCTCGAAACGGTGCGGAGTTGGTTGAAGCGCTGACCGGTCCGCTCGTGACGTTGTCCGCGCGGTTGTGGTCGGAAAGCGCCGATGTGGCGGCCGACGTACTCGCGCACCCATTCGTACGCGGCATCGGGGACGGCTCGCTGCCGAGGGAGCTTTTCGCAGGCTACATCGCGCAAGACGCCTTCTTCCTCGAATCCTTCGCCCGCGCATATGCTTTGGCACTGGCGCGCAGCCGGGACACGTCAACACTGCTCACCCTGGCCGACCTCCTCACCGGCGTTCGACACGAGCTGGGACTGCACGCTGACTACGCGGGCTCGTGGGGCATCGACATGACCCGCGTGGAGCCGTTGCCTGCGACGTCGGCTTACACGGAGTTTCTGCTGGCAACGGCCTGTACGCAGGATCTGGGCGTCATCTACGCGGCGATGACACCGTGCATGCGGCTCTATGCGTGGCTCGGCTCGTCGCTCGATGCGCACACTGCGGGGCCCTACGCACAGTGGGTGCGGACTTACGCCGATCCGGAGTTCGACGCGACGGCGACATCTTTGGAGCGGCTCCTCGATGAACAGGCTGATGACACCGCCACCGTCCGCATCGCCTATCGGCGGGCAATGCGTCTGGAGCACGAGTTCTTCGACGCCGCGTTCACGGGCGGCCCGGCTGGCAGGTAGGACACCACCAGGTGCGCCGGCGTTCCGGATCGTTGGCCACCTCGGCCACGACTCGAACCCGCGTACCGCATCGCAGACACGGACGGCCCGCCCGGCCGGCCACCCAGTGCTGCTCGCCCTTGCGACGTACGCCCGTCGTCACCTGCATCGCTCCGGGAACAGTGGCGGAATGCCGTAGAGCCCTTGCCCCGAGTTCAAGGAGCGCCGGTATGTCGACGTCTTCCACCGGTGTCCACGGGTTGTGCCCGCGCAGGAAACAGAGTTCGTTGGCCCACAGGTTGCCGAATCCGGCGACGCAGCGCTGATCGAGCAGGGCGGCGTTGAGGGCTCGGCTGGGGTCGGCGGCCAGGCGACGCGCGGCTTCGGTGGCGTCCCAGTCGTCGCGCAACGGGTCGGGGCCCAGGTGCCCGACAGCAGATGCCTCGTCGCGGGTGCGCAGCAACTCGACGACCGGCAGGCGCACGCCGTACGCCGCCGGACCTTCGTCGGTCCGCAGCACCACCCGCACATCGGCCATGACAGTCGGCGGGAGCCACCGCCCGGTAGAAGAGATGGTCCAGGAGCCCGACATCTTGAGGTGGGTGTGCAGCGTGAGGTCACCGGTGAGCCGGGTGAGCAGGTGCTTGCCGTGCGTGACGTGGCCCAGAACCGTCAGCCCGGCCAGGTCCGCGGTCGCGTGCGCGGGTACCCGCAACTCGCCGTGCGTCAGCATGCGCTCGCGCAGCGCACCGTCGAGGCGGCGGGCCAGCGCATACACGGTGTCACCCTCGGGCACGTCTTCATCGTCCCCTCGTCCTAAGGTCGAGCGGTGACGATCACGTACGACGACGCGTTGCGCGAGCGGATCAGGGCGAACTTGACAGCCCACGACCGGCGCGCGGTGGCCGACCCGACGAAGCGGCACGCGGCCGTCGCCGTGGTGCTCGTGGACTCCGATGTCGGAGACGACAGGGTCGACCCGGTGAATGTCGACGCCTGGAACGACGGACGCGAGATCGTGCTGGAAGGCCTCGACGGCCGGATGGTCGACGTGGCAGGCGGAGCCGCTTTCCTGCTGTGCCGCAGGGCCACCCGGCTCTCGTCTCACGCCGCCCAGTGGGCACTTCCCGGCGGCCGCCTCGACCCGGGCGAAACAGTGGTCGACGCCGCGCTGCGGGAGCTGGACGAAGAAGTCGGCGTCACGCTGACCGAAGCCGATGTCTTGGGGCTCTTGGACGACTACCCGACACGTTCGGGTTACGTCATCACCCCGGTGGTGATCTGGGGTGGCGGACGGCTCGACCCGCGTCCCGCACCCGACGAGGTGGTGGCCGTCTACCGCGTCGGGCTGCACCAACTTCAGCGCGACGACTCTCCGCGCTTCATCTCGATCCCGGAGAGCCCGCGCCCGGTCGTGCAGATTCCGCTTGGCAACGACCTGATCCACGCTCCGACAGGTGCCGTGTTGCTGCAGCTGAGGCGGCTGGGGCTGGAGGGACGCAACGACCGGGTCGACGACTTGGAGCAGCCGGTATTCGCCTGGAAGTAGGAATACCCGGCGGAAGCGACGGGTTTAGAGAGTGCAACGGCGGGGCACTTCTTAGCGACTTCACGGGCAGTGCTGACGGTCTCGCTCAGGCTCGCCGGGCACATTGAATACAACGTCCGAAGAACGACGCCATATTTGCACAAGGTGGTGGTGACATGACCACGACGGCCGCAGCCGCCAATGTCGTCTTCCTCGAAGCGCATCCCGGGTGGCGGGCATCCCGAACCCGGTCAGAGGCACTCGTGGCCGCGATGCGCAGGCACCCGTCCTATCAGGGTGACCTACCGGAGCCCCTGTCGGACCGGGAGCCGGCCCAAGTGCTGCACATGCGCGCCCACTAACCCCGGTTGTCGGCGAGTCCACTCAACGCAGAGGGCAGCGGGCCGCGGTGCAGGACGCCAAGGCGTTGCGTGGCACGGGTGAGGGCGACGTACAGTTCGGCCGCGCCGCGCGGTCCCGCCGCCAGTATCCGCTCCGGCTCCACCACAAGGACCGCGTCGAATTCCAGTCCCTTCGTTTCCGACGGTGCCACAGCACCCGGCACACCGGGTGGGCCGATCACAACGCTCGTGCCTTCGCGTTGCGCTTCCTCGCGGACGAAATCTTCGATCGCAGAGGCTAATTCGTTTTCGGTGACCTGTTTGGACCATGGCTTGACACCTGTCGCGCGCACCGAATCCGGCGGTTGGACGTCCGGCGCGAACTCGGCGAGCAGGGCGGCGGCGACGGTCATGATCTCTGCCGGAGTGCGGTAATTCACCGACAGCGACCGGTACATCCACCGGCCTGGCACGTACGGATCCAGCATCGTGTCCCACGATGTCGCTCCAGCCGCCGACCGGCGTTGCGCGAGGTCACCGACCACCGTGAAGGACCGGCTCGGGCAGCGGCGCATCAGCACCCGCCAATCCATTGCGGACAGTTCCTGCGCCTCGTCGACGACGACGTGCCGGTAGGTCCAGTCCCTGTCGGCGGCCGCGCGTTCGGCGAGCTCCCGGGTATCGCGTACGACGAAGCGGTCAGCCAGGTCCTCGGCGTAGAGCAGGTCGGTGGCGAGCAGATGGTCCTCGTCGGACATCAGGTCTTCCCGACCGACCATCATGTCGAGGACCTCCTCGGCGTACTTGGCTTCGGCTTTGCGCTCCCGCTCTGCGGAGTCGTCAACGGGCTTGTCCGGCCCCAACAGGTCGACCAGCTCGTCGAGCAACGGCACGTCCGACACCGTCCACGAGTCGCCTTCTGCACGAAGCAGCGCTGCGTCCGCCCCCGCCGCCCGCAAGCGCTCGGGCGAGCAGTACAGCGTGGCCAACAGCGATTCGGGGGTGAGTATCGGCCAGAGTTCCTCGACCGCCGCCGAGAAGGAGGCATTGTCGGCAAGGTCGCGGATGAGGTCGCTGCGCATCTGCTCCCACGCCTTCTTGTCTTCCCGGGTCAGCCAGCCGCGCCCGATGCGCGCTATCGCCCGCTCGGTCAGCACATACGTGACGATGTCGATGAAGACGGCGCGGGCCTCGTTGTGCGGTCTCTGGCTTCCGCGCGCCTCATCTCGCGCCCACTGCGCCGTTTCCGCGTCGATCTGCACCGTGACGTCGGCCAGGTTGATCGGTATCGGCTCTTCCGGCAGCCGTTGCCGGTCGGCGACCGCCGCCGCGAGCACATCGGCCATCATGCGTGAGCCCTTGAGCCGCGCGACCTCCGGCGCATCTTCGTCGCTCACGTGCAAACCGGGCACCAGGTCCCCGGTCGTCATGAACACCACGTCGGTCTCACCGAGCGACGGCAGGACGCGGCCGATGTGGTTGAGAAAGGCCGAATTCGGACCGACCACGAGCACACCGTGATTCTCGATCCGCTTGCGCTGGGTGTAGAGCAGGTATGCGACCCGGTGCAGCGCCACCACCGTCTTGCCGGTGCCGGGGCCACCTTCGATCACGAGCACGCCAGGATGGTCGAGCCGGATGATCTCGTCCTGTTCGGCCTGGATGGTGGCGACGATGTCGCGCATCCCGTCGCCGCGCGGTGCATTGACCGCCGCGAGCAGGGCGGCATCGCTACCGTCTCCCTGCTGCGCACCGTCGGGCCGGCCGAGGACCTCGTCGGTGAATTCGGTGATCTGCCTGCCGCGAGTGTGGAACTGACGACGGCGGCGCATGTTCTCCGGGTTGGCGCCGGTGGCCGTGTAAAACGGACGCGCCGCGGGCGCTCGCCAGTCGATCAGCAAGGGTTCGTATTCGTCGTCCTTGTCGAAGATGCCAATCCGGCCGACGTAGGAGCGGTCGCCCGAGAGGGAGTCCAGCCGCCCGAAGCACAAACCGTTGTCCGCGATACCCAGCCGCCGCATCTCCTTGGCCAGCGCGCGCACCTCGGAATCCCGTTGCACGAACGTCCCGCCGTCCTTCTTGTCGATCGGCCCCCGCAACGCCGCGACGTAGCCGCCCTTCACCCGCGCCCGTTCAGCATCGAGCCGGCGGTAGAGCTCGGTCACGTACTGCTGTTCGGAGCGCAGCTCGCTCTCATACTCCCGAGTTGTCACATGCCCCCAATTGGTGCGCGTTTCGCCTAGGGGGAAGATTGTGGAGCAAGACCGGGGCCTTGCCGCAAGCCCCCGGGTGCGATATAGATTGATAGTGGAAGGGACGTCGATCCCTTCCTTTTTTGTGCGCTGCCACATGGAGGTGGCCCTCGACGGGTACCTCGTGGAAGCATCTGCGGCAGCGCAACACAGAACGGGGTTGACCTTGAAGCTGGAATTGAGTGACGAGGATGCCGCCTTCCGCGAAGAGCTTCGGCGCATCTACACCACCGAGATTCCCGACGATATCCGTGAGCGGGCCCGCGCGGGGGAACCGGACTATCCCGACGATTTGGTCCGCACCCAACAGATCCTCAACCAGCACGGCCTAGCGGTGCCCAACTGGCCGGTCGAGTGGGGCGGCAAGGACTGGACACCGCTGCAGCGCCAGATCTGGCTGGACGAGATGCAGTTGGCCGCGGTGCCCGAGCCGCTGCCCTTCAACGCCAAGATGGTCGGCCCAGTGATCGCCCAGTTCGGGTCGCAGGAGCTCAAGGAGCGGTTTCTGCCGCCCACCGCCAACCTGGACATCTGGTGGTGTCAGGGCTTCTCGGAACCGGAAGCCGGCTCAGACCTGGCATCGCTGCGCACCACCGCCGTACGTGATGGCGACAGCTACGTCGTCAACGGCCAGAAGACGTGGACGACGCTGGGCCAGTACGCCGACTGGATCTTCCTGCTGGCCCGCACCGACCCGAATGCGCCCAAGCGTCAAGCGGGCATCTCATTTCTGCTGGCGAGGATGGATACGCCGGGGATCACCCTGCGACCTATCAAGCTGATCGACGGCGGTTACGAGGTCAACGAAGTCTTCTTCGAAGACGTGCGCGTGCCCGCCGATCAACTGGTCGGCGAGGAGAACCAGGGTTGGACGTACGCGAAGTTCCTGCTGGGCAACGAGCGCACAGGCATTGCGCGCATCGGCAACACCAAGCTGTGGATGTCACAGGTCAAGGAACGGGCCGCCCAGGTGCGCCTCAACGGGTCGACGCTGCTCGACGATCCCCTGTTCGCGGCACGGGTTGTCGAAATCGAGAACGGTCTATTGGCACTGGAACTCACCCAGATGCGGGTCAGCGGATCGGAGGCCGACGGTAAGCCCAACCCCGCATCGTCGATCCTCAAGCTGCGTGGCAGCCAGCTGCAGCAAGCGGCCACCGAACTGCTCGTCGAGGTGGCCGGACCGGACGCGTTGCCGTTCGACAGCGGTGACGACCTCGACGCACCGGTGTGGGCGCAGCATGCTGCACCCCGCTACCTGAACTACCGGAAGACGTCGATCTACGGCGGTACCAACGAAATTCAACGCACCATCATCGCCTCGACCATTCTGGGATTGTGAGCTGACCGTGGACTTCGACCTGACCGAGGAGCAGCAGCTGCTGCGCGATGTCACCCGCGACGTGCTGTCGCGGAACTACGACATCACCCGATACAACGAGATCACCAGCGGTGAACTCGGCTGGAGCCGCGAGGTGTGGAAGCAGTTCGCGGAGGTGGGCCTGCTGGGCCTTGGATTCGATCCCGACGAGGCAGGTCAGATCGAGGTCATGGTGGTGATGACCGAGATCGGCAGGCGGCTGGCGCCGGAGCCGCTGGCACATGCGGCGCTGATCCCCGGCGGTTTGATCGCCGAGCTGGGTTCCGACGAGCAGAAGAAGGTTCTCGATGATGTGACGGCGGGCGAGGTGCTGTTGGCCTTCGCCCACGACGAGCCGGGTGCACGGACGGGCCCTGCTGAACTCAACACGCGGGCGGAGAAAAGCGCAGACTCGTGGACGGTCAGTGGCCGGAAAAACCCTGTGCTGGCGGGCGATTCGGCTGACTCGGTCATCGTCACCGCCGCGCTTCCCGACGGTGGCTCGGGACTGTTCCTCGTCGACGCTGCCGCCACGACGCGGCGCGCCTACCGCACCTTCGACGGCAGACGGGGGGCTCAACTGGACTTCGACGCCGTCTCCGCCGAGCCGCTGGGGGCTGGCGGTGACGCCGCAGAACACATCGCGCGCACCGTCATTCGGTTTCAGTCCGCGTTGTGCGCAGAAGCGGTCGGCGCGATGGAGGAGGCGCTGCGGCTGACCACCGGATACCTCGGCGAACGCAAGCAGTTCGGTGTTCCGCTGAGCAATTTTCAGACCCTGACCCAGCGCGCCGCCGACATGTACGTGTCACAGGAGTTGGCCCGCAGCATGAACTTCTACGCCGCGATGTCGATCGCCGACGGCAGATTCGACCCGGTCGTCGCCGCGCGGACCAAGCTGCAGATCGGCCGATCCGGACGGCACATCGCCCAAGAGGCTATCCAGCTGCATGGCGGCATCGGAATGACGGCCGAGTACCCGGTCGGCCACTATGCGTCGCGACTCACTGCCATCGACAACACCTTTGGAACAGCAGACGATCAATTGCGTGCGCTCATCGGGCACATCGGCGACTACGGAACCGTCTCCCTGTAGATCGATGCCAGCCTGAACATCCGGACCTGGCCGGGGACCCGTGCGTCGCACTGCGACAACAGCGGCTCCGACATCTCCTCGGTCAGCATGACATTGATGGTTCCCGCGTCGTCCTGAAGCACTACGCGGATTCGGTGATCGCCCCGCTCGACGGTCAGCGGTGACAGGCTGGCGATGCGGTCGTCTCCAAACGCCTCACGGGCGAAGTGCTGGGCGGCTTGTACGACGTGCGGCAGCGATGTCCGCCCGCGCAGAAACCTGTTGTCAACGCGCCCTTCGAGATAAAGCCGGATGAGATCCGCCGAATCGGCCGAGTCGACCCGCCCGTAGCACAGCCCCTCGGGGAGCACGAGCATGGTCGCCGCGAAACGGTCACCACCCAGATGTGAACACTCCCAGGTGTATTCGGGGTATCGCGCCGCAATCGCCTTGCAGGCGCTGCGACCCCGCACTGCACAGCACTGATCGTGCTTGCCGTGTGCACAAATCGCCACGACAGGATCGGCGGACGGCGAACCGTCGCTGCCGTCGAGAGCGATATCGAGGTATTCGCTGGGGTCGCTGACCTCGCCGCCGTACAGCGCTTCGCTACCGGGTTCGCAGTGCGCCACGAACCACCGCCATCGTGGTGTGGCCGACCGACGACCGGGACGACGAATTGCCGCGATGCGCATCTTCGCGGACTCGACGCGGCGGACGATGGCGCGCCCGAGGTTGGGGTCGATGACGGTCGGAGACTGCAGGAACGCCGAATGTCCCCAAGCGCCAGGCAATTCCAGTAGTACCCAGGAGAACCCGGCGGAGGCTGTTCCGTACATCGGGTCGGCGCGCAACACCGACTGGTCGCTGCACGGCACCCTTCCGGCAGCCGTCATCCGTCGACCGGCACGACGACAGCCTCTCGCAGCAGTCTGCGGATCAACACGGTCCCGTCGGCGTGGTCGAGACCCGGCAGGCTACCGGCGTCAGCCACCTGCCCGGCGCGCAGGGCAGCGACTGCGTTTGCGCAGGACATCGGCAGTGTTAGCACCTTGTCCGGCAGTCGGAGCACGACATGTCCGTCGGATTCGTGGATGGTGGTCACCAGGCCGTGCCGCCACTGAACCGGGACTGTATCGGCTTGTTCGCCTGCCAGAAGGGCGGCCAGCGGACGGATCGCGACGGGCCGTGTCCGGTCAGCGTGCCGGTGCACCAACCTCGAGGCTGCGGCGTCGCTCAGCGCGGACGCCTCGTCCCGCAGTGTCGCGACCATCTCCGCCATCACCTTGCTCACCGACGCGATGATCTCATCCCGATCAGTCGGGTCGCCGCCCATCGGCAGAGACCTCCGGTATGCCTGCGTGGTCGCCATCTCGCCGATCACCGTTCGTGCCACGTCGATGCCGGTCAGGGGAGCCACGCCGACGGTGAGATGAATCGACGTGGTTTCCAGCGCCTGCGCCGAATGGATCCATCCGCGTGGCAGATACAGGGCATCGCCTTCGGATAACACCGTGTCAATGACCGGTGCCCCGGCCACCCGGTCGGCTATCGCAGCGCGGTGCTCCGTCCACGGTTGCGACGGCAGGGGATCGACATGGACAGGCTCGTGCACGATCCACCGCTTCTGCCCCGATGCCTGCAGGACGAATACATCGTGGACGTCGTAATGCGGATCGAAGCCGCGACTGGTGGGCGGCGTGATGTAGGCGTTCGCCTGCACCGGATGACCCAGCTCGTCGACCGCCTGCCGAACGAAGTCGATTACGGGCGGCCACAGTCGGTGCAGGCCCTGCAGGACAATCGTTGCGCCACTGGCGAACTGGGCCAGCACCTTGGCGGAGTCCACCTGGTCGGGCATCTCTGCGCCGAACCCGGCGGGACCGACATAGCTGTCTTTGGCCAACACGTCGCCCTCGCTGGCCAGGCGGATGAACGGCGCGCGCACCCCGCGCTCGGCGATCAATTCGTCGACCGTGTCCGGCGAGAGCAGATCGCTGAAGTCGCGGGGGAGCGCGTCTGACGTGCTGAGCAGCGGCCGACGCCCCCAGTACTCGGTAGCGAATATCTGGGGGTCGATCGAGACGCAGCGGCTCAGCACCGAGGCGCGGTCAGGCTGTGCCGTCTGCGCCGCCGTCGTGGCCTTCGGGGTTCGATCCGCCGTCGGCCGCGCCTTCGCCCCCTGCGCTTCCGTCGGCTCCACCGTCGTGGCCTGCCGGGTTCGAGCCGCCGTCGGCCGGACCTTCAGCGCCTGCGCTTCCGTCGGCGCCCCCGTCGTGGCCCTCGGGGTTGGAGCCGCCGTCGGCGGTTCCCTCTCCGCCGCCGCCTGATGTGGTGATGTCGTCGTCGTTGAGCGCCATGCTCGGTCCTTTCTGTTGGGTAGCCGCGCGTAAGGGAGCTGTCGCCGCTACGTGCGCAGGGGATTGCCGCAGAACAGCAAAACGAAACGGGTTGCGGGGCCCTGATACCCGCTCGACGTGATGCTTGAGGCGCTGTGACAGATGACTGACATCACCACCGCGACGGCGTGCACCGCCGCCGGCCCTCCCTAGTCTCGGGTGCGTGCCCTTACCCGGGACCGAGGTCTCCACAACGATTGCAGCCACAGTCGGCATCAATCGATATTCGGCGATGGGGGAATGGACCACTCAGTCGGAGGTGATCGAGTGGGACGCCCCTCGGGTCTTCGCGTGGGCCGTCGGCGGGCGCGAATGTCCCGCCGCGATCTGGCGTTTCACGTTGACCCCGACGGACAACGGGACCAAGTTGACGTACCGGGTGCAGCTCGGTCCCGGTACGTCCGGAGTGACGCTGCTGGTCGGCAGGAGCCCGGCCGAGAACGAATGATCGTCGCCGCCCGTCTCCGCCAGTTCGACGAAGCGATGACGGCGACGGTAGCCGGGATCAAAACCCTGGCGGAGGCATCTACTGCCGATTCATAGAGCAGGTTCTAAGGTCGGTGGGTGGGCGGCGGTGTGACAGCGATGGCGGCAGGCGGTCGTGTCGCCGTCGCGATGGCGGTCCTGACAGTCGCAGCGGCCGCGTGCTCGGACGGGTCCGGTGCCGAGCAGCCGGCCACCAGCACGACGACGACGGTCGCGGCCCCGAAACCGACCACGCTGCCGTCCTGCGTAACGACGGTCCCGGCGGCGTGGCAAAAGGCCATCGACGAGAGCGCCGTCGAGACCGGCGGCGTCTCGAACGTTCCCATGGCCGTCGGCAGGCGCGGTGAGGTTGCCGTCTCACACGACGACGGCGGCACTCGGAACCTGCTGTTGATCAACTCCGACAAATCCGTGAGCGAGATCTACGCGGTGCCGGAGCCCGACGAGAACACGATCGGGACGGTGACGATGGACGACCGCTGGGTCGTCGTCGGCGTCGAGCACTCACCGCGCGGCGCCAACGGCATCATCCCGACGATCACGCGTATCGACGTGGTGGACCGGCAGGGCAGTGCGACCAGGAATGTCGTTGACAGCCCTCTGGAGGACCTCACGTCCGGCGGCAAGACCATTGATTCGGTCGCCCTGTTCGGCGGGAAGGTGTACTGGATCACGCGAAACACCTTTGTCGGCGACGCCGGGAAGATTCAGTCGTATGACCTGAACACCGGAACCGTCAGCGAGGTGGCGGCCGGCGAGATGCGCAACGTGCGGGCCACCGCCGCGGGCCTGACATGGGACGTCGCCTGGGATCAGAACACCGGCGCGCGGGCAGAGCTGAAGATTCCGGACGCGTTGCCGCCCGCGGTCGCCGGGGCGGTCGGCACCGGCCGCGAGCAGTTGACGCTCGCGACCGACGGCAACGCCTACGCGTGGTCCACCGGAACAGACCGGGGCGAGCCCGCCCTCGCGTACTGGTCACCGAACTCAGGGCTGGTACGTGTCACGGGGGATGTCCCTGCGGGCGGGAAGTTTGACGCCTCGCCGCTCTTTGTCGTCGGGCCCTACGTGGTGCTGGACAGAGGGCGCCCAGGCGATGATGTCGACACCTCTGCGACCGTCATCGACACGCGGTCGGGTGCGCTCACCTACCTACGCCCGTCGGTCGGCGGCGCGGATGGCGGCACCATCGCGGTGGGCCTTGAGGCGACCATGAGGCAGCCCCCCACCAGCGCAGGTGTTCTCCGCGTCGACGCACTGCCGCCGCTGACCTGCTGACGCATGTTCATCGCCATCCTCGCCGCGGTCCTTGGACTGATGCATTGCTATATCTGGAAGCGGCTGATCAAGGACACCAGTGGGGGCGGTGCTCGATGGGCGCTCACCGCAGTTCTCGTCGCACTGCTGGTGCTCCTGGTGTGCACGCTGCTGTTACCGAGGCTGTTCGGATGGCGTGAGCCGGCGTGGCTCGCATGGCCCGGATATGTCTGGTTCGGTCTGATCGTCTATCTGTTTCTCACCTTGCTGGTGGTCGAGCCCGTCCGAATTGCCTTGCGCCGCTGGATAAACCGCAGATCGCCGGACCTGGCCGAGGCGGACGAGCGGGCGATTAACCGCCGCGTGTTCATCGCCAGGACGAGCGCGGTCGCGGCAGGCGTCGCCTCTGTGAGCCTGGTCGGTGTCGGCATGGCCAGTGCACTCGGTCCGCCCGACGTCCTTCGGGTCCCCATTCGACTGCGCAGGCTCGATCCCGCCTTCGACGGGTTCCGCATCGCCGTGGTGTCCGATATCCACCTCGGCCCGTTGGCCGGGCGTGCGCATACCGAGCGGATCGTCGCGATGATCAACGGAACCGAGCCGGATCTCGTTGCGATCGTCGGCGACCTGGTGGACGGGACGGTCGAGGAGCTCGGACCCGCAGCGGAGCCGTTGCGCGACTTGGTGTCTCGGGAGGGTTCTTTCTTCGTCACCGGTAACCACGAGTATTTCGTCGACGACACGGCGTCCTGGCTACGGGAGTTGGAGCGACTCGGCGTAGCACCGCTGCAGAACGAGAACACGGCAATCCGGCGGGGAACGGCCGCCTTCGATCTGGCCGGTGTCAACGATGTCGCCGGTGAGCAACGGTCGCACCCGCCTGACTTCGACCGGGCTCTGTCCGGCGTGGACGGATCGCGACCGACGATTCTGCTCGCCCACCAACCGGTTCAAGTGACGGAGGCTTCCGCGCGTGGCGTGGACCTCCAACTGTCCGGCCACACCCACGGTGGCCAGATGTGGCCGTTCCACTACATCGTCCGCGCTGTGCAACCCTCGCTCGCCGGGCTCTCGACGGTGGACCAGACGCAGCTGTACGTCACAAGGGGGGCGGGCTTCTGGGGCCCGCCCGTCCGGATCGGTGCACCGCCGGACATCACCCTCGTTTCGCTGGAGTCCTAGTCCGCAGAGAACTTTCGAGATCGGGATGAATCGACGAAGTCCCATCCGTTCTGGCCGTCAGCGATAACGATCAGAAGGGATCAATCATGCGAATCGTCGTCATTGGTGGAACCGGCCGCATCGGCTGAGGGGCTGGCCGAGGCGGTCAGGGGTGCACTGGCGCGTCGGTGCTGCCCGTGGTCGACTCCAGCCGAACACTTCCCGTTTAGGACGTCGTGCGGCGGGCCCTGGCGCGACGCTTCCCTTCGTGCATCGCGGCCACCCGGGCGACGGGGATGGTGCGGCCCTGTTCGATCAAGTCTGTTGGCAGCCGCTGTGATTCGGGCATCGCATCGGCCCACGGGTCACGGTCGCCGAGCGCGTCGATCGCCGAATGCACGGTGAAGTCGGCGGGGTTGACGGAATCCAGCTCCGACCAGTCCAGCGGAAAGGAGACCGGCGTGCCCGGTCGAAGGCGCGGGCTGTAGGCGGCCGCGACGGTCGCCCCACCTGCGCGGGTGGAGTCCACGAACACCTTGCCGCCGCGGTCCTCGACGATGAACGCAGTCGTGGCCAATGCGGGATCGAGCGCTTCCGCCCTCGCCGCGACCGCACGCGTTGCCGCGGCCACATCGTCGACAGGCGCGGAATCGTCGATCGGTACGAAAACGTGAATTCCCTTCGCACCGCTCGTCTTCACCGCCCCCGACAGACCCGCATCGGCCAGAGCCTGCCGGACCAGATGTGCGACCGCCACCACGGCGCCGAAGTCGTCGTTACCGGGTGGGTCCAAATCGAGAACCAAATGCGTGGGTCGGTAGATGTTTTCGGCAAGCCCCAGTGTCGGGTGGTATTCGACCGCACGCTGGTTCGCGAACCACAACAGGGTGCGTCGGTCGTCGCACAGCGCATAGTGCACCTCCCGCTTGGACGCCTCGGCCCAAATCGGGACGGTCTTCACCCAGTCCGGGGTGTACTTCGGCACGTTCTTCTGCATGAACGGCGCCTGCCCGCGCAGGACTCGAAGCACGGTGAGCGGTCGCCCGGCCAGCCCCGGCAGCATCCGATCGGCGACGGCGTCGAGGTAGTCCACCAGGTCACGCTTGGTGGCGCCCGCCTCCGGGCTGAGCGGTTGGTCGAGATTGGTGAGTTTCACCCCGTCCCGCTCGTCGTCGGTGCTCACAAATCCACCCTATGCCGACGACGTATCGTTGCGACTCATCCGATCTCCATCGTTGCTGCCCGGATGGTCGATCCCGATCATCTTCGTGGTCGGGGCGATCTCTCAATACGCAGGCGCCGCCATCGGCGTGTTCCTGTTCGACACCACCGAGCCGGCGACGGTCGCCTGGCTTCGGGCCGCCGCCGCCGCAGTCGCCCTGCTCGCGTGGCGGCGACCGTGGCGTCGTCGGTGGAGCAGGCGCCAAGCCGGTGTCGCGTTGACGTTCGGGCTCGTGACCATCGGCATGAACGTCGCAATCTACGAGGCGATCTCGCGCATCCCGCTCGGCACCGCGGTCGCCATCGAGTTTCTCGGTCCGACGGCGGTGGCGGCACTCGGCTCACGAAGACGACGTGACTTCGCCGCCGTCGGGCTGGCATGCGTCGGCGTGGCGCTGCTGGCTGGGGTGGAGTTCGACGCCAACCTGACCGGCGTGTTGTTCGCGCTGGTGTCGGCGGCTATGTGGGCCGGCTACATCCTGCTCGGCAAGCGGGTCGCCGACACCGGCGACGGACTCGATTCGTTGGCGGTGGGGATGTCACTGGGAGCGGTGATCCTCGCCCCCGCCATCCTCGTCCCCCAGGCACTCATCGACGCGTCGGTCTTCGCCGATTCCCGGACATGGCTGCTCGGTCTCTGCATCGGGCTGCTGTCCACCGCCATTCCCTACGCGCTGGACCAACTCGTCTTCGTCCAGATCGGCAGTGCGAAGTTCGCGTTGCTGCTGGCGCTCCTACCGGTGACGGCGACGCTGATCGGCATCGGGGTGCTGCGACAGATTCCGACGATCCTGGAAATCCTCGGCATCGCACTCGTCGTCGTGGCGCTGTTGCTGTCCGCCCGAGGATCGACTGACGCGCAGCCCGAGACTCCTCCCTAGTCGCTCAGGGGCGCGGCGGTGGCATCCTGGCGGAGTGGGCTTGCTCATCGTGCGTCTGGTGGAGCTGCTGATTGTGGTCGTGCCGCTGATCGGCTTGGCCTACGGCGGCTTCAAGGCGGTGTCCAAAGTTCGCGACCGCGTCGACGACGTCCCGGCGGTGGGCGGGTCTCCGCAGGCGCAACGGACCAGCACGTCGGCGCAGCGGCGGGCAATCGAGCGGACGGTGCGTGAGCACGACCGCACGGACACCCGTTGGCTCGACTACGAAATGGATGTCAGCAAGCTGCTCGACTATCCGCTGATGACCGATATGCGCGATCCGTTCACCCAGCGGTTCCACCGCGCCAAGCTGCGGGCCGACCTGCTGCGTCCCGCCGAGCCGGGGGATCTGCTCGACGATAGTGCCGCCGCCCGCGATTACCGAGACGCTGTCGAGGAGTACGTGACGGCGTTCGAGGTTGCGGAGGCAGAAGCGATCCGCAAGCGCCGCGCCGACTTCTCAAGGGACCAGCAGCAGCGTCTCTCCCGCGCGCACAGCGCGCTGCGCATCGCGACGGACACCGCGGCCACCCCGCAGGAACGGGGGCGCGCCTTCGATGTCGCCCGACGAGAACTCGACGGTCTTATCGTGCTGCCGGAGCGCACCCGCGCGGCGATCGAACGCGGAATAGCCGGTGAGCTCGACCGCTGACCGCTACACCATGCCGCGGGATTTTTCGGCCCGGCTCAGCCGGCGTGCTCCTCGGCGAAATGTTCTTCGTGACCGTTGACGTGTGAATCGTCGTGGTCGTGGTGCTCCTCGGCCTCGTGATGATCGGGCTCGGGGTGCTGCAGGTGTTCGGTGCCGGGCACTCCGCCGAGAGCGGCGATCGTGTCCCGGATCCTTGCGGCCTCGTCATCGTTGGGGGTGCCGCCCGCCTCGAGCTCGTCAGGCAGGTGGGTCGGCAGTCCCGCGCCGTTGGCCACTTCTTCCGCCGACAGCTTGGCGTGCACCCGCGTCACGTACAGCTGCTGGCCCAGGCTCGATCCGGGTGCCGCGGCGGCATGCTCCATGAGGGAGTCGTATCGCCGCCTCACATTGCTGAGCTCGACGATCACTGCAGGCGACGGCCTGTTGCTACTGGCGGCATCACCCAGGGCGGTGCGCAGCTTCCGCAAGCCCTCGAGCACCACGTCGGCCCGCTTGTGGAATTTCTTGTCCTCGGCGAACGGCAAGGCGTCGATCGCAGCGCTGTACATATGCATCGCCGCCTCGGACAGACTGACGATGATCGACGAATCATCCTGTGGCGCTGCTTGTCCCATGGGCCTCTCGAATCTCCGCGGTCAATTACGAAAGCAGTGAGCAGCCGACGACGCGTGCCTGTCCGTCGCCCCGCTCGACTTGAGCACGGGTTGACACTAGCGGGCGGCGCCCCGCTGCGTCACCGGGAGTCCCGGGCACGGTGTGACGATGGGGTGTGCGGTTCCCTAGTCTGTACCCGCAACGCGGGAAGGCTCGGGTGGAACGGAGGGTCGATGACGGGACTTGTGGAGTCCACCGTCGCAGGCGACCAGTCCGAACGCGGCGAGGTACGGGACGCGACGGAGCCGATACCCGGGACAGTGCCTGCCCGCCGAGCCGACGGCTGGTTCGCTGCGATCGACGGCTGGCGCGGCGTCGGCTGGCTGTCCGGCGGGGCCGTCGGCGGCCTGGCCATCGCGTGGTTCATCCTCGGGGCCCCCGGCGAAGTCGGCCCCAAGGCAGACTGGTTCTTCGGCGCCGCGGTCTTCTGCGCCGTGCTGGTCATCTTGTGGCAGACCGTCAACATTCAGCGTCAGGCGAACCAGCGAGCGGCCCTGGCGGAAGAGCGGCTGCGCACCGAGTTGGCGGCCGCCGAGCAGCGCTCGGCCCTCGAGCGGGCTGCCGCCGAGGAGCGCTCGGTGCGCGAGTTGGCATCAACGCAAAAGCTGCACAGGGCCGAACTGGAGAGCCAGCAGAAATCTCATCGCGCAGAGTTGGCTGCCCACCACCAGCAGGCGGAGGTCGAGCGCACCCATCTGCACAATCAGCTTCAGAAACAGGCGGTGATAGAGGTGTCGCGGGCGGTGAGCCTGCATACCCAGATGCTGGCGACGCTGTGGAACCGGGGTGCGGGCGTCCTGGGCAGCCAGGATCGCGCCGAGCGGGAAGAAGCGATGCTGCCGATTTTCGAACAGATCGGGCAGGTCGTGAACGACTTCTCGGTCGAACTCGCCAACGCGCACCAAATCGTGGACGACACTCGCCTCAATCGGGCACTCGAGGGTGTGAACGAGGCTGTCCTGATGGGGATTCGGGTCGCGCAGGACGTGTGCGACGACATCGTCGACGGGCGTACGACGCAGCCGAATCCGATCCCGTCCGTGCAGAGGACCATGTACGAGAAGGCGGCCGAGGCGCGACGGCTCGCATGGGATCTCTTGCGGACGGGTCTCGACGGCGCGGCCGATTAGATCCGGTCGCCGATGCGCGTGACCGCCTCGGTCAGCGATTGGTTCGTCCGGTTCCGGTCATCACCCATGCCGACCAGGACGTCGACGGTGATCGGCGCGAGGATCTCGGTGACTCCGTGCCCCTCGTGCCCGAAGAAGCCGGCGATCTCGAGCAGAACCGCGCCGTGGGTGAGGCACCACAGCCGCCCGGCAACCACCGACGCTCCGTCGTCGCGAATTCGGCCCGCACCGATCATCCGCCGGACCACCTCCAGCAGCGCCTCGAACGACACGGCGAACTCGGCCCGGTCGCTGGCGCTGCCGGTAACGGTCAGATCGGCGTGATGACGGTCGAGGGAGTCGGCGGTCGTGCCGAACATCATCTGGTAGCGCTGTGGATTGGCCAGTGCGAACTCTCGATAGTGAACCCCCATCACAAAGAAGTCGGCGACCGGGTCATCGGTCCGCTCGACCTCGGTGAGCGCGGCGGTGAAGCGGACGAACGTCTCGCCGGCGATGGCGTCGATGAGCCCGGTCATGCCACCGAAGTGGGTATAGACGGCCATCGTCGAGGTGCCGGTCTCGGCGGCGAGTTTGCGAGCGCTGAGCGCAGCCATGCCGTCCCGCTCGAGAACTCGCATGCCCGCCTCGACCATCTGCTCCCGCACATCGCTCACGGTTGCCATGGTGCCATAACAGTGTTATACAAGAGGAGTTCATAACACTGTTATTGGGGGTGTGGCGATGACGAACCGCTATCTCGACGGCGAATTCGCGCCGGTGGACCGTGAGTACACGCTGACCGACCTGGAGGTGGCGGGGACGATTCCGGACTACCTCGACGGCCGGTACCTGCGCAACGGTCCCAACCCGATCGGTGAGATCGACCCGCAGCTGTATCACTGGTTCGTCGGAGACGGCATGGTGCACGGCATCCGCATCCGCGACGGCAAGGCGGAGTGGTACCGGAACCGCTGGGTGCGTGGCCCGCAGACCGCACGAGCGCTGGGCGAGACCCCACTGACGGGCGACTTTCGGCTGTCCGGAATCGGCGCGAACACCAACGTGATCGGGCATGCGGGCAGGACTCTCGCCCTGATCGAATCCGGTGTCGCCAATTTCGAGATGACCGACGAGCTAGACACCGTCGGGGTCTGTGACTTCGACGGCACGCTCACCGGCGGCTACACCGCCCATCCCAAGCGTGATCCGGAAACCGATGAGCTGCATGCGGTTTCGTACAGCATGTATCGCGGGAACACCGTGCAGTACTCGGTGATCGGTGCGGACGGAAAGGCGCGGCGCACCGTCGACATCGAAGTGGCGGGCAGTCCGATGATGCACGACATGTCGCTGACCGAGCGTCACGTGGTGTTCTACGACCTGCCCGTGACGTTCGACACCCGACAGGCGGCCGAGATGACGGTGCCTCGCAGCCTGCGGTTGCCAGCACGACTCATGTTGTCCGCCTTGATCGGTCGCGTCCGCATCCCGGATCCCGTTTCAGCCAGGCAGCCGAGCGGCAAGGGCACCGACCGTCGATTCCCCTATTCGTGGAACCCGAGGTATCCCGCGCGGGTTGGGGTGATGCCCCGCGACGGCGACAACTCCGACGTCCGCTGGTTCGACGTCGAACCGTGTTACGTCTTCCACCCGATGAACGCCTACGACGACGGCGACACCGTCGTGCTGGACGTGGTGCGGCATCCGAAGATGTTCGACACCGAGCACCTCGGTCCCAACGAAGGACCGCCGACGCTCGATCGCTGGACCGTCGACCTGGCCGACGGCAAGGTGCGCGAGTCCCGCGTCGACGACCGCGGCCAGGAATTCCCCCGCGTCGACGAACGTCTGGTCGGCAGGCGACACCGGTACGGCTACGCGCCGACGGTCGGCGAGGGCGCAAGCGGAAACGACGTGCTCCTCAAGCATGACCTGGTGGGTGGCGGAGCCAAGGCGCGCCCGTTCGGGAAACAGAAAGCGCTCGGCGAGTTCGTCTTTCATCCTTCCTCGCCTGATGCCGCGGAGGACGACGGGGTGCTGATGGGCTACGTCTACGACCGTGCAAACGATCGAAGTGAGCTGGCGATCCTCGATGCGCAGACGCTCGAGGACGTGGCGAGCATCAAGCTGCCACACCGGGTGCCCGCCGGATTCCACGGGAACTGGGTGCCCACGCCTGCGGCCTGACGCACTAGTAGTCGTTGATCGGGGGATTGACACCGTTCGGCGGCGGGTCCGACACGGGAACGCACAAACCCGTCTGCACATCGAGCGCCTTGCCGGGCAGACAGAACGGCGCACAAGCTGTGGGGCCCGCTGTCTCGCCGGGCAAGCAGGCCCAGCTGGTTGCGGGCGTGAAGACGATGACGCCTGCCATCGGCACGGTCGCCATGGCCATCACCGCACCTGTCGTTCGTCGCAAGTAGTGCGTCACGGTGGCTCCTCGGGTCGCGGCCAGCAGTAATTCTAGGTGGGCGAGTGGCGGCAATCGAGCATGGTTAGCCTAAGGCACCTGTCTGCCGGACGCCGACCGTTGGCTCGCAGTCGACCGGGAAGTTGACCGAGCGGGCGATGAAACACATGTCGTGGGCACGCGAATGCAGCTCCAGAGCGCGGGATCGGTCGTCGGGATCGGTGATGGTGACCGACGGCCGCAGCACGACGCGCTGGAACTGGCCACTTCCGTCAGAATTGAGAACCATTGTGGCGCTCGGTTCGTCGACGTAATCGGTCACCACGACACCCGCCCTCGCGACCAGGTCCAGATACCACAGCAGGTGGCACTGCGAAAGCGATGTGAGAAGAAGTTCCTCCGGGTTCCACCGGGCGGGGTCGCCGCGGAAATTCGGATCGGAAGATCCGAGCAGCCCGTCTTTGTCGCCTGCGGTCGTGACCGTGTCCCGTCGATAGTCGGCGTAACCGGCGGTGCCGACGCCGGTGTTGCCGGTCCACGCCACCCGGACGTCGTAGCTGTGCGACTTCATCGCCTGGCCTCCTCGGTAATCGAAGCGCGTCTGCGGATGCTACAAAATGGCGTGAGCCGAAAACGTGTCGTGATCGCCGGGCTCGGGGACAGTGGTGTGCTCACAGCCATCCGACTGGCCCGACAGTTCGATGTCGTCGGCATCTCGGCCAAGCCCGCCCTGGTCAGCGGCCAGGAACTGGGTTGGCGGCTCTCCCGGCCCGATGAGTGGGCACGGGCCAACTGGATTCCGTTCGACCGGTTCCGCGCCCTGGACCGGGTGCGCACGGTGCACGGCACGCTGACCGGCGTCGACCTCGACGCCCGCGCCGTCACCGTCCGTGGTGATGACGGCGTGTCGGCGCAGGAGCCCTACGACGCGCTGGTCATCTCCACAGGCGTCAGCAACGGATTCTGGCGCACACCGAACCTACAGTCGCACAACGAAATCGGTGCCGACCTTCGCGACGCGCACGCACGCCTCACCGATGCGGAGTCGGTGATCGTGATCGGCGGTGGTGCCGCGGCGATCAGCAGCGCTGCCCAGGTCGCGACCACGTGGCCCGACAAGCGGGTCGACCTCTACTACCCCGGCGAGCGGGCACTGCCGTCACACCACCCGCGGATTTGGGAGAAAGTGCGGCGACGGCTCGACGAGGCGGGCGTCGGCCTGCATCCCGGCCACCGTGCCCTGATTCCCGACGGGTTCATGTGCGACGAGATCACCGGCGAGGCCGTGCAGTGGAGCACCGGACAGCCGCAGGCATCGGCCGACGCCGTGCTGTGGGCGATCGGCCGGGTGCGGCCCAATACCGACTGGTTGCCTGCCGAGCTCCTCGACGAGCAGGGCTTCGTCGCGACGACACCGCAACTGCAGGTGCCCGGGCATCCCACGGTGTTCGCGGTGGGCGACGTCGCGGCCACCGATCCGCTCCGCAGCTCGGCGCGCAACCGGGGGGACGGGATCCTGGCCCACAACATCCGCGCCGAGTTCGCCGGCAAGCCGCTGCGCTCCTACCGCGCGCCCAAGCGCCGCTGGGGTTCTGTCCTCGGCGTACAGCCCAACGGCCTCGAGGTGTTCACCCCCAAGGGCCAGGCGTTCCGGTTCCCGGCGTGGTCGTTCGACCGCGTGCTGATGCCCGTGATAGTCCGCTGGGGCATCTACCGCGGGGTGCGTGACAACCAACCCACTAGCCTTGCCCCGTGACGAGGCACTGGACACCGGCACGGCTGGGCGACCTGACAGGCAAGCGCATCATCGTGACGGGTGCGACCAACGGCGTCGGCCTCGGGACCGCGCGGGCGCTGACCCGGGCGGGTGCGCACGTGATCATGGCGGTGCGCAACACGGAACTGGGCGCGCAGCGCGCCAAGGAGATCGGCGGCTCGACGTCGATTGCGAAGGTGGACCTCGCAGACCTGTCGTCGGTGCGGGCTTTCGCCGATGCGCTCGACGGCGACGTCGACATTCTGATCAACAACGCGGGCGGGCTGACGCAGCAACGCGAAGAAACCGTCGACGGGTTCGAGAAGCAGATCGGCCAGAACATGCTGGGGCCGTTCGCGCTGACGAACCTGGTCTTTCCGCGGGTGCGCTCGAAGATCATCAATGTCGGATCGCACGCACATCGAACCGCCGAGCTTCGGCTCGACGACATGCACCTGCGCACCGGTAAATGGACGTCGATGGGCGCGTACAGGAGGTCCAAGCTCGCGGTGATGTTGTGGGGTCTCGAATTGGACCGCAGGCTGCGGGCCGCGAATTCGCCTGTCGTCAGCCAGCTCACCCACCCCGGTTGGGTGGCCTCGAACATCTCGAGCATCTCCGACAAACCGGTGCTGGCCGCCGCCGACAAGGTGGTGCGGAAAGTCGCCACCGTTGTCGCCAATGACATCGACGCCGGCGCCGCGTCGACGTTGTACTGCATCAGCGAACCGATTCCGCCGGGCAGCTACATCGGCTACGACGGCCCGTTCGGCCTGTCGGGCCCGCTGGTGATGCTCGGCCGCACGGCACTGGCAGGCGACTACGAAGCTGCCGCCGAGGTGTTCGCGTTCGCCGAAAAGGAAACCGGCACAACGCTTCCCGTGTAGTCCGTTAGGCGGGCGTCCCGTCGGCCACCCGTGGACCGCGCTCAGGGGTGTCGAGGTTGTCGAGCACCAGCTCGGCGACCCGTGACCTGTGCTGCTCGGCGCTGCCGAGCAGGGCGGCGTCGGTGGTGGCCCGCTTGAAGTACAGGTGAGCCTGGTGCTCCCAGGTGAAGCCGATGCCGCCGTGCACCTGGATCGTGTCGGCCGCGATTCGGCTGAGCGCCGCCGAGGCCGTCGCCTGGGCGATGCTCACCGCCAACGCCGGATCGTCGGAACCGTCCGACAGAGCCCACACCGCGTGATAGGCCGACGACCGCGCGTGTTCGAGGTCGACGAGCAGGTCGGCCAGCTTGTGCTTGATCGCCTGGAATGACCCGATCTGTCTGCCGAACTGCAGACGCGACTTCGCATACTCGACCGACAGGTCCAGCAGATGCTGGCCTGCGCCCACCTGCTCGACCGCCAGCAGCGCCGAACCAACCTGCAGAGCGTGCTCGATGACGCGCTCCGCCTCGTCCGGACCGGCAACGAGTCGGCCCGGTGCGCCGGCCAACTCGACCCCCGCCTGCGGCCGGGTCAGATCCAGCGTGGCCAGCGGGCTGCGGTGCACCCCCGACGCGGAGGCGTCGACGGCATACAGGGCCACTCCGTCGGCACCCCGCGCGGCCACCAGCAGCTCGTCTGCCGCACCCGCGTCGACCACCCGCTCGATAGTTCCGGTCAGCGCATCGCCGTCGGCGGTGACGGTCACCTCGCCCAGCGTGCCCGCCAAATCGGGCACGGCGAATGCCGCGGTCCGTCTGCCCTCGACCAGCTCGGCCAACACCTCGTCCCGCGCTGCGCCCGCCGACGCCGCCACCAGGGCGGGAATCGACAGGAACACGGTGCCGAACAGCGGCCCACACGCCAGCGATGAGCCGAGTTCCTCGACCGCGACGGCCTGGTCGACAAGGTCGCCGCCGACCCCGCCGTCGGCTTCCGGCACCGAGAGCCCGAGCACGCCGAGCTCACCGCCCAGCCGCGCCCACACCTTGGCGTCGAACGGCGGGTCGGACTCCATCAGGGTCCGCACCGTCTGCTCGTCGAAGTTCTCGGTGCAGAATTTGCGCACGGCGGCGCGCAGCTGGTTCTGCTCGTCGGAGAAGACGAATTCAGCATGATTGCGGGGTTGATCCGCAAGCTCCTCAACCTGATTGCGGGGTTGATCCGCAAGCTCCTCAACCACGGGGGATCTCCTTCCACGGCATGCCCGCGTCCGCGCGCAGATCACCCGGCAGGCCGAGGATCCGCTCGCCCAAGATGTTGCGCATGACTTCCGACGTGCCGCCTTCGATGGTGTTGGCGCGGCTGCGCAGGAACCGCTGCTGGATGGGACCCTGCCAGTCCTTGTCCCCGATGCGACTGCCGCTGTCGTAGCCGTGGTACAGAATGCCTTCCGGCCCAAGGAAATCCATGCAGAACTGGTAAATCTGCTGGTTGAGTTCGGCTCCGACCAGCTTGCCGATCGAGCCCTCCGGCCCGGGACCACCGACACCGGCCGAGGCGCGTGAGCGCTCCGACGTCAGGCGCTGTGCCTCCGAGCGCAGCCACAGCTGGGTCAGCCGGTCCCGCAGCACAGGGGTCTGCCGATGTGGCCGCGATGCCCACAGCGAGACGGCTTCGGAGATGGTGCCCGCGCCGCGCCTGCTGCCACTGCCGCCCAGCGCGGTGCGTTCGTTCATCAGCGTGGTCATCGCGACGTTCCACCCGTTGCCGACGTCGCCGAGCCGATGCGCGTCGGGGATGCGCGCGTCGGTGAAATACACCTCGTTGAACTCGGCCTGGCCGGTCATCTGGCGCAATGGGCGCGTCTCGACACCCGTCCCGTGCATGTCGATCACGAAATAGGTCAGCCCCTTGTGCTTCGGCACGTCGGGATTGGTGCGCGCCAGCAGCAGGCCCCACCGCGCGCGGTGCGCCAGGCTGGTCCACACCTTCTGGCCGTTGATGATCCACTCGTCGCTGTCGGGCACCGCCGTGGTCGCCAGCCCGGCCAGATCCGAACCGGCACCCGGCTCCGAGAACAGTTGGCACCACAGGTCATCCGTCGTCGCCAGCGGTCGCAGCCATTGGCGCTTCACCTCGTCGGACTGCGCGTGCTCGCGGATCGTCGGAGCCGCCATGCCGTAGCCCATCGGGTTGAGCCCCAGCGGTACCGGGCCGCCCGCACCCTGAAGGATTCCGTCGGCTACGGCCTGCAGGCCGCGCGAAACCCCGAGGCCGCCCAGGCCCTCCGGGAAGTGCACCCAGGACAGCCCGGCGTCATAGGCGGCGCCGAGCAACTCGGGAATCGGGACGGATTTCGGGTCGTGGTCGGTCACGACCTTTCTGGCTAGATCGGCGACGCGATCCGCATCGAGAAGGGTGCTCATCAAGCCACGATAGGAAACGTCTCCGCGCGCGCGGAGGTCGGGGGACCGATGTGCGGCGAGACGAAGGGGCCCTGGGTATTGTCTAGGCGTTGTCACTGAAGCAGAGGGTCGCGCGACCGGGTGGCGTTACTAAAGGACGTGATGACCCATGCGCGCGCCGATTAAGCCGCATACCCAGCCTGCGCCGGACCCTGCGTCCGTCCGCACTGCGGGCGGGCGTCGGCTCTCGGTGCTGCTGGTAGAAGACGACCGCGGCGATGCGCTGCTGGTAGAAGAGCTCATCGCCGATGCGGCCGCCGACATCGCCTGTGTATGGGCGCAGTCGGCGTCCGACGCCGAACGCGAACTGTCCATCTCCCGCCCCGACTGCGTGCTGCTCGACCTCAACCTCCCCGACGCGAGCGGAATCGCGGCGCTGGAACGCGTCAAAGCCGTCGACCCCAACCTTCCGATCGTCGTCCTGACCGGACTGTCCGACGAGCATTTCGGGATGTCTGCGGTGGCCTCCGGCGCGCAGGACTATCTGGTCAAGGGTCGCGTCGAACCCGAGATGTTGAGGCGGGCCGTGCTTTACGCAATCGAGCGCAAGCGCGCCGAGATCACGTCGGTGGAATTGCACGCCAGCCAGCTGCGCGCCATGGAGAACGCCCGCCTCGAACGTGGCCTCTCGCCATCGCCGCTGCTGCTGGACAACCCTGGCCTCGACATCACGACGCGCTATGTGCCCAGCCGGAAGAACTCGCTGCTCGGCGGCGACTTCTACGATTTCGTCCAGACACCGGACCGGACTGTGCACGTCATGATCGGCGACGTCGCAGGCCACGGCCCTGACGAGGCGGCACTCGGGGTTGCGCTGCGCATCGCATGGCGTGCACTGACCTTCGCCGGCCTGCGCGGTCCCGACCGGATGCGCGAGCTGGACCGGATTCTGCGTACCGAACGGGCGGGCAAAGGCATCTTCGCGACGGTGCTCAGCCTCGCGATACCGCCCGAGGGTTCCGAGTTCCGCGCGGTCCGCGCGGGCCATCCGGGGATGCTGTTGCACGGCGGGGGTTCCGTGCGGTGGCTCGAGCCGCCGGGCGGCCCCGCCCTCGGCCTGAACTCCGGTGACTGGGAATATCACCAGGTGGAATGGCCGCAGGACACGGGCTTGGTGCTGCTCACCGATGGCCTCTTCGAGGGGCACTCTGGGCGGGGCAACGAACGACTCGGCGAAGAGGGACTGCTCGACCTGGCGCGTGCGCATGCAAGGTTGTCCGGCCCGGAATTCATCGACGCCCTGATCGAGGAAGCGTCGAGCCGTGCGCGGGCCCACGGCGGCCTCACCGACGACATCGCGGTGGTGCGCGTGGAGCGCACTTCTCGATGACGGATCGCGACGGGAGCGCATCTGTGGCCAAGCCCAAGCATGGGCGACGGCTCACCGTGCAGGGCTGGCAGAACCTGGTGCTGTCCGCGATGGGACTGGTTGTGCTCACGGGTTTGGTGGCGGGCGGGTTGTTGATGACGCGAACCGATCAGCTCTCGCGTGAGGTGATCGACAACATCCAGCCGGCAAGGGTGCAGGCCTATGCGCTGCAGGCGGCGCTGCGCGACCAGGAGACCGCGGTACGCGGCTACGTCATCACCGCCGACATGCAGTTTCTCGAGCCGTACTACGCCGGCCAGGCCGCCGAAAAACAAGCATCGAAAAACGTCCGTGAGCGGGTCGGCACACACCCCGAGCTGATATCCGATCTGGATGTCATCCAACAGCGCGCCCAGACGTGGCGGACATCGTACGCAGAGCCGATCATCGCGGAGATCAGCAGTGGCGCCCCCCTTGCGCAAAGCCGCAGCCTGACCGATCGCGGCAAGTCCGAATTCGACAACCTCCGAACACTTTTCGACCGTCAGAACGAAAATCTCCGAGCGGCGAGGACAGAGGGGATCGAGCAGCTCGACCACATGCGGCACTGGCGCGACGGGCTGGCGATCGCCATGGTGGTCGTGTTCGTCGGGCTGGGCGTCGTGCTGGCTCTGCTGGTTCGAAGTGCCGTCACCCGCCCACTGTCCGCCCTTGCCGCGGCGTGCCGCCGTATCACCGAGGGCAATTTCTCCGAGCGCATCACGCCGCGCGGGCCGCGAGACATCCGCGCCATCGCAGCCGATGTCGAGGACATGCGGCAGCGAATCGTCGACGAACTCGATGCCTCCCGGGCCGCCAAGACCGCACTCGACGATCAGGCCGAGGAGCTGCGACGATCCAACGCCGAACTCGAGCAGTTCGCCTACGTCGCTTCACACGACCTGCAGGAGCCGTTGCGCAAGGTCGCATCGTTCTGCCAGCTGCTTGAGAAGCGGTACGGGGACCAACTCGACGAACGCGGGACCGAATACATCGGCTTCGCCGTCGACGGCGCCAAACGAATGCAGGCCCTGATCAACGACCTGCTCACCTTCTCCCGGGTCGGGCGGCTCAACTCGACCCACACCGAGGTCGATCTCGAGGAGACGCTACAGATCGCGCTTGGCAACCTGTCGACGGCGATCGAGGAGGCAGGCGCCGAGATCAAGCGGCCGCAGCAGTCGCTCCCGACAGTCGACGGCGACCCGACGCTGCTGACGATGCTGTGGCAGAACCTGATCGGCAACGCGGTGAAGTTCCGGCGAGACGGCGTCGCACCGCGACTCGTCATCGAAGTAGAGCAGGGCACCGGCGAACATGCCGATGATTGGCTCTTCAGCGTTTCCGACAACGGCATCGGCATCGCCCCAGAGTTTGCCGACAAGGTCTTCGTCATCTTCCAGCGCCTGCACCTCCGCGAGGTATACAGCGGGACCGGCATCGGTCTAGCGTTGTGCAAGAAGATCGTCGAGCATCACGGCGGATCCATCTGGGTCGACCCGTCCTACAGCCCAGGCACCCGAATTCACTTCACCCTGTCCGCCACCCCTACGACCGAACCCAACGCAATACCATCCGCTCTTTTGGAAGGATCACACGAGTGACATCAGATACTCGAGCCATCGACGTCCTGCTGGTCGAGGACGACCCGGGCGACGAGCTCATCACCCGGGAAGCGTTCGAGCACAACAAGATCAACAACAACCTTCACGTGGCGCACGACGGCGAGGAGGGCCTGGACTTCCTTTACCGGCGCGGTGCATACGAAGGCGCGCCACGGCCGGATCTGATCCTGCTCGACCTGAACCTGCCGAAGTACGACGGCAGGCAGTTGCTCGAGCAGATCAAATCCGACGACGACCTGTGCCACATCCCGGTGGTGGTGCT
The DNA here is from genome assembly GCF_032159775.1 of Mycobacterium sp. Lineage (GTDB taxonomy): Bacteria > Actinomycetota > Actinomycetes > Mycobacteriales > Mycobacteriaceae > Mycobacterium. The sequence continues at coordinate 30,207 of NZ_JAVHWK010000125.1, forward strand.
GACAACCTCGTCAGCCGAGGAGGACATCCTCAAGAGCTACAAGCTGCACGCCAACGCCTACGTCACCAAGCCGGTCGACCTGGATCAGTTCATGAGCGCGGTCAGGCAGATCGACGAATTCTTCGTCCAGGTGGTCAAGCTGCCGAAGTGAGCGCAGGTCAGTTCACGGCGTTCTGTGCCGCGGCGACGTGGTTCCATTCGAGGCGCACCTGCGTGCCCTTCGCAGTCGAGTCGATCGTGGCCCGATCGGCCAGTGCACGCATGAGCGGGATGCCCCGGCCGCGGGAGGCGCGTTTCCTCTCGGAGTCCGCGATGCGCCAGGCGCCCTCGTCGGTGACGGTGACCGACAGGACCGAGGTGTGGCTGTCGTAGGCGGCGAGCAAATTCATCGCGCCCGGCTGCGACGCCGTCGAATAGGCGAACTCGGCCGCGTTGGCCAATGCCTCGTTGACCGCAAGCACGACATCGCTGATCTTCGTATGATCGAGCGCGAAATGCCGCTTCAGCCAATCGGAGAAGTTCTGTCGCATCTGCGCAGCGGATGCCGCGTCGGCGGGGACATTCGTCGGTGCGAACCGTGTCCTCGAGTCGCGTTGTCCTGAATCTTCCATCTCAGGATGCTGGCTACCCGATAGTTGTGGTTTTAACTCGTCAGAGCGCCAAGCGCTTCGTCGAGCGTGGCGTAGAGGTCAACCACGTCAGTGACACCGACGAGCTTCAGTGGCCGACTCGTCGCGGGTCCGTCGGCGACGACCGCGAACTTGACTGCGGGTGCGAGCTCGTCCTGGGCCGCGATCAGCACGCCCATCCCCGCAGATGCCAGAAACTCGACGTCGCTCATGTCGACGACCACGGCGCTCGGGGTGGACTTGGCGGCCTCGGCTATCGCCTTCTCGAGGTCGGGGGCCGTAAGCATGTCCACTACACCGGCCACCGACACCACGCAGACGGAGTCGATGTGGCGTTCTTCAATTGCGCAGCTACTCGATGCCGCACCTTCCATGCTTACCTCCAGGTCTGTCTGCCCCTCCGGCGACAGCACAGCGAGTTTACCGGGCAGTACCGGAATAGCGGACAGACGGTAGCAGGTTGCCCACAGCATGACCGCCTCAGGATTCGACACGCACACGCTGCTCGCCGACAGCCGACTCGGAGTTCTGGCGACCATCAAGTCGAACGGACTGCCGCAACTGTCGCCGATAACCCCGTTCTACGACCGTGACGCCGGCGTCATTTACGTGTCGATGACCGAGGGTAGGGCCAAGACCGCGAACCTGCGGCGCGACCCGAGGGCCGCTCTGGAGGTCACCAGCCCTGACGGCTGGGCGTGGGCCACCGCCGAGGGACGGGTGACGCTGACCGGACCGGGAACGGATCCGCACGGCGCGGAGGTCGACGCCCTGGTCGACTATTACCGCAAGGCGGCCGGCGAGCACCCGGACTGGGACGAGTACCGATCGGTGATGGTGGCCGACCGCCGGGTGCTGATGGCGTTGACCGTCGAGAAGGTCTACGGCGAAAAGATCCGCTGACGCGGGATCTCGGCTGTGATGCGGTCGAGGAGCGCGGGATAGCGGTTGGCCTCCGCGTGACCGCTCGGCTTGCCGCTGCTGATGAGCCCGGCGGCGAGTCGGCGCTCCGGGTCGGCCCACACCGCGATGTTGGTCAGGCCGGTGTTGCCGAACGCCGCAGGCGCATCGCGGCCGAATGGTCCGAACCGCTTGTTGCCGAGCATGTAGCCGGTACCCCACCGGCGGGGTGCGAATCCGTCGGCGATGTCGGGACGCAGCCTGCGGCACTCTTTCGTCGCCGCGCGCAGCGTCTCCGGTCGCATCACCCGGACGCCGTCGAGCTCCCCGCCTCGTTGCAGAATCTCGGCGAACCGTGACATCTCGTTCGCCGTCGAGACGAGGTTGGACGACGGCACGATGCCGGTGAGAAACAGCGGCGTGTTCCCGAAGGGAATGATCTCGGCCATGGTGCCGCCGACGGCGATCTTGAAGGCCTTCGCGATCGGGGCGGGCAGGGGTTTGCCCGTGACGTGGCTCGGTGCCACCAGCGGCACATCCTGCTCGGTCACGCCGAAGTTCGTCCACCGGAAACCGAGCGGATCGAGGATCTCGGTGGCGAGAATCTCGCGGATGCTCTTTCCCGTTGCGGCCGAAACGATTTCGCGCACCAGCGGCCCCCACGTCACCCCGTGGTAGATGTGCACGAGGCCGGGCCGGTGTATCGGCTTCAGCTCGCCGAGCTTGCGGCGCGCGTATTCGGTGTCGTCGATGCGGTCGAGGTCGGGCCGCGGACCGGTGGCGAACGGAACGCCAGCGCTGTGCGTCATGACGTGCCGGATCGTGGTTCGGTCCTTGCCGTGGCTCGTGTAGGTGGGCAGGTATTCGCACACGCGGTCGTCCAGCGAGAAGGCGCCCCGCTCGACGAGCATGTGTACGACCGTCGTCGCGACCGCCTTGGCCGCCGAGAACGCACAGAACGCGGTGTCCGTGGTGACCGGAACCCTGTCCGCATCGGGCGGGTCATCCGGGGCATTGCCCCAGCCGTGGCCGATCGCCCGGTTGAGGATCACCTTGCCGTTGTGGCGCAAGCACAGCTGGATCGCCGGGTGCATCCCCGCGGCATACCAGTGCTGCGCCGCTCGCCAGATCCGCTCGACGGACGCCGGATCGATATCGGAGTGGTCTTCAGCGGCGATGTCGGTCACCTCGTCGAGATCGGTCGGAACGCGGATCCTGCCGGTTAGTGGTGTCATACCTGCTTCCTGTGCAGAGTGGCGGTCAGGTGGTCTTGCAGGGGTTGGCCGACCGCACCCATGCGCACGGTGTAGACGAGTTCATCGCCCTCGACGCGAATGGACCGGCCAAGCGCCGTCACTTCCTTCGCCGACGCGGTGCGCCCGATCGTCGTGGCGGCGAGGTCCATCACGATCGTGTCGCCCGCCACGGTCAGCGTGCCCTCGTCGATCTCGGTGATACCGGTCGGGTGTGCCAGCACCAACTCCACCCGCCCCGGCGACGGTAGCCGCAGAAAGCCCGTCTCCCCGTGCATGGGCCGACCGTCATCGCCGGCCTTCGTCTTCTGCGCATAGCTGAGGAACGGCTTGCCGACATGGCCGAACGTGACTTCCTCGAGGTAATCGAACGGCACGATGGTCGGGTACTCGCCCGAGCCCTGACCGGCCCAAACGCCGAGCAGAGGAGCGAGCGCAGCGACGCCGGGATGCAGGTCGGCCATTGGGCCAGTCTATGGTCGGGCGTTGGTGGGTACCCCCGGCGTGTGGCCGAAACGCTGGGATTACCCGAACGTGTTCATGTCTGCCTCTTCGACCTCGATGGTGTGCTCACCGACACTGCAAGCGTGCACCGCAAAGCATGGAAGCAGATGTTCGACGCCTACCTGAAGGCGCGCGCTGACAGCAGCGGCGATCAATTCGTCCCCTTCGACATCGACGCCGACTATCGCAAGTACGTGGACGGCAAGAAGCGCGAAGACGGCGTCCGGTCCTTTCTGGACAGCCGCGGCATCAGTCTCGACGAGGGCAGTCCGGACGACGACGCGGAAACCGAGACGGTGCAAGGCCTGGGAAACCGGAAGAACGGGCTGTTCAACCAGACGCTGCGAGACGACGGCGTGGAGGTCTTCGAGGGGTCCCGCCGGTACCTCGAGGCAGTCGCCGCAGCCGGGCTCGGCGTCGCGGTCGTGTCGTCGAGTTCCAACGCCCGCGAGGTGCTCGAGATCACCGGTCTGGACTCCTACGTCCAGGTCCGGGTCGACGGGCAGACCATGCGCGAGGAGAACATCGCGGGCAAGCCGGCGCCGGACTCGTTTCTTCGCGCCGCCCAACTGCTCGAAGCGTCCGCCGACGAGGCGGCGGTGTTCGAGGACGCGCTCGCGGGCGTGGCCGCCGGTCGCGCGGGTGACTTCGGGTTGGTGGTCGGAGTCGACCGCACCGATCAGGCAGATGAGTTGCGGCGCAACGGAGCCGACGTCGTCGTGTCGGATCTCGCCGAGCTGCTGGACTCCTGATGATCGACGACGACGCCTTCCCGGTCGAGCCGTGGCACGTCCGCGAGACCAGCCTGAGCATGGACCGGATTGCCCAGACCGAGTCGCTGTTCGCGCTGTCCAACGGCCACATCGGGCTGCGCGGCAACCTCGACGAAGGTGAACCCCACGGCCTGCCGGGAACATATCTGAACGGTTTCTACGAGACGCGGCCACTGCCGTATGCCGAAACGGGTTTCTCGTATCCCGAGGACGGGCAGTCCATCGTCGACGTCACCAACGGCAAGATCATCCGGCTGCTCGTGGATGACGAGCCGTTCGATGTGCGATACGGCGAATTGTCGGAACACGAACGGGTGTTGGACATGCAGGCCGGCACTCTTGCTCGCGTTGCGCAATGGAAGTCGCCCGCCGGCAAGCAGGTTCGGGTGCAGTCCACGCGGCTGGTGTCGTTGGGCCAGCGCAGCGTGGCCGCCATTGAGTACGTGGTCGAGGCGATCGACCAGTTCGTCCGCGTCACCGTGCAGTCCGAGCTTGTCGCCAACGAAGACCAGCCGGAACGATCGAAGGACCCGCGGGTCGCGACCCTGCTGCAGGATCCGTTGGAGGCGGTCCGTCACGAGGCCACCGAGTATGCGGCGTTGCTCGTGCACAAGACGAGGGCCAGTGGCCTGATGATGGCCGCGGCGATGGACCACGACGTCGAGGTACCGGGCCGGGTCGAGGTGCGCACCGAGGCAAGCGGTGATCTGGCACGCACGACGGTGATCTGCGGGCTTCGCCCGGGCCAGCAGCTGCGCATCGTGAAGTATCTGGCGTACGGGTGGTCGAGCCTGCGGTCCCGCCCTGCGCTGCGGGACCAGGTCGCCGCGGCCATCGCGGGAGCCCGCTACACCGGCTGGCAGGGGCTGGTCGACTTGCAGCGGGAATGCCTCGACGTGTTCTGGGACTCCGCCGACGTCGAGGTGGACGGTGACCCCGACTGTCAGCAGGCGGTGCGGTTCGGGCTTTTTCACGTGCTGCAGGCGAGTGCGCGGGCCGAACGGCGGGCCATTCCGGGCAAGGGTCTCACCGGCACCGGTTACGACGGCCACGCCTTCTGGGACACCGAAGGTTTCGTACTTCCGCTGCTGACCTACACGGCGTCGACCGCGGCCGCCGATGCCCTGCGATGGCGCGCCTCGACCCTGGCCCTCGCCAGGGACCGGGCCGCGTTGCTCGACCTCCAAGGCGCGGCTTTCCCATGGCGCACCATCCACGGCGAAGAGTGCTCGGCGTACTGGCCCGCAGGCACGGCCGCCTGGCACGTCAATGCCGACATTGCGATGGCGTTCGAACGCTATCGCGTTGTCACAGGCGATGATTCGCTGGAACTCGAGTGTGGCCTCGCCGTACTTGTGGAGACGGCGCGACTGTGGCTGTCGTTGGGGCACCACGACCGGCACGGCGTCTGGCATCTCGACGGTGTGACGGGTCCCGATGAATACACGGCCATCGTGCGGGACAACGTCTTCACCAACCTGATGGCGGCGCACAACATGCAGATTGCCGCCGACGCGTGCGAGCGCCACCCCGAAGCAGCGCAGGACATCGGGGTGACCACAGAGGAGATGGCCGCATGGCGGGACGCCGCGGGCGCCGCCCACATCCCCTATGACGAGGGTCTGGGGGTGCACGAGCAGTGCGACGGCTTCACCACCCTTCGGGAATGGAATTTCACCGAGAACACCGAATATCCGTTGCTGATGCACGAGCCCTACAGCCGGCTGTATCCGTCGCAGGTGGTCAAACAGGCCGACCTGGTGCTGGCCATGCATTGGCGGAGCCACGCGTTCACGCCCGAACAAATGGCGCGCAACCTGGACTACTACGAACGGCGTACGACCCGCGACTCGTCTCTGTCGGCGTGCACCCAGGCCGTGATCTGCGCGGCTGTCGGACATCTGGAACTGGCCCACGACTACGCCTACGAGGCGGCCCTGATCGACCTGCGCGACCTGCACAACAACACCGAAGACGGCCTGCACATGGCGTCGCTGGCCGGGGCATGGACCGCTCTGGTCGCAGGTTTCGGCGGCCTGCGCGACGACGAGGGGATCCTCACGCTGGATCCGCACCTGCCGGACGGGATCGACCGGTTGTGCTTCCGGCTGCGGTGGCGAGATTTCCGGCTCACCGTCGACGCCGACCATGACCAGGTCACCTACACGCTGCGCGACGGGCCGGACGCCACGCTGACCATCCGTCACGACGGTGAGGAAGTCGAGCTCAGCACGAAATCACCCTCGACGGTGGCCGTGAGTAGCCGGACCGCGCTACTGCCACCTCCGGAGCAGCCGCCGGGGCGCACACCGATCCGCCGATCCGAGGAGCGGTGAATCGATACCGTTGAAGCGCACCGAACAACGAGTGGACGCCGAAGTCACCTAGGAGAGGATCGGCCATGACGGTTCGAATCGCTTTGTTTCGCGGTCTTGCGGGTGGCGCGCTTGCGGTGAGCGCGTTGCTGCCGACGTCGATGCTGTTCGCGGACAATGCATCTGCGGATTGGTGCTACTCGGCTGACTGCGTGCCCAACGTGGCAAGGAACGTCATCGCGGGCGCGCCGTGCGCGCCTCAACCCCGGCGGGCCTTCGCGTACGGGCTGGAACCCAGCGGGGGGACGGTCATCTGCAACCCCGCCGGTACCTGGACGCCGGCGGGCCCGCTCATCGGGGTGTACAACGTGACGACGCCGTGCCCGGCGTTGAACCTGTCAGCTCAGGGCTCCGACGGAATCGCCCTGCAATGCCTGGATTTGGGGTCCGGCTCCTTGCGGTGGGCGCACCGCGCGGATTAGACGAGAAACCCGCCGCCACAGCGTCGGCTGCGGCGGCGGGCGTCGTCGTGGTGCGGTGGACTAGCCGGCCATGAACTCGTCGTAGGCCGACTGCAGGTCCCCGGGCAGCACCGACACGTTGCACTGGCGCTGCTTGTCGCCGATCGGGGCCAGGATGCCCTTCAGGTCGTAGTACTCACCGGGGTTGGCGGTGAAGTAGTTCCGCAGGTCAGCCGCGGCCTGTCCGCGCGGCTGGTTGAAAGCAGCCGTCACGGCCTGGTTGGCGCCCGGGTGGTCGCTCAGGTAGCCACGAGCCGCACCCAGCGTCGAGCTGGCGGTGCCTGCCACATCGGCTGCGCTGCAGCCCTGAGGCGCGGCCACAGCGGACGGCGCAGCGATCGTTGCCGCGGCAACGCCGCCGAGCACCGTTCCGACGACAGCGCCGACAACTTTGCGGCGCGCATTTATACCAATGTTTTTCATGATCGATTGTTCCCTCGTATTGCGGTGTGTAATTGCGTTCCCCCGCCCCTGAGAACCAAGGTAGCCGAAGCGCAAGACGGTCAAACGTCGCCAACGTATTCGCTGGCAGTGAACACGAAGTGTTACAGCTGTAGGCGTGATTTCCGCCTCATTTTCACCCGGCATATCCGGCCGCCGACGCCTAAGTGCCATTGAAGGCGCCATTCTTCTTATGAGTTGCGCTGAATTCTTAATTGATCGTGATCGAGATAGTGACCGAATCGTTATTCGCGCCAGCTAGGCCGACGGCATCTCATACCTGTCGAGCAGTCGCTCGATGAAGTCGCCCGCTTCGGCGTGGCCGCGGGTGATGCCGAGGCTGCGCTCCAATACGAGGATTCGAGCCAGGCTGGTCACGATCATCGACATCACGACGGGGGGAAACTCGGCGACATCGACACCGTGTGCCCGCAGGGCCAGGGTGACCGCGCTCTCCTCCAGATCGCCGAAGCGCGCGGCGTAGGCGGCGATCTCGTTGCGGATCTCCTTGCGATGGTTGGCCAGCGCCATGAACTCCATCAGCAGCCGGGCACCGTGCGCGTTGTTGAGCTTCCACAAGGCATGCAGGGGTTCGTCGGCCGCCAACGCCTCGCGCTGACGGACAAGGTTGTCCTCGGCGCCTTCGCGCAACACGGCCAGAAAGAGGTCGTCCATGCTCGGGAAGTAGTAGTGCACAAGCGCCGGCTTCACCCCCGCCCTTGCCGCGACTCGCCGGGAGGTCGCAGCGGCATACCCCTCCTCGAGCATCACTTGGGCAGTCGCTCGGATCAGAGCCTGACGCGTCGCAGAGTCACGGCCCGATGATTTTGGTGCCGTCATCTGGGCCTTGACCGCCCACCGCGCCGACTGCTAGACATGGCGTCAGCATAAATGTTGGGCAGTCGCCCAACAAGGCTCAGAATTCGAGGTGCCATGGCCGGACGGGTCCAGAGCAAGGTCGCGTTCATCACCGGTGCCGCCCGGGGCCAAGGCCGCAGCCATGCGGTGCGGCTTGCCGAAGAGGGCGCCGACATCATCGCGGTCGACATCTGCCGCGGCTTCGACGACTCGACTGCGCCCGCGGCCACGCCGGAGGACCTCGCCGAAACCGCGGACATGGTGAAGAACCTGGATCGGCGCATCGTCACGGCCGAAGTCGACGTGCGTGACTTCGAGGCCCTGGCGTCCGCCGTCGACAGCGGCGTCGAGCAACTCGGACGGCTCGACATCGTCGTCGCCAACGCAGGCATTGGCACCAGGGGCGTGAAGCTGCACAAGATGCGCGAGGACATCTTCGACGAGACGATCGACGTCAACCTCGGTGGTGTGTGGAAGACGGTGAAGGCCGCGGTGCCGCATCTGCTGGCGGGCGGTCGCGGCGGCTCGATCGTGATCACCAGTTCGGTCGGCGGCACGAAGGCTTACCCTCAGGTCGGTCACTACATCGCGGCCAAGCACGGGGTCGTCGGGTTGATGCGCACATTCGCCGTGGAGCTGGGTCAGCATTCCATCCGGGTCAACACCGTCCATCCCACCCACGTCTGTACTCCGCTGTTGATGAACGAGCCGACCTATCGACTGTTCCGTCCGGACCTGGAGAACCCCGGCCCCGATGACCTCGCGCCGATCTGCCAGTCGTTCCACTTCCTTCCCATCCCGTGGGTGGAGCCGGTTGACATCAGCAACGCGGTGTTGTTCCTGGCCTCCGACGAGGCGCGCTATGTCACCGGCGTCACGCTGCCCGTCGACGCAGGCAGCCTCCTGAAATAGCGGCGACGATGACGACTTCCGAGGGCACCGTCGACTCCGTCGTCTATTACGACCCGTACGACCTGGACATCGCAGCCAACCCATGGCCGACGTATGCCAGGTTGCGCGAGGAAGCTCCGCTTTACCACAATGCGCGGTACCGCTTTTGGGCGATCTCGCGGCACTCCGACGTCGAGAAGGCGGTCGCCGACTGGGAGACGTTCTCCAATTCCCGCAGCGACATCCTCGAGCTGGTGAATTCGGACTTCGACATGCCCAAGGGCGTGATGATGTTCGAGGACCCGCCGGTGCACACCATGTTGCGGGGGTTGATGAGCCGGGTTTTCACACCCCGCCGGATGGCCGAGATCGAGGACCAGATCCGGCGGTTCTGCGTCAATTGCCTTGACCCGCATGTCGGCTCGGATGGCTTCGACATCGTCGCCGAACTCGCATCGATGATGCCGATGCGCGTGATCGGCATGCTGCTCGGGATTCCGGAGTCCGACCAGATCGCCGTTCGCGACGCCAATGACGCGAACCTGCGCACCAAGCCCGGCGCCCCGATGAAGGTGGCCAAGGCGGACAAGATCGCAGACGGCAGCATCTACGCCGACTATGTGGAGTGGCGTTCACGCAACCCGTCGGACGACCTGATGACGGCGCTGTTGACCATGGAGTTCGAAGACGAGAACGGAGTCACCCGCAAGCTGCACCGCAAGGAGATCCTGCACTACACCCAGGTCGTGGCGGGCGCGGGCAACGAGACGACGGGCAGGCTCATCGGCTGGCTTGCCAAGGTGCTCGCCGAGCACCCGGGTCAGCGTCGCGAGGTGTACGAGGACCGCTCGCTGCTGACCCGCACGGTCGACGAGACTCTGCGCTTCGAGCCGACCGGCCCGCATGTCGCCCGGTACGCGGTCAAGGATTTCCAGATGTACGGCACCACCGTGCCCGCGGGTAGCGCGGTCCTGCTGCTGTTCGGCGCCGCCAACCGCGACCCGCGGCGCTACACCGATCCGGACACCTTCGACATCCACCGCGACAGCATCAGCCACCTCACGTTCGGCAAGGGCGTGCACTACTGCCTCGGCGCCAACCTGGCCCGGCTGGAGGGCCGGGTGGCCCTCGATGAGTTGCTGAACCGCTGGCCGGAATGGGGAATCGACTACGACAGCGCTGTGCCCGCCCCCACGTCGACGGTGAGGGGCTGGGAGCGGCTGCGCGTCGTGCTGCCGTGACCGGCGGCCAATGGTAGGGAAACACCCGATATCTCAGCAAACTCGACCGCGATAGCGTCTGCACACAGCTCACTATCTCCGAGAGGCGCTGACTGCTGCATGAGATCGCATCTGGACCCCGCTCGACTCGGCGCGTTGGCCGCCGTCCTGTGCATCACCACCACGGCGTGCATGGCGTGCGGGACCCACACGGTATCGAGTTCCGGCCCCACCTCGACCGCGGGCGCTTCGAAGACCGCCGGTGCCGGCGGTGCGCCGGCGACCGGAGGTGATGCTTCCGATTCCACCCAGCCATGGACGGTCGACGTGGCGGGAGCCGCGAAGTCCGACCGCAGTGACGCAATCCTTGCGGCACTGACCGCCGCGGGCGGCTGGGGAAACGACAACGTGCTGCAGACCGATTTCTCGATCTCGATCTTCAACGCGGACAGCAACAGTCCCCGGATGGATGTGGTGGGGATCGAGGACTACTGCGGTGGCGGTCCGGACTGTGACAGCGTGCCCACGCAGATGCCGGTGCCAAAGGACGCCACCATCGAAGGGTCGCAAGACCTCACCTGCGACATATCGGGCAACACCGAGGGACAGGGCGATTGCCATCTGCTGGTCGCCGATCGCGACGAGCAGAAGCTCTACGAGCTCTACCAGGCCAATCAGGTCGGCGACAACATGACGACCCAGGCGATGTTCATCTGGGACCTGAGCAAGACGTACCCGGAGAACCTACGCGGTGACCAGTGCACCAGTGCCGACGCCGCGGGTTTCCCGATTTCCGCCATGACCCCGACCGCCGACGAAGTCGCTTCCGGCACAGTGAATCACGCGCTGCGGTTCATTCTTCCCAATGACCGGATGAAGGCCGACGTCTATGTGCATCCGGCGACTCACGCGGGCGGGCCGGAGAGCGCAGATCCCGATGCCCCGCCCTACGGTGTGCGGTTCAGGCTGAAGCCCGACTTCGACGAGTCCCGCTACTCCGATTCCGAGAAGGTGATCCTCAAGGCGCTCAAGACGCACGGCATGATGCTTGCCGATGGGGGCGAGATCGCGCTGACCTTCGCCGACGATCGCAACAGCACGGCGAAGTGGGCCGACCTCGGCATCGAGGCGCAGTCGTTCAATGACATCGGCGTCGATCAGTTCGAGGTCGTCGAGCTGGGTGACGAGATTCCGCTCACCTACGACTGCGTGCGCAACCCCTGAGCGGTCCTACTGGTCGGAATGGCCCATGTGCCTTCCGAGTTCGGCACGTGAGTGGATACCCAGCTTGCGGTAGATCCGGGCCAGGTTCGACTCCACCGTCTTCGGGCTGATGAAGAGGGCGGCGGCGACGTCGCGGTTGGTCATGCCCGACGCGGCGAGTTCGGCCACCCGCTGCTCGGACGGGCTCAAGTTCGACATCCGGCGAGTGCCGACGTCGGCGCGGGCGAGTTCGGCGCGGGCCCGGTCCGCCCACAGCGGGGTGTGGAGGTCCTCGAATGTCTTCAGCGCCGCCCGCAGAGTCGTTGCGGCCTGGTCCTTTTGGCGTTGTCTGCGTAAAAGTTGGCCTGCCAGCAGTTGGGTGCGTGCCCGCTCGAACGGCATGGGTACCCGTTCGTGCTCGGCCAACGCCCGTTCGATCGCCCGGTTCGCCGCCTGAATGTCGCCCTGCGCCGCATGCAGCATGGCCCGGCACCGTGCGCCGACCGCTTTCATCCACGCCCGGTCGAGCCGCTGCCCGTTACGTTCAAGTGCCGCGATCAGCGGTTCGGCCTCGGCTTGCCTGCCCAGTTGGATCAGAGCCTCCGCGGCATCGGGAACGTATGACGCGTTGATGATTTCCGTTGAAGCCGGCATCACCTCGAGCATTCCCATCAGGGGCTCGAGAGTTTTTACGGCGTCCTCGTAGTTGCCGAGCGAGACCTCGAGAAAGCCGAGCATCGTCACCGGCCACTCACCGAGCCGCCGCGATCCACAGCGCTTGCTCGCCGCCGTCGCCTCGGCGACATCGCGGCGGACCGACTCCTCGTCTCCTGCGTAGGCGGCGACCGCGGCCCGCACCGTCAGCGATACAGACAGCGGCAGATCGCCGTTGAGTTGAAGCGCGCGCTCCACCGAGTCCTCGGCGATCAGCGCGGCGTCGGCTATGGACCCGCGCCAGAGGTGGATCAACACCGAGTGAAAGTCGATGAACGAGAGCTCGCCCTCGTCGCCGGTTTCGATGCAGCGGCGTCGGATGGACAGCATTTCGGCGTTGGCTCGGTCGAGTGCGCCGATCCAGGCCAACAGCAAGGCCCGCTGAACCCGTGGGCTGAAAGCCGAGGAGACGTCGGCGTCGCTGTCCTCGAGATCGACTGCCCGTTGCAGACTGCGTTCGTCAACCCCTTCGCCGCACATGAAATGCAGCATCACCCGCATCCCCAGCGCCTGGCTGAGGGCATGCGGATCACCGAGCTCGGAGGCTCTGCCGACGGCTTCTCCGATGCGCTGGACGGCAGTGTCCATCCGCCCGGCGTTGACCGCCGCGAATGACAGCGACACCAAGATGGCCACCCGCTGGGCGAGCTCGTCACCGACATCGTCGAGTGCGCGCTCGAGCAGGTCGGCGGCCTCATCGAAGCTGTCGTTGAGCGACGCGACGAGGGCCAGCAGTGTCAACGCCTCCGCCCGCCTCGGCCCCGGTTCGAGGCTTTCGATCGTGTCCTGCAGCAGCGTCCTTGCCCGTGCGGGCTCGCCGGCGTCGAAATGATGTGCCGCGGAGAGGATTCGACGTTCGGGGGTGCCGCCGCCCAGACCGATGGCCAGATCGAGGAGTTCGGCTGCTGCGGCGGGCGCGCCCCGACTCCGCGCCATGTCGGCGGCTTCGTCCAAGGAGAGCAGGGTCAGCTCGTCGCCGTGCGTGGCAGCCAGCGCCAGATGCCTGGCCTTCAACTCGGGTTCGTCGACGATCTCCGCCAGCCGACGATGCATCGACCGACGTCGCGCCGGCGCCACATCGGTGTAAAACCCCCTCGCCAACAACGGGTGTGCGAAGTGGAGCCGGTGGCCATCGATCCCGACAAGGCCTTTATTTTCGATGTCCTCGAGTTGGGCGACCACTTCATGGGCGGCAATCCCGGTCGCGCGGGACACCACCTCGACGGTGGGCGCCGCGTGGCACGCCATCGCCAGCAGGGCGTCGCCGACGGACTCGTCGAGGCTGCCGATCCGGGCACGCACCAATTCGGTGAGCGTCATCGGCATGGGCATGTCCACGTTTCTGGTGCCCCCGTCCATCGCCCGCGCCAATTCCAGCGCGTAGAACGGGTTGCCTCCCGAAACCTCTTGTATCCGAACAATGGCCGGGCGCGACAGCGAGCGTCCGAGTCGCTGGGTGATGACAGCGTTCAAACCGCCCAGGCTCAGCGGCCGGATCTGCACCCGCTGCACGCCATCCGGCTGCGGCAACTGCAGCCAGGACGCCGCACCGTCGCGATCGTCCGGATTCGTCCGGACAGTACCGAACACGCCAACCCTGGCGGACAGCCGTCGAGCGGCGAACGCGATGACATTGCGGCTGGACGGGTCGAGCCACTGCAGGTCGTCGATCGCCACCAACACCGGAGCCGTCTCCGCGAGCAGCTCGACCACCGAAACGAACCCCGCACCCACCGCGCGTTGATCTGTGGACAGATCCTCGGCGTCCGCGCGCAGCAGAACCCGATCGATCGCCAGCCGCTGGGGGGTCGGCAGGTCCGCAAGTACCGACGGGGCAACGCCTGAAAGCAGATCCGCGAGCGAGGCGTACGCGAGCACCGACTCCGCCTCGGCAGGCCTGGCCGCCAATACCCGGAACCCGCGCTCTTCCGCGAGTTCGATGGCGGACAGACAGAGTGTGGTCTTGCCGATGCCCGGCTCGCCCTCGGCCACCAAGCCGGCAGGTTCCGACGCCGCGGCAGCGAGGAACGTTATAACCGCTCGACCCTCGTCTGGTCGACTGACGACGCGGCTCGGCACGGGGTCAGTATCTCAAGAGATTTTGCTGTACGCGTCGCAGACGGGGATATTCGCACTGATATCCGAATAACGAAGCAATCGAGCGATGTTGCCAAGCAGCAGGTTTCAACTGTGGAACCCCTCCCCGCGGCACGGGGTTGGCCCGCTGCTCACGTCGTGGACACCTGTCCGTGGGAGCGTCGGCATGTGTCGCGACGGTAGCGCGGCTGCCGTGGCAGCTCAATTCCGTTGTCGCACCCACGTTTCTGGGATTCGTGTTGATCAACGGGTTGACCTTCGGAGTCGACCTGCTGCTCCTTTCCGGTGCACGCGGGCCTGCGCATGCCGATACTGTTCGCGGTCACCCTGGCCTACGGTGCGCGTTCACCCTGAGCTACTTCCTGAACCGGACCATGAATTTTGCGTCGCACGCACCCGTCGGCCCTCAGTTCGCGGTCTACTTGGCTGCGGTTCTGGCGAACTATCTGGCGTTCATCCTCGGGCTGTCCAGCGCCGTGACCTTGGCCGTTTTCCGGCGATGACAAAAATCTCAACTGAAAGCATTGGCGCCGAACCGTTATGGGCTGCGCGACGGGAACGGATCGGCGGTGAAGTCGATCTGCGCCATCGGATTGGCGACCGCGGTCACCAGGGCCGAACCGAATGCGCCGATGCGGTCGAACATCGTCGCCGAGCCGACCGAGATGCCGTCCGCCGCCCAGTGTGAGTCGGCCTGCACACCCATCCACTCGTCGACCGGCAACCGGGCCAGCGCGACCGTGAGATCGCCGTTGATGTAACCGACCCCCGCCGAGCCGAGGTTGGTGACCAGGCTGGCGCCCTCCGCCACCATCGCGCCGCGGACGAAGGGCGTGTTGTCGTGGCCCTCGACGACGTCGACCATCCGGTTGACGAACCGCTTGCGGGCGGTGTGCTGGTGTTCGGCGATTCCTTTCGTCCAGCCCACACCGTCGCTGCCCATGAAGGACATACCGACCCCGCCCAATTCCGGCGGCCAGCTGAAGTCGTCGGCCGACGCCCACTCCTCGCCCCGCGGCGCCTCCGACCGGCGGTAGGCCACCATCGTTGCGCGCACCACGGTGACACCGTCCTGGGTGATCTCGCATTCGGCGTTGCGTACTCGGCGTCCATCCCTGACCAGGGTGACCTTCGTCGTTGTCGGCACTCCGCGCGCGGCCTTGAACAGGTCCACCGTGAGCCGAGTAGGCATGAACTCGGGTGATCCGAACTCGGTCTCCAACGCGCGGGCGGCCAGACCGACCAGCGCTGGACCGTTGAGGTGATCAGGTCCCCAATGGCTCTGCGCGTACGTGGTCGGCAGGTAGCGGTCTTCCCCCGCCGGGGTGAAATGTGCTGGACGAGCCGTCATCGAGGCATCGTCGCACAGGCCTCCCGTCGCACCGGGTTGGGCATCGTCCACAGGTTTCTGACAGACTGGTTGGCGAGGGGAGTATTCCTTCGCCGCGGTGTCGTCATCACGTCGACTGTCATCAGACGACCGGCTCGCGGGCCGAACGGAACGGTGGAAGAGACCTCGGGCGTTTTGACGACCGGAGGCACCCTTCATGCAAGTTTCCCAAATCGAGTGGATCGTCACGCTGGGCGTGACCATCGCCGTTCTGCTGTTCGACGTCGTGGTCATCGGCCGGCGGCCGCATGAACCAAAAAAGCGTGAGCTGGTAACAGCGCTTTCGATCTACATCGGGCTCGCGGTGGCCTTCGGCATCTGGGTGTACTTCTTCCACGGCAGCCAATTCGGGGTGGAGTTCTTCGCCGGCTGGCTCACCGAGTACAGCCTGTCGGTCGACAACCTGTTCATCTTCCTCATCATCATGGCCAGCTTCAACGTGCCCAAGAAGTATCAACAGCAGGCGCTGCTGGTCGGCATCATCCTGGCGCTGATCTTCCGCGGCATCTTCATCGCGATTGGCGCGGTCGCGATCAACGAGTTCTCCTGGGTGTTCTACATCTTCGGCGCGTTCCTGCTCTACACCGCCATCGGTCTGGTGCGTAACACCGACCATGACGACGACGCGGACAACTTCGTGGTGCGGTTCGCCCGCAGCCACATGCAGCTGACCGACAGGTGGGACGGCCTCAAGCTCTATATCAAGGAGAACGGCAAGCGGCTGATGACGCCGATGTTCCTCGTCATCGTCGCGCTGGGCACCACCGACCTTATCTTCGCGCTGGACTCCATCCCCGCGATCTACGGCCTGACCCAGGAGCCGTACCTGGTGTTCACCGCGAACGTATTTGCGCTGATGGGCCTGCGGCAGTTGTACTTCCTGCTCGGCGACCTGCTCAAGCGACTGGTCTACCTGTCTCAGGGGCTCGCGTTCATCTTGTTCTTCATCGGCGTGAAGCTGGTTTTGCACGCGTTGCACGAGAACGAACTGCCGTTCATCAACGGCGGCGAGCACGTTGCGGTGCCGGAGATCCCGACACTGGCATCCCTCGGCGTCATCATCGTCACCCTTGTCATCACCACCGTCGCGAGCCTGTACAAGACCCGCGTCAAGGACAAGAAGGACACCGAGGACGCGACGAACGCGGAGGGCGCGGAGGACGCGAGGCAGCAATGAGCATCGAAGAGGTCGACGGCGTTTCGGTGGTGCGGTTCGACCACCCGCCGGTCAACGCGCTGGACCTCGACCTGCTCGACGACGTCATCGTCGCCATGCGCGGGCTGGACGGACCGGTGGTTATCACCGGCGCCGGACGGTGTTTCTCTGCGGGCGTGGACCTCCCCGCGATCGTCGATGGCGGCGCCGAGTACACCGATCGCTTCATGACGTCGCTGTCGGCGGCGTTCCTCGCCGTCTTCGACCACCCCGCGCCGGTGGTCGCCGCGATCAACGGCCACGCCATAGCCGGTGGCTGCGTCTTCGCAATGGCCGCCGACATCCGGCTGATGTCGGCTGGGACGATCGGGCTGACCGAACTCGCTGTCGGCGCGATGTTCCCGATGTCGGCGCTGGAGATCTGCCGGTACGCGATGGGGACATCGGTGACGCAGGCGACGTTGGGTGCGGGCACCGTCGACGTGTCCACAGCCGCCGCGCTGGGCTGGGTCGACGAGGTCGTCACCCCTGAAGAGCTGCTCCCGCGGGCGACGGCGCTCGCCCGCGAGCTCGCTGAGTACGCGCCCGCCGCATACGCCATGACCAAGCGGCAGCTACACCTGCCCGCCCGAGACGCGATCGACGCAGGCACCGAAACGGACATGACCGTGCGGGCCGGCTGGATGTCGCAGGAGACTCACGCCCGCATGGCGGCCTACATGAAGTCACTTCATTAAGTCAGTCGATTGATTTAGCGTGGGTGGGGTGAGCGGCGCCCCTCCTCTTCGCCAGGTCATCAGCGGTGCGTCGATCGGCAACGCCGTCGAGTGGTACGACTTCGCGATCTACGGCTTCCTGGCCACGTTCATCGCGGCGAACTTCTTTCCCGCCGGTAACGAGACGGCGGCGCTGCTCAACACGTTCGCGATCTTCGCCGCCGCGTTCGTGATGCGACCGCTCGGGGGTCTCGTCTTCGGTCCGCTCGGCGACCGTATCGGCCGACAACGCGTGCTCGCGATCGTCATCCTGCTGATGGCGGGCTCGACGCTGGGGATGGGTCTGCTGCCGACATATGACGCCGTCGGTGTCGGCGCACCGCTGCTGTTGCTGTTTCTGCGTTGCCTGCAGGGCTTTTCAGCCGGCGGGGAGTACGGCGGCGGTGCCTGCTATCTCGCCGAGTTCGCGTCCGATGAGCGACGCGGGCTGACGGTGACCTTCATCGCGTGGTCCGGCGTCGTGGGATTCCTGCTGGGTTCGGTGACGGTCACGCTGTTGCAGACACTGCTCGGCGATGCGGCCATGGACTCCTACGGCTGGCGCATCCCCTTCCTGATCGCCGGACCGCTGGGACTGGTCGGCCTGTACATCCGGTTGAAGCTGACCGACACTCCCGCGTTCGAGCAATTGTCTGCATCGGACGACGTCGCCATATCACCGCTGCGTGAGGCGCTCAGAACGGCGTGGCGACCGATCCTTCAGGTGATCGGCATCATGATCATGTTCAACGTCGGTTACTATGTCATCTTCAGTTATCTGCCAACGTATTTCATCAAGACACTGCACTTATCCAAGACGGTCGCGTTCGTCTCGATCACGATGGCGTGCGTGGTGGCGATCGTGCTGATCCTTCCTCTCGCGGCGCTTTCGGACCGGATCGGCCGAAGGCCGCTGCTCATCGGTGGCACGATGGCGTTTGCGCTGTTGGCATATCCACTGTTCCTGCTGCTGAACTCGGGCTCGGTCGGTGCGGCGATCGCCGCGCAGCGATGTTGGCGGCGATCGAATCGATTTACATTTCGGTCGCCGTGGTGACGGGCGTCGAGCTGTTCGCCACCCGGGTGCGATACAGCGGCTTCTCGATCGGTTATAACGTCTGCGTCGCCGTGTTCGGCGGCACCACGCCGTACATGGTCGCCTGGCTGACCGGCAGCACCGGCCACATTCAGGCACCGGCCTTCTATGTCATTGTCGCAGCGGTGGTTTCGCTGGTGACCGCGCTGACGCTGCGGGAGACGGGTGGTCGTCCGTTGCCGGGGACCGCGATGACGGCGCAGGTAGCGGCCCGCTGACGCCCCGACAGTTCACGGCGTACGGCCCCTCGCACTGGGCCGTGCTCGCGGTGTTCGCGCTCGGTGCGGTGCTGTTGGTCTGGATCGGACGTAGGCAGACGGAGGCAGCAGCCCGCATGCTCGGCCGGGCGCTCGGTGCGCTGACCGGTCTCATCTATGCGGCCGTGTTGGTCTACTCCCTCATCCCGCCGTCGATAATGTGGTCGGTGCCGCTGCAGTTGACCGACCTGGCGACGACGGTGGGCGCGTACGCGTTGTGGTCGCAACGGCATTGGGCCGTCGCCCTGACCTACTACTGGGGGTTGGCGCTGAGCGTGCAGGCGTTGATCTCGCCTGTGTTGCGGGGTCCGGACTTCCCGAACTATCAATTCCTGGCCTTCTGGGCGATTCACCTGCTGGTGGTCTGGGCGGCGATCTACCTGACGTGGGGTCGGGGATTTCGGCCGACGTGGCGCGACTACCGGTTCGTTGTCTGCGTCACGCTGGCGTGGGCGGTGATCACGTTGACGTTCAACAGTATTGCCGGGTCCAACTACGGGTTCCTCAACAGGAAGCCGAGCACGCCGTCTCTGCTCGACCTGTTCGGGTCGTGGCCGGCCTACGTACTTGTCGCTGCCGTGCTCATCCTCATCGTGTGGGCTCTGATGACGTGGCCGTGGCAACGGATGGCCCGCCGGATACCCTCGTGACGTGGTCTCCGCAGAGCGCGTCGCAGCCGGCCGGTTCTCGGACGTGCGGCGCAGTGCGGCGCAGCACCGCGTCCTGGACGCAGCCCTCACCCTGATTGCCGACCACGGTGTCGGTGGCACATCGCTGCAGATGATCGCCGACGAGGTCGGCGTCACCAAGGCGGCGGTCTATCACCAGTTCAGGACGAAGGAGGAGATCGTCATCGCGTTGACCGAGCGGGAGCTCGGCCGCCTCGACGACGCACTCGAGGCGGCCGAGGCGCAGAAGTCCCGGCCACGGGCCCGCGAAGTGCTGCTCACCCGCGTCATCGATATGGCCATCGAGCGGCGTCGCGCGGCCGCCACTTTGC
The DNA here is from genome assembly GCF_032159775.1 of Mycobacterium sp. GTDB lineage: Bacteria > Actinomycetota > Actinomycetes > Mycobacteriales > Mycobacteriaceae > Mycobacterium. The sequence goes on from NZ_JAVHWK010000125.1 coordinate 50,180, forward strand.
AGTTCGACCCCGTGGTGATCCGGCTGCTCGCCGACCACGAGCCGTTCCAGCACTTCCTCACTCGCCTCTACGGAGTATTGCTCGGCGATGCCGACGCCGAGGGCAGGGTGAGCGCGGCGATGCTGTCGGGCGCCATCGGTACCGCAGTCGTACACCCCCTTGTCACCGACATCGACGACGACGAGCTGCGTGCGCAGCTGATGGTGCTGACCCGTCGTCTCCTAGACCTACCGGAGTGAAGCGCAACGATGCCCATTGCCCTCAGTTTTCAGGACACGATCGCGGTGCTGCATCTCGGCGACGACGAAAACCGTTTCTCGCCGGAGTTTCTCGACGAGTTCGACGCCCAGATCGACGATGCGATATCCCTTGGTGCGCATGCGTTGGTGACGGTGGCGACCGGAAAGTTTTACTCGAACGGTCTTGATCTCGACTGGCTGGCCGCCCACGGCGACCAGACCCACTGGTACGTCGGGCGCGTGCAAGCACTGCTGGCCCGCATGCTGACGCTGCCGATGCCGACGGCCGCCGCGATCGGTGGCCATAGTTTCGGTGCGGCCGCAATGCTGGCTCTCGCCCACGACTTTCGTGTGATGCGGGCCGACCGCGGCTACTTCTGCTTCCCGGAGGTCGATATCCGCATTCCGTTCACGCCGGGGATGGCGGCGTTGATTCAGGCCAAGCTGACGCCGCAGGCGGCTGTCGCCGCGATGACCACCGGCCGCCGGTTCGGCGGCAAGGAGGCCGCCGCCATCGGAATTGTCGATGCGACCGCGGAGGAGGACGCCGTGACGGGCACGGCGCTGAACATCCTTGCGCCACTTGGCGCCAAGGACCCCGGCACCATCGGCGCGATCAAGAACACCATGTTCGCATCGGCAGCGGCCGCGCTCAAGGCGGCCTCCTAGGCTTCCGCTTTGACCTTGGCTGCGGCCGACTCCGGCATGGGTTCGTAGCGGCTGAAGGTGCGGGTGAACGACCCGGCGCCGTGGGAGAGCGAGCGCAGGTCGATCGCGTAGCGCGTCAACTCCACCTGGGGCACCTCGGCTTTCACCTGGGTGCGGTCTGCGCCGACGTTCTCGGTGCCGAGAACCCTTGCGCGACGGCTGGATAAGTCGCCCATCACCGTGCCGACCAGATCGTCGGGCACCAGCACCAACACCTCGTCGACCGGCTCGAGCAGTTTCACACTCGCCGCAGCGGCGGCGTCACGAAGTGCCAGCCCGCCCGCCATCTGAAAGGCGAAGTCGGATGAATCGACGCTGTGCGCCTTGCCGTCGTGAAGGGTGACGCGGATGTCGACCATCGGATAGCCGGGGCCAACGCCCTTCTCCATCTGCGCCCGCACGCCCTTCTCCACGCTGGGAATGAACTGCCGCGGCACGGAGCCACCCACGACCTTGTCGACGAACTCGAAGCCCGAGCCCTCCGGCAACGGCTCCACTTCGATGTCGCAAACGGCGAACTGGCCGTGCCCGCCGGACTGCTTGACGTGCCTGCCGTGTCCCTTCGCAGAACCGCCGAAAGTTTCGCGTAGCGGCACGCGGAGATCGATCTTGTCGACACTGACCCCGAACCGGTTGGCCAAACCGTCCAGCACGACGCCTGCGTGCGCCTCACCCATGCACCACAGCACGATCTGGTGGGTCTCGGGATTCTGGTCCACACGCAGCGTCGGGTCTTCGGCCGCCAGCCGCGCCAATCCGACCGACAGCTTGTCGTCGTCGGTCTTGGCGTGCGGCTGCACCGCGATCGGCAGCAGCGGCTCGGGCATGTCCCATGGTTTGAGCACGAGCGGTTCGGCCTTGTCGGACAACGTATCCCCGGTTTCGGCCTTGGACAGCCTGCCGATCGCACAGATGTCACCCGCAACGACGGTGCCCGCCGGTCGCTGCTGCTTTCCCAAGGGGAACGACAGCGTGCCTATCCGTTCGTCCTCGTCGTGGTCCTCGTGGCCCCCCGAGCTTCCATTGGTTGCCGAGTTACCGAAGAAGGACGAGAAATGGCCCGACACGTGAACCGTCGCGTCGGGCCTTATGGTGCCGGAGAAGACCCGGACCAGGCTGACTCTGCCGACGTACGGATCTGAGGTTGTCTTGACCACCTCGGCGAGCAGCGGTCCGTTCGGGTCGCAGCGGAGCCCGGCGTGGTCCTTGCCCTGCGGAGTGAACACATCGGGCAGCGGATGTTCGAGCGGAGACGGGAACCCGCTGGTCGTCACCTCGAGCAGTTCGAGCGTTCCGACGCCGGTGCTGCTGCACACCGGGATCACCGGAAAGAAGGAGCCGCGGGCGACCGCTTTCTCGAGGTCCTCGATGAGCACCTTCTCGTCGATCTCTTCTCCGCCGAGGTAACGCTCCATCAGCGTCTCGTCCTCGGACTCCTCGATGATCCCTTCGATCAGCGTGCCGCGCTGTTCGGACAGCCGGGAGTAGGACGAGTCGGGCTCTTTGGTGGTCCGCTTGCCGCCGTTGTACTCGTAGTGCGTCTGCGACAGCAGTCCGATCAGCCCGGTGCAAGGGGAGTTAGCGGGCAGGTAGAGCGGAAGTACCTTGTCGCCGAACGTCTTCTGGGCGGCGGCCACCGCGTTGTCGTAGTTCGCCCTGGCGTGGTCGAGCTTGGTGACCACGACCGCGCGCGGCATCCCGACCTGCTGGCACTCCAGCCACAAGGACTTGGTGAGTTCATCGACACCTTCATTCGCGGCAATCACGAACAGCGCGCAGTCCGCTGCCCGCAACCCGGCCCGGAGTTCGCCGACGAAGTCGGCGTAGCCGGGGGTGTCGATCAGGTTCACCTTGACGCCATTGTGCGAGAGCGGCGCGAGTGCCAGCCCGACCGAACGCTGCTGGGCGATCTCGGCTTCGTCGCAATCGCACACAGTCGTGCCGTCCACGACGGATCCGGGTCTCGAGAGCACCCCGGTAGCGGTCAACAGGGCCTCGACGAGTGTGGTCTTGCCGCCACCCGATGGGCCTATGAGCACCACGTTTCGGATGGCGGCCGGACTGTCCGCGGTGGGGGCGGCTCCGGCGCCCTTGGAAGTATTCGCCTTGTCAGCCATGACGGCCCCTTCCAGACCCGGGTCACTTCGTCGGGCCCGGGGTGTAAATCCACAATTCCGCTAATCCCGGCGGTGTGCAAGACCCGTCCCGACGTGGAGTAACGGCCTGTCGGCGACTTCCCACAGATTGAGTCACTAGAATGCACTTTGCTGGTCGGGAAGTCGGTGAAGGGATAGAAGCGTTGCGTAGAACTGTTCGGTACGTACTCGTCGTGGCTGGCGCTACGGCTGTCGCCATGGTGGGTTCGGCTCCCGCCGGCTTGGCCGCGGTGCCCGGCCCGGGGTCCAACCTCAGAGTCACCGCGATCTCGCCGGGAAATGGGGACGTCGTGGGTGTCGGCGCACCCATCGAGGTGACATTCGCCGAGCCGGTGATCAACGCGGCCCGCGCCGAAGAATCGATCGACATCGCCTCCAGTAAGACGCCGACGGGCAAGTTCACTTGGCTCAGTAACCAGATGGTGCAGTGGACCCCAGATCAGTTCTGGCCCGCCCACTCTCCGATATCGGTGACGGCAGACGGCTTTTCCACCAGCTTCGAAACCGGTTCCAAGGTGGTGGGCGTCGCTGACATCGACGCACACACCTTCACGGTCAGCATCGACGACCAGGTGGTCCGGCAGATGCCCGCTTCCATGGGTAAGCCCAAGCACCCCACACCAGTCGGCTCGTTCACCGCTTTGGCGAAGGAAAAAAGCGTGGTGATGGACTCGCGGACCATCGGTATCCCGCTGTCCGACCCCGAGGGTTACAAGCTCACTGTGGCTGACGCAGTGCGCATCACGTCGGGCGGCGTCTATGTGCACAGTGCGCCGTGGTCCGTGGGGTCACAGGGCAACTCGAATGTGAGTCACGGCTGCATCAACCTCAGCCCCGACAATGCCGCGTGGTATTTCGACACCGTCCGGGTCGGTGATCCGGTCACTGTTCAGGCTTAGCGAGCGCTAGCCCGAAAGTTCTTGCAGCCGTTGGCGCGTGGCGTCATCGGCTGGAAAGAACGATTCGACGGTCAGCTCGGAGAGAGTGACGTCGTGCGGGCTGCCGAAGCTGGTGAGGGTGCTGTGCAGTCGGAGATCGCCTGCGGAATGGGTCAGCTGCAAGGTCAGCAGCAGGTCCGATGTCGCCGGTTCACCGAAGCCGTCGAGTGCGTCGGCGACGCCGGGATACGTGCGGATCTCGGTGAGAAGCTCGGCAAGGCGTTGGTCGCCGGTGAGCCGTGCCAGCCGGGCCAGCCGGTGTCCGAGATGGGCTGTCCACTCGGCCCGGTTCTGGATCCGCGAGACCATTCCTTTCGGGTGCAGGCTGAGCCGGTAGCTGTTGATCGGGGCTGCCAGCAGTTCGGCGTCGACACCTTCCAGGAGCGGACCGGCGGCGCCGTTGGTCAGCACGACGTCGCCCCAGCGGTCGAGTACCACCGCCGGGTAGGGCTCGTGGCCCGCCAGTAGCCGCGCGAGCGCATCGCGGGCCTCACGGGTCTCTTCGCCGTTCAGATCGGACTCGGCGTAGGTCGGTGCATATCCCGCGGCGAGCATCAGCGTATTGCGTTCGCGCAGAGGCACATCGAGCTGCTCGGCGAGCGCGAGCAGCAGCCCGCGGCTTGGCCGGGCCCGTCCGGTTTCGACGAAGCTGAGGTGACGGGCGGAGATGCCTGCGTCCAGAGCGAGGTCCAACTGGCTGCGCCTGCGCCGCTGTCGCCATTGGCGTAGGAGTTCGCCACCGTGCTTGTTCTTGACGTCATGCACACGCCGACGTTAGACCGCCATGGTCGTCGCGACCATCACCTGGCGGGTAATCGAGACGCCTACGGCGACAGCACCGTGCGCAGTGCATCGGGTATCGGTCGCTTGGTCCAGTCCTCGGTGGACACCACGACGTAGACGTTGCGGCCGCGCACCGCCACCGACTCGTCGGACCCGGCGCGCGTGCGCAGGACGGAGAATCCGATCGTGAAGCTTGTTTCACCCACCCGCTCGCAGACAACGGCGACGCGCACGTTGTCACGCCAACGAACCGGTGCCGCGTAGTCGATCTCGGTGTGCACCACCTGCATGTCGAGGTCGGCGGACATCAGGTCCGGATAGCTCGCGCCGAGGTGGTCGAAGTATCCGGTCACCGCCTCGTCGAACCAGGTGAGGTAGTGGCCGTTGAACACCACGCCCTGCTGGTCTATCTCCGCATAGCGCGGCACGATCGGCAGCGAGTACTCCGTCACGCGCTACATGATGGCCCACGAACAAGGGGCACCCCGATGGGGTGCCCCTTGCATCGCTTGCGCGGTGACTACTTGACGTCGACGTACACCGTCTTGCTCGTGATCGTGGTGGCCAGGCTGTCGCCCGGATTTCCCGAGTCAGTCCGCGAATAGGTCTGACCGGGCCGTACGGCGACGACGGTCGCCTGCTCCAGCGGCGTTCCGCCGACACGGTTGACGATGACGTTGTAGCCATCGGCCTTGAGGTCGCTGATGGTCTCTTGTGCGTTGCCGGGGCCGGCCGGCGCGGCGACGGCGGGCGCGGCCAGTCCAAGGGCCGCCGCGGTCAATCCGCCTGCGACGACGATGTTAGCTAATCCGGTCTTCTTCATCTTCGGTGCCTTCTTCTCTTCTGTTGTATGCGGTTCAAGTCGTGGACTCGGCCGCGTTTGACGCCGAACTACGAAACTTCCGATCCGGCTGACCGAATAAACCGACAGGTCAGCGCTTTAATTCCGATGGCAGTAATTGAGTGCCGATTGGCAGGGTCGAAGTGGTTCGCACGTACCACAGCGATGAGAAGAGGTAACTCAAGCTCTCCGCGTGAACACCGAACAGCAAAGATCTATTTCCGGCGGGGTGACGCCGACCTCGTCATTTGGGTTGATCGGCCTGCTCGTCGGGCATGCCGTCCTGCGCCGGCGGTGTCGCCGGTTCCTTGCTTGGTGGTTCCGATGAGGGCGGACTACTCGGTGGGCTGCTCGGTGGTTGCGACGACGGAGGGCTACTCGGTGTGCTGCTCGGTGGTTGCGACGACGGAGGGCTACTCGGCGGGCTGCTCGGTGGTTGCGATGTCGGTGGGCTGGTCGGCGCGGGCGCGGTCGTCGGGGTGGTCGTGGGCGTGGCCGTCGGGGTCGATGGTGGCGGTGGGTTTGGCGGCGGTGGGACATCCGCCGGGGGCGGGACAACCGCGGGCGCAGGCGCCCGCATGACCACGGGCGGAAGGGTGGTCACCACCACGCGGGTCACCGGGTCCGGTGCCTGGATGTAGGACGGCGCATTCGGCGCCGCTTCGGGGGTGACCGCAAGCTCGGCCGGTGGAGCGGCTGCGGGTGCGGCCGGTCCGGGCGCGACGGTGGTCGTCGTGGTCGCCGTTCCGGTCATCGCGGAGGCATCGTTGCGGATCGCCATCACGGCGCCGGTGCCGACCAGCACCATGGCGGCGAATACCCCGACCGTCACGAGAATCGGCCGGTACCACGCCTCGGTCTTCGGCGTGCGGAGCTCTGAGGCGTCTTCGGGTACGAAGTCGACCGGCGGCCGGGCGGCGCTCAGGCCGGCGGGCGCCTCGGTTCCGGTTGCGACCGAGGCGATCTCAGGGACATCGTCGACCGCCGACCAGGCGAGCGCAGGGAATGTGGCCGATGGCACGGGTGACGCGACGGCGGTGAGGCTGTCATCCTCAGGCCTGCGGACGGCGTGCAGGGCCGCGCCGCCGGCGGCGGTGAGTTCGGGATGCGGGGTGCTGATCACCGGCACCCGAAGGTGATCGGACAGCGCCGTGGTGACGGAAGGGATACGGGCACCGCCACCGATGGAGGCGACGGCCGACAGGTCGGCGGGATGAATTCGGTTGCGGGCCAAGTGCTCTCGCAATACATCGATGAATGCCGAGAGCGGCGCGCGGATCTCGTCATCGAGCTCCGCGCGGGTCAAGCGGATCTCACCGCGGTACCCGGGCACGTCGGCGAACAGCGTCGTGACCGCGCCGCGGGACAGCCGCTCCTTCGCGGCGCGACACTGCGTCCGGATCTGTCGCAGCGATCCGATCGCGGCCGTCCCGGCCACATCGGCGGTACCCGTGATGGACAGGTCGGCGATCACGTGGGTGAGCAGCGCCCGGTCGATGAGCTCTCCGGAGAAGTCATGGTGGCGTACCGTCGCGCCGATCGGTCGGTAGCCGTTGGCGGCGTCGGCCAGCGTGATGCTGGTTCCGGTGCCACCGAAGTCGCACAGAGCGACCACGCCCCGAGTTGGCAGTCCTGGGTCGGCCTGCAATGCGCTGAGTGCAGCCGCGGCGTCCGGGATGAGGGTCAACCGCTCGGGGCTTGCCGACCATTCGGGCAACCGGAGAAGTTCGCGGCGCAGTGCCTCGACCGCCGCAGCGCGCCAATGGGCCGGAAACGCGACGCCGGGCGGGGAAACGGGTGAACGGCCGCCGGTGGCCGTATAGGTCAGTGCGCGCAGTGCATCGGCGATCAGCGTCTCGCCGCGATGAAAGGTGCCGTCGGCGGCCATGATGCCGATTGGATCGGCGGCCCGGTCCACGAAGTCGGTGAGGACGAGCCCGCGCTCGTCCAGTCTGGAGTTCTCCGCAGGGACCCCCACCTCGGGCGGGCGGTGCCGATACACGGTGAGGACGGACTGGCGCGTGACGGCCGCGCGGCCCGGTATGACGGCGGCGACCTTGGTGGCACCGACCGATAGCCCTATCCCTTGAGTCATGTCACGACGTTTATCGCCGCCGCGGCCTCAGGCATTACTGGCGGGTCAGGCCTGCCAGCCCGACCACCGTGCCACGGTGACGGCGATGACGGGCCCGTCCAGCGCGATGCGCTGGTATTGGCTGTACTTTCGTCGCAGTTCGAAATACCCGGTGGCCATTTCCTCACCGCTGTAATGGATTTGGGCAGTTCCGTCGGCACGGACCCACCACAGCTGCGACCAGTCCTCGTCGTAGTGGTCGACGATCAGGCTGACCGTGGGGTTGGCTTCGATGTTGGCCATCCTGCGCAGCCTGTGCGAAGACTTTCGTTTGGCGTCGACCGCGGTGTAGATGACGTCATGGCTGACCGCGAACACGACCGGGACAAGGTGCGGGACGCTGTCGGCACCCGCCGTCGCAAGCTGCGCGACGGGGGAAGAGGCGAACCTCTCTCTGGCCTCGAACTCCTCCATGTTGCCCTTCTCGAGTTGCGCTACCGCGGGAATAGTCAATAGTAAGGATTGTGAACGCCACGTTCATTATCAATGGGAGGCCGGTGAATGGCGGGTAGTCGCGTTGTCGAGACCCGGCCGCGCCCCCGGCCGGGCCGACCTCGCAGCGAGGAGTCCAGGACGGCGGTGTTGCGGGCCACCTCGGAGCTGCTGCACGAGGTCGGCCTGCGCGCGATGACCACCGAGGAGATCGCCAGTCGCAGCGGTGCGAGCAAGGCGACCATCTACAAATGGTGGCCGAACAAGTACGCGGTGGCGATCGACGCATTCCTGTCCGAGATGATGGCCGACTCGCGCGACCCCGATACCGGTTCAGCTCGCGACGATCTCACCGCGGTGATGCGCGGACTTCTGCACTTCTACACCGGCCCCAGCGGCCGCGTGTTCGCACAGCTCGTCGGCGAGGCCCAGGCCGACCCGTCGATCCAGCAGGAGCTCCGCACGAATCTGGTCGACTCACGCCGCCAACTGTTCCGGACCATCTGGGACCGCGGTGTGGAGCGGGGCGAGCTGCGGGCCGACCTGGACCCGGATGCGGCGCTCGACCTGGTGATCGGGCCCGCGCTGTATCGCCTGATGATCGGTCATGCGCCCATGGGAGCCGATGCGGCCGACCAGCTTGTGGACGCCGCCATCCGCGGCCTGTCCCCCAGTGACTGACGTCACCGTTGTGCGCGGTATCGACCCCTTATCGCCGGTGTTGAAACTAAACGTACAGTTTCGAAATACTACGATCGGGGTTCACCATGAAACTGCGTCACATCTCCGCACTGGTCGCCGCGGGCGCCGCATCAACCGCCATCGCGCTGGCACCCACGGCAGCTGCCGCACCTACCGGCCTTACCTGCACTAATGTTGGCGCGCAGACCACCCAGTGCCAGTCGCCGGGCAATGTCCAGATCAACAGCGATCAACAGGTCACCTACCCGTACCAGTTCCCGTACTACGGCAACGTCCTGCTGTTCCATCACGGCGGACACCACCGCTGAGCGAAAGTCGGCTACCTGGGTCCCCGCTGCTGCGGCGCAACGCTGATCGGCAACCGGGTCACCGGTGTGCGGGTCACGCCGATCTCCGGTTGCTTCGTGGGCCGCGGCCGCACCGTCGGCCTGATCACCGCGGGCGCCTCGTTCACTACTGAGGGCTCCGGGGGTGGTGGCGGCGGCGCCGGGGGCTCCGGCGGTGGCTGCTCAACCGTCGCCGTCGCCGTCGCCGTCGCCAGTGGCGTGGTGGGCGGCGGCGGGCTCTCGGTAGGCGCGGGCTCGTCTGCTGCGGGAGAGCCCCGGAACACCAGCAGAACCACCGAGACCACGATCGCCGACAGCGCGACCGCGCTGGCGATCATCAAGGTGCGCGCCTGCGAGGACCGGTGCCACGTTGTCACCGATACCGGGGTGAAGTCCTCGTCCCAGGTGTTCTCGTCGAATGCGTCGAACCCGTCGTGCGCCTTGTGCTCGTCCTCGGCCAACAGGTAATCGTGGTCCGGCTCGGACGTGTATGCATTTCCCTCGTCAACGACGTCGACCCCATCGCTCCCGTCGGTTTCTTCCCGCAGGTAGTCAAAGTCCCCCGAGGCCCCTCTCTCCGCCACATTCCGATGTTAGCCCCACTACCTGGGGAAATGCGCGGTCAACGCCGATAAACATCGACTCGCAGGAACCGCCTGTGTCCGATGCGCAGCCACGATAGGGTTCCATCGCCGCCCATCGGAAGGTTCGCCCATGAAGAGAACTCGCCTCCTCGGCTTCACTGCCGCCGCCGTCCTCGTCGCAGGAATCGCGGGCTGTGCCCCGCCCGAAAAGAAGAGCGAGGGCGGACAGACGGAGTCGGGTGGCAACGCGTCGGAGGCGACATCTGCCGAGGACTTCGGCGGCATGGACGGCCTCATCGAGGCGGCCAAGAAGGAAGGGCAGCTGAACGTCATCGCGCTGCCACCGGATTGGGCCAACTACGGCGCGATCATCAAGGCGTTCGGCGACAAGTACGGCATCAAGGTGAACTCCGCGCAGCCCGATGCGGCCAGCCAGGACGAGATCAACGCCGCGACCCAACAGAAGGGCAAGAGCACCGCGCCCGACGTCTTCGATCTCGGCCAGTCCGTCGCCCTGGCCAGCACGGCGATGTTCGCGCCCTACAAGGTCGCGAATTTCGACGACATCCCGCAGGCGTACAAGGACGCCGACGGAAAATGGGTCAACGACTACGGCGGCTACATGTCCATCGGTTTCGACTCCGCCAAGGTGCCGCCGGTGGCCGACGTCAACGATCTGCTCAAGCCCGAGTACAACGGCAAGGTGGCGCTCAACGGCGACCCGACCCAGGCCGGTGCGGCGTTCTCCGGCGTGCTGATGGTCGCGCTGTCCCAAGGCGGCTCGGTCGACGACATCGCGCCCGGGGTCGAGTTCTTCCGCAAGCTAAAGGCCGCGGGTAATTTCCTGCCCGTCGACCCGACGCCGGCGACCATCGAGTCCGGCCAGACGCCGGTCGTCATCGACTGGAACTATTTGAACGCGGCCGAGACCGCGAAGCTGCCGTCCTGGCGGGTCTTCGTGCCGTCGAACGCGGCCGTCGCCGGCTACTACTACCAGGCGATCAACTCCGGCGCGCCGCATCCCGCCGCCGCGCGGCTGTGGCAGGAGTTCCTGTACAGCGACGAGGGGCAGAACCTCTACGCCGCCGGTGGGGTACGCCCGGTGCGGGCCGATCAGATGATGCAGGCAGGCTCGATCGACAAGGGCGCGGTCGACAAGATCCCGGTCATCGACGGTCCCGTCACGGTGCCGACGCCCGATCAGACCAAGAAGGCGACGAAGTACCTCGCAGACAATTGGGCCAAGGCCATCGGCTGACCGCGGACGCGAGGGGCGAAAAAGGCTGTGAGCCGACGGATTCGGGAGTCGCTTCCGCTGCTGCCGTTCTTCGCGCTGGTCACGATCTTCCTGATCGTCCCGACCGCGACGGTGATCGTCAGCGCGTTCTTCGTCGACGGCGTCTTCTCTCTTGCCCGGATCGAGGCGTTGTTCGCCGACACCGCGCTGTCGGCGTTGTGGAAGAGCGTGCTGCTCTCGGCGAGCACGGCGGTCATCGGCGCGGTGCTCGGCGCGGTGCTGGCCTGGCTGATTGTGAGCAGCCACCCCACCTCGGTGCTCCGAAGGGCGGTGGTCTCGCTGTGCAGTGTGCTGGCCCAATTCGGCGGCGTTGCACTGGCTTTCGCGTTCCTCGCCACGATCGGGCTGAACGGTGTGCTGACGCTGTGGGTACAGGAGCACTTCGGTTGGAACCTCGCCGGGTCGGGATGGCTGTACAGCCTGACGGGGTTGATCCTGGTCTACACGTATTTCCAGATCCCGTTGATGGTGATCGTGTTCGTGCCCGCCCTGGAGGGACTTCGTGACCAGTGGCGGGAGGCGGCCGTCAGCCTCGGCGCGTCGACGTTCCAGTACTGGCGCCAGGTGGCGGTGCCACTTCTGACACCGGCGTTCCTCGGCTCGTTTCTTCTGTTGTTCGCCAACGCCTTTGCCGCTTACGCCACCGCCGCGGCGCTGGTCAGTCAGGGCAGCCCGATCCTGCCGCTGCTGATCCGCGCGGCATTGACCAGCGAGGTGGTGCTCGGCCAGTCCGGGTTCGCCTATGCGCTGGCGTTGGAGATGATCGTTATCGTGGCGGCCGTGATGATCGCGTACAACGCGCTCGTCCGACGTACCGCGAGGTGGCTGCAGTGAGGAGAACCACGCTGGGCGGCAAGGTCTTTCGTGGTGTTCTGCTCACCGCGTTTGGGTTGTTCTTCCTCTTCCCGCTGTATGCGATGGCCGACTTCTCCACCCGCAACCTGCTCGCCGGGGGTCGCACCATGGCGGCCTGGAAGAACTTAATAGCCGACGATGCGCTGTACCAGGCAATCGTGATCTCGCTGCTGCTCGCCGTTTTCACCGTCGTGCTGATGCTGCTGATTCTGGTGCCGACGATGATCTGGGTCCGGCTGCGGACGCCATGGGCCAAGGGCATCGTCGAATTCCTCTGCCTGCTACCGCTGACGATCCCGGCTCTCGTCATCGTGGTCGGGCTGCGCAACGTCTATCTGTGGGTCACCTACTTCCTCGGAGAGTCGGCACTGACGCTGACATTCGTCTATGTGGTCCTTGTGCTGCCGTTCGCGTATCGCGCGATCGATGCCGCCCTGTCGGCGATCGACCTGAAGACGCTTTCGGAGGCGGCGCGTTCACTTGGCGCGGGCTGGCTCACCACAATCGCCCGCGTCGTGGTGCCCAACATCTGGTCCGGCATCCTGTCGGCGGCGTTCATATCGATCGCGGTCGTGTTGGGCGAGTACACGATCGCATCGCTGTCCGGCTACGAGACGCTGCAGGTTCAGATCGTGCTGATCGGCAAGTCCGACGGCCCGACGTCCGTGGCGGCGTCGCTGGCGACGCTTGTGTTCGGCTTCGTGCTGCTCCTCATTCTCGCGCTGGTGACCCGCGGCAGACGCCGCACCACCGCGACGGACCCGGCCGTCGCCGCCCCTACGATCGCAACGCAACCTGGAGTTCCGACATGACGAATGGTGTTTCCGTCGAGCTCAACGACCTGACCCGGGTGTACGGGTCGGTCAAGGCACTCGACGGGCTGACCCTGCATATCGAGCCGGGTGAGCTGGTCGCGCTGCTCGGTCCGTCCGGTTGCGGCAAGACCACCGCGCTGCGCATCCTGGCCGGGCTGGACGAGGCGACGTCGGGCACGGTGTCGGTGGACGGCAAGAACCTCACCAGGGTGCCCGCGAACAAGCGCGACATGGGCATGGTCTTTCAGGCCTACAGTCTCTTCCCACATCTGACCGTGCTCGACAACGTCGCCTTCGGCCTGAAGATGCGTGGAAAAGACAAGGGGCAACGGTCATCTCGCGCCGAGGAGATGCTCGAGCTGGTCGGGCTGACCGCACATCGACACAAGTACGCCAGTGAGCTGTCCGGCGGCCAGCAGCAGCGGGTCGCGCTCGCACGGGCGCTGGCGATCCAGCCCAGAGTGCTACTGCTCGACGAACCGCTGTCGGCACTCGACGCGAAGGTGCGGGTAGCGCTGCGCGACGAGATCCGTCGGGTGCAGCTGGAGGTCGGGACGACGACGCTGTTCGTCACGCACGACCAGGAGGAGGCGCTCGCCGTCGCGGACCGGGTCGGGGTGATGAGCCAGGGCAAGCTCGAGCAGCTCGCCGCCCCGGCCGAGCTCTATGCCAACCCCGCGACGCCGTTCGTCGCGGAGTTCGTCGGGCTGAACAACAAAGTGCCCGCGGAGGTTTCGGCCGATCAGGCCCGGCTGCTCGGCACATCGGTACCCGCGCTGCCCGGCTCGATCGGCTCCGGCGGCGGGCTGGCGATGGTGCGGCCGGAGTCGGTCACGGTCACCGCGGACCCGGCGGGCACCGCGTCGGTGACGTCGGTGGCGTTCCTCGGTCCGATCTCCCGGGTGTTCTGCACGCTGGCCGACGGAACGGTCGTCAGCGCACAGATGACGAGCTCTGCGGCGCGGGCCTTCGGCCCGGGCGACCCGGTGACGGTCGGCGTCGAACCGACGGGCGTGCTGGTGGTCGCGGCTGCCGGCTGAGCCGACGTAACGGCACTAGACCGCTTTGATCGGCTCGATGCCGAGGTCTCGATACGTGACGAGGGCGACGAACGGCACGTTGCGATCGGCGAACAGCTGGGCGGCGACGTCGCCGCGGTCGACCATCGGAATGACGCCGGTGACGACGACGCCGAGCGGGGCGATCCGGTCGAGCGCCAGCGCCGTCGAGCCGCCGGTGCTGATGACGTCGTCCACCAGGAGAACTCGGGTGCCCTCCTGCAGTCGGGTGCCCTCGACCCATTGCTCGCGGCCGCGCTGCTTCTGTTCCTTGCGCACGGAGAACCACGCCTTGCCGGTGACCATCGCGACACCGTGCGACAGCGGGTCGGCGCCCATGGTGAGCCCGCCGACGGCGTCGAACTCGATGCCGTTGGCGGCCGCGAGCTCGGCTACCGCCCGGCTCACGACGGCCAACCGCTCGCCGGTGTCGACGGCGTACTTGCCGTCAATGTAATCATGGCTGAGCTGACCACTGACCAGTTTGAACGGCTCGTCGCGGCGTTCGTGGCCTCGGGTGCGGATCAGCTCAAAAGCGGCCTGCCACAGCTCGGAGCGTTCGGTCACCCGCTGATCCTAGCGCGTGCCGCCAATTCGACTGTGGCCGAGCGTAAATCGTCGTAGGAGTCGATCGGTGCGGCGTATCCGACTCGGGTGTATGCCACCCCGCGCGGCGTACTGACCTTGAGGTCAAGCCCGTAGCGGTCCGCGCCTGTGCATGTCGCGGCGGTGGTGTCGGGATAACCGCCCAAGTTTTTCGCCATCGCGCACAGCGCCTCGGTGTGGTCGTGGTTGAGATGGCTGATCGCGTCCGCCGCCAGAGGTTGGACGGGGTCAGGGCACGCGGCGGTGTACGCCTCGCCGGTCGCGGAGTCCATCCGGCCGTAGCCGCCGACCCAGCGCACCCGATGGACCCGAAGCACCCACAACGCGAAGTCGCTGTAGTCGACGTAGTACTTCGCCGCGGGAACCGCCGCCAGATGTGCGTGGCGCGCGGCTGCGAGTTCATCGCCGGACGGGCACTCGACAACGCCCGCGAGTGTGACCCGTCCGCTCGCCAACGGGTCGGGGTCGGTGGCGGGCGCCACGATCGCGATGCTGGCCCGCGGATCAACCGCCAGGTTGCGGCCGTGTTCGGCCATATTCGAGACGCACAGCACGGGTGCACCGTCGAGCAGGCCGTAGGTGACAAAGGACGCCCACGGATCCCCACTCGCGGTCAGTGTCGCCAACGTGCCGTTGTTGGTGCAGGCCGCAATGCTGCGCGCTTCCTCTGCGGCGGATGGTCGGACGGCGCTCGCGACGTCGCTCAACGGAGGCGGGACGGACGGGGCGTCACCAGGGTCGCCATGGTCTCGGGATGCCACGTCGGCACGATACGTCAACTCCGAGGACCGCGGTCTACAGCCGCTTCCCAGCAAGCAGAGAATCCACCGATCGATGGCAGAAGTGTGCGAGAATCCACCCCACGATAAACGCCTAATCAGCAACTTTTCATCAGAAATGAGGAGTCGATGGGGGTGTCGGTTTTGCGCGTCGCGGCGTGTGCCGGCCTGCTCGTTGGCGTCCTATTACTTAGCGATAGCGCCGCCGGGATCGCGGTGGCCGACCCGGGCGGCGCTGGCCACCGTCCCAGCGACGAACAATCTAGCAAAGCCGTCACTAACGAGCACCCGGCGCTGTCGCACATCATTCGTCGGATCTTCAGCGAACATCGGATGCGGGCGGGCAGTTCGGCGCGAAGCGCTCCACAGGCCACGATCGGTTCTGCAACTGACAGCAGTTCCATAGCCAGCGAATCAAACGGGGCGACCATATTCGCGGACGCCGATGACGCGACCGACCCCGAAGGAACACCGCCCGGCACCAACGGCACCGAGCCCGCGGGTGTCGACCTGGTCACCAACGTCGAAGCCGCCGGCGGGAGCGAACTCGCCGACAGTGTCGTGGTCACCGACAACGCCGCGGTTGCGGCGGCGCCCGAGCCCGCACCGGCCAGGCAGCAGGTCATCGAGTATCCGTTCCTCTACTACCTGCTCGAGGTGCGCCGCGGCGGTAGTGGCTGGTGGAATGCGACCATCATCATTTCCCGGCGCCAGCAGGTCGTCAGTCAGCCAACGCCGGAGCCCGAGCCCGAGGTCGTGCCCAGGCCTGCCTTCCGCGGCCCGGCGCCCGAGGCCCCCGCGCCGGAACCGGTTCTCGATGCGTCCGGCGGCGTCGCAGGCGGAAGCGACTATCAGGGCACCGGTTTCGTTGGAGCACCTGTGTTGTCGGCGCCCGTCGTCGCCGCGCCGGTGGTGCCCCCGGCCGCTGCGCGGTTCCCGTCGTTCCCGCCCGCGGGGACGTCTGCCTCGGGTGTCGGCACGGCCGCTGCCCGCGGCACCAAGGGCGTCGACGGGCCGACCGCCGGCGGCGTCCGGACGGCAGGCCCGCGCCAACAAGCCCCCGTCGGCACCGTCAAGGCGATGTCGGGTCAAGCGCCGCGACAGGGATACACCGACTACCTGCGCCGCCCCGCCCTTCCGCAGCTGGCCGGCGCGGCCCTGCCCGGCGTCGCAGGCATCCTGCTGATGACCCTCGGTGGTGGAGTCATCGGCTATCGCCAGGCCAGCGCGGGCAGGATGATCCGGGCCGGCGGCGCCGCGCGCTACCTGCCGTAGGCAGCCGTCAGTGCGCCCGGCGCGCCAGACGTTCGGAATCCGAGATCAGCACGCTCTTGCCGTCCACGCGCAGCCATCCCCTGTCGCGGAAGTCCGAAAGTGCCTTGTTCATCGCGCCGTTCTCCGGGATCCCGAATCGTTGCGCCAGCCCGAGAGTTCTTTGGCCAGCAGCCGCAGCAGCCGCTCGGCGATCACGGGATGTTCGTCGATCCACGCGAGCAACTGCGTTCGTTCCACGGCTGCGGGCCTGGATCGAGAACCGACAGCTCGCCGAACATGTCCGGCGGTGCCAGCACCATCAAAAGGTTCTCGCGGGGTCGTCCCTGGCGACGATGACGTCATGGCGCCTCGGGCATCGCGGCGCCAATCTTCTTTAGCCCACCGACTTCAGGTGTGCCGGTACCTGTTGGTGCGTCGCACAACGCGAGCGCACCGGTCCGATGGTCGCTTCGGGGGTCAGCCGCCGAGGGCGGCGATCAGATCCTTGATTCTCGACGCCTCGTCCTCGAGCACCGGCTCTTCGGCTTCGACGGCCTCGATCAGGTCTTTGCGCAGCCCCACACCGTTGGCCGCTTCCTTGGTGGACAGCTTCGCCCGACCGCGCGCGATGTAGAGGCGCTGGCCCAGCGTCGCGCCGGGCCCGTTGGCCGCGGTGGCCATCAGATCGTCGTAGCGACTGCGCACACCGCTGAGAGCGACGATGACGGACGGAGTCACGCGACTACGGCTCGCGGCATCGGCCAGGGAGTCCTGAAGTTTGCGTAAGCCGGAAAGGATCACGCTTGCCCGGTCCGCGAAATCGGGATCGCCGGGATCGGGCAGGGCGTCGATCGCCGCGGCATACATGTGCATGGCCGCATCGGACAAACCAACGATTACAGGAGCTTCACCATCATTAGGCTCAACCACGCGCCACTCGATTCGTCGAAGAATTGATGAAGACCGATGCCACCCGGCAATGGGAACAAAGGTCGCCGAAACGGTATCCCGGTTCGGCGCGGGTTTCAACCGCTCCTTTACACCATCGCAGCCGTCGCTTTGCTCATTGCCGTCGCGACACGCGCAGCAGATTCAACTCGGTCGCGGGTGGGTAGGTTTGAAGGTCGATGGACGCTCCACTTGATGCGCGAAGCCAAGTCGACGAATTGGTCGACCACGACCCGACAGAGGGCAGCCACGTCGAAGGCGGCGTGGTGGAACACCCGACCGCCGACGACTTCGACCATGCCGCCGCGCTGCCCGAAGACCGCACCTGGTTCAAACGGGCGGTGTTCTACGAGGTGCTGGTGCGGGCGTTCTACGACGACAGCGCCGACGGCGCGGGCGATCTGCGCGGTTTGATCGAGAAGCTCGACTATCTGAAATGGCTTGGGGTCGACTGCCTCTGGTTGCCGCCGTTCTATGACTCGCCGTTGCGTGACGGTGGCTACGACATCCGCGACTTCTACAAGGTGTTGCCGGAGTTCGGCACCGTCGAGGATTTCGTGGCGCTGCTCGACGCTGCGCACCGCCGCGGCATCCGCGTGATCACCGATCTCGTGATGAACCACACGTCGGACTCCCACGAGTGGTTCCAGGAGTCGCGCCGCAACCCCGCCGGGCCCTACGGCGACTACTTCGTGTGGAGCGACACCAGCCAGAAGTACGCCGACGCCAGGATCATCTTCGTCGACACCGAGGAGTCGAACTGGACCTTCGATCCGGTGCGCAAGCAGTTCTACTGGCACCGGTTCTTCTCCCACCAACCCGACCTCAACTACGACAACCCTGCCGTCCAGGAAGCGATGATCGACGTGCTGCGGTTCTGGCTCGATCTCGGCATCGACGGCTTCCGGTTGGACGCCGTTCCCTATCTGTTCGAACGGGAGGGGACCAACTGCGAGAACCTTCCCGAGACGCACGCCTTCCTCAAGCACTGCCGAAAGGTGATCGACGACGAGTTCCCCGGCCGGGTGCTGTTGGCAGAGGCCAACCAGTGGCCCGCCGATGTTGTCGAGTACTTCGGTGACCCCGACACCGGCGGCGACGAATGCCACATGGCATTTCACTTCCCGCTGATGCCGCGCATATTCATGGCGGTCCGCCGGGAGTCGCGGTTCCCGATCTCGGAGATACTCGCGCAGACGCCGCCGATCCCCGACATGGCGCACTGGGGAATCTTCCTGCGCAACCACGACGAATTGACTTTGGAGATGGTCACCGACGAAGAGCGTGACTACATGTACTCCGAGTACGCCAAGGATCCGCGAATGAAGGCGAACGTCGGAATTCGTCGGCGGCTCGCCCCCTTGCTGGAAAATGACCGAAATCAAATAGAACTGTTCACCGCACTTCTACTTTCATTGCCGGGTTCGCCGGTGCTGTATTACGGCGACGAGATCGGCATGGGCGACATCATCTGGCTCGGCGACCGCGACGGTGTGCGCACGCCGATGCAGTGGACCCCCGACCGCAACGCCGGCTTCTCGAAGGCCAACCCCGGGCAGCTGTACCTGCCGCCGAACCAGGATCCGATATACGGCTACCAGTCGGTGAATGTCGAAGCGCAAATGGACAGTTCGTCGTCGCTGCTCAACTGGACCCGAACCATGCTGGCCGTGCGCCGTCGGCATGAGGCGTTCGCGACCGGGACATTCCGTGAACTCGGTGGGTCCAACCCGTCTGTGCTGACGTACGTGCGCGAGCTGGAAGAGGACGGCCGCAAAGACGTCGCGCTGTGCGTGAACAATCTGTCCCGTTTCCCGCAGCCGATCGAGCTGAACCTGCAGCACTGGACCGGCTACACGCCCGTCGAGATGACCGGGCACGTCGAGTTCCCGTCCATCGGCCAGCTGCCGTATCTGCTCACCCTGCCGGGGCACGGGTTCTACTGGTTCGAGTTGCGGCCATCCGAGGAGCGGTTATGAGCGGCGTCGCGAACCTGCCGTGGTCGGAGTGGCTGCCTGAGCAGCGCTGGTATGCGGGCCGCACACGCGAACTGGCCACCGCCCGACCCGCACAGGTCGTCGCGCTTCGCGAGGATCTCGACATAGTGCTGCTCGACATCGACTACCGCGACGGATCGACCGATCGGTATCAGGTGATCGTGCGATGGGACACCGGGGCCGCCGAAGCGCAGACGTCACGCTCGAGTCCCATCGACGAGTACCTCGAACTGGCGACCATCGGGGCGGACGGCGACCGCGTCGCCTACGATGCGCTCTACAATCCCGCAGACGCCAAATACCTTCTGTCGCTTGCTGATTCGGAAGCGAGCTTTGGTGACTTGCGCTTCGGCAGGGAGCCTGACGTCACCTTGCCACTGGACGCCGCGCCGCGGGTGGCGAGCGCAGAGCAGAGCAACACCAGCGTGGTGTTCGAGGAACAGGCCGTCTTCAAGGTGTTCCGTCGTGTCACTCCCGGCGTCAACCCCGACATCGAGCTGAACCGGGTGCTGGCGCGGGCAGGCAACCCCCATGTGGCCCGGCTGCTCGGTTCGTACGAAACGAAGCTCGACGACGAGCCGTACGCGCTCGGGATGGTCACCGAATTCGCAGCCAACTCCGCCGAGGGCTGGGACATGGCCACGGCGAGCACGCGCGATCTATTCGCCGAGGGCGACCTGTATGCCGACGAGGTGGGTGGCGACTTCGCCGGTGAGTCCTACCGGCTCGGTGAGGCTGTCGCCTCGGTGCACGCCACGCTCGCCGACGAACTCGGCACGTCGACGACTCCCTTCCCGACTGACGCCGTGCTGGAGCGGTTGGCGTCCGCGGCGGCGGCTGTGCCCGATCTGGAGCAGTACGTTCCACTGATCGAGGAGCGCTACCGCAAGCTGAGCGAGGACACCATCACCGTTCAGCGTGTGCACGGCGATCTGCACCTGGGGCAGGTGCTGCGCACGCCGGAACGGTGGCTGCTGATCGACTTCGAGGGCGAGCCGGGACAGCCGCTCGAAGACCGCAGACGGCCCGACTCGACGGCGCGAGACGTGGCGGGCGTGCTGCGCTCGTTCGAGTACGCCGCCTACCAACGGCTGATGGAACAGTCCTCCGACGACGACCGCACCCGACAGTTGGCCGCGCGGGCCCGGGAGTGGGTGAACCGCAACAGCGCCGCGTTCTGCGAGGGCTATGCCGCGCAGGCCGGCGCCGATCCGCGAGATTCCGCCGCGCTGCTTGCCGGTTACGAACTGGACAAGGCGGTGTACGAAGCGTCCTACGAGGCGCGGCACCGCCCGACGTGGCTGCCCATCCCGCTGCGGTCGATCGCGCGCATCGTCAGCTGACGAGCACGTAAAAATTTGCCAAAAGGCTCCGCGCGGCACGCCCGGGGTGGACCATCCGATCATGGTTGACGTGGATGTTTGTGTAGTCGGTGCCGGGTTCGCCGGCCTGACCGCCGCGTTGCGGCTGGAGCAGGCCGGGCGGTCGGTCGCGGTACTGGAAGCCCGGGACAGGGTCGGCGGGCGCACGTTCACCGAACTCCACGCCGACGGGACGTGGATCGACCGCGGCGGTGCCTGGGTCGGGCCGGGACAGGACCGCATCCATGCGCTGATGAACGAGTTCGACGTGCCGAGCTACAAGCAGTACGCGGGCGGCGAGTCGATGATGGTGCTCGGCGGCAAACAATTCCGTTACCGGGGCACCGTGCCGCGGACGTTGAATCCGCTGGCGACCGTCAACCTGGGCACCGCGATGCTCGAGCTGGGCAAGATGTGCAAGACGGTTCCGCTGGAGGAGCCGTGGAACGCCAGAAAAGCCGATAAGTGGGACAGGATCAGCGTGGGGCAGTGGCTCGACCACCACGTCCGGTCTCTACCCGCCCGCGACCTGCTCGAGACGGCCATCGGCGGCACCTACACCAGTGACACCTCAGAGGTCTCGCTCTTGTTCGCGCTACATCAGATGGCGTCCGGCGGCGGACCCCAGTTCGTGTTCGGCGTTGAGGGCGGCTCCCAGGACTCGCGCATCGTCGGCGGCATGGGTGCGGTGTACGGGCCGATGGCCGCAACGATAGGCGACGCGTTGCGTCTGTCTGCGCCGGTGCGGCGGATCGAGCAGGACGACGAAGGCGTGACGGTGCGAACGGATGACATGACGGTGACGGCGCGCCGCGTGATCGTTGCGGTTCCGATCGCCATAGCCAGCCAAATCCTTTACGACCCAATGCTTCCCGTCAACAGAGCGCTGTTGCACCAACGAATGCCGAGCGGTGCCGTATACAAGATCAACGTCGTCTACGACGCGCCGTTCTGGCGATCGAACGGCCTGTCCGGCCAATCCGCCGCACCTGGGACGCCTGCGCCGGTGACCATCGACGCGTGCACCGACACCGGCACGCCGGGCGTGCTCTGCGTGATCGTCGAAGGGCCGACCGCACGCGACATGTGCGCGCTCGACGCCGTGGAGCGCCGCAGGCTGATCCTGGCCGAGCTGACCGACCGCTTCGGCGTCGAAGCGGGGTCACCGGTCGATTTCATCGAGCAGAACTGGACGATCGAATGCTATTCGGGTGGTGGCATGATCAGCCACGCGCCGCCGGGCGTGCTCACCGAGTTCGGACCGGCGCTGCGCGAGCCGTGCGGCCGCATCCACTGGGCGGGGACGGAGAGTTCGGCGGTCATGTGCGGCTGGGTTGACGGGGCCGTGCGCTCGGGAGAACGTGCGGCGGCAGAGGTGATGGCCCGCGAGCAGGTGGCGGTGGCATAACGGGTAACCACGGGCATGGCTTCCTACACGGTGAACACGTCAGCGGTGACCAAGGCGCACAAGCTGATCGATGCCAAGCAGTACGTCCTCGACAGCGACTGGGGGAATGTGGCGCCCAACGCGGACGCGCAGAACACCTTCTTGAAGAACCACACCTGGGAGGAATACGCACAGTGGCACCTCGGCCTCACCGAAGGGGCCAACGACGAAACCAAGGCCCGGTACGCGTTCGTCTACGGCGACCTGCGCCGGATCCACCGCACGGGCCTGATCGCCTGCGTCTATCGCGCTTCGGAGTGGCGCCACAAGGACATCGAGCTGGCCGCCCACGACCTGCTGCAGTACCTCGACGCCAAGACCGGCCTCAAGCCCTCGGGCTAGGGCCGGAACATGAAGTCCAGGAACAGGTCCTCGCCGTCGGGCGGACGTTCGATGTCGAACCCGTGCAGGAAACCCATGCCTGCCGCGAAGAACGTAACCGCTCGAACCAGCGCGTCCTGCTCGTCGAAGCCCGCGTCGACGAACACCTGATGCACGGCGCCGAGCACCTGCATATCGCTTCTTCGCACGCCGTCGGCGACGGTTTCGTCGGTCAGTGCCCAGACCCTCATGGCGCGTTCCAGGGCATAAAGCGTGGGACCCATCAACGCCTGCATCATGGTTTTCAGGCGTTCCCGCGGTTCGACGCCGGCCGTGTTCGCAAACCGCAGGCGGTCCTGGTCGTGCAGATTTCCCCAGGCTTCGACCAGTGCGGTGCGGTAGGCGGGCAGATCGGCGAAATGCCAGTAGAAGCTGCCCTTGGTGACGCCGAGCCGCTCGCAGAGTCGGTCGACGCGCAGCGCATTCGGGCCGCCCTCGGCGAGGAGCGCGAAACCGGCCTGAATCCAGTCGTCGACCGAAAGCCGGCGTCCGGCGCCGCGCGGCGGGGTCATGCAGGGCAGCATACGACTACCAGCAACGTGACGCCTGTGAAAATTAGCAGCGGTAAGGAGTTCCGCCCAGAGGTGCTGTTGCAACCGTGGCCGCCGGTAGTCACCGCCGCTCTTCGGCTTCTACATCCAGCCCGCCCGGCCGGCGGCACCCCTCGGTGCCGGTTACGCGACCACGGCTGCTTCAGCTGCTAAACCGTACCATACTGCCTGGTATGGGCAACGTTTTCGGCTGATTTGGGTCAACGAAAGAGGCGCAGGCGCCGCGGTCCGAACCACCGTCCGCGACGTCGCGATTGTTTCCCGTCAGCAACCATTCCGACGGCCGATGCGGACGGCCGCTGTTGCGCCGTATCCGCCGTCGGGCAACATGGATTGCATGACCAGCGACACCTCAGATGAATTCCCACTGACTCCCGAAGAGGCACTCGACTCCGACGAGGTGCGCAATGACGACGGCGACGAGGTGGTGGACCCACCGGAGAAGTGGATCGATGCCCGCGACGACGAGTCCCTCGACGAGCGACTGGCGGATGAGGAACCCGACGTCAAGCCGTCGGATATCGATCTACGCGACGCCGACGACACCGTGCGGGAGACCGAGTCGATATCCGACGACGCGGTGGACCACCTCGATCCGGAGCGGCATGGTCGCGAGCGCGGACAGATCGACGGGACGCCCGAGGACGGCGATTCGTTCTACGACGTCGTCGAGTGATCCAGGTCGCGTGATCTAGGCCGAGTGAGCCTGCAGCACCATCACTGAGCGCGCCTCAATGGTGACCGTCGCCGCCGCGTCGTACGGCTTGGACTCCTCGTTCGAGTCGTCTGCGGTGTAGATCACCGGAATCCACGATTCGCCGAACTCGTTCGGCGGCAACGTGAAGTCAATCGGCTCGTGATGGGCGTTGAAGAACAACACGAAGGAGTCGTCGGTGATCCGCTGGCCGCGCACATCGAGGCCGGGGATGCCGTAGCCGTTGAGGTAGACCCCGAGCGATTTAGCGAATCCGCTGTCCCAGTCCTGGTCGGTCATCTCGTTCCCATCGGGCGCCAACCATGCGATGTCGGGCAGCCTGGCACCACCCTTTTGCCGCACCGGCCGTCCGCTGAAGAAGCGCTGCCTGCGGAACACCGGGTGCGCGGCACGGAGCGCCGACACCGACCGGGTGAACTCGATCAGCCCCTCGTCGGCGGTGCTCCAGTCGATCCAGGACAGCTCGTTGTCCTGGCAGTAGACGTTGTTGTTGCCCTGCTGCGTTCGGCCCAGCTCGTCGCCGTGCGCGATCATCGGCACGCCCTGCGACAGCAGCATCGTGGTCAGGAAGTTGCGCTGCTGGCGTGACCGCAGCGCGTTGACCTCGGGATCGTCGGTGGGTCCCTCCACGCCGCAGTTCCACGACCGGTTGTGGCTCTCGCCGTCGTTGTTGTCCTCGCCGTTGGCGTCATTGCGTTTCTCGTTGTAGGACACCAGATCACGCAGCGTAAAGCCGTCGTGTGCAATGACGAAGTTGATCGACGCCACCGGCCTGCGTGCGGTGTTCTCGTACAGGTCGGCCGAGCCGGTGAGCCGGGACGCGAACTCATCGAGGGTGGCAGGCTCGCCACGCCAGTAGTCGCGGACGGTGTCGCGGTACTTGCCGTTCCACTCAGTCCACTGCGGCGGGAAACCGCCGACCTGATAGCCGCCCGGCCCGACGTCCCAGGGCTCCGCGATCAGCTTCACCTGGCTGACGGTCGGATCCTGTTGCACGAGTTCGAAGAACGTCGCCAGCTTGTCGACGTCGTAGAACTCACGCGCCAGCGTCGAAGCGAGGTCGAAGCGGAACCCGTCGACGTGCATCTCGGTCACCCAGTAGCGCAGCGAGTCCATGATCAGCTGAAGCGAGTGCGGGTGTCCGACATTGAGGCTGTTGCCGGTGCCGGTGTAGTCCATGTAGTAGCGCTTGTCGTCGTCGACGAGCCGGTAGTAGGCAGCATTGTCGATGCCCCGCATCGACAGCGTCGGCCCCATGTGGTTGCCCTCGGCGGTGTGGTTGTAGACGACGTCAAGGATCACCTCGATGCTGGCCTCGTGCAGCGCGCGCACCATCGCCTTGAACTCCTGCACCTGCCCGCCTGGCGTCCGGTTGCTGCTGTACTTGGGGTCGGGCGCCAGGAACCCGATGGTGTTGTAACCCCAGTAGTTGCTCAGCCCCTTGTCGATCAGCGTCGAGTCGTTGGCGAAGTGGTGCACCGGCATCAGCTCGATCGCCGTCACGCCGAGGGACTTGAGATGGTCGATCATCGCGGGGTGACCGATCGCGGCGTAGGTGCCGCGGATGTTCTCCGGGATGCCGGGGTGGGTCTGGGTGAGGCCCTTGACGTGCGCCTCGTAGATGACCGAGTCGGCGTACTCGTGACCCGGCGGACGGTCCACTCCCCAGTCGAAGTACGGATTGATGACCACCGACTTGGGCATGCTCGCCGCCGAGTCGTCGTCGTTGCGGCTGTCCGGATCGCCGAAGTTGTACCCGAACAGGGACTGGTTCCAGTCGAAGGTGCCGTCGATCGCCTTCGAATAGGGGCAGAGCACCAGTTTGTTCGGATTGCACCGGTGACCGGCCGACGGATCGTACGGGCCGTGCACCCGGTAGCCGTAGCGCTGACCCGGTTGAATGCCGGGGATGAACGCGTGCCACACGAACCCGTCGACCTCGGGCAGTGTCAGCCGCGTCTCGGCGTCGTCGGCGTCGAAGAGGCACAGCTCGACCTTCTCGGCAGCCTCGCTGAACACCGCGAAGTTGGTGCCGAAGCCGTCGAAGGTGGCGCCAAGCGGATACGCCTTGCCAGGCCAGATCTCCGGCGCGGCGGACTGCGGGGTGGCGGCTTGGGTCAACGAACACACTCCAAAATTGACGGGACCAACGAGACGATACGGGGATGCCCAGTGGGGCAGCATCACAACCAAAATCGCCGACCCCACCGAGCGGAGATAGATCGTTTGCTCAACCCACCCGACCTGCCCTCCTAGCGGACCGTGCGCCTGGACGCCGACGCCGGTGTGGCAACTATCACGCTGAATCGGCCGCACCGCGCCAACGCCGTCGGCGACGGGATGCGCGAGGAGCTGGCAGACGCGTACTTGTGGTGCGACCGGGCCGACGCGGTGCGCGTCGTCGTGTTGACCGGTGCGCCGCCTGCCTTCTGTGCGGGCGCCGATCTAGCGGCGGGCGAGCAGACACTTCACCGAGCCGGGGCCGACGTTCTCGGCGGCGGGCGTCGACGTGCAGGCGTGGACCGTCAGCAAGCCGGTGATCGCCGCGGTGAACGGGCACGCGATCGGGCTGGGTCTGACGCTGGCCCTGCAGTGCGATGTCCGGTTCTTCGCCGCCGACGCGCAGTACGGCGTCGTGCAGGTGCGCCTCGGCATGGTCGGCGACGCCTACTCGCACTGGGTTCTCCCGCGCCTGGTCGGGCTGTCCAACGCCGACGATGTGCTGCCTGCCGTCCAGGAGGTCGCACGCGACATCGCGCAGAACGCGGCCCCCGCCGCGGTGGCCGCCAGCAAGCGGCTGCTGTGGGACTCGTTTGATCTCGACCGTGCTGCGGTGGGTGCGCGCGAGACGGAGATACATCTCGCGCTGATGCGGCACGACGACGCCAAGGAGGGTGTGCGCGCGTTCACCGAGCGCAGGCCGCCGAGGTGGACCGGTAGATAGCGTCAGGCCGCCGAGCCGACGACATCGACACCGGCTGCGCGCATGTCCTCGACGGCCTTGGTGCTGGACTCGCGCGCCACGCCTGCCGTCAGCTCGAGAAGCACGCGGGTGGCGAAGCCCTTCGCGGCCGCGTCGGTTGCGGTGGCCAATACGCAGTAGTCGATGGCGATGCCCACGATGTCGACCGCGTCGACCCCGCGTTCGACAAGCCAGTCCGCCAACGTTGTGCCGGATTCGTCGATGCCCTCGAAGCCGCTGTAGGCCGCCGCATAGCGGCCCTTGGTGAAGACGGCCTGCACCGCAGAGTGGTCGAACTCCGGATGGAAGTCGGCGCCCGCCGTTCCGACTACGCAGTGCCGCGGCCACGACCCGGCGAAGTCGGGATCGTCGGAGAAGTGATCGCCGGGATCGATGTGGAAGTCCTTTGTCGCCACGATGTGGTCGTAACCCCGAGGTGTAGAGAGGAATTCGCTGATCGCATGGGCCACCAACTGGCCGCCGACCACTTCGAGTGAGCCGCCTTCGCAGAAGTCGTTCTGCACGTCGACGATCAAGAGCGCCCGCATGCGGCCAACCTTACGACGCCTCATCCACCGAAAAGTAGATAGAGACCGGTGAAGGTGTAGCCGACCATCACCAGCATCATCGCGAGCTGACCGGTCAGCTGATATCCCGTCGGCAGCACCTTCAGTGCGCGGTCGTGTGCGGCGATCACCCCGGCAACGTGTCCACTGACGACGCAGCACACCTTGATGGTGGCCAGGACCGAAGGATGGAGCGACAGAACGTAATTCACTTCGGCGTTGCCGAGGCCCAACAGGTTCCAGCCGCGGCCGAGCGGGTCGGCCAGGTCGATGACGGTCTGCTGACCGCGCTCGATGAGGTAGGACAGATAGTGCGCGAACACGTATCCGAGCACGATCGGAATCAGCGAGTGCGCCATCACGCCCGGTAGCCCGCGCCGGGTGCGCTTGTCGACGCCGCCGGTGGCTCGCGCCGCGAGCCAGAACGTGACGACGACAACGGTGATGAACACCAGCAATCCCGCGGTGCGCAGGATCATTGCGGCGGCCGCGGATTCGGTTTGCCGGTCGACGAAGTTGCGCCACACCGGCATCGCCGAGAAGCTGTCGAACGCGGTGGAGCCCAGCAACACCGCGAGCACCGTGACAGTGCCCGGCCGGATCGGCAGTGTCGGCAGATGGTTGAACGGATTCCCGATCTCGATGCGCCCGCTCTGCGGGTTGCGGCGCATGGGCGAGAAGCGGGATGCCACGACGCTGTACACCTCGAACGGGTCGGCGCGGCCGAACCACTTGTCTCCGCTGACGATTGCCCCCGTCAGGGTGATAACGATGTACACCCACAGCCACAGCTTGATCGAGCCCAACGAACCGGGGTCGGGACTGGCGAGCTCCAGCCACACGAAGGCGAACAGACCGAACGCGGCGGGCCAGTAGCCGAGGGGTCGGGGATAGCCGCGACCGTCACGCAGGCGCGCCATCCGGAGCAGCCTGTACACCGTGCGCACCGGCGAGACCGCTCGCCAGATCGGTCCGACCGCCAGCGAAGCCGCCACCAGCCCGACCCACATCAGCACGTAGAACACGCCGGGCAGCGGGTTTCCGTCGGCCGTGCCGAACATCGCGGCCATCGCCACCCACGCGGCGAAGAGCAGACCGGCCGCGGCAAGCATCCACCGGGTGGCGGGCGCATCGACCGCCGTCGTCACCCACTGCGGCAGCGCGCGACCGGGTTTGTCCGGATCGAATCGCGGCCGACGCCACGCCAGCGCAACCACGCCGAACGTGAAGGTGAGCGCCCAGGCCGCCCCGATGAGGGCGTAGGTGTAGGGGATCGGCAGATCCGAAGACCCGCCGAGGCCGTGCGCCAGCACCACGACGGGTCCGTCGGTCACGGCTGGACTTGCACGGTCGCGATCGTCTTCTCCAGGTGGTGCAGTTCGATGTCCACCTTGCCGGGCACGTCAACCGAGAACTGGAACTGCTGGCCCGGCTTTGCTTCGATCTTGAACGTATGGTCCGGCGTGGAATGCACGTGGAGTTCGTCGGCCACGTCGCTGTTGACTTTCACGACGATGGGCTCGTTCGTCTTGGCCTCGAGTTGCGCGTTGGTCGGGTTGATCTCGCCGCCTTTGATGGTGACGTCGATGAGCAGGCGGTCAGGAGGCGCCTGTTCGTTCTGCATGTCCGACGGGCTGACCGTCGACGCCGACGGCTGGCCCGACGAACTCTGCGCCCCCTCGGAGCCGCCTCCGCCGCAACCGGCGATCAGCAGGGCGCCTGCGGCGAGCGCGGCAAGGAGTCGTTTATCGCTCTGAATGGAAGTCACGATCAACTATCTTGGCTGGTCGATTCTGTCCCTTCACTGTGAGACCCGTCTCTGTTCCGCCGGTCCTTCATCGCGATGTAGGCGACAACTCCCGCCACGATGAACGCCGGGACGAAGGCCGGGATGGCGAGCAGTAGCGAGTGGTCGGCCAGGATGACCACGTCGGCGTCGGTCGTCATGCCTGCGCCGATGGTTGCAACTCCGTCTTCGAATCGGTGGGCTCTCTCCTGTTGATACGGCCGGCGCCCCAGGTGAGCCCGCCGATCATGATCAGCGTGCAGACGAGCACTATCAGGCCGCCGATGGTCCATAGCACCACGGGCGTATCGGGATTGCGCTCGCGCTGCAGGATGGTGATCTCGGGGACGAACGGGCGCGTCATCGTGGCCTGTGCCGGTATCTCGGGCGCGCCGATACCCGGATCGCCGGCCAGGAAGATCGGCACGGCGGTGAAAATGCGCCCGTCGTGCACACGCAGCAGCGTCTTCCACTTGCCGTAAACCGGCATCGGCTGCGTGGAGCGGTAGTGGCCGGGACCGAGCCGCTCCAGCCGATCGACGAACATGCCGCGCTCGTTGGCCAGCCCGCCCTGCCAGCCCAACACCGACACCCAGTTCGCGTCTTCGCTGATCAAACCGGGCGGGTTGATCCGGACGTCTGCGGTCACCATGCGCTTGTCGGGAGCCGAGCCAGGTGCCTCCGTCAGAGTCATGGTGGCGGTCGCGTTCTGCGGTACTTCGTAGCGCAGCCCATTGGCGGTGGCGCCGCCGATGACCAGGACGGTCAACGCGACCAATCCGATGCCGATCGCGCGGCTTGGCAGCCGTTGGTCAGTGAGCACCATGCCGAGCATCGCGCCGCATGCGCCGGTGAGCACGGCGACCGGTACGGCCATCAAGAGCGCCTCGGGCCAGATGCTCGACGGCCACGGGTAGTGGTAGACGGCGTCGACCCAGAAGGATTCCAGCCACAGCCCGACGGTGCTGACCAGAAGACCGCTGACGAGTCCGAAGAGGATGGGCCGCCTGAACAGCGGAGTGAGGGCGACGAGTTCGACCATCACGGCCGCGCCGAGATACAGCGCGAACCAGTTGATCGGGGCGCCGAGGATCGGGCCGACGACGAGCGCGACGAGGCCGCGCAGCGCGATCGCGAACAGCGCCGCCAGAATCGCGGCGAAGCGGCCGAGCATCATTCGGGCTGCGACAAGGCCGAACGCGCCTGCCGCGGCAATCAGCATCGGCTCGAAGACCTGACGGAACTGCGGGACGCCGAAGTCGAACTCGATCTGGAATACCGATAGGCCGATGATGATGCCGCCGAAGCCGAGATACCTGATGGATTTGAGGAAGACGCCGTCCTTGGGCTTGTCGGCGCCCATCGCCCGATCGCCCTCGTATTCGAGGAGCAGCGCAGAGATCGTCGAGAACCCGGCGCCGCCGATCATCATCAGGTGGGTCGGCCCCCACAACGTGACGTCCTGACCGAAGATGCGGTGCCACACGTCATCGAGTGGGAAGCCGGTCAGCGCGTACAGGCCGCAGCCGGCCATCAGGAAACCGCCGACCGGCGCGTACCAATCCTTGGTGATTCGGACCGCGAACGGGCCCGGCTTCTCATACGGCAGGATGATCGCCGCGCAGCCCGCGACGAACAGCAGGAAGAGTCCGACCAGAATGAAGTAGTGCGCCGGGTTGGCCAACGGTCCGGGGTCGCGGCCCTTTCCGATGTGCAGGCTGACGTCCCAGATGAAGCCGAACAGGGCGCAGATGAGCGTCGTGATGAACAGCGCCATCGGCACCGCCACCCACGGCGGCCGCTTGAACTTGCGGCCTGCGTATTCGGCGACGTTGTTGACCCAGGTGATCTTGCGCGTGCGATGCAGGTAGCCGAGCCAGCACAGCAGTGCGCCGATGACCACGGCCACCACCGTCATGCCGATTATCTGGTCGAGTGCTGCGCCACCACCCTCGGTGCCTGCCGCAGCCGTGTACGTAATCTCCGTCGAACCCGTCATCTGCCCCACCTGGTGCGTATCGGAGGAAACTTCTTACCGGTCGGTAATGTTGCCAGATCCCCCCCGAACGAAACCAGGGGTACCGGATACTTTCATGCCACCACCCGAAATTTTTCGAGTGACGGGTCTGCCGGGTCGGGCAGCGTCATGCCCGCTGCGAGACCCGTGCGCAGGTAGTCGATGACGGCGTCGTCGAGCCGCTCGCCCGGCACGACGGCGGGGACGCCGGGCGGATAGGGCGTGATCTGCTCGGCGGCGATCCGGCCGCAGGCCTGGCTCGCGGCAACCATTTCCACCTGACCGAAAAACGCGTCGCGGGGCAGTTGTACCGACTCAAGCTGGATTTCGTCGGGTGAGGGCAGGCGGATCTGGGGCGGCGGATCGAAATCCGCGGCGGCCTGCCGCCAGGCCGTCATCGCATCGATCAGTCGGTCGGTGGTTGACGTGTCGTCGGCGAACGACAGCGTTGCCAGGATGCGCCGGTGGTCGGACATGCCGAGGTCGACGTGTTTGTTCTCGCGGAGCCAGTCGGCCGCCTGGTAGCCCGACGTCCCGCTCGCCGACAGGTCCATCAGCACCTGAAGGCGATCGAGGTCGTGGCTGGCCTCCACCCCGAGCAGTTCGTCGTCGAGCACCTCGATATCCGCGATCGACTCGAGCGTCTGACGCACGTTTCCCGCGAGATCCAGTGCCGCGCCGAGCAGGTCATGGCCGTGCTCGACCATCTGACGGCGCCAACCGTCGATCGCCGCGTAGACCATCACGTTGGGACTCGTCGTCATCAGCAGGTCGGCGCATGCCGACAACTTGGCCTGGTCGACCAGGTCGCCCTGCAGGTGGAACACCGAACCCTGCTCGAAACCCGCCCCCATTTTGTGAACGCTGACCACGCAGACGTCGGCGCCCGCGTCCATCGCCCAGGTCGGCAGATCCTCGTGGAACGGCAGGTGCGCACCCCATGCCTCGTCGACGATCAACGGCTTGCCGCGGTCGTGGCAGATGTCGGCGATGGTCTTCAGATCCGCGCACGTGCCGTAAGGGCTCGGACTGACGATCAGCGCACCTGCCGCGTCGGGGTAGAGCTTCCACGCCTGTTCCACGTCGTCGGGCGACGGCGGATGCGAGATGTGCCTCTCGGCGTCCCAACGCGGGGTGACCCATCGCGGCTGCACTCCGGAGAAGATGACGCCCGCGACAATGGACTTGTGGCTGTCCCGGCTGACCAGCAGGCCGCCCTCGGCTCCGCCGGCCACCGCCATCATGGCCGCCTTAACGGATAACGAGCTGCCGCACGTCGAAAAGAATGCGGCGTCGGCGCCGACGGCCTCGGCCATCAGGTCCTCCGCGCGCTGCAGGTATTTACCGCGGGTCCGGCGATCATCGAGTCCGCCGCTGGCGAGCAGGTCGTCCTCGAACGGCTGGCGTCCCAGCACCGACAGCACCCGGTCATCGACGCCGCGGCCCTGCCGATGGGCGGGCGGGGTGAACCCGTAGCGGTTGGCATTCCGGTATTCGACCAGTGCGTCCAGGATCGGTGCCTCGGATTGATCCATAGCGGAGAAGTACCCGAGCATCGGCGCTTCAACCTCAGGGCGTCAGTACCACCTTGATCATGCCGTCCTGCTTCTTCTGGAACTTCTCGTAAGCTTCGGGCGCCGCGATCAGCGGTAACCGGTGCGTGGCGAAGGACTCGGTGCCCAGTGGATCGTCATCGGTCAGCAACGGCAGGATGTCGGGCACCCACCGCTTGACGTTGGCCTGACCCATCCGGAGCTGTATCTGCTTGTCGAACAACGTCATCATGTTGATCGGGTCGGCCGCGCCGCCGTAGACACCGGACAGCGAGATGGTGCCGCCGCGACGGACCACCGCGATCGCGGTGTTCAGCGCGGCCAATCGGTCCACGCCTGCGTTCTTCATCATCACCCGGGCCATCGGCGGCGGAAGGAATCCCGCCGCGGTCTGGGCGGCGGTCGCGATGGGTGAGCCGTGTGCCTCCATGCCAACCGCGTCGATCACCGCGTCGGCGCCCCGTCCGTCGGTGGAGTCGCGCACCACCTCGACGGGGTCGTCGAGGTTCATGTCGATGACGTCGCTGCACATCTCCCGCGCTCGCTGCAGGCGTTCGGGAACGATGTCGACACCGATGACTCGACAGTCGGTGCGGTGGTGGGCGACCCGGCACGCCATCGAGCCGATCGGTCCCATGCCCAGGATCACCAGGGTGCCGCCGGGCGGTACGTCCGCGTACTCGACTGCCTGCCACGCCGTCGGCAGCACATCGGACAGGTAGACGTAGCGCTCGTCGGGTCCGTCCTGCGGCACCTTGATGTGGGTGTACTGAGCCTGAGGCACGCGCAGATATTCGGCCTGTCCTCCGGGTACCTCGCCGTACAGCTTCGAGTAGCCGAACAGCGCCGCACCGGTGCCCTGTTCGCGGTTCTGCGTTGTCTCACACTGGCTTTGCAGACCCTCGCCGCACATGAAGCAGTGTCCACAGGAGATGTTGAACGGAATCACCACTCGATCGCCGACCTTGAGATCGCCTGCCTGGCTGCCGACCTCCTCGACAACGCCCATCGCCTCGTGACCGAGCACGTCGCCCGGCGTCATGAACGCGCCGAGAACTTCGTACAGGTGGAGGTCGGAACCGCAGATGTTGGTGCTGGTGACCTTGATGATCGCGTCGGTCGGTTCCTTGATGATCGGGTCGGGAATCGTTTCGACCGTGACCTTCCGCCTGGCCTGCCAGGTGACCGCTCGCATGAAAGCCCTCCTCATGTCACTTCTGAAGTTGGCGTGCCCGCCGAACACGAGAAAAAACCTACGCGGGCGTCAGAATTGCTACTTCTTGGGCGGCTTCAGCACCTTCATGGCCAGCGCCATGATCGGCTGCGGAATGCGCTCCCTCATCTCGAGGGCGGAGTTGGCCACCTGGGTGCGGGCCGGGGTGCCGCGGCCGAACCAGCGGTTCAGCGGGCCACCGGTGGGTTCGAGGTCGACGTGCAGCGGCGGCTTCCCATCGGCGGCGCCGAGCGCGTTGGAGATCACGACGCGCTGGATCTCGCTGGTGCCCTCGAAAATCGTGTACAGCTTGGCGTCCCGGTACCACTTCTCTACCGGATGGTCCTTGATGTAGCCCCAGCCGCCCATCGTCTGAATCGCGCGTTCGGTGGTCCGGACCGCGACCTCGCTTGCGGCCAGCTTCGACATCGACCCCTCCCCGCGCTCCATCGGCACGCCGGTGGCGGCCATCCAGGATGCGCGCCAGGTGAGCAGCCGTGCGGCGTCGATCGCGGTGGCAAGGTCGGCAAGCGGGAAGGCGATGCCCTGGTTGTCGATGATGGGGGCGCCGAACGCCTCGCGACGGTTGGCATACTCGGTCGCGTATTCCATTGCCGCCCTTGCAATTCCGAGCGCCTGCGCGGCCACCATCGGTCGCGTCTGCTCGAATGTGCCCATTGTCGCGGACCCTGAATGCCTGCCGCCTTCGACCGCCTCGCGCGCACGGGCCAACTTGTGCTGCAGCTTCTCGTCTCCGCCGAGCAGGTTGCCGCCGGGCACCCGGACCGCGTTGAACTTCAGCTCGGCGGTGTGCGACGCCCGGCAGCCGAGCTTGTCCAGCTTGCGCACCATCTCCAGCCCTGGCGTGCCGCCGGGCACGATGAACAGGGCCTGGCCCCGGTGACCGAGTTCTTCGTCGACGACGGCGTTGACCACATGAACGTTGGCGATGCCGCCGTTGCCGATCCACATCTTGTGGCCGTCGATGATCCAGTCGTCACCGTCCCGCTTGGCCCGGGTGCGCAGATTGCGCACGTCACTGCCGCCCTCCGGTTCGGAGATCGCGAGCGCGGCGAGCTTGAGATCGCCTGGGCTGCCGAAACATTCCGGCGCCCAATCCAGCATCTGCTCCGGGGACGCTGCCTGCCCGATCGCCGACAGCGCCAAGGCGGGCATCACGATCGCCAGACCGATGCCCGCGCACCCCCAGAACAGCTCCTCCATGAACATCGGCAGCGACAGCCCGGTCGGATCGCCGATGAGGTCGCGGTAGAACAGCGGGCTGTAGAAACCTCGGCCAGCCGCCTCCTCCAAAATGGGCCAGGGGAACTCTTGCCGCGCGTCGTAGTCAGCGGCCACCGGCCGGACGCACTGCTCGGCGAATTCGTGCGTGCGCCGGGCCAGATCGTGCTGCGCGGCGGTCGGCGTCATGTCGAAGCTCATGAGTTCGTCGCCGTGTCCAGGATTGACATTCCCCACCGTCCCCCTCGTCGTCCGATCTACGGTGTCGGAGTACCCAGCGATGGCCGAAAATCCACGGCGGGAGGAGCTCGTCGCATGCTGTCCCACGACGCAGGAGCCACCAGCCCGCCGCTTCTCGACGAGACGATCGGCGACAACCTCGCCCGAACGACCGAAGCGTTCGCCGACCGCGAGGCGCTTGTCGAATGCGCGACGGGCCGGCGCTGGACCTATCGGGAATTCCACGAAGCGACCCAACGGATCGCCACAGCACTGCTGGACCGCGGCACCAAGCCGGGGGACCGGATCGGCATCTGGTCACCGAACAGCGCCGAGTGGACGATGATCCAGTACGCCACCGCGCAGGTCGGCGCGATCCTGGTCAACATCAACCCCGCGTATCGAGTCGACGAACTCGAGTACGCCCTCAACAAGGCGTCGATGTGCACCGTGTTCGCAGCGGCTGAGTTCAAGAGCTCCGACTACGTGGCGATGCTGGGCAGTGTGCGGGGGCGGTGCCCCGCGCTCAACGACGTGATCATCGTCGGCTGGGAGCCGTGGCAGGAGATCGCCGACACAGGAGTCGACACAGACGCGTTGGCGCGGGTGCAGTCCCAGCTGGCGCCAAGCGATCCGATAAACATCCAGTACACGTCGGGCACCACCGGATTTCCCAAGGGCGCCACGCTGACCCACACGAACATCCTCAACAACGGGTACTTCGTCGGCGAGCTGCTCGAGTACACCGAGCAGGACAGGGTCTGCATCCCAGTGCCCTTCTATCATTGCTTCGGGATGGTGATGGGGAACCTGGCGTGCACGACGCATGGTGCCGCGATGGTGATTCCCGCGCCAGGGTTCGACCCGGAAGCAAGCCTGAAAGCAGTTGCGGCACAACGCTGTACATCGCTGTATGGAGTTCCGACGATGTTCATCGCGGAGCTCGGGCTGCCCGACTTCGACAGGTTCGACCTGAGCACATTGCGGACCGGGATCATGGCCGGGTCGACCTGCCCGGAGCACGTGATGCGCAACGTCATCGACCGGATGCACATGACGGAGGTGGCGATCTGTTACGGCATGACCGAGACGTCGCCGGTGTCCACGCAGACCTTGCCGAGCGACAGCCTGACCCGACGGGTCACGACGGTCGGGCGCGTCGGGCCGCACCTGGAGGTGCAGGTCATTGATGACGACGGCGCGCCGGTGGAGCGCGGTACGCCGGGTGAACTGTGCACCCGTGGCTACAGCGTGATGGCCGGCTACTGGGACGACCCCGAGAAGACCGACGAGGCGATCGACGCCGATGGCTGGATGCACACGGGTGACATCGGGGTGATGGACGACGACGGCTACCTTGCGATCACCGGTCGAATCAAGGACATGGTGATCCGCGGCGGCGAGAACATCTATCCCCGCGAGATCGAGGAGTTTCTGTACAGCCACCCCGACATCGTCGACGCACAGGTGGTGGGAGTGGCCGACGAGAAGTTCGGCGAGGAACTGATGGTCTGGCTACGGATCAAGGAGGGTGCCGACGCCCCGACCCCCGACAGCCTGAGTGCGTTCTGCGCAGGCAGGATCGCGCACAACAAGATTCCAAGGTACGTCCAGGTCATCGACGAGTTCCCGATGACCGTGACGGGCAAGGTGAGGAAGGTGGAGTTGCGCGAGCGCGGTGAGGAGCTGCTCGGGGATCCATGAAACTCTCGGACCTTCGGCTTCGGCAACGCGACTCCACCACATGTGGCCCGAGCGTCGCGGTGGTGGCCGGCGCGCTGGTGGATCCGGATTATCGAACGGCGCTGACCGAATCTCCACGCAGCTGGTTCGACGACGAACAGCTGCGGGTCCATACCGAGATGAACCGGGTGTGGCCGCGATTGCTGGGCACCACCCCGATGGGCGTCGCCCGCGCGCTCTCCACGCGAACCGGGGTGCGCGGCGTCCGGTACCGGTGGCGGCCGTTCCGCGGCCGGCGCGACCGGCTGTCCGACGTGCAGTACTACGCACAGGCAGGGTGGCCCGTCGCGATGTTGGTCGGCCGGTTCATACCGAGGCACTGGGTGTTGATCGTCGGTGTCGACGGGCAGACGTTGCAGTGCTATGAGCCGTCATCGGGCGAGATACGGCCTACGGACATCGACGCGATCAGGCGCTCACGGCTGATCGGGCTGGGTTATCGGCGACCGTTCGCTTTCGTGCTGCCGTCATCGAGGGCGGCGACACGGTCGGCGACGAGCTGATCACGCGGGGCTTCGGACTCCCTCAGCCCGGCGACCACACCGGCGCGGTTGCGGTCGGGCTGGTTCTGCGACATCTTCGACTTGCCTTCGACTTTGGCGATGTCGACCTCGACTCCGACGATGCCGCGCAGCTGCGACTGCGTGTACGACTCCGGTGCGTCGGTAACCTGCCAGGGCTCGGAGCGGCCGCCCTCATGCCGGTTCGTCAGCTCGGTGACCAGGTCGAGAACCCAGTCGGGATCGTCGTGCACCACCAGGCGGCCGTAGACATTGAGGACTTCGTAGTTCCAGGTCGGCACGACCTTGCCGGTCTCTGTCTTGGTCGCGTAGAAGTTGGGCGAGATGTATGTGTCGGGGCCGGCGAAGATCGCAACCGACTCAGCGCCGTCGGCGCGCCAGTGCGGGTTGGCCCGGGAGACATGGCCGATGAGCGAGTGGCTGGACGGGCGGTAGATCAGCGGCAGCGGTGTCACCAACAGACCCGATGGACCGTGGCTGACCAGTTGCGCGAAGTCGGCCGCCGCGAGCGCCGCAGCGGTCTGCTCGTCGGTCAGCGCGAATTTGCGGGGTATGTACATCAGGTTCCAGGATAGTCCGTTCGAACGTATGATCGAACGGTGGGCGAGCTGCAGTCCATCGGCTATAACGGTCAACCCGTGCAACAAGCCTTTCGGCCCGTCGAGCCGCCGATGGCTGTCCTCGTCGACCTCGCCGCGCTGTTTCCCCGCGAGCCGCACAGCCCCGGCGGCTACAACCCCGCCGGTCTGCAGATGCACTCGGTCGTCGACGGCCGGCTGACCTGCTGGGGCATCTGCGAGCAGGGCCATTGGTGGGGATTGGTCACCTACGCCATCGCCTACGGCCCCAAACGGCG
Source organism: Mycobacterium sp. (assembly GCF_032159775.1). Taxonomy (GTDB): domain Bacteria; phylum Actinomycetota; class Actinomycetes; order Mycobacteriales; family Mycobacteriaceae; genus Mycobacterium. The sequence continues at coordinate 88,765 of NZ_JAVHWK010000125.1, forward strand.
GTCGGTCACGCATTGGATACCCGCGTGGATGTTGAAGCGCAAGCCGGAGCGCCGATGACTAACTGTTGATGTCGCCGTCGCTGTCGCCGTCGCGCTCGTCGGGGATGAGGTAGCGCTGCGGGTGGTGGTAGTTGTTGACGCGCGCTTGGCCGGTGTCGAGGCGGGGTGGTGGGATCCATTGGGTGCGGCCGTCTTTGCGTGTGCGGGTGGTCCAGCCGCCGGATGTGACGCGGCGGTTGTGCGGGCCGCACGCCAGCGTCAGGTCGTTGATATTGGTGAGTCCGCCCGCGGCCCAGTCGGCGGTGCGGTGGTGTACTTCGCTGTGATAGGCCGGGGCGGTGCAGCCGGGGAACGTGCAGCCGCGATCGCGGGCGTAGAGCACGATGCGTTGCGCCTTGGACGCCAGCCGTTTGGCGCGGCCTAAATACAGCGCTTCGTTGGTGTGGTCGTCGAACACGGCCAGGTACTGCTGCGCCGCGGCGGCTTGCCGGATCACCTCGGACATCGGTAGCAGGGTGCCGCCGCCAGTGACGGCGTGCCCGCTGCCGGACTGCAACTCTTTGAGCGTGGTGGTGACGACCATGGTGACGGGGAGGCCTTTGTGGCTGCCTAACTGTCCCGACGCCAACATCGCCCGCAGCACCGCTTTGAGCGCGTCGTGGTTGCGCTGCCCGGTCGTGCGCACGTCACCGGTGCGTGCCTGCTGGCTGGGTTCGCCGTCGACACACGGGTTGTCGTCGTCAGGGTTGCACATGCCCGGTGCGGCCCATTTGGCGAACGCCGCATCCAGCAGCGCTGCGAGTTCGGGGTCGGCGCGGCCGCGGATCTCGGTCG
>NZ_JAVHWK010000197.1:0-4661 GCF_032159775.1 Mycobacterium sp.
AGCGCCATCACCTACATCGACGGCGACGCCGGCATCCTGCGCTACCGCGGCTACCCGATCGAGCAGCTGGCAGAGAAGTCGAACTTCCTCGAGGTCAGCTATCTGCTGATCTACGGCGAGCTGCCCACAAAGGACGAGCTCGAAAAGTTCACCCACCAGATTCAGCGGCACACCCTGCTGCACGAGGACCTGAAGCGGTTCTTCGACGGCTTCCCTCGCAACGCGCACCCGATGCCGGTGGTGTCCAGCGCGGTGAACGCGTTGTCCGCGTACTACCAGGATTCGCTGGACCCGTTCGATGACGAGCAGGTGGAGCTGTCCACGATCCGGCTGCTGGCCAAGCTGCCGACCATCGCGGCGTACGCGTACAAGAAGTCGGTGGGCCAGCCGTTCCTCTATCCCGACAACTCGTTGACCTTGGTGGAGAACTTCCTGCGGATGACGTTCGGCTTCCCAGCCGAGCCGTATGAGGTGGACCCGGAGGTCGTTCGGGCCCTTGACTTGCTGCTCATCCTGCACGCCGACCACGAGCAGAACTGCTCGACGTCGACAGTGCGCCTGGTCGGCTCGTCGCAGGCGAACCTGTTCACCTCGATCTCTGGCGGCATCAACGCACTCTGGGGCCCGCTGCACGGCGGCGCCAACCAGGCCGTGCTGGAGATGCTCGAGAAGATCCGCCAGTCCGACGGCGATGTGCACGACTTCGTCAAGAGGGTCAAGAACAAGGAAGACAAGGTCAAGCTGATGGGCTTCGGCCATCGGGTCTACAAGAACTACGACCCGCGGGCCCGCATCGTCAAGGAGCAGGCCGACAAGATCCTCGGCAAGCTCGGCGGCGACGACGAACTGCTGGACATCGCCAAGGCGTTGGAAGAGGTGGCGCTGACCGACGACTTCTTCGTCGAGCGCAAGCTGTACCCGAATGTGGACTTCTACACCGGTGTGATCTACCGCGCGATGGGCTTCCCCACCAGGATGTTCACCGTGCTGTTCTCGGTGGGCAGGCTGCCGGGCTGGATCGCGCACTGGCGGGAGATGCACGAAGATGGCAGCGGCAAGATCGGCCGTCCGCGGCAGATCTACACCGGTTACACCGAGCGCGACTACTCCGACATGGAAAAGCGCTAGTCGGGTCTCTGCGACATATTTCACTGTCGGTCCGCCTTGCGCGAACGACAGTTGTAGTTTCACAATAGTTGTGTGAATGAAACTGTCGTCCGCTCATTGAGCCCGCGGCGCAAGGCCATCATCCTGATGTCCTGCTGCCTGAGCCTGCTGATCGTGTCGATGGACGCAACGATCGTCAACGTCGCCATTCCGTCCATCCGCAACGACCTCGGCGCTTCGCCATCTCAGCTGCAGTGGGTCGTCGACATCTACACGCTGGTTCTGGCGTCGTTATTGATGCTGTCCGGTGCGACCGGTGACCGTTTCGGTCGCAGGCGGATCTTCCAGATCGGCCTGACGGTCTTCGCATTGGGATCGTTGATGTGCAGCCTGGCGCCCAGCATCGAAATGCTCATCGTCGCGCGACTCATGCAGGCGGTTGGCGGCTCGATGCTGAACCCCGTTGCGCTGTCGATCATTTCGCAGATCTTCGTCGGTCGTGTCGAGCGCGCACGTGCGCTCGGAATCTGGGGCGGCGTCGTCGGCATCTCGATGGCTCTCGGGCCGATCGTCGGTGGTCTGCTGATCGAGATGGTTGGTTGGCGGTCCGTGTTCTGGATCAACCTGCCGATCTGCGCCGCCGCGATCATCCTGACCGCGATCTTTGTGCCGGAGTCCAAGTCGGCAACCATGCGCAACATCGATCCGATAGGCCAGGGCCTCGCGGTGACGTTCCTCTTCGGGCTGGTGTTCACCCTCATCGAGGGTCCCGGCATGGGTTGGTCGAACCCCCGCACGATCGTGGTCGCGGTCATCGCGCTGGTCGCGTTCGTCTCGTTCCTGCGCTACGAGGCCAGGCGCCGTGACCCCTTCATCGACCTGCGCTTCTTCCGAAGCGTCCCGTTCGCCTCGGCGACGGTACTGGCCATCAGCGCGTTCGCGGCCTGGGGTGCCTTTTTGTTCATGATGTCTCTGTACCTGCAGGGTGAGCGTCACTTCTCGGCCATGCACACGGGCCTGATCTACCTTCCGATCGCGATCGGTGCGCTGATCTTTTCGCCGCTCTCCGGCCGCATGGTCGGCCGGTTCGGCGCGCGGCCGTCGCTGATGATCGCCGGCGTGCTGATCGTCGCCGCGTCGGTGATGCTGACGTTCTTGTCGGCGACGACTGCGGTGTGGCAAATGCTGATCGTCTTCGCCGTGTTCGGCATCGGCTTCGCGATGGTGAACGCGCCCATCACCAACTCGGCCGTCAGCGGCATGCCGACAGACCGGGCAGGCGCGGCGTCGGCCGTGACCTCCACCAGCAGGCAGATCGGCGTGAGTATCGGTGTTGCGCTGTGCGGTTCGTTGGCCGGGGCTGCGCTGGCGCACACGGCGGACTTCGCGACCGCGGCCAGGCCGCTGTGGTTGGTGAGCATCGGACTGGGCCTCGTGGTCTTCATACTCGGCGGCGTGTCGACATCCCCCCGGTCGATTGCATCCGCCGATCGTCTCGCACCGCTTATCGCCGGTAGGACGGCCAGCAGAGAAGGCGCTCATGTCGGATAACCCGATGGCCGACCAGGTTTGGCGGGCGATGAGCTCGTTGGTGATCGATAACCGCGACAGCTGGAAGCGTGCGGTAGTGGAGCGAAGCGGTCTGCCGTTCAGCCGGATCCGGGTGCTGCGCAGGCTGGCCAGGGGACCGATGACCGTGAAGCAGGTGGCGGCGGCGGCGACCATGGATGCGCCCGCAGCCACCGTCGCGGTCAACGACCTCGAGGACCGGGGACTGGTGGTGCGAACACCCGAGCCCACCAATCGGCGCTGCAAAATGGTTTCGCTGACCGATGCCGGCCGCGACATGGTCGCGACCATCGACGCGACCGACGATCCGGCACCCGAGATCCTCTCGGGTCTCGACGGCATCGAATTGAGGAAGCTGCAGGCCATCCTGGCCAAGTTGTCCGGCGGTTAGCGTTCGGCCCATATCCTGTTGGCGGTGGCCATATCGTGCGGTGCGTGCGGCGCAGGCCTGCGGGACGGCGCCCGCTTCTGTGACGTGTGCGGATCGCCCGTCGCCAGCGTCGACGTTCATGCGGAGTACAAGCAGGTCACCGTGCTCTTCGCCGACGTGGTGCACTCGATGGATATCGCGGCGGCCGTCGGGCCGGAACGGCTGCGCGAGATCATGGGCGAGGTGTTCCGCCGCTCGTCGGTGATCGTTCAGCGCTACGGCGGCACGGTGGACAAGTTCACCGGCGACGGGATCATGGCGGTGTTCGGTGCGCCGGTGGCCCTCGAGGACCACGCCGTACGCGCCTGCCGCGCCGCACTGGACATCCAGACCGACGCGCAGCACTTGGCGGCGGAGGTCGAGGCTTGTGACCATATCGGCCTGCAGCTTCGCATCGGGTTGAACTCCGGTGAGGTGATCACCGGCGAAATCGGTTCCGGCCCAATGTCCTACACCGCCGTCGGCGAACAGGTGGGGATGGCGCAGCGGATGGAGTCGGTGGCGCCGCCGGGCGGCGTCATGGTGAGCGACTCGACTGCCCGCCTTGTCGACGCCAGTGCACTGCTCGGCGAAACCGAGCAGGTACACATCAAGGGTGTCGCAGACCCGGTTCCCGCGCACCGGCTACTCGGGATGGCGACCGGTCGGCGGTTGGTCAGAGCGGAACCGAGCTTCGTCGGCCGGCAGTGGGAGATGGCCGCGCTCGCCGGTGTCCTTGCGCGGTCGATCAACGGCAACGGAAGCATCGTGGGACTCGTCGGCCCGCCCGGTATCGGCAAGAGTCGTATCGTTCGTGAACTGACATCGCAGGCCAAGGATGCCGGTGCCGAAGTATTCGCGACGTTCTGCGAATCGCACACCACGGACCTGCCTCTGCACACCGTCGCCGGACTGCTGCTCGACGTCGCCGGTGCAGCCGGCCTGGATGCTTCGGCCGCTCGGGTGCAAGTGCGCGAACGATTTTCGGACGCCGATGACGAGGACATCGTCCTTCTCAACGACGTGTTGGGAATCGGAGACCCGGACGTCGCCGTCCCGCAGATCGACCCCGACGCCCGGCGGCGACGGCTGGCGTCGATGGTCAATGCGTCCACCCTGACGAAGCCCTCGCCCGCTGTCTATGTCATCGAGGATGCTCATTGGATCGACGGCGTCAGTGAGTCGCTGCTCGCTGACTTCCTCACCGTCATTCCGCAAACCGCTTCGCTCGTGGTGATCACGTACCGGCCGGAATACACCGGTGCACTGGCGCGTGCGCCGCGGTCGCAGACTGTGGCGTTGGAGCCGCTGGACGATTCTCAGATGTCAGAGCTCAGCGCCGACTTATTGGGCGGAGACTCGTCGGTGGCCGAACTCGCAGATCTCGTCACCGAGCGGGCGGCGGGCAATCCATTCTTCGCCGAGGAGATCGTCCGGGATCTGAGCGAACGCGACGTGCTGTTGGGCGGCCGTGGCTGCTATCTGTGCGTGGGGCCGGCCGCTGACGTGCACGTGCCCCGCACACTGCAGGCGGTCATCGCCGCACGCATCGACCGGTTGGATCCGGCCGCTAAGC
>NZ_JAVHWK010000034.1:0-28765 GCF_032159775.1 Mycobacterium sp.
ACTCAGCCCAGGCCGGGTGGCCTGGGCTGAGTTTGGTTGTGTCTCAGAAGGGGAGGTTGCCGAGGACCTGGCCGGCCTGCTTTTGCTGCTCCTGGAGTTGCTTGTTGATGTCGTCGATCTGCTTCTGCTCCGCTGCTTTCGCCGCCGCATCGTCGGCCGCCTTCTTCGCCGCCGCATCGTCAGCGGCCTTCTTCGCCGCCGCATCGTCAGCGGCCTTCTTCGCCGCCGCATCGTCAGCGGCCTTCTTCGCCGCCGCGTCCTCGGCCGCCTTCTTCTGCGCCGCTTCGGCCGCTGCTTTCGCTGCCGCGTCGTCGCCAGCCTTCTTAGCGCCGTCGGTCGTGCCGGTCGTTCCCGTGGTGCCGGTCGTTCCGGTGGTCGCCGGGGTGGGTGCCGGAGCAGGGGCGGGAGCGGGCGCCGGAGCCTGACCCTGAACCGGGGCGTTGACCGTGCGCGGCGCCGAGGGGGTGAACACCCGCACCGAGGGGGCCGGGTTGTTGACGATGACCGGGGAGGCCGGGTCGTCCTGCTGCTCGGTGGTCAAAGACGGGATGTTGATCTCGGAGGGGATGTTGAACACCGTCGAGGGCTGCGAGGCCGCGGTCTGCGCGGGCTGGCTGCTGGAGTTCATCAGATACACCCCGCCGAAGGCCGCCGCACCGACCACTGCCAGCCCCGCGATCATCAGCAGACCCTTGCTCGCGGTGGCCGACTGCGCCACCGGCGCCATCTGCTGCACCGGCATCTGCTGCATCGGCATCGGCTGCTGGGGCATCGGGGCGTAGCCGTAGCCGGTGTGCTGGGGGCCGTAGTTCTGGGGCTGGGGGTAGGTGGTGTACATGATTTCTCCTGTGGTCTGAAGTGGCCCTTGCGGCCGCTTTCACAGGTAGGAGCGATCAGCCCCGATCACTCGCACACTTTTCCCGAAATTATTTTGAAAACTTTTTCGCCCACCCATCGGCGCAGGTCAGAGCCGCAAGAGGCGATCGGCGAGTTGGTCCTTCCTGGGGGCCCTCGAGATCCTTCAGCGCGTCGCCGCGGCCTGCCATCACCATCAGCAGGGCCTCGCCGGGGCCAGTACCTCGGCTCCGCCGCCGTGAGACCAGTCGAGGTCGGCGGTTCGGCGTGCGCTCTGATCAACGCGATCAAGTCCGCCGCAGTGTGGTCGGCGTAGTCGTCGACGCCCACTTGGTTGATCCGGTCGACCCTCAGCCAACCCTTGAGGAAACGGCGAACCAACGCGCGGCTGCGGGCCAGGCACAGCCAGGGCGCTAGTCGTCGACTCCGATGCAGACGCCGATCGCACCGTCGCCTACGTGCACGGCGAGCACCGGACCCATGTCGGTCACGGTCGGCGGAGCGATCTGTGGGAGCCGCACGGTCAGGGTCTTGGCAATGTCATCGGCGGTGTCACGGTTGTCGACGTGGTGGACGGCGATCTGTGCGCTGCGGCCGCCGACCACCTCGGCGATTTGATCGACCATCGCCGCGTGTGCCTTGGTCGCGGTGCGGATCCGTTGACCGAGCACCAGCCTGCCGTCGACGTCGAGGCACAACAACGGCTTCAACGACAAGGCAGAACCCAACAACGACGCGCCCCGGCGGATTCTGCCGCTGCGCCGAAGGTTGTCGAGCCGGTGCACGACGATGAACGCGTGGCCGTGGGGAACTGCCGAACGAGCCGCGGCCTCTATCGCATTCAGGTCCGCTCCGGCGGCCGCCTGCCGTGCGGCGGCCATCGCAACAAACCCGACGCCCATCGCGGCCGACCTGGAATTGACGATGCGCACCGCCGGACCGAACTCGCGTGCCACAGACACCGCGGAACTGTAGGTGCTGGACAGGGCGGCCGAAATGTGCACGGCCACTACCCCATCCCCGCCGCTTTGTTTCAGCGCTTCACGGTAGGCGTCGGTGAGCTCGGCCGGCGTAGCGCCGGCGGTTGTGGCGTGACGTAGGTGGACATCGGCAGGCACATCGTCAACGCTGTCGCGGAAGTTGTTACCGTCCAGCAGGATGTGCAGGGGTACCTGGCGGATGCCGCACCGCTCGAGATCCTCGGGCGCAAGGCGCGAGGACGAGTCGGTTACCACGACGACGGCCATTCCTAAGGACTGCCCTCGTCAGAAATACCGGCTTCCTGCAGGCCTTTGAGCATCAACTCGGCAACCGCTTGATGCGCTTCGAAGTTCCAGTGGATGCCGTCGGGGTTACCTCTGCCGCTCATGATGTGCTCGGCGACAGCGGCCTTCAGGTCGACCAGCGGTACATCGTGTTGGTCTGCCCATTCGGTGATCGCCTTCACCGTTCCCGGTCTGCCGTGGTGCGCCTTGCCGTACGTCTCGGCGATATGCACCGAGGGCAGCGATGCGACTATAGGGATTCCGGGCCGGTTGAAATCGATTGCCCCGCGGGTCATCTCGAGATACTCCACGGAGACGTGCGGAGGCAGCGCCGCGCGTGCGATCGGAGACAACCGGGGCTGCGCCCAGCCGTAGCCGTCACGCACCCATCGCCGAAGCCACGACGGACGCACATAGCGGATCAGCTCACGCAATGCCGTCGGCAGCGGCGAGGGCAGAGAGTCCATTCCGCTGGTCGCGAAGATGACGGCGCCGGCACGGGGCAGAGCCGCCCACGCGCGCGGGTCCTGCGTCGCCGCCCACCACACATCGCGGCAGGTCCAGCCGATTCGGCCGATCAGCTCGACGTCCCAGCCAAGTTGTGCGGCAACGATATTGGGCCAGATTCGCGGGTCATCGGCAGGCACACCGCCGGTGGGCCCGTAGTACGAAAGCGAGTCACAGAAGACGAGGAGTGTGCGCCGGCGGGCTGCGGCGGAGCGATCTGGGGATCGGTTGGCGTCAGAGGACATCGCCCGCTACCTGTGCCGAGGCGTTCCACACGTCGAGGCGCCACCGGATATCGTCGAACTCCGCGTCGTCCTCGGAATGTCCCGACAGCTGCACCCAGCTGGCGTTACCCATGCCGCCCAGCGCAGGCCAGTTGTCCACCGGTAGTTTCAGCAGTGCCGCCGTCAGCGCGGCGATCAGTCCGCCGTGCGCGACCAGCACCACCGGGCGTTCGGGTTCCTCTGTGCCCCAATCGGTCTGGGCGGAGACGAGCTCCCTGATCAACGGCATGCCGCGTTCGGCCACGTCGACCCGGCTCTCCCCGCCGTGGGGGGCCCACCTGGCATCGTTGCGCCACGCGATGCGCGCTCCCGGCGCCGCCGCATCGACCTCGATATGAGTCAAACCCTGCCAGTCGCCGAGGTGCGTCTCGCGAAGCCGGGCGTCGACCTCCACGGGCTGACCGGACCGCTCGCCGAGGGACTCCGCGGTATCGAGCGCGCGACGCAGGTCCGAGGAGACGATCAGCAGCGGTTGTCGTTTGGCGAGCGCCTCGGCGACGGCGCCGGCCTGGTCGCGGCCGAGGTCGCTGAGGTCGGTGTCGAGTTGGCCCTGCATCCGGTTATCCGCATTGAACTCGGTCTGCCCGTGGCGCAGCATCACCAGGCGGCGGATCGTCACTGCGCCGGCCCGTCGAGGTCGATGGGGACAACCGGGCAGTCCCGCCAAAGCCGGTCCAGAGCATAGAAGTTGCGCTCGTCCTGGTGCTGGATGTGCACGACGATGTCGACGAAGTCCAGCAGGGTCCAACGACCTTCGCGGGCACCCTCCCTGCGTGCCGGTTTGTACCCGGCCAGCCGCATCTTCTCTTCCACCTCGTCGACGATCGCGTTGACCTGACGCTCGTTGGAAGCCGATGCGATCACGAAGCAGTCGGTGATCACCAGCTGTCCGGACACGTCGATGACGACGACATCCTCGGCGAGTTTCGACGACGCCGCCTGCGCGGCAACCGTCGCCATCGTGATGGCTTCGTCGGAGGCGGTCACTGTGAATGCTCCTGTGCAATGAGTGCAGGTGAAAGGTAGAGGCCCCGCTTGGACACATACTGCACAACACCGTCGGGGACCAGATACCAGATCGGTCGGTCCTCCTCGGCACGCTTGCGGCAGTCCGTCGACGAGATCGCCAACGCGGGCACCTCGACCAGGGTCAGCGCGTCGTCGGCCTCGTCCTTCAGCGCGGCGACGATGTGCTCGCCGTCGAGCTCATATCCGGGCCTGCTCACCCCGACGAATCTGGCCAGGGCGAACATCTCCTTCCAGTCCTGCCAGGACAGGATGGATGCCAGCGCGTCCGCGCCGGTGATGAAGTAGAGGTCCGCGTCCGGGTTGAGTGTCTGTAGCTCGCGCAGGGTGTCTCGGGTGTAGGTGGGGCCGCCGCGATCGATGTCGACGCGGCTCACGGAGAACCGCGGATTGGATGCCGTGGCGATGACAGTCATCAGGTAGCGATCCTCGGCGGGCGTCACGTCGCGGTCCTTCTGCCACGGCTGGCCAGTCGGCACGAACACCACCTGATCCAGATCGAACAGGTCGGCAACCTCGCTGGCCGCAACCAGGTGCCCGTTGTGGACGGGATCGAACGTCCCGCCCATCACGCCCATCCTGCGCCGAGATGCCACGTTTAGGCAGCTTACGGCAGTCGTCCCGACCGTTAGACGGCCGAGAGTCGATGCGCGCCGAGCAGTTCGGACACCTCGAACGAGGCGCGGTCGGCGCGGTAGACATCGCGGGCGTATTCGATACACCGGCCGGTGCTGTCCTCGGTACGACGGGTGAGCAGCGTGCCCGCCGACCCCGCGCGCACACCGAGCTGCGCGCTGGACGCATCGTCGAGAACGATCGACTCCAGCACCGCGGTCGAGCGAGCCAGGTCGACGCCGTACCGGCTGCGCAGTATCGCCCACAGCGAGCCGTCGTCTGGTTCGTCGAGGATTCCGGGGGTGAGGTCGGCGGGCAGGAACGTCGTTTCCAGCGCGAACGGGACGTCGTCGACGCTTCGCAAGCGATGAAAGACGTTGACCATCGCGTCGTCGTCGAGACCGAGCGCCCGCCGCACCGCAGGCGTCGGGTGTTGGTGTTCGGCCCACATCAGTCGGGCAGCAGGCCGGCGCCCGAGCCGGGACACCTCCTCGGAGAAGCTGCCGATGTGAAAGCGCACCCGCGGCTCGGCGACGAATGTGCCGCGGGGCGGTCTGCGGTAGACCACCCCTTCACTTTCCAGCAGAGACAGCGCCTGGCGGGCGGTCATCCGGCTGACCCCGTGCTGGTCTGCAAGCTCCCTCTCCGAGGGCAACAACGTGTGTGGTCCAAGCTGCTCAGTGGCGATGCGATCGCGAACCACCGCCGCGATCGCGATATACCTCGGGGTGGCAGGCGCCTGGTTTCGGGCGGCGGAGGGCATCTCTGCAGAGTAACCGCGTGAGTCAACCAGCTGGTATAGGCCACCGGATTGTAAACACTTCGTAATCGCCCGCGATGGGGCTTGACGGTGGCCTTGGTCACACCCATACTACGGTTCGACCACCTGGTCTATACCACTGGAGGAAACGATGACGAATCCGGAACCCCCAGCCGCCGGCGACGCCGCTGACCTGGCGAAGTTCGGCTACAAACAGTCCCTGGAACGGCGCACCGGACGATTCGCGTCGTTCGCCGTGGCGTTCGCTTTCGTCTCCATCGCCACCGGCATCTTCACCACCTATGGAGCGGTGCTGAACTCGTCGGGGCCGATGGGTATCTGGACGTGGCCCATCGCCACCGTCGGGCAGTTGGCGGTGGCATTCGTCCTCGGCGCGCTTGCCTCGCGAATCCCGGTGACCGGTTACCACTATCAGTGGATGTCGCGGCTCGCCAACCCGGTGTTGGGCTGGATCCTCGGTTGGATCTCGTTCACGTTCCTGGCCATCGTCGTGGTCGCGGTCGACTACACGATCGCGTCGACGATCTTCCCTGTGCTGCTGAACTACGAAGGCACCGCAACAATCGCGTGGCTGGTGACCGCCATCGTGCTCCTGATCCAGGCGGCCCTGGTGGCCTTCTCGACACGATGGGCCGAACGGGTGAACAACACCTTCGTCTCGCTCGAACTCGTCGGCATGGTGACGCTGACGGTGCTACTGCTCATCGTGGCCGCCGTGCGCGGAGACATGGACTTCTCGAATCTCGTCAGCACGGGCGCGGTACCCACGGAGGGCTATTGGAGCTTCGGCGAGCTGACGACGGCGGGGCCGTGGATGCTCGGATTTCTTCTGGGCGCCTTCACCATCGTCGGCTTCGAGTCCGCGGCCAACCTGGCCGAGGAGACCAACGACCCCGAACGCGTTGTGCCACGGGCGATGTGGCAGGCGGTACTCGCCTCAGGTGTGCTCGGCTTCATCTTCATCGTCGCCGTCACGCTCGCCGCGGGCGATCCCGTTGCGCTGGCCGAGTCCGGTACGCCGATCGCCGACGTCATCCACAACACCCTCGGGTCAGCGGTCGCGACGCTGCTGCTGCTGATGGTGGTGCTGGCGATCTTCGCCTGTGGCCTGGTGATCATGATCACCGGGGTGCGGCTGACCTGGGCCATGTCTCGTGACGAACGCTTCCCCGGCTGGCAGCAGTGGAAGCAGGTCTCGCCGAGGTTCCACACGCCGCTGAAGGCCACCGTGCTGTATGTCGTTCTCGCCGAATTGATCCTGGCGATCTTCTCGCATTCGGAGACCGCGTTGTTCACGCTCTTTGGTGCTGCCACCTTGCTGCCCGCGGTCATGTACGCATCCACGGTGGTGCTCTACCTGATCAAGCGCAAGTCCCTGCCGGTGAGCGACAAGTTCAACCTCGGCGCCTGGGAGGTTCCGGTCCTGGTTGTCGCCGTCGTGTGGCTGGTGTTCGAGCTCGCGCTGTTCCGGGACTCGAGTTTCAAGCAGGCCTGGGCATACGTCATCGTGATGGTGGTCATCGGCGCGTGCTATCTCGGCTACCTGCTGGCGACCCGCGGCAAGAGCGGACTGACCATGCCGGGTATGCAGTCCATCGATGCCGAGCTGGAGGCGCAGGCGTCCAAGGACTAGGAAGGACGGCGGAGGCTGCTCATGCACCACTTCCTGGCGATCGACCAGGGGACTTCGGGCACGAAGGCCATCGTGGTCGACGAGGCCGGGCAGGTCCTGTCGATCGCTGAGGTATCAGTGCGGCCGGAGTATCTGGCAGGCGGTGGAGTCGAGCAGGACCCGGAGGCGCTGTTCGACTCCCTGGTCAGCGCCGGCCAGAAAGCCTTGGCGCAGGCGGACGTTGCGGTGGCCGCGGTGGCGCTGGCCAACCAGGGCGAGACCGTCCTTGCCTGGGACCGCGATAGCGGGCGTCCGTTGACACCCGCCGTGGTGTGGCAGGACCGCAGGGCCGAGTCGATCTGTGCGCCACTGCAGGCGTCCGCCAACACCGTCGCACAGCGCACTGGTCTGGTTCTCGACCCCTACTTCTCGGCACCGAAGATGGCGTGGATCCGGGCGAACATGACGACGGCAGGGGTGGTCACCACGACGGACACCTGGCTGGTGCACCGGTTGTGCGGTGCGTTCGTCACCGACGCGTCGACGGCCAGCCGGTCTCTGCTGACCTCGCTGGACTCAACCGAATGGGACGACGAGTTGATCGGATTGTTCGGCCTGACCGGCGAGGCGCTGCCCGAGATCGTCGACTGCGACCAGATCATCGGCAGCACAAACGCTTTCGGGCCGACGATGCCCGTGGCCGGACTGATTGTCGACCAGCAGGCCGCGCTGCTGGCCGAGAGCTGCCTGACGCCCGGCGATGCAAAAACCACATTCGGCACCGGGGCGTTTCTGCTGGCGCAGCTGGGCACCAACGCCGCCCGGTCCACGTCGGGCCTGACCACCTCGGTGGCGTGGCGGTTGCGCGGGCACACGTCCTATTGCGTCGACGGCCAGGTATACACGGCGGCCTCCGCGGTGCGCTGGGCGGTCGACCTTGGCCTGGTGCCTTCGGCGAATGACATCGACACTGTCGCAGCCGCTTCCAGTGACGGCGTGCTGTGTGTCCCTGCTCTCGCCGGACTGGCGGCACCGTGGTGGGACTCCGCGGCGGCTGCGTCGTTCAGCGGAATGACACTGTCCAGCGGCCGCGGCCAGTTGGTGCGTGCGCTTTTGGAGGGTATCGCGGCTCAGGTCGCGGCGCTGGCGGGGCTCGTCGCCTCCGATCTCGGGCAGCCGTTGACCCGGTTGCGGGTGGACGGCGGGCTCACCCAGTCCGCGGTTCTCATGCAGGCACAGGCCGACCTGGCGCGCATTCCCGTCGACGTCTACCCCTCGTTGCACGCCACCGCACTCGGCGCCGCCGCATGTGCTCGGCTGGCGCTCGACACCGGTCTCGATGTGGCGGACGCCGTCGGCACTTGGGCCCCCGACCACACCTACCAGCCGGAGTGGTCCGCAGATCGAGCCGAAGAGTTCATGTCGCGATGGATGTGCGCCGCGGAATCGGTTGTCACGCAAGCGGAGACAACCGCGCGATGAGTGACAACCTGGAGGTCAGTGACGTCGTCGTCGTCGGCGCTGGGATCGTCGGCTCGGCGATTGCGCGCACACTCGCCGGCACGAACCTCTCGGTGACGTTGCTCGAAGCACGCGACGACGTGGGCGACGGCACCAGTAAGGCCAATACCGCGCTGCTGCACACCGGATACGACGCGACTCCCGATACCCTCGAGTCGCGACTGGTGGCGCGCGGCTACGAGTTGCTCGGCGCCTACGCCGAACAGGCGAGTATTCCCGTCGAGCACACGGGGGCACTGCTCGTCGCGTGGACCGACGAAGAGCTCGAGGCGCTGCCCGGTCTGAAGGACAAGGCCGAACGAAACTTCTATCACCGCTGCGAGATTGTCGGCCCCGACGAGGTCTATCGGCGGGTTCCCGACCTGGGTCAAGGTGTGTTGGGCGGGCTGACAGTGCCCGGCGAGTCCATCATCTGCACCTGGACGACGAACCTTGCCCTTGCCACCGATGCCGTGGCGCGCGGCGCGCGACTGATGTGTGGCACAAGGGTGACCGGGGCGAGGGCCGGGGACGGCCACACGACGCTGCAGACCACTCGCGGTGACGTGCGCGGGCGTTGGGTCATCAACGCGGCGGGTCTTGGAGCCGATCACCTCGACGCCAAATTCGGCCATCACCGCTTCACCGTCACGCCGCGCCGGGGCGAACTGCTGGTGTTCGACAAGCTGAGCCGGCCGATGGTGCCGTGCATCGTGCTGGCCGTGCCGTCGTCACGCGGCAAGGGGGTGCTGGTCAGCCCGACCATCTACGGCAATGTGATGGTGGGTCCGACGTCGGAGAACCTCGAAGACCGCACCGCCACGGGAACTTCGGGAGAAGGTTTCGAATTCCTGGTGTCCAAGGGCCGCGAGCTGATGCCGTCGCTGTTCGACGAGGAGATCACCGCCACCTATGCGGGGCTGCGCGCCGCGATCGACCAGAACGACTATCTCATTGACATCGACGCCCAGGCGCGGTATCTGCTCGTCGGCGGAATCCGGTCCACCGGGCTCACTTCCGGGATGGCGATCGCCGAATACGTGACGGGTCTGCTCGACGGTGCAGGCGTCGACGTGACGGAACGGCCGAACCTCCCGCCTGCGCCCAAGATGCCGAACCTCGGGGACGCCTACCTGCGCCCCTATCAAGACGCCGAGCGGATCGCCGCCGACTCCGAGTACGGCCGCATCGTCTGCTTTTGCGAACGGGTTACCGCGGGCGAGCTTCGCGATGCGTTCCAATCTCCCATTCCGCCGTCCGATCTCGACGGTCTGCGGCGCCGCACCCGGGTCATGAACGGTCGCTGCCAGGGCTTCTACTGCGGTGCCCACACCAAGGCGCTGTTGGACGCGCGCGGTGACGTTCGATGACCGAACAGCATGTCGCGGTGGCGATCGTCGGCGGCGGCCCGTCAGGGCTGACCGCCGCGGCGGTACTGGCCGGACGGGTCGACGGCGAGGTCCTGGTGATCGAACGCGAAACCGAGACCGGCGGAATTCCGCGTCAGAGTGACCATCTGGGCTACGGCATGCGCGACCTCAAGCGGTTCATCTCGGGCCCCGCTTACGCCAGGCGGCTCACCGCGATGGCGCAGGATGCAGGCGCCACGCTCGATACCGAAGCCATGGTCACCGACTGGGTCGGAGAGCGTCGGCTGCAGGTCACGTCACCGCGCGGGATACGCACAGTGACGGCCGACGCGGTGGTGCTGGCGACCGGCGCGCGCGAACGACCCCGGCCCGCGCGCCTGGTGCCCGGCGACCGCCCCGACGGCGTTTACACAACCGGGCAACTACAGAACCTCGTGCATATGCACCATTCGCACATCGGTAGCCGCGCGTTGATCGTCGGCGCCGAACTGGTGAGCTGGTCGGCGGTGTTGACCTTGCGCGAAGCCGGTTGCGCCACAGCCGGAATGGTCAGCGGCTATCCGCGGTCGGAGGCCTACGCGGTGTTTCGTCTGCCGGGCCGGTTCCTGATGGACGGGCCGGTGTTCACCCGCAGCCGGGTCGTCGGTATCAGTGGCAGGGACCGGGTGCGCGCCGCGGTGGTGGAGAACATCGAAACCGGTGCGCGCACAACGGTCGAGTGCGACACGGTCGTCTTCACCGGAGACTGGATCCCCGACCACGAACTGGCCCGCACCGGCGGCCTGGCGATGGACCCCGCGACGCGAGGTCCGGTGGTCGACGCGGACCTTCGCACCAGCCGCCCCGGGGTGTTCGCCGTAGGCAACCTGCTGCACCCGGTCGACACCGCCGACGGCGCCGCGTTGGACGGACGCCATGTCGCCGCCGCGGTGAGTAATTGGCTCAAGAATCGTGATGAGGCGCCGAAAGCCGTCCGCATCCGCACCGACGGGCCGCTGCGATGGGTTGCCCCCCAGCTGGTCTCAGCCGAAGGCGGCGTCGCGGCCAGAGGAGATCTGCTGTTCTGGGTTGACGAATACCGTCGGCTGCCGAAGCTGCGGGCGGTGCAGGACGGTCGGACGCTCGCGACGAAGCGCACACCGTGGCCCGCCGCGCCGGGGCGGGTGTACCGGGCGCCGTGGTCGCTGGTGGCGGACGCCGACCCGGGCGGCGGCGACATCACCGTCACCTTCGCCTGATCCGCGAAACGGATTTCCAGCACCCTCCTACTCGCACTTTTGGTGCTGGAATTCCGTTTCGCGGAGACTAGACGGGGAGAAGCGCGTCGATGACGCTTGCCAGCTGCTTGGCCGACCGGCATTCGTGCATCGTGATGACTTCCTCGTAGCGAGGCACCGCAGAGTCGCCGCTGCCCCACAGGTGCCGGGGCTCGGGGTTGAGCCAGTGCGCATGTCTGCTCGACTCGACCATGTGTGTCAGCAGATCGGTCTCGGGGTTGCGGTAATTGTTGCGCCCGTCGCCGAGCACCAACAGAGAACTCCTCGGCGACAGCACATTGGGGTAGTTGTCCAAGAACGACACGAACGCGTGCCCGTAGTCGGAGTGGCCGTCGCGGGTGTATACGCCCGCCTCCCTGGTGATCCGCTGCACCGCGACGGCGAGGTCCGCGTCCGGCCCGAACAGCTCGGTGACCTCATCGGTGGTGTCGATGAACGCAAAGACGCGGACACGGGAGAACTGTTGGCGCAACGCGTGAACCAGCAGAAGGGTGAAGTGGCTGAAGCCCGCGACGGAGCCTGACACGTCGCACAACACGACGAGCTCTGGCCGGGCCGGATGCGGCTTCTTCAGCACCACGTCGATCGGCACGCCGCCGGTGGACATGGATTTGCGCAGCGTCTTGCGCAGATCGATCTCACCCGCCCGTGACCGCCGCCGACGGGCCGCGAGCCGCGTCGCCAGTGTCCGAGCCAGCGGTTGGACCACTCGACGCATCTGACGCAGCTGATCGCCCGACGCGCGCAGGAACTCGACGTTCTCGGCCAACTGCGGAACGCCGTACATCTGCACATGGTCGCGGCCCAGCTGTTCGGCCGTGCGCCGCTTCGTCTCACCTTCGACCATCTTGCGCAGCTGCGCGATGCGTTGGGCGGCAAGGGCCTTCGCGATCTGCTCCTGCGTCGGCGTCGGTTCGTCGCCGTAGGGCGCGAGCAGGCCGGCCAGCAGCCGCCCCTCGAGGTCGTCCAGGTTCATCGCCTTCAATGCCTGGTACGACGAGTACGACGGGCCACGGCTGGAGTTGTAGCGGCCGTAGGCCTCGACGATCTGGGCGATCATCGCCGCCAGCCGCTCGTCCATGTTGGCCAGCTCGTCGTTGTCAGCCAGCATGTCGAGGAGCATCTGCCGCATCGCATCGACGTCTTCGGGCGGCAGGCCGTCGGTGTCCGACTCGTCGTCGTCCAGCACGGTCCTGGCGCCCAGCGCTGCGGGAAAGTACAGATCGAACATCGCGTCGTAGGTGTCGCGGTGATCCGGCCTGCGTAGTACGGCGCATGCGAGACCCTCGCGCAGGGTTTCGCGGTTGCCGAGACCGAGCACGCTCATCACCCGGCCCGCGTCGACCGTCTCCGATGGCCCGACCGAAATACCTTGTCCGCGAAGGGCTTCGACGAACTCGACCAGGTGGCCGGGAATACCGTGGGGGGCCAGTGGTTGCGGGGGGCGGGTGCGGCGGACGGCCATTAGTTGAGCCTCAGCTCCCCGGCGGCCTTCGTCTGGTCGGACTGATGTTTGAGCACCACGCCCAGTGTCGCGGCGATCAACTCGTCGTCGATGGTGTCCATCCCCAGCGCCAAAACCGTGCGCCCCCAGTCGATCGTCTCAGCCACCGAAGGCACCTTCTTGAGCTGCATCCCACGCAGCACGCCGATGATGCGAACCAGCTCTTCGGCCAGGTGACCCGGCAGTTCCGGTACCCGGGACAGCAGGATTCGACGTTCGAGGTCGGGATCGGGGAAGTCGATGTGCAGGAACAAACAACGGCGCTTGAGCGCCTCGGACAGTTCGCGGGTGGCGTTACTGGTCAGCAGTACGAACGGTGTGCGCTCGGCGGTTATCGTGCCAAGTTCCGGCACGGTGACCGCGAAGTCGGACAGCACCTCGAGCAGCAGGCCCTCGATCTCGATATCAGCCTTGTCGGTCTCGTCGATCAGCAGCACCGTCGGCTCGGTGCGCCGGATCGCCGTCAACAGCGGCCGCGTCAGCAGGAATTCCTCGGAGAACACGTCGGTCTTTGTCTGATCCCAGTCGCCATGGCCTGCCTGAATCCGCAGGATCTGCTTGGCGTGGTTCCACTCATAGAGTGCGCGGGCCTCGTCGACACCCTCGTAGCACTGCAGCCGCACCAGCCCCGATCCGGTCGCCTGGGCAACCGCGCGGGCCAGTTCGGTCTTGCCGACGCCTGCCGGCCCCTCGACCAGCAACGGCTTGCCCAACCGGTCGGCGAGGAAAACCGCGGTGGCCGTTGCGGTGTCGGGCAGGTAGCCGGTCTCGGTCAGTCGGCGCGCGACATCGTCGATGTCGGCGAACATCGGTGCCGAGCGTGCGGGGACACTCACTCATTCACTCCTTCAGGCAGGGCGGGTGTGGCCGTCGCCCCACACGATCCATTTGGTCGAGGTCAATTCGGGCAGGCCCATCGGTCCGCGGGCATGGAGCTTCTGGGTAGAGATGCCGATCTCGGCGCCGAAGCCGAACTGTTCGCCGTCGGTGAATGCCGTCGACGCGTTCACCATGACGGCGGCGGCATCGACGCGCTCGGTGAACCGTTGCGCGACAGCCAGATCCGTGGCAACGATGGCTTCGGTATGGCCGCTGCCGTATTCGTTGACGTGGTTGATCGCGGCATCGACGCCGTCGACCACGGCCAGCGCGATGTCCATCGACAGGAATTCCGCGCGCAGTTCCTCCTCGGACGGGTCGCCGTGCACCGTCACGCCCGCATCCTGTAGCGCCTTGGTCAGCCGCGGCACGGCATGCTCGGCGATGGCGCTGTCGATCAAAACGGATTCGGCCGCGTTGCAGACGCTGGGCCGCCGAGTCTTCGCGTTCAGCACGATGCGTTCGGCCACGTCGAGGTCGGCCGACTCATGAACGTACACATGGCAATTGCCGACGCCGGTCTCGATCGTGGGGACCTGTGCATCACGCACCACCGCATTGATGAGCCCCGCTCCCCCTCGCGGGATGACGACGTCGACCAGACCGCGGGCCTGGATCAGGTGGGTGACGCTGGCCCGGTCCTCGCTGGGCAGCAGCTGCACGGTGTCGGCGTTGCGGTTCTCGATCTCCAGTGCATCGCGCAGCGCGGTGACCAGCGCCTGGTTCGACCGCGCCGCCGACGAACTGCCTCGCAGAAGCACCGCGCTTCCTGCCTTGAATGTGAGGCCGAAGGCGTCGACCGTCACATTCGGCCTGCCCTCGTAAACCATTCCGATCACGCCGATGGGGACCCGCTGCTGACGCAGCGCCAGGCCATTGGGCAGCGTCTGCCCCCGCAACACTTCACCGATGGGGTCGGGCAGTCCGGCCACCTGCCGCAGTCCGGCGGCGATGCCGTCGATCCGCTGCGGGTCGAGCGCAAGCCGGTCCAGCATCGCGTCCGGCGTGCCCGCAGCCTTGGCGGCCGCCAGATCCTCTTTGTTCGCCGCCAGCACGGCTGCGGACTCGCGCAGCACATTGTCGGCGGCGGCGTGCAGAGCGGAGTTCTTGGCTGCCGTGCTCAAGGTCGCCAGCTCGCGCGCGGCCACCCTGGCCCGTCGCGCCGCATCGTGTACCTGCTGGCGTAAGTCGGGCACCGACGGTGCTTGCAGACTCATTACCCCAGCGTATCGGACCTCTCCGCTGGGCTCGACGGGTGTCAGCCGGCCCCGGGTGAGTTAGCGTTGCACCATGGCGGCGCTGATCTGCGTAGTGGGCAGTGTCAACGCCGATCTCACGTTCACGGTCGACGCCCTGCCCCGGCCTGGCCAGACGGTCCTCGCGTCTTCGCTGGCGTCGGCCCCCGGCGGTAAAGGCGGCAACCAAGCCGTGGCGGCCGCGCGTGCGGGCGCGACGGTGGTGCTGGTAGCCGCGCTCGGAACCGACTCAGCCGCTGACCAACTGCGCGCCCACCTACGCGCCAACGACGTCAGCCTCGACGGCGTGGTCTCCCTGCCGGGACCGAGCGGTTCGGCCGCGATCATTGTCGACGCGGCCGCCGAGAACACCATCGTGGTCGCACCGGGCGCCAACGCCAACCTCGACGTGGACCACGCTGACATTCGCTCCGCGCTCGCCGACAACGACGTCGTGCTCATGCAGCTGGAGATTCCGATCGCCACCGCTGTCGCGGCAGCAGGGATCGCCCGAGAGGCCGGCGCCGTCGTCATGGTCAACGCATCGCCTGCAGGCGCAAAGCCGCACGACTTGCTCGCATTGGCGCAACTGGCCGACGTCGTCGTCGTCAACGAGGCCGAGGCACGCGAATGGCACTGGCCAGTCCCGCATCTGGTGATCACCCGCGGCTCACGCGGCGCAAGCTACCTCGGCGCCGACGAGCGGTTCGACGTGCCTGCCCCGACGGTCCGCCCGGTCGACACCACAGGCGCGGGCGACGTCTTCGCGGGAGTATTGGCCGCGGGCTGGCTCGACGGCTACGAAGAGGCTTTGCGACGGGCCTGCGCGGCGGGCGCCCTGTCGACGCTGGTGCCGGGCGCGGGCGACTGCGCACCGTACGCCGAGGCCATCGAGGACGCTGTGGCCAATCGCAGAGCTGGGGAAAGGCGAACATGACGACAACCGCATCGCCGCGGCCACCCGACGGCGACTGGCTGGGAACCCGCTTTCTCCAATTCCGCCGCGAGGGCCCGTTCGCCGTGTGCACGCTCGACCGGCCCGAGGCGCGCAATGCGATGACGCCTGCGATGTACTTCGGCATCAAGTACGCGATAGGCCACGTCGAGGCCGACCCGGACCTTGCCGGTCTGCTGCTCACCGGCACGGGCGACGTGTTCGCGCCGGGCGGTGACCTCGGCGGAGGCGGCGACGACAACTGGTTGACGTTCGGCGCGGCGCTCGGCATGGACGTCACGCCTTTCGAGAAGCTGCGCCAGTCGACAAAGCCGGTGGTCTCCGCGGTGAACGGGCTGTGCCAGGGCGGCGGCCTGCAGATCGCACTCTGCAGCGACATGGCCGTGGTGAGCGACCGCGCCACGTTCCGGGTGCCCGAACTGTTCCGCGGCATCGCCGACACGTACTACAGCCAGATATTGGCGCGCCTGATCGGCCCGGTCCGCACTCGCGACCTGATGCTCACCGGCCGCACCCTGACCGCGGCCGAGGCCGAGGACTGGGGCATGGTCTCGCGGGTGGTGCCGCACGACGAGTTGATGACCGCGGCGCGCGAAGTGCTCGCCCAGTGCTGCCGAACCGCACCCGCCGCAAGGCGCGTGGTCAAGGCCAGCCTCGACAACTACATGGGCTTGTTCGACCGCATCGGGATGCAGGCCAGCTACAGCGGCGACGAGGCGGTCGAGGGGTTCCTGTCCTTCAAGGAGCGACGATCGCCGAGCTGGGTGCATCCGGATCTGCGGATCGACGGCCGCATTTGATTGCGGATCCGAGAGAGTTCAGTCTGTTCTGAATACAGGACTTACTGTACTGTTCTGCTCATGCAGACGGTGACCCATAGCGACGCGTTGTCGCGATTCGGATGCGCGTTGTCCGATCCCACCCGCGCCGAGATCCTATTGATGTTGCGCGACGCGCCGGACTATCCGTCCGAGCTGGCCGACCGGATCGGAGTGAGCAGGCAGATCCTCTCGAACCACCTGGCCTGCTTGCGCGGCTGCGGCCTCGTCGTCGCCGAGCCCGAAGGCAGGCGTAGTCGCTATCGGCTGGCCGACGAGCGGATCGGACACGCACTCGGCGATCTCATCGGCCTTGTGCTCACCGTCGACCCGGCCTGCTGCCCGGCCGCAGAACCCGACGCCTGCTGCTGATGAGCGCGCCGGTGCGATCGCGGCGCGACGTGCTCACCCGCCGGATCCGGCTCCTGGTCGCCGCGACGATCACCTACAACGTCGTGGAGGCGGCCGTTGCGCTGAGCGAGGGCGCTCGCGTGTCGTCGTCCGCATTAGTCGGGTTCGGCCTCGATTCGGTGATCGAGGTTTCGTCGGCAGCGGCAGTCGCCTGGCAGTTCTCCGCCAAGGATCCCGAGACGCGCGAGAAGGCAGCGCTGCGATTCATCGCGTTCTCGTTCTTCGCGCTCGCCGCCTACGTCTTCATTGACGCGGCGCGTTCGCTGCTGGGCTTCGGTGAGCCGAGACCGTCTGTCATCGGCATCGTGCTCGCGGCGACGAGCCTCGCCGTCATGCCGGTGTTGTCTCTGGCACAACGACGCGCCGGTCGGGAGCTGGGTTCGATTTCCGCGGTTGCGGATTCGAAGCAGACGCTGCTGTGCACTTACCTGTCGGCGGCACTGCTGGCCGGACTGGTGCTCAATGCCGTCCTCGGTTGGTCATGGGCGGATCCGGTTGCCGCGCTTGTCATTGCGACGGTGGCGGTTCGGGAGGGCCTAAATGCCTGGCGCGGTGACCCGTGCTGTTAGGGGAAGGAATGGCAATGCCGGCAACCGGGCTCGGGTCCGGCTAGTTCTCCGGGATCTCGCGCTCGATCTCGTCGAGCCAGGTCTTGGCTGACATGTCCGAAGGGGCCCGCCAGTCACCGCGCGGCGACAGCGAGCCGCCATGGGAGACCTTCGGGCCGTTCGGCACTGCTGACCTCTTGAACTGAGCGAACGAGTAGTAGCGCTGCACGAAGACCTGCAGCCAGTGCCGAATCTCTCCCAGCGAGTACGACGGCCGCTTGTCGTGCGGGTACCCGGTCGGCCAATCGCCGTGCTCGGGATCGCGCCATGCATGCCAGGCCAGGAACGCGACCCTGGACGGACGGAAGCCGAAGCGCAAGAACTGAAACAGCGAGAAATCCTGCAGGACATAGGGTCCGATTTTGGCCTCGCTGCTCTGGATCTCCTCGTCTTCACCCTGCGGCACCAATTCGGGGCTGATCTCGGTGTCCAGCACCGACGTCAGCACCTCGTTGACCCGATCGTCGAATTGATTCGACGAGACCACCCAGCGGATCAGATGCTGGATCAACGTCTTCGGCACGCCGCCGTTCACGTTGTAGTGCGACATCTGGTCACCCACACCGTAAGTGGACCACCCGAGCGCCAACTCGGACAGGTCGCCGGTGCCGAGAACGATCCCGCCACGCTGATTGGCGATCCTGAACAGGTAGTCGGTGCGCAGGCCCGCCTGCACGTTCTCGAAGGTGACGTCGTATACCTTCTCGCCGCGGCCGAACGGGTGGTCCATCTCGCGCAACATCAGCTCGGCGGTCCCCCTGATGTCGATCTCCTCGAACGTCACCCCCAGCGCCTCGGCGAGCTCGATCGCGTTGCGCTTGGTGCGGTCGCCGGTGGCGAAACCGGGCAGCGTGAACGCGAGAATGTCACTGCGCGGCCGCTCTTCCCGGTCCATTGCGCGCGCGGCGACGATCAGCGCGTGCGTGGAATCCAGTCCACCCGAGACGCCGATCACCACCTTCGGGTAGCTCAGTGCGCGGAGCCTCTGCTCCAATCCAGCGACCTGGATGTTGTAGGCCTCGTAACAGTCCTGTTCCAGTCGTGTGGGATCGGACGGCACGAACGGGAACCGCTCGATCTCGCGGCGCAGACCGATGTCGCCGGCCGGCGGGTCGAGTTCGAACTCGATGCGCCGGAACATATCCGCGTCAATCCCGTGATGCGCCCGGTTGTCGTCGAATGTGCCCATCCGCAGCCGTTCGGCCCGCAGCAGCTCGAGATCCACGTCGGCGACCGAACGCCGCGGCTCCTTGGGGAACCGCTCCGAGATGGCCAGCTGCACACCGTTCTCGTAGATCATGGTCTGGCCGTCCCACGCCAGGTCGGTGGTCGACTCTCCTTCTCCCGCCGCGGCATATACGTAGGCTGCCAGGCAGCGCGACGACGCGGACCGGGCCAGCAGGCAGCGGTCCTCCGCCCGGCCGATCGTGATCGGGCTTCCCGACAGGTTCGCCAGCACCGTCGCCCCGGCGAGTGCGGCCTCGGCGCTCGGCGGTATCGGCACGAACATGTCTTCGCAAATCTCGACGTGGAGGACGAAGCCAGGCAGATCGGTTGCATCGAACAGGAGGTCGTTACCGAAGGGCACCTCCGCGACGGCACTGCCCCGACCGATGCGGATGACGCCGCGCACGTCGTCGCCTGCTGCCATTTGACGCCGTTCGTAGAACTCCCGATACGTCGGCAGGTAGGACTTTGGCGCGACGCCCAGCACCTGCCCGCGGTGAATGACGACCGCGGTGTTGTAGATCCGGTGCAGATATCGCAGCGGCGCGCCGACTACCAGCAACGGCAGTAGATCGGCAGAGGCCGCCACGATGTCGAGCAGCGCGTCCTCGACCGCATCGAGCAGCGCATCCTGCATCAGGATGTCCTCGATGGAGTAGCCCGACAGCGTCAACTCAGGGAAAATCGCGAGACCGACACCGTCGTCGTGGCACTCCCGCGCCAACTGCAGCACCGAATCGGCGTTGGTCGCGGGCTCGCCGATTGCGGTGCGCATGGTGCACGCAGCGACACGGACGAAGCCCTGGCCATAAGCGGAGTAGAAGTCCATCACCTTCTATTGTCGCCCGTGACGTGTCACAAACCCGGAACGGGGTACCAACGTTTCATGAGTGACACCGCCGTACTCGTCATCGACATGCTCAACACCTATCGCCATGAGGACGCCGAGAAGCTGACGCCATGCGTCGCCGAGAAGATCGACCCCATCGCCGGGCTGATCTCGACGGCGCGGGAACGCGACGACGTCGACCTCATCTACGTCAACGACAACTACGGCGACTTCAGCGCCAACCAGGAGGACTTGGTCCGCCAGGCACTCGAAGGTGAGCGGCCCGACCTCGTTGAGCCGATAGTGCCGCAGACAGGGGAATTGTTCCTGCAGAAGGTGCGGCACAGTGCCTTCTACGCGACATCGCTGGCATATCTGCTGCGTCAGCTTGAACCAGAACGGCTGATCTTGACCGGCCAGGTTACTGAGCAGTGCATCCTCTACACGGCGCTGGACGCCTACATCCGCCATTTCCAGGTGGTCGTGCCGACAGACGGCGTCGCCCACATCGACGCCGAACTGGGCAAGGCGTCGTTGCGGATGATGGAGGAAAACATGCGCGCCGACATCGTGCTCGCAGAGAAGTGCCTGAACTGACGTCTACCCTCGATGGAGTGGAAGCTCCCGAACTCGTCGCCCTGCTGCAGGGCCGCCGGGTCGCGGTGCTCACCGGCGCGGGGATGTCCACCGACTCGGGGATACCCGACTACCGCGGGCCGGACTCGCCGCCGAGCAATCCGATGACCATCAGGCAGTTCACCTCCGACCCCGTGTTCCGCCAGCGGTACTGGGCCCGTAACCACGTCGGCTGGCGCCACATGGACGACACGCTGCCCAATGCCGGTCACCGCGCGCTGGCGGCGCTCGAACGCTCCGGTGTGGTTTCGGGTGTCATCACCCAGAACGTCGACCTGCTGCACACGAAGGCAGGCAGCCGCAACGTCATCAACCTGCACGGCACCTACGCCGAGGTGATCTGCCTGAACTGCGGCCACACCATGGCCCGCGCGGAGCTGGCCAAGATGCTGGAAGCCGCCAACCCTGGTTTCGTCGAACGCGCGGAGGCAGTCGGTGGCATCGCCGTCGCTCCCGACGCCGACGCCGTCGTCGATGACACGTCGTCGTTCACGATCATCGACTGCCCCGAATGCGGCGGGATGCTCAAACCCAACATCGTCTACTTCGGTGAGAGTGTGCCGAAGGACGCTGTAGCGCAGGCATACAGGATGATCGACGAGGCCGATGCACTGTTGGTGGCCGGCTCGTCGCTGACGGTGTTCTCCGGGTTCCGCTTCGTGCGGCACGCAGCCGCCCTCGGCGTCCCGGTCGCAATCATCAACCGCGGGCGAACCCGCGGCGACGAGCTGGCGACCGTCAAGATCGACACCGGCTGTTCGCCCATGCTCGCGTTGCTGGCCGATGAGCTACCGATCGTCATGAGCGCATGACCGCGCCGTACCCACTCGCACTGTTGAACCGGGTTCGCCCCAAATCCTGCCCCGCCGAAGAGCGTTGGTCACTGAGCATCGGCGACCTGATCGCCGACGCGGTGAACGCGCCGGGACCGGTGCGCTCCGCCGTGGGGCTCCTGAACCACTTCGGTGGCATCGCGATCAGCGGGAAGTCCGTCGAGTTCGACGGCGACGACGTGGACTGGACCGATGTGACCGACATCCGCACCCGCAATCTCGTCGGCTACCTGCTCTCGGATGCGATCGACAAGCAGGTCGGCAAGCTTCCGTTGCCGCGGTTTCCCGGACGCGGGTTGCTGCTCGACGCGGCCGGGGCGGCTGTGCTCACCGCGCTCGTCGCGGTGGCCGGAAAACAGCTCGAAGACGGCGTGCTCGACATCCGCATCCCCGCAGAGGTGCACTACCGCGGGGTGCTGCGAGGCAAAGAGCTATCGCCGGGAGTGCTCGCGGCGCTCGTGCTGATCGATCCGGCGGTGCGCGAGTGTCTTCAGCAGACGGCCCGAACACACGGCGTCGACGTGCTGCCGTCCGACGACGACCCGATCGACACGGCAGCGCACCGTGCGGACCGCATCAAGTCGGCGATCGCCAAGCTCACCTCTTAGCGATTTCGGCGCGCTAATCGACGCTCAGCGCATGTTTGCGCGCCGAAATCACTATCAGACGGCGACCAGGTCGTCGGCGTGCACTGCGGGACGGCGCATTTCGGCCGGCAAGTCGGACGTCGATTGGCCGAGCATCGTCGCGAGTTCGGCGGCGTCGTAGGCGACAACCCCGCGGGCCACCATCGTCTCGTCTGGTGCGCGCAGGTCGACGACGTCGCCGCCGTGGAAGCGACCCGACACCGCCGTGATGCCTGCGGGCAGCAGCGAGCGGCGCTGCTTGACCACTGCGCGCACCGCGCCGTCGTCGAGGATCAGCGCACCTGCCGACTCGGCGGCGTAGCGAACCCAGAAGCGGCGTGCAGACATGCGTTCAGGCCGAGGTGCGAACACCGTGCCGACCGACGCGTCGACCAACGCGGTAGCGGCGTCTGACGCGGCGGCCAGCAGGACCGGCACTCCGGCGTCAGACGCCAGAAGCGCCGCCGACAATTTCGACGCCATCCCGCCGGTGCCCAGGTGGCTGCCCCGGCCCGCGGTCACACCGTCGAGGTCCGCGGGGCCGGCGACCTCGGTTATCAAGTGCGCGTTACCCTTTCGCGGGTCCGAGTCATACAGCCCGTCAACATCCGACAGCAGCACCAGGGCATCGGCACCGGTGAGATGGGCGACGAGCGCAGAGAGCCGGTCGTTGTCGCCGAACCGGATCTCGTTGGTGGCGACGGTGTCGTTCTCATTGACGATCGCGACGGCGTGAAGCGAACGCAACCGATCGAGGGTGCGCTGGGCGTTGGTGTGCTGCACCCTCATCGAGATGTCGTGCGCGGTCAACAGCACCTGACCGACGGTGCGGTCATACCGGGCGAAGGCCGTGTTCCACGAGTTGATCAGGGCCACCTGGCCGACACTGGCCGCGGCCTGCTTGGTCGCCAGATCGGCCGGCCGCTTGGTCAGCCGCAGCGGTTCGATGCCTGCGGCGATGGCGCCCGACGAGACGATCACGACGTCCGAGCCAGCCTTCATCCGCGCCTCGATGGCGTCGGCCAACGTCGCCAGCCTGGCCGCGTCGAAAACACCGGAGGGCGTCGTCAAAGCGGTGGTGCCGATCTTGACGACGATGCTTCGTGCGGTCCTGACTGCGTCGCGGTGGCTGCTCACGGCTGCTGCTCCCGGCGTGCCTTTCGGGCCCGTTTTCGTTCGTCAGCGCCCACCCGATCGGTTTGTTCCAACCGGGTGTCGGTGCCGCGCCCGGACAACGGGACGTCGATCCCTGCCGGCGTCTGAGGCTCCCAGTCGAACGTCATGTCACCGATGGTGACCGCGCAACCGGCTTTGGCGCCCAACCGCAGCAACTCGTCCTCGACGCCGAGGCGGGCCAGTCGGTCGCCGAGATAGCCGACGGCCTCGTCGTTGGTGAAGTCGGTCTGTGCGACCCACCGCTGCGGCCGGACACCGTGCACGAGGAAGCCACCATCGCCGTCGGACTCGACGGTGAACCCGCTCTCGTCGACGGGTATCGGCCGAATGACCGGACGCCGCGCCACCACCTCCGGCTGCGCGGCCCGATACCGCGCCACCAAATCCCACAGCGCGAATGTCAACGGCCGCAAACCCTCCCGGCTGACGGTGGAAACCTCGAACACCGGCCATCCGTACCGTCGGCCGACTTCGTCGCGGACGAAATCGGCGAGCTCGCGGGCTTCTGGCACGTCGATCTTGTTCAGCACCACCGCACGCGGCCGCTCGGCGAGATCGCCGAGCGTCGTATCGCCCTGCAGGGTCGGCGTGTACGCGGCGAGCTCGGCCTCCAACGCGTCGATGTCAGAGATCGGGTCGCGGCCCGGTTCGAGAGTGGCGCAATCGACCACGTGAACCAGCACCGCGCACCGCTCGATATGACGCAGGAAGTCCAGGCCGAGGCCGCGCCCCTCGGACGCACCCGGTATCAATCCGGGCACGTCGGCGACGGTGAACGTGTGCTCGCCGGCCGACACCACGCCGAGATTCGGGACCAACGTGGTGAACGGGTAGTCGGCGATCTTCGGTTTGGCCGCCGAGATCACCGAAACCAGCGACGACTTGCCCGCCGAGGGAAACCCGACCAGCCCGACGTCGGCGACCATCTTGAGTTCGAGCGTGAGGTCGCGGGCCTGGCCCATCTCGCCGAGCAGCGCGAAGCCGGGCGCCTTGCGCGCCCGCGAGGCCAGTGCGGCGTTCCCGAGGCCTCCCCGACCGCCCGCTGCGGCGTCGAATCGGGTGCCCGCGCCGACCAGGTCGGCCAGCAGCCGGCCCTTCTCGTCGAGGACGACCGTGCCGTCGGGCACTCTCACCTCCAGGTCGCCACCTGCGGCACCGTCTCGGTTGCTGCCCGCGCCCTGCTTGCCGGACGGCGCGACGACATGTGGGTGGAAGTGCAAGTCGAGCAGCGTGTGTACCTGGGAATCGACGACGAGCACCACGCTGCCGCCTCGCCCGCCGTTACCGCCGTCCGGCCCGCCGAGGGGCTTGAACTTCTCACGGTGGACTGAGGCGCAACCGTTACCGCCGTTGCCCGCACGCGCGTGGATCACGACGCGGTCGACGAACCGGGGCATCGCTCACTCCTTTGAAATAACGTCAGGGCGGGACTTGAGGCAGTTGCCTCGCTATCCCGCCCTGTCGTTACAGTCGCGAAGCCTAGGCGTCCGAGGCCGACGGCTCCACGATGCTGACCGTCTTGCGGCCACGTTTGATGCCGAACTCGACGGAGCCGGCGGCCTTGGCGAACAGCGTGTCATCGCCGCCGCGGCCGACGTTGACGCCGGGATGGAAGTGGGTGCCACGCTGGCGGACGATGATTTCGCCCGCCTTGACGACCTGGCCACCGAACCGCTTGACACCCAGCCGCTGAGAGTTGGAGTCCCGACCGTTGCGTGAGCTGGAAGCGCCCTTTTTGTGTGCCATTTGTTCGCTCCCTACTTGATGCCGGTGACCTTGAGCACCGTCAGTCGCTGACGGTGACCCTGGCGCTTGTGATAGCCAGTCTTGTTCTTGAACTTGTGGATGCGGATCTTGGGACCCTTGGTCTGCTCCAGTACCTCGAGGGTGACTGCGACCTTCTCCAGGTCCTTGGCGGCGCTAGTGACGTTCGCACCGTCGACGACGAGGGCAACGGGCAGCGAGACCTCGGCGCCAGGCTCACCTTCGAGTTTCTCAACCTTGACCACGTCACCGACAGCGACTTTGTACTGCTTGCCGCCGGTCTTGACGATTGCGTACGTCGCCATCGTTCCTCTGCTCTCTGGGCGCGCGCTACCGGTTGGTGCGCGAGCGGGTCTGGGTGCGGAGCCGCGGTGGGCCCGCTGTCATCGACATCAGCCGAAAGACAACTGGTCAAGAGTACGTGAGACGCGCCTTGGGGGTCAAATCACCGCAGGTCACGACGGTTCAGTCGTCGTGAACGGGCGGACCTGCGGGTCGAGCCGCGGCGCGACGGCGCGGACGGCGGCCGCCGACCGTCGCAGCGGGGGTGTCCTCGTCGTCATCCTCGTCGTCGTCGTCAGAGTCCTCGTCGTCGTCGGAGTCCTCGTCGTCGTCGGAGTCCTCGTCGTCGTCGGAGTCCTCGTCGTCATCGGCGACGATCACCTCGATGTCGTCGTCGATGTCGTCGTCCTCGTCGTCCTCGTCCAGGTCGATCTCGTCGGAATCCTCGTCGTCGTCCTCGTCGTCGTCGTCCTCGTCGTCGTCGTCATCATCGTCATCGTCCGAGTCGTCGTCGTCATCGGCGTCTTCGTCGTCGTCGTCTTCGAGATCTTCATCAGCGGAGTCGACGACAGCCTTCTTGATGGTGTCGGCGTCGACCTCGGCCACTTCCTCGGCGGCCTTATCGTCCTCATCCTTGAAGTCCTCGTCGGGGGCGTCCTCGTCATCGTGGCGCCCGTTGGCGGCCGCCATCGCCTTGAACATCGGATGCTCGCCCTGATGCGGGGGCACCTTCGCGACGGGGACGTCCTCGGCCCGGGCGCCCTTCTTGCCGCGCTTGCCGCGGCGTCCGGATTCGGACTTGCGGCCTGGGGTGGACGCCGAGTCGACGGGATCGGCGTGCAACAAGATGCCCCGGCCCGCGCAATGCGAGCACGGTGTGGAGAACGCCTCGATCAGCCCCGTGCCCAGCCGCTTTCGCGTCAGCTGCACCAGACCCAGCGATGTCACCTCGGACACCTGGTGACGCGTGCGGTCGCGGGCGAGCGCCTCGGTCAGCCTGCGCAACACCAGGTCGCGGTTGGACTCGAGCACCATGTCGATGAAGTCGATGACGATGATTCCACCGATGTCGCGCAACCGCAGCTGGCGCACGATCTCTTCGGCGGCCTCGAGGTTGTTGCGCGTGACGGTCTGTTCCAGGTTGCCGCCCGAGCCGGTGAACTTGCCCGTGTTCACGTCGACGACGGTCATCGCCTCAGTGCGGTCGATGACCAACGTGCCGCCGGATGGCAGCCACACCTTTCGGTCCATTGCCTTCGCCAACTGTTCGTCGATGCGGTGTACGGCGAACACGTCGGGGCCGTCACCGCCTGCGGGCTCATATTTCGTCAGCCGCGGGACAAGGTCCGGTGCAACGGAATTGACATAGTCATTGATGGTGGTCCAGGCATCGTCACCGGACACGATCAGATTGGAGAAGTCTTCGTTGAAGAGGTCGCGGATGACCTTCACGAGTACGTCCGGCTCTTCGTACAGCGCGATCGCGGCACCGGCCGCCTTCTTCTTGGTCTCGATCGCCTTCGCCTCGATCTCCGACCATCGTTCCTGTAACCGGCTGACGTCGGTGCGGATGTCGTCTTCTTTGACCCCTTCGGAGGCTGTCCGGATGATCACCCCGGCTTCCGGCGGAACCACTTCGCGCAGAATCTCTTTGAGCCGCTGACGTTCGGTGTCGGGCAGTTTGCGGCTGATACCGGTGGAGGACGCTCCCGGGACGTACACCAGATAACGGCCCGCCAACGAGACCTGTGTAGTCAGCCGTGCGCCCTTGTGTCCAACCGGATCCTTGCTCACCTGGACGACGACGTAGTCACCCGGCTTGAGGGCCTGCTCGATCTTGCGGGCGGCGCCGCCGAGACCCGCTGCCTCCCAGTTGACTTCGCCGGCGTAGAGCACGCCGTTTCGGCCCCGCCCGATGTCGACGAACGCCGCCTCCATCGACGGCAGCACGTTCTGAACGATTCCCAGATAGATGTTGCCGACCAGCGACGCCGACGCAGCCGACGTCACGAAGTGTTCGACGACCACGCCGTCCTCCAGGACGGCCATCTGGGTGTACCTCGCGCCCTCGTGCGGCGGCTCCGTGCGGACCTTGTCGCGCACCACCATCACCCGCTCGACGGCCTCGCGGCGGGCCAGGAACTCTGCCTCGCTCAGGATCGGCGGCCTACGCCGCCCCGCGTCCCGGCCGTCACGGCGACGCTGACGCTTGGCCTCCAGCCGGGTCGACCCCGCAATGCCCTGGATCTCGCCGTTGTCTTTATCTTTGTCTTTGTCCTTGGACTTCTCCGCGCGGCCACTGCGTTCGTGGACGACGGTGTTCGGTGGATCGTCGGGCGACGTACCGTTTTCGTCTCCGGCGCCGGGTCCGGACTTGCGACGGCGACGGCGACGGCGACGTCGGTTGCCTGCATCGCCTCCGCCGGATTCGTCGTCAGTGCCGTCCTCGTCGGAGTCATCTGAGGAGTCGTCGGCCTGGCCGTCGGACTGTCCGTCCTCTGAGTCCTCGCCGTCGCCGTTCTGCTCGCCCCGGCCTCGACCACGCCCGCGGCGCCCGCGGCGCCGACGGCTTTTCGGTCGTTCGGCCTGGTCGTCGTCGGAATCGGAATCGGAATCGGAATCGTCGTCAGAATCGTCGGAGTCGTCGTAGTCGTCGTCGGAATCCGCGTCCGCGTCTACGGGCGCCTCGAACTTCACAGGCTGCGGAGCCACGAAGAGCGGCATGTACTCGGCGCGCTCCACCGTGGTCTCCAGGGTCGTCCTGGACTCCGGTTCGGCGGCGTCGACCTCCTCGGCCGGTTGGTCCTCGACGACCTCGGCAGGTTGGTCCTCGACGACCTCGGCAGGTCCGTCCGAATCCTCGGTGCCCACCGTCAGCCCGTCGGGCTGAGCCTCCGGCTCCTGAGTCTCTTCGGATACGTCTTCAGTGGTTGCATCGTCGGCCACGAATTCTCCTCAAGCCCCCGGGCGCGTCCTGTCGACGCGGCCACGCGAGGGCTTCCGCTGTTGGCCCGGACGGGTTCGACCCGGGCTTGTATGGTCTCGCTCCGAGCGGTCCGCTTTCAGAACCCACTCGGTGCCTGGCTGAATGATGGCTGGGACGGTCGGCGCCACACCACAGGTGAGCGGTGGTCGCGCTCGTCTAAGTCGTCATTCGGGCGTCCGGCCCTGGTGTACAGCCGTCTACCCGCAGCCAGTATCCCATACCACCGGTCGCCGATGGACCAGGCTGGGCGTCTTAGCTATTTGCTCGGGAACCAGAGGCCGATCTCTCGGGCAGCCGACTCCGGCGAATCCGACCCGTGAACGATGTTTTCCTGGGTGACAAGTGCCAGGTCACCGCGAATTGAGCCGGTAGCGGCCTTCTCCACGGGGTCGGTGCCGCCGGCGAGCTGACGGAAGGCAGCAATGGCCCGCGAGCCCTCGACGATCGCCGCAACGACGGGTCCCGACGTGATGAACTCCAGCAGCGAGTCGAAGAACGGTTTGCCGTCGTGCTCCGCGTAGTGCTTGCGGGCCAGATCCTCGCCGACGTCGCGCATCTCCAGGGCGGCGATCGTCAGGCCCTTGCGCTCGATACGGCCGATTACCTCGCCGATCAGGCGTCGCTGGACGCCGTCGGGCTTGATCAATACCAGGGTCCGCTCAGTCACGGCCGACAGCGTACCTGCGCAAGCATGCCGTCTCGCGTCGCCGCCGTCGTCCGACGCAGGCGGGGCGGTCCTAGCAGGTAATACCAGGGATGCAGTTGGGATCCGGGGGCAACTGCTGCAGAGGGGGCGGCGGGGCCTGCTTCTCAACCGGCGGCGGGACCTGCTTCCCGTCGACCGGCGGCGGGACCTGCTTCCCGTCGACCGGCGGCGGGACCTGCTTCCCGTCGACCGGCGGCG
>NZ_JAVHWK010000070.1:0-3503 GCF_032159775.1 Mycobacterium sp.
TACAGATAGGGGCTCGGGCAATTGTTGTTGCCGCCGGCGCGGGAATCACGGCCGGTGCCGCGTTGTACCGAGAACCGCCTGTCACAAGAGGTTTCCGCTAGCCTATGACATCCTCTGGCTCTGGCGCGATTTCTAAGATCCGTTCCGCGTCCTCGCGGCGGCATGGCGCGGTGCCGGGGGTCATGAGCATGGCCGCCCCGGTAGCGATCCCAAACCGTACCGATTTGCTCAGCGACCATCCCCGTGTCACGCCGACCGTGATCGCCGCAACCATGGCGTCACCCGCACCGACGCCGCTCACCACATGCACCGCGGCCGCCGAGAAACGTTGGCTGCCGTGCCGAGTCGCCAGTAGCGCGCCCTTGGAACCGAGGGACACGACAACCGCCTCACTGATGCCTGCGTCGATGAGCTCGTGCGCGGCGGTCAACTGTTCTGATTCGGTGCCAAGTTCACGCCCGAAGCATTCCCATAGTTCTCGGACGCTGGGCTTCAGGATGAACACCCCGGACGTGATGTGTCGCAGGCCGCCGCCTGAGGTGTCCAAGACCAGCGGCACCGCAAGCTCTCGACAGATGTCGGAAACTCTTTGATAGAAAGCGGATGGAACGCCGGGCGGAAGGCTGCCACTGGCCACCACGATGTCGGCCTGCCGTGCCGCGTAACGCAGTTCGTCAAGGCACTTGGCTTGTTCGGCCGGCGTCAGACGAGGCCCAGGAAGGACGAACCGGTATTGCTGGCCGCTGCTCTCTTCGTCGACGGTGAAACTCTCCCGAGTCGGTAGGGAAATCGCCACGCGGCGATACGGAACGTCGGCATTGCCGACGAGCCCGGTCAGCAAATCGCCCGTCGGCCCGCCTACCGGAAACACTGCAGAAACGGACTCGCCGAGAACAGACACGACCCGGGCCACATTGATGCCGCCGCCGCCGGCATCGTAACGGGCCCCGCCGCAACGTATCTTGTTGGTCGGGTGGACCTGATCAGCGCTCGTAGTGATGTCGAGCGCCGGATTCATGGTCAGCGTGACGATCATGCGCGTACCACGAGTACGGGTACGTTGGCGGACTGCGCTACAACGTTGCTGACCGAACCCAGCCATGTGCTCGCGAATCCGCCACGCCCCCGACTGCCGACCACCACCAGCTGGGCGTGCTCAGACTCACGAGTGAGCCAGCGGGCCGGCTGATCGCAGACGAGGCGTCGCTGCACATCGACGTCGGGATACTGTTCCTGCCAGCCGGCAAGCCGCTCGCTCAGGACCTCATGTCCCTGGCTCTCGTACTCGCGCCAGTTCATGCCAAGAATCGGGAACACGGCCACGTCGCTCCATGCGTGAAAAGCCACCAGACCCACCCGGCGGCGGGAGGCCTCGTCAAATGCCAGCGCCGTCGCCGCTTCGGAGGCGGGCGACCCGTCGACGCCCAGCAGGACGGGGGCATCACTGTCCAAGGATTCAGGCTCCGGACGAATGACTGCGACCGGGCAGCTCGCGTGGTGCACCAGGCCGGTACTCACCGAACCCAGCAGGAGTCGCCCGAGCGCACCGGACCCGCGGCTACCGACGACGATCATCTGCTTGTCGTCGGATGCGCGCACCAATGTCGACACCACGCTCGAGTTCAGTGTCTCGGTGTGTACATCGGGGAGCAGTGACTCAGAGACAGTGGCCTCTAGCGTCTTGAGGGCTTGCTCGAGGACATGCCGTGCATTGTCCCGTTGCCATTCGACGATCGCGGCGTACACCGGCCCCGTCGGCCAGCTTGCCGCCACCGGCGGAACGACATGCGTCAAAGTCACGGCCACATGCCGCATCACCGCTTCATGGGTTGCCCAGCGGATCGCGGCATCGGACTCCGCCGAGCCGTCGACACCCACCAATATGCCGGATCTGGTCACGGTTGGGGACATCTGGCGCTCCTGCCTTCGTGAAGCCTCATCTGCATGACTGCGCTCAATGGGAGGCGCGGTGTCGGTGCGGGGATGTCCTCGGCCACCGGCGCGTTGCCCAACCGAACCAAGAGCTGCGGGAAGGCTCGGTTTCCAGTGAGCTCTTGGATGACCGCGCGGCTTTCCGGCAACTCGGTGATATGCGACAACGTGCAGGTGGCCAGTCCAGCCATGGTGCACTCGATCAGGACGCCGGAAAGCGCCTCGCCGCAGTGCAGCGCGTCGGCTCGGGTGTATTCGGGCGTCGACAACACGAGTACCTTCGCTTCGTCCGTGCGGATGTCTGGGCGGCGATCCCCGCATTGCGTGGCGGGGAATGTGCGGTTGAAGCCGACCCTTTCGCGCTCTGCATCAGATACCAGCGCACTGGGCGGCACACCTTGGTAGCCGCGAAAAGAGTCCGTCCACCAACGCATTTCGTCGTCGTAGTACTCGTCGCACCGCCTGACGGACTCCGTAAGCCCGGACGCCACTGCCAGTGCCGGCCGCGCGTCGTCTGGCAGTAGGTCGAGTGAGACCGTCACGTGGTCAACAGCGTTTCGCAGCCAGGGCTCAATCACCTCCCAGTGGGTGGGCGCATAAAAGGGGAGCCGATCGGTTCGTCGATTCAGTATCGCCTCGGCGCGGTCGCGCTCGACGGCGGTGACATGTTCAGCTGGGCTGAAGTCGAGCGAGGCGAGATGGTCGCGTTCGGCCGGGTTGGGAAAGGTGTCGGCGTTGGCTTTCCATCCTGCGGCGGCCATCGCGGTCCGGAAATGACCGAGGGCCGCACCGCAGCTGATCAACGCCTCGCGGCCCGATCTGTCGGCCGAGCGTAGGATTCGTTCGTGATCGACGAATAGGTCGACCACTTCCTCGCCCACGATCCACCGCCACGGCTGACTGTTGTGTAGCGACGGCGCTCTGCACGCCAACCGGATCGACTTGGCGACGATTTCGGTATCCGCAGTCGCGCGAGTCATGAACAGTCGCCTCTTAGGCCGGCGCGGGTAGCGCGACAAGATTAGCCACCGCTCGTTCGATACCGCGGGCGATGTCGTCGAGGTCGGGGGCGGTGTCGTAGTCGCCGGTGATGCCGAACACCAGCTTGTCGTCGTAGCTCACGATTGCGATTCCCGTCCGAAGCCCGAGGGCGATCGGTGGAATCGGGAACATGCGCAACACCTTTCGTCCCATTACGTACATCTTGTTTCGTGGGCCCGGTACGTTGGTCGCCACGGTGACGACGCCTCGTTGGGGCAACCGGGTCGCCGCGCGAATGGCCCACGCCGTTAACGGGAACGGAATGATGCTCGCCGCCGAGATCAGAAATTGTCCCGCCTGTCGCTGTCCGCTGCCTTTTGCCCGCGTCAGTCGGCTGTGCACCGTTCGCAGTTGGTCCGCGGGGTCTGACTCCTCGACTGGGAGGTACGGCAACATGAGTGACACCCGGTTGTCGACCTTGCCGATGTCACCGTTGGCGCGCACCGACACGGGAACCAGCGTGCGCAGCGAATCACGTCGTGGTTTCTCGCCACGGCCGATCAGCAGGTTGCGAAAGGCATCGGTGATTG